>NZ_JACSQQ010000049.1:22124-23995 GCF_014836555.1 Oerskovia rustica
CCCCCCCCCCCCCCCCCCCCCGCCGGGTCGCCAAGGACCTCACGGCGGACGGGATGCCGCGGGCCAAGGTCCTCGCGCTCGCGTTCCGGCTCCTGGACCTCGCCTACTTCCGCGCCGGCAGCGAGGCGTACGCGAAGCAGAACGGCAGCTACGGTCTCGCGACGCTGCGCACCGAGCACGTGCGCGTGCGGCGCGACGGCTCGGTCCACTTCCGCTACCCCGCGAAGTCGGGGCAGGTGCGTGACGTCGTCGTCGAGGACGAGCGGGTCCGCGAGATCGTCACCACGCTCGTGCGGCGTCGGGGCGCGGGCGACCTGCTCGCGTGGCGCGAGGAGACGCCGGGCGGCGTGGTCTGGCACGACGTGACGAGCGCGGACGTGACCGCCTACCTCAAGGAGCGCCTGGGCGAGGACGCGACCGCGAAGGACTTCCGCACCTGGCACGCCACCGTCCTCGCCGCCCGCGCCCTCGCGGACGCGGGTGCACCACCCGCCTCCGACCGCGCCCGGCGGGCCGTGGTCGCGGGCGTGGTCCGGGACGTCGCCGACGAGCTCGGCAACACCCCGGCCGTCGCCCGCTCGTCGTACATCGACCCTCGCCTGGTCGACCTCTGGGAGCGCGGGCAGACCATCGAGCCGCTCCTGGGCAGGCGGCGCAGCCAGGCCGCGGCCGAGCGCGCCGTGCTGGACCTGCTCGGGTGACGGCCGGTCGCGAGCCGCCGTCCCTCGGGTCACCATGGGGAGCACCATGACTCCCACCGACGACGCCGCTCCCCCGCCCACCACGACCGCCCCGGCCGCCGAGTCGGCCGCCGGGCCCACCGTGGCCGGGTCCCGACCCCTGACCGTCGCCGTCACGGGGGTGACGGGCTACGTCGGCGGCCGCCTCGTCCCCGAGCTCCTGGGCGCCGGGCACCGCGTCCGCGCGATCGCCCGCCGCCCCGAACGCCTGGTCGGCCGCGACTGGGCGCAGCACGTGGACCTGGTCCAGGCCGACGCGTCGGACCTCGACCAGATCCGCGAGGCGCTGCAGGGGGCGGACGTCGCGTACTACCTGATCCACTCGCTCGGCACGGGCCGCTCGTTCGCGGCCCGCGACCGGCGCACGGCCCTGACGTTCGCCCGGGCGGCCCGCGAGGCGGGCGTCGGGCGGATCGTCTACCTGGGCGGCCTGTTCCCCGACGTCGACGACGCAGACCTGTCCCCGCACCTGGCCTCGCGCAAGGAGGTGGGCGAGATCCTGCTGTCCTCGGGCGTCCCGACGACGGTCCTCCAGGCCGCGGTGATCCTCGGGTCGGGCTCGGCGTCGTTCGAGATGATGCGCTACCTCACCGAGCGCCTGCCTGCGATGACGACGCCGCGCTGGGTCGACAACCGCATCCAGCCGATCGCGATCCGCGACGTGCTGCGCTACCTCGTCGGCAGCGCGACGATGCCCCCGGACGTCTCGCGCGCGTTCGACGTCGGCGGCCCCGACGTCCTGACCTACCGGCAGATGATGCAGGGCTACGCGCAGGTCGCAGGGCTCCCGCGACGCCTGATCGTGAGCGTCCCGGTCCTGACCCCGCGCCTGTCGAGCCACTGGGTGGGTCTCGTGACCCCCGTGCCCGCGAGCATCGCACGCCCCCTGGTCGAGTCCCTGGTCCACGAGGTCGTGTGCGACGAGCACGACATCGCGCGGTACGTCCCCGACCCGCCCGGCGGGCTGATCGGCTTCCGCCGGGCGGTCGAGCTCGCGCTCCAGCGCGTCCACGACGGCGAGGTGACCACGCGCTGGTCCTCGGCCGCGGTCGAGGGGGCGCCGAGCGACCCGCTGCCCTCCGACCCCGACTGGGCGGGCGGCTCGCTCTACGTCGACGAGCGCCGGCGCGT
>NZ_JACSQQ010000004.1:0-4001 GCF_014836555.1 Oerskovia rustica
ACCCCACCGACCCCACCGACACGACCGACCCCACCGACCAGGGCGACCCCACCGACGCCACCGACACGACCGACCCCACCGACCAGGGCGACCAGGGCGACCAGGCCGACCAGGCCGACCCCTCCAGTGTTGCGGAGCCCGCGGCCGCGCTCTTGTTGACGACACACACCGTCCCCGCGCAGGAAGCCCTTGTCGCTTCGAAGTCCGCAGCGACCACGACCCGCACCGTGACGCCCGTCAAGGTCAACCACGCCACGGTGTCATCGGCGCTGGCCCACACCGGCGCTGAGGTAGGTGCGTACGCCCTCGGGGCCGCTCTTCTACTCGGGGTCGGTGGCGTCATCACCGTCCTGGCCCGCCGGACTCGGCGCTCCGAGCGCTGAGTCCGAGGCTTTCGGAACCGCTGGTCGTGGGTGGTGTCGCTGTCACGTCCTCGGCCAGCGGCCCGGCCTATCCCGAGCCAACTCCCTACGACGACAGTGCGCCAGCGTCATCACATTGACCCTCGGCGCGTGCCATGGGAAGCAGCGGCAGCCGACCGGCGCCGCGAGGAGGGACGACATGACGATGAGCAGCGCACCGACCGAGGCGTTCCCACCCGATCCCCGTCGGCAGTCGGCGACGCTCACCTCGCTCGCATGCTGGCTGTGCGGCGCGACCGCCTTCGCGCAGTGCGACGTCACGGCGCACCAGCAGTACGCGAACGCGTGGTTCGCCTGCACGGCGTGCGATGCGAAGGCCGGCGAGATCTGCCGTCCCGAGTGCGACGCCGCCAACGCCCTGATCGACCTCCTCGCCGGGATCCGGGCTCTCTGACCACCACCCGTCCCCACCTCCAAGGAAACTCCATGACGAGCAGCACCCCAGAGCTGACCGACGTCGAGCTCGTCGCCCAGGTACGGGCCGGAGACCGCGAGGCCTACGCCGACCTGTGGCAACGCCATCACGGCGCGGCTCTCTCCGTCGCCCGCCAGTACGCCGGCATCGCCGACCCCGAGGACATCGTCCAGGAGGCCACCCGCGCGGTCCTCGCCGCGATCCTCGCCGGGGGTGGCCCCTACGGGGCCTTCCGCCCCTACCTCAACCAGACCGTCCGCAACACGGCGATCTCCATGTCCCGCCGTCGCGCTCCCCAACCGGTGGGCGACCTCCACGACGTGGCCGAGCGCTCGCTCGACGACGCAGTGGAGGACCCGGCCGATGGTTCGCTCGAGAAGCTGGTGACGGTCCGGGCGTTCAAGGCGCTCCCGCTGCGTTGGCGGTCGGTGCTGTGGTTGACGTGCGTGGAGGGGCTGAACGTACGAGACGCCGGTGCCCGGCTCGGTCTGTCGCCCAACGCGACCTCCGCGCTCGCCGTCCGCGCCCGGGAAGGGCTGCGCAAGGAGTGGCTCCGGGCGCACCTGAGCGACCACCGTCTGGCCGTCACGTGTCGCACGGTCGTCGAGCAGCTCCCTGCCCTGGAGCGAGGAACGCTCTCGGCGGAGGAGCAGAGACGTGTGGAGACCCACCTTCGGGACTGCCTCCACTGCTCGATCGTCGCCGCCGAGATCAACGACCTGGCGGCGCGACTTCCCGTGATCCTCGCCCCCCTCGCCGCAGCAGGCGTCGACCTGTTCGGTCCTGGCGTCCTGCGACGGCACGCCGTGCTCTCCCAGCGTCGTTCGCTGCACCGGCGCAGCCCGGTCGCCCGTCGAGATGCCCTACGCTCGATCCGGGCGATGGCCTCCGGGTCGGGCAAGGCATGGGCCGTCGGTGCACTCGTCGTCGGGGGTGCGGCCGCGGCGGCCGGCGTCCTGACGCACGAAGTGACGCCATCGACGATTGCCAAGCCCGCTACTGAACAGCCCGCACCGGCTGGGTCCGCGGTCGGGTCGCCCGACCTGCCGCCCGAAGCCACCGGTCAGGTTCCCGGTATCGAAGCCTCCGACGACGCCGTGCCGGCCCCGGTCCGGGCGGTGGCGCCGGCGCCCGACGACCAGGTGGACGTCGGGTCCGGCACCCCCGACTCCTCTCCCCCAGCCACCCGGCCAGGCCGCGTCCCCGACGCGGTCGACGCTGTTGCGAGCGGGTCTCGCGACGCCGAGGCGTCCGCCCCGACCACAGGTGTGACCGACCCCTCCGATCTCGCCAGCCGCGACCGGAGCGGAGAAGGCCCGGCTCCCGCCCCGGCCATCGGTCTGCCCGCTCCGACGGTCGACCCGCATCCCAGCGGGACCGCGCCGCTCTGGTCCCTTCTCTTCGCGGGTACGGGCAGCGCCCACGCGACGGTCGAGCTGCTGGACGCCACGGGGACCGTCGTCGCGAGCTCCGTCGTGGGCAACGAGGGTCGCTGGCAAGTTGCGCTCCTCGCGTCCGAGCGGACGGCCGATCTCGACACGTACTCGGTCCGTCAGGTAGATCAGGACGGCGCCGTCTCGCCCCAGGAGCTCGTCGGGACGTACCGGTTCGCTGCGCCGTCGATCGACGTCTGGCACCTCGAGCCATCCGGGTTCGAGCGCCCGGGCAGTCCGGGCGTTGCCCTCTGGATCCACGGCTCCCCTGGTGTCGTCCAGACGAAGGTCGACGGCTCCCTCGGCGAGACCCACGCCTTGCCCGGCGGGCTCCTCGTGCGGCTCCCCGAGCTCGCGACCGGCCTCCACACCGCGAGCGTTCGCTACGTGAACCCCTGGACCGGAGAGACCGGTGCCTGGCAGTCCGTGCCGCTGGTCGTCCCGGCGGCCCAGGACCGGTCGGACGACTGATCGCCGCCTACCCGTGCGGCTCGAGCGCGGCGGGTGAAGTCCTTCCCACCTTCGTCATCCGTGCAAACCCGCACGCGTGACCAACGCGATGGCCCGCCGACCAACGACTGCGCCACCGCCCAACCATCACCGGCCTGTGCCGGTCCGAGACCTCCCTGCGCCGCCGATCGCGTCGCACGGAGCGTCCGCAACAGAGAGAAGAGCTCCATGAAGATCCGGTGGATCTCGCGTCCCAGACGGCGCGGGAACGACCAGACAGCACGTCCCCGACGCGCACGAGGCGCCGTGTCCTACGGTGCGGCCGCGGCGATGGCCCTGCTGCTCGGAACCAGCAGCCTGCTCGCCGGCGTCACGAGCGCGCAGGCCGCGGTGGGCGACCAGACCCAGGCCACGAACCCCGACTGGGGTGGCGGCTCGTCGACCTGGTCCGCACTGTGGGGGCTGGCCAACGGCACCTGGCAATACTGTCTCCAGATCGACCGCTCCGGCCCGGAGACGAACTACGAGGGCTTCAGCGTCAAGTACACGCAGAAGGCCTCCAGCGCGCAGGTCTTCGACTACAACCGTCCCGCCGACGCGCAGGGGAAGATCAACTGGATCCTCCAGCGCGCCTACCCCTACCTGACGATCTCCGAGGTATCGGCGATCACCGGCATCAACGGTCTCGACTCGGACGAGGTCATCGACGCGACCCAGACGGCGATCCACTACTACGGCGACGCCCCCACGGTGGACGCGAGCCGGATCACGACCGGGGCCGACGCCCGCGCCCTCTACAACTGGTACATCTCCCACGCGGTAAGCGTCAGCCCCAACAGCCCCAACGGCGGCTCGATCTCCTTGACCCGCGCCAGCACCTTCTCCCGGGCCGCCGGTGGGCTGGTCGGCCCGTACGTCGTGCACACCGACCAGGTGCAGATCGTGCACCTGAGCGCCTCGGGCGGACGGGTGGTCGACGCAGCGGGAGCCACGGTGAGCACCGTGACCGACGGCGCGAGCGTCTACCTGGCGCCGACCGGTACCGGTCCGGTGACCCTGACCGCGAACGGCACGTACGTGTACGTCTCCGGGAACGTGTGGGACCCCCAGCCGGGACAGTACTCACGCCGCGGCAAGGCGTTCCAGCAGCTCACGACCGCCGAGGCCAAGCCGCGACAGGCGCAGATCTCCGACACGCCCACGCCACCGCCCACCCCCACCGTCGCGACCACCGCCCTCGACAAGGCGGACGGTGACCACACCCTGCCCGCAGACGGCGGC
>NZ_JACSQQ010000004.1:4101-28949 GCF_014836555.1 Oerskovia rustica
CCACGGTCAAGATCGCCGAACACACCGACATCAACTCCGAACCCCAGACCGTCCACATCGACACACCCCCCGCACCGCCCACCCCCACCGTCGCGACCACCGCCCTCGACAAGGCGGACGGTGACCACACCCTGCCCGCAGACGGCGGCACCATCACCGACACCGTGACCTACACCGGCCTGACCCCCGGCACGAAGTACACGCTGAACGGCGAGCTCATGAACAAGGCCACCGGCAAGAGCACCGGCATCACCGCCACCGCCACGTTCACCCCCACCACCGCCGACGGCACCACCACCCTCGACTTCACCGTCCCGGCCGGCCACAGCGGCACAGACCTCGTCGTCTTCGAGACCATCCTCAACGCCACGGTCAAGATCGCCGAACACACCGACATCAACTCCGAACCCCAGACCGTCCACATCGACACACCCCCCGCACCGACACCGACCCCGACGCCCACCCCGACCGCCCCACCGACCACGCCGCCGACCCCGGCTGCGGTTCCGACGCCCGGGCCGAGCCCGGCTCAGAAGCCGACGCCGACGCCGAAGGCGGTACCCGCGTCACCGTCGAGGCTCTCGAACACGGGCGTGAGCGTCGCGTTCGCCGCCCTGAGCGGCATCGTCCTGGTGGGAGGTGGGACGGCTCTCCTGGCGGTTCGGCGCCGCCGGAACGAGCACTGACCACCACGACCCGACAGCATCATGGCCGACCACACCGAGGTGTGGCCGGCCATGATGCGCCTGGGGCAATCCCGGCCCCACGATCCGATGCGCGACCGATCCGATCCGCGCTTTCTCGAACGACTGCGAACCTTTGGAGCACCGATGAACCTCGACCGTGCCAGCTCGCCATTCCTCACTCCCGGTGAGGTCGCGGCGATCTTCCGCGTGGACGCTCGCACCGTAGCGAGATGGGCCGACTCGGGCCTTCTCACTTCGATCAGAACTCCCGGCGGTCAACGCCGCTATCCACGCACAGAGATCATCCGGCTTGCATCCGAGAATGGGGACGCTCCGGAGAATCCCTACGCCAGCACCTTCCGCGCCGCTCCAACCCCGCCGTGACCGACAACATCGCGCTCGAGCAGGTCAAACGGCTCCACAACGTGCTCCGCCGACGCCGACGAGCGTACGGGTCGATCGCGTAGGAGCTCTACGTGTCGACAGACCCCCTTGAACCAACCCCAGGGATCGGAGTAGACGACGTCCCGGGAGGAGTCTGGTTTACGAACGCTGGTGTGCTACCCGAGGCCCGAACCGGCAAGATCGACGGTAGGAGCGGGCAAGGCCCCGCGTAATCACTACCGTCTGCACAAAGACGGCGGACTGGTGGCTATGGCATCAATGATGCAGTGGGTATCCCAGACAGTGGACCTGGGGTTTGGTACCGAGATTGCTGGTCGGGACCTGTGGTGTCACGTATAGGACCGCCCTCGTCGCCGTTCGCAGTGATCGCCGCGCCGCAGTCGTGTAAGGAGCCTAGGCTCGACGCGGGTGCGGATGTGCCGGGCCCTACGGAGGAGGGGTCATGGCGGAGGCTCGGTTGGTGGACGCGGCGGCGAAGGCGTTTCTGTATGGCTTTCCGCTGGTCTTCGACTTGGCGCAGGTCGAGAGGTACGCGACGACCGGGATCGGGTCGGTACCGGGGGCGCCGTTCAACACGTTCGGTCACGCACGCGAGCTCGCCGGGCCGGCAGACACGTTCGTGTCGATCAACAACGACACTGTGTACTCGATCGCGCAGATCGACCTGGGCAACGGACCAGTCGTCCTGTCCGTCCCGGACACCGGCGGGCGCTACTACGTCCTGCAGTTCGTCGACGCCTGGACGAACAACTTTGCCTACGTCGGCAAGCGTGCGACGGGCACCGGAGCAGGCACGTTCCTCCTGGTGCCGCCTGGCTGGGACGAGCCGACCGAGGGGACCTCGACCGTGATCCAGTTTCCCACGCGGATCGCGTCGATCGTCGGCCGCTGGGCCGTCGACGGCCCCGACGACCTGCCAGCGGTGCACGCGCTCCAGGACGCCATGACGCTCACGCCGGTCAACCGCTCGCTCGTCCCACCCGAGGGGCTGCCCGAGGTGACGTCCACGGGTGACGACGCGCTGGACTTCTGGGAGCGGTATCGGGTGTGGTCCCGGGCCTTCGCACCTGCACCGCGCGACGCCGGGCTGCAGGCATCGTTCGAGTCGCTGGGCCTGACGGGTGCGACCCCGGTCTCCACGCTGGACGCCGACGTCCGGGCCGCGCTCGTGGAAGGTAAGGCCCAGGGCGAGGCTGCGCTGGAGGAGATCTTGCACTCGGGGAACAGCCCTCGCGTCAACGGCTGGCAGGTGACGCTGCATGTCTTCGACTACAACCTCGACTTCTTCGAGGTCGGCACGCTGGACGAGCCCGGGTGGAAGCTGACCGACCCCGAAGTGCGCATCGCGGAGCGCGCGGCGGCCGCGCTCGGCGGTCTGTGGGGCAACCACGGCTATGAAGCGGCATACGTCATGACCTACGTCGACGCCGACGGGCAGCAACTCGACGGCACGAACACCTACACGCTGCGCCTGTCCCCGACCCCTCCGATCGACGCGTTCTGGTCGCTCACCATGTACGACGTGCCGAACTTCTTCCTCGTCGACAACCCCATCGACCGGTACTCGATCGGCGACCGCACGCCGGGCCTGGTCACCGATCGTGACGGCGCGGTCACAATCGTCATGAGCCACGACCGGCCGACCGACGGGACGAACTGGCTCCCGGCGCCCACCGGACCGTTCCGTCCGCTCCTGCGCATGTACGCCCCGGGCCCTGAGGTGCTCGACGGGAGCTACCAGGTGCCGGCCGTGCATCGAACCGCCTGAGGGTAGCCCGGCAGGGTGCACAGGTCTATCCAGTGGAGTCCTTGTCACCCGATGGGGCTCGCTCGGACCGTGCCACCCCCGGCGAACGCGACTACCCCTCTGGGAGGCTAGGGGGAGAACGAGTGCCTGCTTCGTCGTCCTGGGCCATTGCTCGTAGACCAATCACGGGTGGCGCGCCGCGACCATGAGCGCTGTTCACGCTCGACGACGCACAAGCAGCCGTCACCGTGGGCACCGCACAGCTCGACCAAGGCTTCTTCCCATGGCGGGAGCCACGTCCCACATCGTTTTGCCGTATTCCTGCGGCGCGGTCTTCGACGTGGCGCTGGTCGTTCACATCACCGCAGGGGACACCGCTGTGCCCGCCGGACTCTTGGCGATGCTCACGCGCGAGGGCTGGGCGTGGCACATCGGGGCGGGGCGCGTCTTCCTCGGCGGGACCATCGCCCTCTTCGGATCGATGCTTGCCATGGTGGTGATCCGCCGGCCGGCCACGATCCACCTTGCCGCGCTGGGGAGCATCGCGTTGGCCGCCGCGCTGCTCGGTTGGCACAACCCCCGCGGCGCGGCGGCAGTGAAGGTGCGCACGCATGGATGGGCTTGGCGTACATCACGATGCTAACCGCGTTCTAGGTCGACAACGGACCGCATCTGCCCTTGTGGGAACGACTTCCGGCCTGGTCATTCTGGTTGCTGCCAACAGCAATCAGGGCGCCACTCACGATCTGGGCAATCCGGCGCCACCGCCCTCACCCATCGACCGATCGACCGATCTGAAGACCTCCACTGTTCATTGACCACGGGCCGTCGGCTGCCCCGCTCCTGCCGGGAGCTTCCAAGGTTCTTCGATGTCGCAGAACCGACCGTTATTCAGGCCCCTCCTCCCGCCGCCGCGACACGCCGTCAGGTCATGTCGCAGAACTAGTGTCCGAAAACCCTTGGCGTCGCAGAACGCGGCCCGGGGGTTTTCGCTACCGTCAGCCCATGGCTCACACCTACGGCTACGCCCGCGTCTCCACGACCGCGCAGAACCTCGACGCCCAGATAGACGCCCTCACCGGACCGGGCGGCATCGACGAGCGCGACGTCGTCGTGGAGAAGGCCTCCGGCACCCGAGAGGACCGCCCCGAGCTCGCACGGCTGCTCGCTGGCCTGCGCGAAGGCGACGCCCTCGTCGTCACCAAGCTCGACCGCCTCGGCCGCTCCGCCGCCCACGTCGCCCGCCTGGTTCGCGACCTCGACGAGCGCGCCGTCACCCTGCGATCACTCTCCGAGACCCTCGACACCTCGAGCGCGGCCGGACGCCTCATGGTCCACGTGCTCGCGGCCGTCGCACAGATGGAAGCCGACCTCGCCCGCGAACGCACCCTCGACGGCCTCGCCGCCGCCCGAGCGCGCGGCCGCGTCGGCGGCCGCCCCACCGTCATGACTCCCGACCGCATCGACGCCGCCCGCGTCGCCCTCGCCGGCGGCCAGTCCCGCGCCGCCGTCGCCCGTGCGCTCGGCGTCTCCCGAGACACCCTCTACCGACACCTCGCCGCGCTCGGATGAGGGCCTACACGGCGTCGCCAGGCGCTGGAAGCTCGATCCCCTTGAGGCGGTCGAGCCAATACGACCGACGTTCGCGTTCGACATAGAGGGACGGTCGGGGCGGCTGAGGCCGGTCAGGTGAAGGTGTTGCGGTGACCAGCCTGTATCGACCAGGCTCTCTCTCGTCCGACTCGTAGATCGGGGCGGCGGGACCGAGAGCGAACATCCATTCCACACCGACCCCACTATCCAGATGGTCGGAGTAGACAACGGTGGGTAGCCGACCCTCGAAGTTCAGCCAACCCTCGCTATCTGCCTGTGCCCACTCTCCGATCCGCGCCCAGGTGAGGAACTGTCGACGAGCGCGGGCGCCTGGTTCGAGCGCTACGACGTCATCGAACACCCGCGGGCCTCCATCGGCCGGCGTGTAGTCGATCCGGAGTTCGACGAGCTTCTGGCTGCCGTTGTGGAAGTGGATCTCACCTTGTACGCCAAGCGCCTTCCCCGCGTCGGAAGGGAGCGACCATGACTCATCTTCACCACACGGCGTCCAGGACCCAGACTGCAGATTGGAGGAGGTCACCGGTGGCCAGTACACGTCCCGCGCTGCGAGCACCGAGATAGCTGGTAGCGCCGCATCGATCCGAGCTCGCTGGGCCTCGGAGACGAGCATCCTGCTGTGGCTCTCTTCTCGCCGCGCGACATCGAGGGCGTTGTTCGCAGTCTCGAGACCAGCTGCAGCTGCTTCGGCGGCCTTCTGTGAAGCCCCCGCGCTCTTTCGCGTCTCCCATGACTGCCAAGCGACGAGCACCGCGGCGACGCACGCGGCAGTTGCAGCAACAACACTGGTTCCGTCGGGCATGTCCCGAAGGTAGTCGTTGCCAATTCTCCCTGGCGGGTGAAACCGAACGTCCAGGCCCGAGGTATTACCTCTGTCGGCTCGCGAACGGCCGACTGCGCGCCGACCCGACACGACGCGCCAGCCGCCCACAGGGATACCGCGGGTGACCTCACTGCCGCGGCCGAGAAGGTCCAACGAGCCTCGCGCAGCCCGCCCCGCAGTGATCGTCGCCTCCACGGACACGATGCCGCTCGACGAGGTACCGCCCCATCTCGGCTATCTCGTGGACGCGGCCGCGTGACGATAAGGCGGTCTTTGACCTGCTCGTACTTGCACACAGCCTTGGTTTGCGGAACCTGCGAAAGTTGCCGTCAATCAGTTCCTCGAAAGTACCGACGCGCCGCGTGTCTAGCACCGGCTGCTCAAAAGTCCCCGCTACCTTGGAAGTGGTTGCCCGTACCTAGTGCGGGGGCCCGCCACATCGTCTGGGCGATCTGCCACGTGGCGCTTGAAGACCACCAACCCTCTCTGACGGACTGACCATCCGACGTGATCGGGTCTACGGACCCGAAATGACGTCGGATGTGTGCGATCTCGATCGGGAGGTGGAACAGGTGGACGAGCGTCATGAGGGCCGGATCGTCATCCGACCCGCACGTACCGGTAGACCTGCGTCCCACGAGCGCGCCTACAAGCCGGAAGAGCTGGTGCGTCTCGACGCACGCATCCCCGCCACCATCGCCCAGCGCCTGTACGACACTGCCCACGAGTCCGGGCTTCCCGTGACCGTGGTGCTCGCCAACGTCCTCTCCCGCGCCCTCGACAACGGCAACGGCAACGGCACCTCTATGGACTGATCGGGATCGGCGCAGGGCGCCGAACGCGCGAAAACGGGCCCAGGAGTTCCAGCTCCTGAACCCGATCGCCACGCCACTACAGCGGACTCTTACTGCCGTTGTCAGAAACACCCGCAAGGCCAATTGGGGGTACGTCCATGTCTTCAGCACCTTCAGAGTGCTCTTCTGGAACTGAGTCCGTCAACCGCCACGCCGAAGAACTCGCCCACGCCACCAACGTCGTGCGCGGGTACTCACCGAACGCGATCCGCCCCGAGCACTGGGAACCGGTCGCCCAATTCACTCGTCAGGTCGGTCTCGACCTGGAACCCGTCGACCGGCGTCGGGCGACCGAAACCATGCGCACCTTGTCGCAGTTCGTCGTCTGGGCGCATCGCCAGGGGATGCCGCTGGATCGGGAGTCGATCTTCACTCCGGACATGGTCGAGCGCTACATCGCGGTTGCGTGCGGACACCTAGCCGAGTCATCGCGGGCCACCCGACGCTCCGATCTGCGTCGCTTCTCCGCGGCCGTGACGCGTAAGGCGCCGTGGCCCCCGCGAGCTCAGCGTCTGCGCGGGGACTATGCGATCGTCCCCTACACGCCGGCGGAGGTCGCTCGTCTGCTGGAGGTCGCCGCACATCAACGCACGGCGCTGCAGCGACGCCGCTTGAGCGCTCTCCTTGCCATCGGACTCGGGACCGGCGCCTACCCGCGCGAGGCACGGTCGGCCACGACCGGTGACCTCGTCGCACGACAGGGGCGCCTGTGCCTGAGGATCCCTGGTGATCGAGCTCGCCTCGTCCCTGTGAGCCCGCCCCACGATGTCACTCTCGATCGGATCCGCGTCGAGGATCCCGGTTCGTCGATCCTCGGGTTCGTGGCCAAGGGATGGGACCGCGCACCCCTCGGGCATCTGCTCGAGGACATCGACCTTCCGCCGGACTGCCCTGACCTCAAGGCCCATCGGCTGCGCGCTACCTGGCTGCTGCAGCACCTGAAGCACCGGGTCCACCTCAACGGTCTCGCCCAGATGGCCGGTGTCACGTCCTGGAAGACGTTCGGTCACCTCATGACCTACCTGCCACCGATCGACGAAGCGGACCTGTTCGAGGAGATCACCCGCCGATGAGCCTCGCACTGGCGACAGCCCAGCGTCCTTCACCGGAGGCCAGCACCGTCCGTGCGCACCAGATCCCGCTCACCGTCAATCAGCGACTTCGTCGCGCCTACGCCTACGCGCACTCACTCGAAGCACTCCGACTGGTCGCCGCAGCTCACCGGACCAAGGGCCGCAGACGTCTCTACCCCGTCGAAGCAGTCCTCGCGGCGATCGTCTTCCACGGCCTGACGGCACCCGAGCGGCTTCTCCTCACCGACGTCGCCGCCGAATTGAAGATCCTGACAAAGTCACAGCGACTCAAACTGGGCTTCCCGATCGACCGCACTGTCCGGTACGCCCGCCTCTACAGCGGATACCGAGCCCTCCTCCGAGAGATCGAGTCCGGCACCTGCTCCGTGCACAACCACGAGGTAGAAGCCGACCCGCGCACAGGCGACGTGTGGCCCTGTCCGCCCACCTGCTACTACATCGCGGCGAACCTGGACGAGTTCGCTGTGCGGATGATCTTGACCAGCATCCCCGCCACCGTCCCGATTCCCACGACGGTCGCCATCGACAGCACCAACTTCGAAAGCCATGCGCGCCCAGGACACCGTTCGATCGACGAAGACGGCGACACCTACTGGTCCGCGGACCACGACGCCGCATGGGGATATCGCACCTCGACCGACCGGCGCCCCACGTCCCGGTTCCATGGGTACTCGACCCACGCGATAACCGGCTGCCCATCGGTCGGGGGAGAACCGATACCCCAGCTGGCCCTCGGGATCGCCGTGCGCCCCGGGTCCCGCGGCTCTGCCGCCGCAGCGCTGAGCCTCCTGGACGCCTTCCACGCCACACGGCACCGGGCCGACGAGGTCCTCCTGGACCGCGGCTACACGACCGCCAGCGCGGAGAACCTCGCCCACCCGCTGCGCAACCGGAGCATCCGCCTCGTCATGGACCTCCACATCTCCCAGCGAGGCACCCGCCTTGGACCGAGAGCAAGAACGATCTGGCAGGACGGCCACCTCTACTCCAGCGCGCTCCCACAGGCCCTCCGCGACCTCGAGCCACCCAACCCCACCGACACAGCCGCCGACAAGGCGCTCATCCACGAACAGTTCGACGCCCGCGAGCCCTACCGCCTCGTCCCGCACAACCGCCACAACGACACCCGAGGAACCCAACGCCTCAAAGGCCCCGCTCTCGCCGGGCACGTACGCTGCCCGAACACCCCCGCCACCATGCGCCTGGGCCCAGCAGTACCGACGACCAACTGCACCAGGGGCGTGCCGTGCGGCTGCGGCGTCACGCTGACAGTCCCCGACACCCTGCGGGCGCGCGACCGACAGCACCTACCCTGGCGGTCGACCACCTGGGCCCTGTCCTTCGCACGACGAAGCCTGATCGAAGGCCTCTTCGGCAACATCCGCTACAACACCACCAGCATGAACCGCGGCTACCTACGCGTCTTCGGCCACACCGCCACCACGTTCATGCTCACCCTGGCGTTCGCCGGCTACAACATGCGCCACCTGCACCACTGGTACATCGAACGCGGACTCCCAGACCCCTGGCAGATCGAGCTCGACGAGAAACCCCACCGCCACGAGCCCGACTGGATCTACCGCACCCGCGGCCCCTGACCCCGCCAAGCCTCTAGACCGCGACCACGTCACCAGCCGCCAGACCTCGACCGCATCAACGCGCCCAAGAACGCCCGTGCGTGAGCAATACCGGGGCAACAGCTCCCTCCGAGCGGCAACACCACGCTCGAACCTCCCGGCCACAGCCACCGAGGACCCCCTGAAACGACGAATCTCCCGCCCGGATGATTCCGGACAGGAGATTCGTTACCAACTGCGCTGTTCCAAGGAAACAGCCCTCACGTGCGCGAGGGGGGACTTGAACCCCCACGCCCTTTCGGACACTAGCACCTGAAGCTAGCGCGTCTGCCATTCCGCCACTCGCGCGTGCCGCAGAAGATTATCACGAGAGCCGACCCAGACCTGCATCGGTCGTCGGGCCACCTCCAAGAGGTCTTCCACAGGCGCCTCACCTGAGCCGGAGCCCGGTGCTGCACCAGAGAGAACAGTACCCCGCTCCGGCGACCGCCTCACGCCCGCGGCACCCGATCTCCCCCTGATCTCCCCGTCCACTTCAGCCGATCACCGGCTCGGCGAGGCCCCGGGTCGTTACGATCTAGGTAGTCTGCCCGGGGACCGTGTACCCGGTCGAAGCAACGTCGATGAGGGAGGAGGTGGCATGGGAGTCCTGGATCGTTTCGAGAAGGGCGTCGAACGCGTCGTCAACAACGCCTTCAAGGTCGGGCGCAGCGAGGTCAAGCCCGTCGAGCTGGCGAGCGCACTGCGTCGTGAGGTCGACGACCGGGCCGCGGTCGTGGACCGCGACCGGACGGTCGTGCCCAACCAGTTCACCATCGAGCTGTCGCCGGACGACTACGCGCAGGTCGAGGGCTGGGGGGCGGAGTCGCTCGCCGACGAGCTCGCTGCCAACGTGACGGAGCACGCGGCGTCGCAGCACTACGCGTTCGTCGGCCCCGTGAGCGTGTCGTTCGAGCAGGAGGACTCCCTGGACACCGGGCGCTTCCAGCTCCGGTCCGCGAGCGTGCGGGGGAACGTCGCGCCGGCGACGAGCTCGGCGCCCAGCGCCCGTCACCCTCTGGTCGACATCGACGGGCAGCGGTACCTGCTCACCGGGCCCGTGACGGTCATCGGGCGTGGGTCCGAGGCCGACATCGTGGTCGACGACCCGGGCGTCTCCCGTCGCCATCTCGAGATCCGGGTCACGCCGGACGGTGTGATCGCGACGGACCTCGGCTCGACCAACGGTCTCTTCGTCGAGGGCCACCAGGTCCCGGCCGCTACCCTGCTCGACGGGAACAGCCTGACCATCGGGCGGACCCGCATCATGTTCTGGACGGGTGCGCCCGACAACGAGGATTGGTGATCCCCTCCGCATGACCGAGCTGACGTTCACCCTGCTGCGGCTGGGATTCCTGGTCCTCCTGTGGGTGTTCGTGTTCGCCGCGATCGGTGTGCTGCGACGCGACCTGTACGGCACCAAGATCACGGCGCGCAAGGGCCGGGGCACCCAGGAGACGCACCCTGCCACGGGTGCCACCCCGTCGCGCGGTTCCGCACCGTCGCGCGGAGCTGCTCCGTCGGCTCCCACGCCCGCGGCCCCTGCGCCGACCGGGCCGACACGGCTCGTCGTGACCGCCGGCCCGCTGCGCGGCACCACCGTCCCGCTCTCGGCCTCCTCGATCCTGCTGGGGCGTGCTCCCAGCTGCACACTCGTCCTCGACGACGACTACTCGTCGTCCCGGCACGCCCGGATCTTCCCCCAGGGCGGGACCTGGTACGTGGAGGACCTCGGCTCGACGAACGGCACGTACATCAACGATCGACGCATCACCGGTATCGAAGCCCTGCCACCGGGTGTGGGCGTGCGGGTCGGTCAGAGCATCGTCGAGCTGCAGCGGTAGCGCCCGGCATGAACATCGCGCTGAAGTACGCCGCCCTCTCCGACGTGGGCCTGGTCCGGTCGAACAACCAGGACTCGGGCTACGCGGGTCCGCACCTCGTCGTCGTGGCCGACGGGATGGGTGGGCACGCCGGCGGCGACGTCGCGTCGTCCCTCGCCGTGGCAGCCCTCGCCCCGCTCGACGGCGAGTCGCACGGGCCGGACGAGGCTCTCGGCCTCCTGGAGTCGTCGATCGACAACGCCCGTCTCGACCTGGTCGAGCGCAGCGAGCAGACGCCCGAGCTCGCGGGCATGGGCACCACCGTGACGGCCCTCCTGCGCAGCGGCAACACGCTCGCGATGGCGCACCTCGGTGACTCGCGCGCCTACCTGCTGCGCGACGGCGTCCTGAACCAGGTCACGACCGACCACACGTTCGTCCAGCACCTGGTCGACACCGGCCGCATCACCCCGGAGGAGGCCGAGTACCACCCGCAGCGCAACGTCGTGATGCGGGTCCTCGGCGACTTCGACGTCGACCTGACGCCCGACATGTCGGTCCGCGAGGCCCGCCCGGGTGACCGCTGGATGCTCTGCTCGGACGGCCTCTCGGGATTCGTGAGCCTCGAGACGCTCGAGCAGACCCTGATCTCGGTCAAGGACACCGACGAGTGCGCCGAGCGCCTCCTGCACCTCGCGCTGCGCGCGGGCAGCACGGACAACGTCACGGTCGTCGTCGTCGACGTCGTCGACCTGGACACCCTTCCCGACGGCGCCGGGCCCTCGACGGCGCCGGTCGTCGTCGGCTCCGCGGCGATCGACCGCGACCGCCCGACGTCCGCCCAGGACGGTCCGGCCGCGCGGGCGGCCTCGCTCGTCGCCACGGCGAGCGCCGCCCAGCAGCAGGCCGCCGCGGACGAGGAGTCCACCGACACCTCCCCGGCGCCCGCCGACGGCACGGAAGGCACCGTGGTCGTGGCCGGCGACGACTCTGACGTGCGGCCCGCCAAGCGCACCAGACGATGGATCGCCCCGGTGGTCACCGTCGTCGTGCTGGCCGTGATCGGTGCCGGCGCCCTGTACGGGTACCGCTGGACCCAGGACCAGTACTACGTCGGCGTCTCCGACGGCCAGGTCGCGGTGTTCCGCGGCGTCCCGACGAGCGCAGGTCCGCTCACGCTGTCGACCCCGGTCGAGCTCACGGGGGACAAGGTCGACGACCTGCCGCCGTACGTCGTCGACCGCCTCCAGGAGACGATCAGCGCGACGTCCCTCGACGACGCGCGCGAACGCGCGACCCGCCTGGTGGCCGACGCCCAGACCGACACCGAGACCGAGACCACGGAACAGCCCGCGTCCCCCGCGGACGCCGAGACGGTCCCGCCCGTCGACCCGGTCGCACCGGCCGATCCCGCCGTCCCGCCCGCGGACACCACGGTTCCCCCGGCGGCGCCCTGATGGCCACGGTCGAGCCGCACACCGCAGCCTCCACGAAGCGCCCGTCGCGCCGGGCGGAGGCGGGCCTGCTCGTGCTCGCCCTCGCTCTCGGCATCGGCTCGTACGCCTCGGTCGGGTTCGGGCTCATGGACCAGCTCCCGGACAACTTCCTCCTGCACAGCCTGGTCCTGGTGGTGCTCGCCGTGGGCGCGCACGTGGTCCTGCGGATCAAGGCGCCCTACGCCGACCAGGTGATCCTGCCCGTCACGGTCGCGCTCAACGGCATCGGCCTCGCGATGATCGGTCGCATCGCCATCGGTGGCTCGATCGTGGGTTCTCCGTCGGACCTCGCCACGAAGCAGCTGATGTGGACCGTGCTCGGCGTCGTCGCGGCGTGCGGCGTCGTCTGGCTGCTCAGGGACCACCGGACCCTGCGCAAGTACTCGTACACGGCGATGATCGTCGGTCTGGTGCTCGTCGTCCTGCCGTTGCTCCCGGTCATCGGCCGGAACATCAACGGCGCCCGCATCTGGGTCAACATCGCGGGCATGTCGCTCCAGCCCGCCGAGTTCGCGAAGATCGCCTTCGCGATCTTCTTCGCCGGCTACCTCGTGACCAACCGGGACACGCTCGCGCTCGCCGGCCCCAAGGTCCTCGGGCTCCAGCTGCCGCGCCTGCGCGACCTCGGCCCGCTCGTCATCGTGTGGGCCGCCTCGCTCGCGGTCCTCATCTTCGAGCGGGACCTGGGTACCTCGCTCCTGTTCTTCGGGCTCTTCGTCGCCATGCTGTACATCGCGACCGAGCGGTTCAGCTGGGTCGCGATCGGCCTGAGCATGTTCGCCGTGGGTGCCGTCGTCGCCGCGTCGGCGTTCCCCCACGTCCAGGCACGCGTCGACGTGTGGCTCAACCCGCTGGCCCCGGAGATCTTCGGCCGTGACCCGGGGGGCTCGGGCCAGCTCGTGGGCGGGATGTTCGGGCTCGCGAACGGCGGGCTGACCGGCACCGGCTGGGGCCAGGGCTATCCGCGTCTCGTGCCGTACGCCTACTCGGACTTCATCTACACGTCGCTCGGCGAGGAGCTCGGGCTCGCGGGTCTGCTCGCGATCCTCGTCATGTACCTCGTGCTCGTCGAGCGCGGCCTGCGGACCGCGATCGGCGTGCGTGACGGGTTCGGCAAGCTCCTCGCGGGCGGCCTCGCGTTCGTCATGGCGTGGCAGCTCTTCGTCGTGATCGGCGGGATCACCCGCATCATCCCGCTCACGGGCCTGACCATGCCGTTCGTCGCGCAGGGCGGTTCGTCGCTGCTCGCGAACTGGCTCGTGGTCGGCCTGCTGCTCCGGATCTCCGACAACGCCCGCCGTCCGTCGTCCCTGCCGGTGCGCGGCCAGGTCGCCCCGTCGCAGACGGCGACCGGTCCGAGCACGGGCCCTCAGCCCGTCGCGGTGGGCGCGGGCTCCCAGGAGGCCGTCGAGGCGGGCGAGGCGAGCGCCGCCGTCGGGCCTTCGCGTGGCGCCCCCTCCCAGGACCTGCCCACGCAGGTCGTGCGCACCGACCGCCCCCAGGACGGTGGCGACCCGATGACCGGGGCGACCGAGATCATCGACGACACCGAGCGGAAGAACCTGTGAACGTCCCCCTGCGCCGCGTGGCGACCGTCGTGCTCGTCATGTTCCTGGCGCTCATGGTCTCGACCACCTACATCCAGTTCGTCCAGGCGGACTCGCTCAACAACGACCCGCGCAACAAGCGACAGGTGTACCGCGAGTACGGGAACTTCCGCGGGCCCATCGTCGTCGCGGGGGAGTCGGTCGCGCTCTCGACCCCGGTCGACGACCCGTACGGCTACCAGCGTTCCTACACCAACGGGCCCGTGTTCGGGCACGTCACCGGGTTCTTCTCGATCGTCAACGGCACGTCAGCGATCGAGCGCAGCGAGAACGCGTTCCTCAACGGCCAGGCGAGCACGCTGTGGATCGACCGGCTCCAGGGCATGATCACCGGCCAGAAGCCCCAGGGTGCGTCCGTCGAGCTCACGATCGACCCCGCGGCCCAGCAGGCCGCGTACGACGCGCTGGGCGAGCAGCGTGGCGCGGTCGTCGCGATCGAGCCGTCGACCGGGAAGATCCTCGCGATGGTCTCCAAGCCGTCGTACGACCCGAACGTCCTCGCGAACCACGACACCAAGGCGGCGAGCGAGGCCTACACGTCCCTCATCAACGCCGACGGCGACCCGCTCGTCAACCGGGCCATCGCGGGCAACACGTACCCGCCCGGCTCGACGTTCAAGGTCGTGACCTCTGCGGCGGCACTCGAGTCCGGGCAGTACACGCCGGACACAGTGATCCCCGCCCCGGACGAGTACCAGTACCCGAACTCGACGCGGACGCTCCTGAACTTCGGCGGCACCCGCTGCTCGCCGACGGGCGAGCAGACGCTCGCGGACGCCCTGCGGATCTCGTGCAACACGGCGTTCGCGGACCTCGGCGTCACGCTCGGCGACGACGCGATGCGGGACCAGGCCGAGGCCTTCGGGTTCGACACGGACCTTTCCGTCCCTATGACGGTCACGCCGAGCCGTTTCCCGTCCGCGGAGGTCACCGAGGACGCTGCGGAGCTCGCGCGTGCCTCGATCGGCCAGGGCGAGGTCAAGGTCACGCCCCTGCAGATGGCCATGGTGTCGGCCGCGATCGCCAACGGCGGCAAGCAGATGACGCCCTACACCGTGCAGACGGTCCGGGGAGCAGACCTCGACGTGGTCGAGCAGACCGAGCCGTCGCTCCTGCGCACGTCGGTCTCCCCGACGGTCTCCCAGCAGCTCACGTCGATGATGGTCGGGGTCGTGGACAACGGCTCGGGCAAGCCCGCGCGCATCCCCGGAGTCCAGGTCGCCGGGAAGACCGGCACGGCCGAGAACGACCCGGAAAAGTCCCCGCACGCGTGGTTCACGGGCTTCGCCCCCGCCGACGCCCCGCAGGTCGCGGTCGCCGTGATCGTGGAGAACGGCGGCGACCGCGGCAACGAGGCGACCGGCGGTGCCGTGGCCGCCCCCATCGCGAAGGCAGTGATGGAGGCGGTGTTGAACAAGTGAGGCCCGTGGAAGGGCTCGCGCTGGGCGACCGCTACCGTCTCGTGCGCCGGATCGCGATCGGCGGCATGGGCGAGGTGTGGGTCGCGAACGACAGCGCGCTCGGGCGTGAGGTCGCGGTCAAGCTGCTCCGCGAGGAGTACGCGGGCAACGAGGACTTCCTGGAGCGCCTGCGCACCGAGGCGCGCAACAGCGCCGCGCTGTCGCACCCGAACATCGCCCAGATGTACGACTACGGCGAGCAGAACCAGTCGGGCTACCTGGTCATGGAGCTCGTCATGGGCGAGCCCATGGCCGACCTCCTGGAGCGCGAGCCCGTCCTCATGCCCTCCAAGCTCCTGCCCATCCTGGCGCAGACCGCTCGGGCGCTGCACGCCGCGCACGTCGCGGGCGTGGTGCACCGTGACGTGAAGCCCGGCAACATCCTGCTCGAGCCGCGCGGGGTCGTGAAGATCACCGACTTCGGGGTCTCCCTCGCCGCGAACCAGATCCCCATGACGGCGACGGGCATGGTCATGGGCACGGCCCAGTACCTGTCGCCCGAGCAGGCGATCGGCCAGGCCGCGACCGGCGCCTCCGACGTGTACGCGCTGGGGATCGTGGCGTACGAGTCGGTGGCCGGGAACAGGCCGTTCACGGGCTCGACCCCCGTGGACATCGCGGTCGCGCACGTCAACGAGAAGGTGCCGCCGCTGCCCGCGCACGTGCACCCGTCGCTCGCCTCGCTCATCTACGCGATGCTCGCGAAGGACCCCAAGGCGCGGCCCATGCCGGCGTCGGCGCTCGCACAGACGCTCGACGACCTCGTCGAGACCATCGCACGCGACCCGTGGGGGGCGACCGCTCGCGCAGGCGGCCCGTCACGGCGGTCTCGCCGGGCGCAGCCGGCCCGCCACGGCGCGGCGCCGCCGCCCAGCTCGCCGACGCCGCTCGAGATCCCCGAGGAGCTGCGGTCGCGCCCGCTGCCCATGATCTCGTCCCCGCGGTCGCAGGACTCCGCGCGGTCCGCCCAGTCCGGCTACTCCGCCCAGTCCGGCTACTCGGCCCAGTCGGGCTACTCGGGTCACTCGGCGCTCTCCGCACCGTCGGCGGCGTCCGCGCCGGTTTCCGCGGCGTCGGCCGCGCCCCCGAGCACTCCCGTCTTCGACGGCCAGGCGTTCCCGCCTCCACCGCCGCCTCCGCCCGCGCCTCCCGTCCCCGGCCCGGCCGAGCCGACCGCCCTCCCGTGGGAGCGCGCCTCGGCCTCCGTGGCGGCGGACCCGCCCACGGACGCACCGCGCTCGTACCCGCCGCGGCGGGAGATGCACGGTGGCGCGTCGGCCACGCGCCCGCGCCGCACGGAGTCAGGCCCGACGCCGTCGCGCGCCACCGTGCAGGGCGGCCCCGGCAGGGCGGCCCCCGCTGGGGTCACCCGCGCCGAGCGTCGGCGCGCGTCCCAGGACGCGCCGCCCGTCAGGACGTCGACCACGACCGGCCAGCGGATCGGTGGATTCGCCAAGGGGTTCTCGTGGCCGCTCCTCGCCCTCCTCGGGCTCCTGCTGGTCGTGCTCGTCGCGACCCTCGTGGGAGGCGGCGACGAACGCTCCGAGGGGGCCGGTTCCGCCCCGAACGTGACCAGATCGTTGCATTCGTCCCCGGACCTGACGTCCGACGATGGGATGATGCTCAGTACTGTGCCGGGCCCTTCTGGGTCCTCGGCCCCGACGACATCGAAGGACTCCTAAGTGGTGGACAACGCTCCCCGGGTACTTGCCGGCCGGTACGAGGTCGGTGAGCTCATCGGCCGAGGCGGTATGGCCGAGGTGCACATCGGCCACGACACCCGTCTCGGACGGACCGTGGCGATCAAGATCCTGCGCTCGGACCTCGCGCGCGACCCGTCGTTCCTGGCCCGGTTCCGCCGCGAGGCACAGGCCGCCGCGGCACTGAACCACCCTGCGATCGTCGCGGTCTACGACACGGGCGAGGACACCCACGTCGAGCCCGGCGGCGGGACGGCGCACGTGCCGTTCATCGTCATGGAGTACGTCGAGGGGCACACCGTCCGCGACATCCTCGGCGACGGGCAGGCCGTCCCGATCGACGAGGCGATCGAGATCACCGCGGGCGTGCTGTCGGCCCTCGAGTACTCGCACCACGCCGGCATCGTGCACCGCGACATCAAGCCCGCCAACGTGATGATCACCCCGACGGGTGCCGTCAAGGTCATGGACTTCGGCATCGCCCGTGCCGTCGCGGACTCCGCGGCGACCATGACGCAGACCCACGCCGTGATCGGCACCGCGCAGTATCTCTCTCCCGAGCAGGCCCGCGGTGAGACGGTCGACGCCCGCAGCGACCTGTACTCCACGGGCTGCCTGCTCTTCGAGCTCCTCACGGGACGCCCGCCGTTCATCGGCGACTCCCCGGTCGCCGTGGCGTACCAGCACGTGCGCGAGGCCCCCGCGAAGCCGAGCGACCTCGCGCCGGACGTCCCCGAGGTCCTCGACCGCATCACGCTCAAGGCGCTCGCCAAGGAGCGCACGGCCCGCTACAGCAGCGCCGCCGAGTTCCGCAACGATCTGGAGAACGCGGTCCGTGGCGGGCACATCACCGCGCCCGCGCTCGGGGTCGCAGCGGCTGCCGCCGCCGGAGCCGTTCTCGCGGCGACCCAGGTGCAGGGCCCCCTCGAGAACGCGACGCAGGTCATGAGCCCTGCCGTCGCGGGCCCACCCAACCCGTGGGAGACCACCGGGGTCCCCGCCGCCGTCCCCCCGGGCCAGCCCGGCGGGCCCCTCGCCGAGGGGGAGCCGCAGGACGAGGGTTCGGGCAAGAAGCGCGGCCTCATGTGGGCGCTCATCGCGGTGGGCGTGGTCGCGATCGCGGCGATCATCGCCATGATCCTGCTCAACCAGCAGCCGCCCGAGCCGAAGACGGTGACCGTCCCGACGTTCAGCGCGACCACGACCCCGGAGCAGGCCGAGCAGGCCCTCGACGCGGTGGGGCTGACGTTCCTGAAGGCGATCGACCAGGACTCGGATCTTCCCAAGGACGTCTTCGTCAGCTCGAACCCCCAGAGCGGCGAGTCCGTCAAGGAGGGCACCGAGGTCACGGTGTACTTCTCGGCGGGCCCGGACGCCGTGATCGTCCCGAGCGTCGCGGGCCTCTCCCAGGAGCAGGCCCGTGCCGAGATCGAGGGCGCCGGTCTCGCGGTCGACCCGACGATCGACCAGGAGGACAACGGCACCGTGAAGAAGGGGCTCGTCACCCGGACCGACCCGGCTGCCAACGCGAGCGCCCCGGCCGGTTCGTCGGTCAAGATCTTCATCTCGAGCGGCCTCGTCAACATCCCGGACCTGGTCGGTCTTCCTCAGGCCGACGCGGAGAAGGCTCTCGACGACATCGACCTCAGCTACGCGATCATCGAGGAGGAGAGCACCAAGACGGCCGGCACGGTCATCAAGCAGAACCCGGGCGCGGGCCCGGGCAAGCAGGGCCAGAAGGTCACGCTGACCATCGCCAAGGCCCCCGTGCCGACGGGTCCGGAGATGACGAACGTCCCGGACATGGAGGGCTTGACACGCGACGAGGCCGAAGAGGCACTCGGTGGCCGCCAGCTGAACCTGGGAAAGACCACCGACAAGGAGTCGGCCACCGTCCCCAAGGGGCAGGTCATCTCCTCCAACCCGCCGAAGGACACCGCGATCGCCGAGGGGACGACGGTCGACCTGGTGATCTCGAGCGGCCCGCCCGCCGGCGGCGGGGGCGGCGGGAACGGCGGCGGGGGCGGCGGGAACCCGACCCCGTGACGCTCCGTCGCGAGCCGTAGGACCGGCCACGCGCGAGGGCCCGGCACCAGATGGTGCCGGGCCCTCGCGCGTCCGGCGCAGGTTCGAGGCGAAGCGGCGGCCGACGGGCGGCGGCCGTCCAGCCCTGCGCGCCCTCGTTCTGGGTCCTCAGCGGCCCCGTCAGCGACGTACGAGTGGCGCGAGGCCCTCCGAGTGCTCTACCGCGTCCGACGCCCCGCACAGCGTGAGCCAGTTCGCGAGCAGACGGTGCCCACCCTCGGTCAGCACCGACTCGGGGTGGAACTGGACGCCGTGCAGCGGCAGGTCGCGGTGCTGGAGAGCCATGACGACCCCGCTCTCCGTCGCGGCGGTGACGACCAGCTCGGCAGGAACCGTCTCGGGGACGACCGCGAGCGAGTGGTAGCGCGTCGCGGTGAAGGGGGAGGGGAGGCCCGCCAGCACGCCCGTGTCCTCGTGCTCGACCAGGCTGGTCTTGCCGTGCATGAGCTCGGGTGCGTGCGTCACGGTCGCCCCGTAGACCTCGGCGAGAGCCTGATGGCCCAGGCACACCCCGAGCATCGGCGTGCGCGAGGCGGCGCAGGCCCGGATGACCTCCTCGCTCTGCCCTGCCTCGGCGGGGGTGCCGGGACCGGGCGAGACCAGGACGCCGTCGAACGCGCCGTCGTCGTCCCGGAACCGGCCGTCCGCGCCCACGGCGGGGACGGCGTCGTTGCGCACGACGACCGTGCGGGCACCCAGCTGGTTCAGGTACCCCACGATCGTGTAGACGAACGAGTCGTAGTTGTCCACGACGAGGATGCGGACCATCCCTTACCCACCTGTTCCTTCGACGGTCGTTTCGTTGAACGGCATGTACTCGGCGACGATCGGGAAGAGCCACTCGAAGCACACGAGCACCACGGCCGCCGCGAGGACGAGCAGCAGCAGCACCCGGAGCCACGCCGGACCTGGCAGCACACGCCAGAGCGCTCCGTACATCATCGTCCCCCGTTCGTCGGGCCGGTCACGGTGTCCACGGCGCGCACCCCGGCGAGACCCGCAGGAGCGGACCCGTCAGCGCCCTCGGCAGCCTCCGGGGGGGCCGCGACGAGCTCGTCGGGCACGTGGCCCACGAGGTCGGGCGGCAGTCCGTCGGCGACGGGCAGCCAGTAGTCGAGCTCGGCGTGCACGATGAACCGCTCCCGCAGGGAGTTCAGGCCGATCGGGTGGCACGTCGTGAGGGTCAGGAAGCGCTGCGTCGGTTCGACGCCCGGCTGGCCGGGGACGGGCGCGATGACCTCGACCTGGTTCGGCTGGACGACGAAGCCCTCGGTCACGCGGTACACGTACCAGGTGTCGTTCGAGCGGACCACGAGGGGGTCGCCGACCTCGAGCTCCTCGACCCGGTGGAAGGGTGCGCCGTACGTCATGCGGTGCGCCGCGAGCGAGAAGTTGCCGACGGCTCCGGGCATGGCCGTCTCGGGGTAGTGGCCCGCCATCGCCTTGTCGAGGATCGTGCGCTTGTCCGTCCCCTGTGCGAGGGGGATCACCGCGTCGTCCCACCGCGGGACGAAGAGCTGTCCGAACACGTCACCGACCGCGGGCTGCTCGGCGACCGGAGGCTCGTCGCGCCGGACCTCGACGGCCTCGTCCGCGGGAACCTCCCATCCCATGCTCTGCAGCACCTCGGCCTGCTCACGGGCTCCCTGGACGTCGGTCCACCAGAGCTGCCACACGACGAACAGACCGAGGAGGACGCCCACCGTGATGAGGAGCTCGCCGAGGACCCCGGCGACCGTCGAGGCGGCGCTGCGGCGCGCGCGGGGACGTCGGCGGCCGTCGGGGCGTACGTGGCGGACCGGTCCCGACGACGCCGTCACGCCTGGTCCTTCTCGCCGGGCACGCGCGCATACCGCAGGTCGGTGGCGCCCTCGAAGGCAGGGATGTCCAGCGAGGACGACTTCTCGACCTTCCACCCGAGCCCGTACGCGTCCACGTACTCCTGGTAGATGCCGATCGCGGGCGAACGGTCGAGCGAGGCCTGGAGCGCCGCGGTGTCCCCGACGGCCGAGACGACGTACGGCGGAGAGAAGACGCGGCCGTGCAGGTTGAGGACGTTGCCGACGCAGCGGAAGGCGGTGGTCGGGGTCACGCGCTGGCCCTGGAGGGTCATGGCCTCGGCACCGCCGGCCCAGAGGGCGTTGATGACGTCCTGCAGGTCCTGCTGGTGGACGACCAGGTCGTCGACGTTGGCGCTCCGGGACTGCTGGGTGGGCGGGGCGTCGTCGAGGGTCACGCTGAGGCCGGGTCCGGTGACGGGTACCGAGCCGGCCACGATGCCCGTGTTCACGACGACCTCGGGGGAGGTCAGCTCGGCGGGAGCGAGGTCCTGGGCCAGGGCCGTCACCTCGGCCTCGAGGTCGACGACCTGCCCGGTCATGCTCTCGACGCGGCGCTCCTCGTTCTGCACGAGGTCGGTCAGGTTCTGGGGGTGGCGACCGTCCTGGTTGCGAGCGAGCCTGGCGCTCGCCGTGAACATCAGTCCGGAGAGCGCGAGCACCAGGAGGACCGTGATGCTGGACCGGAAGCGCCGTCCACGAGAGACCGGGGGAGCGGCCGCCGGGGTCGTCTCGCCCGCGGCGGACGGCTCGGGGCCGTCGTCCCCCTGGTCGCCGCGGCGGGGCGCGTCGAGGCTCCGGTCGTCCTGGCTCATTACCTGGCTCACCTCCGGTCACCGTGCACACGGCCATTCTGTCCGCCCACTACGCTAGACGTCGAATGGCGTTGCCGTTCACGACGTCGCGCAACGCCGCTTCGTCCCACCCGACACAGCTCCTGCACAGCTCTCGTGCCAGGAACACGCATACCGAGGACAGGAGCCAGCTCTCGTGCCCGAGTCGAAGTCTCGCAAGAAGCCAGTCAAGGTGAAGGCCCCGCAGGTGAAGAAGCCTGACACGGGCAACCCCCGCTGGCTCGTCCCGACCATGCTCACCCTGATGCTGCTGGGCCTGGCGTGGATCGTCATCTTCTACCTGACCAGCAACGGCCTGGGGCTGCCGATCCCGGCGATCAACCAGTGGAACCTGGCGATCGGGTTCGCGCTCATCATCGCGGGCTTCGTCCTGACGACGCGCTGGAAGTAGCCGTCGTGGTCGTCCCTCGCCGCCGTGGGTGACGGTGCAGGGTGGGTCCGCAGTGCTGCGGACCCACCCTTGCTCGCTCGACGAATCCCCAGCCACCGAGGCTGTGGATAACTACACGGGTGTAGTTCCACAGGTGTGAGTAACTCTGTGGATAACTATTCGAGGTCGGATATTCGGGTCAGAACGCCACGTACCCCGGCGCCACCGACGAGTACTTGAGCACCGTGAGCGCCACCAGGGCGACCGCGACGAGCACGGTCACGCCCACGCTCCACACCGTGCGGCGCGCCTTGGGCGCGTAGGCGTACCCCGCCCCGAGGATCAGCCCGACGGCGAGCCCACCCAGGTGCGCCTGCCACGCGATGTTGGTGCCCGGGATGAAGCCGATCGCGACGTTGATCCCGATCAGGACGAGGATCTGGGTCGCGTTCCGGCCGAGGCGGCGCAGGACGAGCAGGATCGCTCCGAAGAGCCCGAAGACCGCGCCCGACGCGCCCACGACCGCCGTGTACCAGCTCTGCGTCGCCGGGTCGGCCAGGAGAAGGACCCCGACGGACCCTCCGAGCGCCGCGAGCACGTACAGCGCGACGAACCGCACCCGACCGAGCATCTGCTCGAGGAACGGCCCGGTGATCCACAGCGCGTACATGTTGAACAGGATGTGGAAGACACCCGTGGAGTGGAGGAACGCGGCGGTGAGGAAGCGGTAGGGCTCCACCTCGCCGATGAAGGGGGCGAAGGCCAGCTGCTGGGTCCACTCGCCGCCCGTCACGAGTTGGAGCAACCAGCTCCCGACGCACAGCGCGATGATCGTCAGCGTCACGACGGGGCGGCCCCCACGGACCGTGCCCCCCAGGACTGTCTGGGTGCGCGGAACAGTGCGTGCCTGCTCCCGCACACAGTCCACGCACTGCACCCCGACGGCGGCGGGCCGCTGGCACTCGGGGCAGGCCGGACGTCCGCAGCGCTGGCAGCGGACGTAGGAGACTCGGTCGGGGTGTCGGGGACACACCGGAGCCGGCTGGGCCGGCTCCGGTGTCCCGAAGGCGGGGACGGAGATGGTCAGTCCTCGATGGTGACCGAGCTGATGACGATGTCGTCGACCGGGCGGTCGCCCGGGCGAGTCCGCGTCGTGTTGATCGCGTCGACCACGGCACGCGACTCGTCGTCCGCGACCTCGCCGAAGATGGTGTGCTTGCCGTTGAGCCACGGCGTGGGGATCGTCGAGATGAAGAACTGCGATCCGTTGGTGCCCTCGACCTCGCCCGAGACCGGGTTGCGACGCGAGCCGGCGTTGGCCATGGCCAGCAGGTACGGGCGGTCGAACTGGAGCTCGGGGTGGATCTCGTCGTTGAAGGTGTAGCCAGGACCGCCGGTCCCGGTGCCCAGGGGGCAACCGCCCTGGATCATGAAGTCCTGGATCACGCGGTGGAAGATCAGCCCGTCGTAGAACGGCGCGTTGCTCTCGGCGCCCGTGCGGGGATCCGTCCAGGTCGTGGTGCCCTTCGCCAGACCGGTGAAGTTCGCCACCGTCTTGGGCGCGTGGTTCGGCAGGAGCTCGATGCGGATGTCACCAGCAGTGGTGTGGAGGGTTGCGAACATGACCTCATTCTCACACGAGGCCCTGTGGCTCCCGCCAGTCGCCCGACTGGTGTCGAACGCCTCGGCGCGCTTGTCTCGCGGGTCCCCTGGCACGGTGGCAGAGTGGAGTCCCAGCGAGCATCACCAGCACCGCGAACACAGGAGGCTCCATGTCCGACCGCACCCGCCGTTCCGCCCGAGTCGTGAACGACACGATCTCCTCGATCGACTCCGAGAAGATCAAGGATCAGGCAGCCGAGGTCGCCGCGCTCGTCGGCGACGCAGGAGCCAAGGCGCAGACGACAGCAGCCCAGCTCGCCGACCAGGCCAAGGAGTGGGGCCAGCCAAAGGTCGAGGCCTTCGTCGAGTGGCTCACCCCCCGCCTCGAGAAGGCGTGGCAGGACAGCCTGCAGGCGGCCGCCCCCCGCGTCGAGAAGGCTGCCGAGAAGGCCAGCCCGGCGATCGACACGGCCCACGACAAGCTGGTCGAGGAGGTCCTGCCCAAGATCGTCGCGAGCTTCAACGCCGCTGCGGCGGCAGCCGCCGAGGCCGCCTCCCGCAACGTCGAGGCCGCGGCCGCCGCGACCGTCGCGTCGGCAGCAGCTGCCGAGAAGCTGTCCCGGAGGGCGACGAAGAAGGCCGCCAAGGCCGCCAGGAAGGGGCTCGACACGTCGGCTGCCTCTGCCAAGAAGGCTGCCAAGGCCGCGCCTGCCAAGCTCACCGCCGCCGCGGAGAAGGCCGACCCCCAGAAGAAGAGCAAGGCGCTCTGGTGGGTCGTCGGAGGCGTCACGGCAGCGGGCGGCGCCTACGTCCTGTGGCGCCGGGCGCAGCCCACGACCGACCCCTGGGCCGAGCCCTGGGACCAGGTTCCGGCCTCGACCTTCGAGGATGCGCGCGCGGCCGTCAACAACGCCGCCGAGGCCGTCGGCGAGGCCGCCGGTGCCGCCGTCGCCAAGGGACGGGAGACGGGTGGGAAGGTCCAGGAGGCCGTCACCGACGCGGGGGAGAAGATCACCGGGAAGGTCCAGGAGGCCGTGAGCGACGCCAAGGAGGCGACGCGCAAGGCGACCACCCGGGCGAAGGACGCTGCGCCGTCGGGCGACGAGGGCGACGCGACGACCGACGGCAAGAAGCCGACCGTCTGAGTCCACACGCAGACGCAGAGAGCCCCCCCCGG
>NZ_JACSQQ010000004.1:28959-33278 GCF_014836555.1 Oerskovia rustica
GTCGAAGACCCGGCCGACGGCCTGTTCACTCTGTGGAGCCAAGGGGACTCGAACCCCTAACCCCCTGCTTGCAAAGCAGGTGCGCTACCAATTGCGCCATGGCCCCAGATCGTGCGGAACTACCTCGCAGAGACCGTCACTCGAAGGTGTCGGTGACCTCTGCCCAGAGATCGCGCTCGTTGTTGTCCTCGGACACCTTGCGCCAGATCAAGAATCCGGCGCCGGCAACGAGCAGCAGTACGAAGAACTTCTTCATGACGCTCCCCCTCGGGTGGGTTTCCTGCAGTGGGCCTAAGAGGACTTGAACCTCTGACCTCTTCCTTATCAGGGAAGCGCTCTAACCGTCTGAGCTATAGGCCCTTGCTGTGCTGCGGCAGCGCTTGAGACTACCGCACTTCTCGGGGTGCACCCAAACCGGGACATCGTCCGACGTCCTCCGAAGCGGGCCCAGGGCCCTCGGACGACGTCCCGGTATGGTGTGTTTTGTCCTAGTCGTCCGTCAGCGTGAGGTGGATTCCGCCCACCATGGCCGCGACGATGTTGTAGATGAACGCCATGATCGTGGACAGCGCTGTGATGAGCACCATGTTCACGATCGCGATCAGGGTCGACAGCGCGACCACCCGGTTGAACTCCACGAACTGGAGCACGTCGACCGTGGACTCCTGACCGACGATGCTGCGGATCAGCGCGTCGGTCTCGGTGAAGACCCCCATGCCGTCGAGCACGGTCCACAGGACCGCCGTCGCGACGACCGTCATGATCCCGATCGCGACGGCGAGCAGGAACGACAGCTTCATGACCGACCAGGGGTCGACGCGCGAGATCGCGAGACGCACCCGACGAGGACCGTCGGCCGACCGCGCCGCGGGCGTCGCCCCCGTCGCCGGCTGCGCCGGTCGCGGAGCCTGCCCGGCCGGCGCCGCGGCCGCAGCCACGGGCGTCGCGCCCGTGACCGGGCTCGCCGTCCCGCTGAAGCCCGCCGCGGTGTAGTGCATGGCGGGCACCTCCTGGGTACCGCCCGCAGCGGGTGCGCCTGCGCTCGTCGGGGTCTTGTTCACGCGTGGCACCGTTCGGTCGTCGATCTCGTCGGGAGACTTCTCGCTCTGCTTCGCGGGCGCGGGCGCCGGAGAGGGCTCTGCAAGCTTCTTGGCGGCCGCCTTGGCGGTCGCCATGGCGGCCGCAGCCGCCTTCAGCGCACCGGACCGGGCGGCCGGGCCACCCGCGGCCGGAGGCGGCGGGACGGGCTTCTCGCTCGCGGGCGTCGAGCCCGACGGCGTCGCTCCCGTCGTCGGAGGAGGCGGCGGTACCGGGGCGCTCGCCCCGGGCTGCGCACCGTTGGTCGTCCCGCCCCCTGCGGTCCGTGCGGTGCCGTTGCTCGCCGGTGGGCGGGTCGCGGTGCTCGTCACCTCGTCAGGGCGTGGCTGCACCGCCTTCGGCACGATCGTCGGCGGGGACTTCTTCTCGCTGCTCATCTACCATCCTCGGTGGCTCCGGGGGTCGCTTCCGACGAAGCCTCCTGCCCGGTGTTGCTGGCGGGAGAGGCGACCTCGGACTGCCCCTGCTCGGACGCGTCCTCGTCCACGGTATCCCGATCCTCCCCCAGTCGACGTTCGACATTACGGGCAACGGCGATGATCTTGTCGTTCTTGTCCGGCTTGGCGAAGATGACACCCTGCGACGTGCGGCCCGTGGGCTTCACCTCGTCGACCGAGGACCGCACGATCTTGCCGCGCTCCATGATGACGAGCACCTCGTCGTCGCCGTCCACCACGAGGGCTCCGACCAGGTCGCCGTTGCGCTCGGGAAGGTTCGCCACCTTGATGCCGAAGCCGTTGCGGCCCTGGACGCGGTAGTTGTCCTCGGTGAGCTGCGTCCGCTTGGCGATGCCACCCTCGGTGACCGTGAACAGGAAGGCGTCGTCACGGACCACGTCCATGGCGAGAAGGTCGTCCTCCTCCCGGAACTTCATGCCCGTGACGCCCGACGTCGAGCGGCCCAGCGGGCGCATCGCGTCGTCGTCGGCCGTGAAGCGGATCGACTGCCCCTTGCGCGAGACCAGGATCAGGTCGTCCGTGGCGTCCACGAGCCGGGCCGAGACCAGCTCGTCGGTGTTGCCGTCCTCGTCCTCGCGCAGGTTGATCGCGATGAGGCCGCCCGAGCGCGGGGAGTTGTACTCCGACAGTCGGGTCTTCTTGACCAGACCGCGGCGCGTCGCGAGGACCAGGTACTCGGCGGCGTCGTAGTCGCGCAGGTCGAGGACCTGCGCGATCTTCTCGCCGGGCTGGAACGCGAGCAGGTTCGCGACGTGCTGCCCCTTGGCGTCGCGGCCGCCCTCGGGCAGCTCGTACGCCTTGGCGCGGTACACCCTGCCCAGGTTCGTGAAGAACAGGAGCCAGTGGTGCGTCGTCGTCACGAAGAAGTGGTCGACGATGTCGTCCTCGCGCAGCTGCGTGCCGCGCACGCCCTTGCCGCCACGCTTCTGCTGGCGGTAGTTGTCGCTGCGCGTGCGCTTGGCGTAGCCGCCGCGCGTGATCGTGACGACGACCTCCTCCTCGGCGATGAGGTCCTCGATCGACACGTCGCCGTCGTAAGGGAGGATCGTGGTCCGACGCTCGTCGCCGTAGCGCGAGACGATCTCCTCGAGCTCGTCGCCCACGATCTGACGCTGACGCTCGGGACGGGCCAGGACGTCGTTGAGGTCCTTGATCGCGGCCTCGAGCTCGGCGTACTCGTCGATGAGCTTCTGGCGCTCCATCGCGGCGAGCGCGCGCAGCTGCAGCGTCAGGATGGCGCGAGCCTGGATCTCGTCGACCTCGAGCAGGGCCATGAGACCCTCGCGCGCGTCCTCGACCGTGGCCGACGCGCGGATGAGCGCGATGACCTCGTCGAGCGCGTCGAGCGCCTTGAGGTAGCCGCGCACGATGTGGGCGCGCTCCTCCTTGGCGCGCAGCTCGAAGCGCGCACGCCGTACGACGACGTCCATCTGGTGCGTCGTCCAGTGGCGCACGAACGCGTCGATGCTCAGCGTGCGGGGCACGCCGTCGACGAGCGCGAGCATGTTCGCGCCGAAGTTCTCCTGGAGCGAGGTGTGCTTGTACAGGTTGTTCAGGACGACCTTGGCGACCGCGTCGCGCTTGAGCACGATGACCAGGCGCTGTCCCGTACGGCCCGAGGTCTCGTCGCGGATGTCCGCGATGCCCTGCACCTTGCCGTCCTTGACCAGGTCGGCGATGCGCAGCGCCAGGTTGTCCGGGTTGACCTGGTAGGGGAGCTCCGTGACGACGAGGCAGATCCGGTTCTGGATCTCCTCGACGTTGACGACCGCGCGCATCGTGATGGACCCACGGCCGGTGCGGTACGCCTCCTCGATGCCCTTGTGGCCCAGGATCGTGGCGCCCGTGGGGAAGTCCGGGCCCTTGATCTTGGTGAGCAGGACCTCGAGCAGCTCCTCCTTGGAGGCCTCCGGGTGCGCCAGGTGCCACCTCACGCCCTCGGCGACCTCGCGGAGGTTGTGCGGCGGGATGTTCGTGGCCATGCCGACCGCGATGCCGGCCGACCCGTTGACCAGCAGGTTCGGGAAGCGCGCGGGCAGGACGACGGGCTCCTGGGTGCGACCGTCGTAGTTGTCCTGGAAGTCGACCGTGTCCTTGTCGATGTCCCGCACCATCTCCATGGCGAGGGGGGCCATGCGGCACTCGGTGTACCGCGGCGCCGCCGCGGGGTCGTTGCCGGGGGAGCCGAAGTTCCCCTGCCCAGCCACCAGCGGGTAGCGCAGCGACCAGTCCTGCACGAGGCGCACGAGCGCGTCGTAGATGGCCGTGTCACCGTGCGGGTGGAACTTGCCCATGACGTCGCCGACGACGCGGCTGCACTTGGAGAACGCGCGGTCGGGACGGTACCCGCCGTCGTACATCGCGTAGAGCACGCGGCGGTGCACGGGCTTGAGCCCGTCGCGCACGTCCGGGAGCGCACGCCCTACGATGACGCTCATCGCGTAGTCGAGGTACGAGCGCTGCATCTCGAGCTGCAGGTCCACCTGTGCGATCCGGCCGTGGTGCACGGCGACCGTGCCGTCTGCTCCCAGCGCTGCCTCGGTCCCGTCCCCGGGGAGGGTTCCCTGGTTCTCGTCCTGCTCGGGAGTCTCGTCCGTCACCGTCGTCTACCTCGTCCTGTCGTGGTCCTGCTGGGTGGTGAAGCTGAGTCGTGGCACGGGGACCGCGGTGCGCGGCCGCTGGAACGGCTGCGTGCCGGGTCCGTGCCTGACGGGCCTGGTCCGGGCCGCCGCGAGCGGCCGGGTCTTCCACCCGGCCGCTCGC
>NZ_JACSQQ010000004.1:33288-88891 GCF_014836555.1 Oerskovia rustica
CGCGGCACCCGACCACGCCGTCTAGATGTCCAGGAACCTCACGTCCTTGGCATTGCGCTGGATGAAGTTGCGTCGCGACTCGACGTCCTCGCCCATGAGGACCGAGAAGATCTCGTCCGCGGCTGCGGCGTCGTCGAGCGTCACCTGGTTGAGCGTGCGGTGGTCGGGGTCCATGGTCGTGTCCCACAGCTCCGAGTAGTCCATCTCGCCGAGACCCTTGTAGCGCTGGATCCCGTTCTCCTTGGGGATGCGCTTGCCCTCGGCCTGACCGGCGAGCAGGAACGCGTCGCGCTCCCGGTCCGAGTACACGTAGTCGTGCGGCGCGTTCGACCACTTGAGGCGGTACAGCGGCGGCTGCGCGAGGTACACGTGGCCGTGCTCGATGAGCGGGCGCATGTACCGGAAGAGCAACGTCAGCAGCAGCGTGCAGATGTGCTGGCCGTCGACGTCGGCGTCGGCCATCAGGACGATCTTGTGATACCTCAGCTTGGCGATGTCGAAGTCCTCGCCGATGCCCGTGCCGAACGCCGTGATCAGGGCCTGGACCTCGTTGTTGCCCAGGGCCCGGTCGAGGCGCGCACGCTCGACGTTGAGGATCTTCCCGCGCAGCGGGAGGATCGCCTGGTTGTGCGGGTTGCGGCCACGGACCGCCGAGCCACCTGCCGAGTCACCCTCGACGATGAAGACCTCGCACTCCTCCGGACGGTTCGACTGGCAGTCCTTGAGCTTGCCCGGCATGCCGCCGGACTCGAGCAGGCCCTTGCGACGGGTCGCCTCGCGCGCCTTGCGGGCCGCGAGCCGCGCCTGCGAGGCCTGGATCGCCTTGCGGATGATGTCGCGCGCCTCGGTCGGATGCGAGTCGAACCAGTCCGTGAGCTGCGCACGGACGACGCGCTGGACGAACGACTTCGCCTCGGTGTTGCCGAGCTTCGTCTTCGTCTGACCCTCGAACTGCGGCTCGCCGAGCTTGATCGACAGGACGGCGGTGAGGCCCTCGCGGATGTCGTCACCCGTGAGGTTGTCGTCCTTCTCCTTGATGATGCCCTTGGCCCGCGCGTACTCGTTGACCAGCGAGGTCATGGCCGCACGGAACCCCTCTTCGTGCGTACCGCCCTCGGTCGTCGAGATCGTGTTGGCGAACGTGTGCACGGACTCGGAGTACGAGCCGGTCCACTGGAGCGCGACCTCGACCGAGATGCGCCGCTCCTTGTCCTCGGACTCGAAGTCGATGATCTCGTCGTGGATCAGCTCGACCTTCTTGGCCGAGTTGAGGTGCTTGACGTAGTCCACGAGCCCGTCGTCGTACTTGTACGACACGACGCGGGGCTTGAACTCGTCCTCACCCTCGGGAGCCGCCACGAGGTCCTCGGCGGGGTCGGTGACCTGCCCCGTGACCTCGTCGTCGGTGTCGAGGAACTGACGGCGCTCGTCCGTGAGCGTGATGCGCAGGCCCTTGTTGAGGAACGCGTACTGCTGGAAGCGCGAGCGCAGCGTCTCGAAGTCGAACTCGGTCGTCTCGAAGATCTCCGGGTCGGCCCAGAACGTCTGGGTCGTGCCGGTCTCCGAGGTGGCCTCGCCCTTGACGAGGGGTCCGTCGGTCTTGCCGCCGTCCTTGAAGTTCTGGCTCCAGGTGTGGCCGTCACGCTTGACCACGGTCTGGACCTTGCGCGACAGCGCGTTCACCACCGAGATGCCCACACCGTGCAGTCCGCCCGAGACCGCGTAGCCGCCGCCGCCGAACTTCCCGCCCGCGTGGAGGATCGTCATGACGACCTCGACGGTGGGCTTCCCCTCGGTCGGGTGGATCGCGACGGGGATGCCACGACCGTTGTCCTTGACCCGTACACCTCCGTCGGCCAGAAGTGTCACGTCGATGGTGTCGGCGTACCCCGCGAGGGCTTCGTCCACAGAGTTGTCCACAACCTCGTACACGAGGTGGTGGAGTCCGCGCTCACCGGTCGACCCGATGTACATGCCGGGCCGCTTGCGCACGGCCTCGAGCCCTTCGAGGACGGTGATGTTGCTCGCGTCGTACGTGCCGCCAGAGGGGTCCCGGTCCTTGCCCGGTCCTTCACCACTCTCCGGAGGCAGGCTGGATGGGACGTTGTCTGTGTGGTCTGCCACGGGCGGAAACGCTCCTCGTCATCATGCACGCGACAGGTTCACCCGCTGGGGAGGATCGCTGCACGGCTCATCGGTTCCGGCTCGCGCAGTGCACCAGACGGTGCTCGCGGAGGTACCCGGAATGACCTCTCCATTCTACCTGGGAGGTGGCCGAAACAGCGGATTCTGAGCCCCTGCGGGCAAGTTCTCCACAAGGTTCTCCACAGGGTGGTGGATCTGCGCACCGGCGGCGGCGACCGACCCCCCTTCCGGACGGACATAAGGGCACGAACCGGGCGTCCGATCAGCCGAAGGTGTCGCGCGGCCCGCGGCCCCGCACGGACTTCGGTCCGCGCCGGAAGCTGGGTCCGGTCGGACCCAGCACGGTCACGGTCTCGACGACGCCCTCACCGACCTCCTGCGCGAGGCGTTCGAGCAGCCGGGGCGTCAGCAGGCGCACCTGCGTGGCCCACGCGGTCGAGTCGGCGCGCACCACGAGCACCTTGTCCTCGAAGGTCTCGGGCTCGCAGTGGTCGGCGACCTGGTCGCCCACGACCTCGCGCCACCGCCCGATCACCCCGCCGACCGACACGTCCTGGACCCACCCGCGCTCGTGCAGCAGGCGTTGCACGACCGCACCGAACGTCTGCGGGTCCCGTCCACCAGGGCGCGCCCCTGTGGACGGCGGAGGGTCGGCCAGGACGCGACGCGACGGCTGTCCCGGACGGATGCCCTTGGCGCGCGCGGCCGCACGGGCGCGGTTGAGCGCCTCGCGCGCGACCTGGGCGGGCGGCGTGAGGTCCACGACCTCACCGACCGGTAGCCCTGCGGGACGGGCGACCTCCTCGTCGCCCTCGCGGGTCGTCCCGTCCTCGTCCGGGGTGTCACGCACGCCTGGTCACCCGGCCGTCGAGCACGTCGAGCCGCAGCCCCGAGAGCTGCCGCGGCACGTCCTCCGGCACGGCCGCCGTGATGATGACCTGGTTGGCGCCCGCGACGAGGTCCGCGAGCCGGTCGCGGCGACGCACGTCGAGCTCGGCGAACACGTCGTCGAGCAGGAGGACGGGCTCGCCGTCGGGACCCCAGTCCGGCGACCACAGGAGCGAGCCTGCCGCCTCCGGTGCCCCGTCCGTGAGGAGCCGGTACGACGCGAGACGCAGCGCGAGCGCGAACGACCACGACTCGCCGTGGCTCGCGTAGCCCTTGGCAGGCAGCCCGCCGAGAGTCAGGACGAGGTCGTCCCGGTGCGGCCCTACGAGGCAGACACCACGCTCGATCTCCTTGCTGCGCAGGGCCGCCATGGCCTCGAGGAGCTGTGTCTCGAGCGCCTCGACGGTCTGCGGTCCGATCTCCTGCCCGACGCCGTCGCGCGTGTCCTCCAGCGCGGCGGCCACCGAGGAGCGGTAGGCGATGTGCGCCTCGCCCTGGCCCGAGCTGACCTGTTCGTAGGCCGCCGCCGCGTAGGGCTGGAGGGCCGCGACGAGCTGGAGACGCAGCGCCACGATCTCGGCCCCCGTCGCGGCGAGCTTGGCGTCCCACACGTCGAGCGTGCGCAGGTCCGGGGTCGACGAGCGCGAGGCGCGCATCGCACCACCGGCCGACTTGAGGAGCGCGCTGCGCTGACGCAGGACCCTGTCGTAGTCCGAGAGGACCCCCGCGAACCGCGGCACCAGGAGCACCGCGAGCTGGTCGAGGAAACGACGGCGGCCGTCCGGGTCGCCCTTGACCAGCGCCAGGTCCTCGGGGGCGAACAGCACGGTCCGCGCGATCCCCAGGACGTCACGGGGCTTGCCGGCCGGCGCACGGTTGATCCGTGCACGGTTGGCCTTGCCCGCGGCGATCTCGATCTCGACCGTGCTCGCCCGGTCGCCCCGGACGATCCGCGCCCGGACCACGGCCCGCGAGGCCCCCGCACGCACCAGGGCCGCGTCCGACGGCACGCGGTGGCTGCCCAGGGTCGCGACGTAGCCGATCGCCTCGACGAGGTTCGTCTTGCCCTGACCGTTCGGTCCGACGAAGGCGTTCACACCGGGCTCGAGCTCGACGTCGACCGACGTGTACGAGCGGAAGTCCGTGAGCGAGAGGTGGGAGATGTACATCAGGTCCTACGGCGTCGGGTCGAACAGGTCGAGGGGAACGGTCGTCGCGGGGCCGATCTTCCACAGCACGTGGACTGCCTGTGGAGAAGGGCACCGGGCGACGCCTACCAGTGTGCGGCCTCCCCGGTGCGACGACCTACCGGGTGAGCGACGTCGTCGGGCAGGGAGCACGTCCGCCTCAGGAACCGCCGGCGGGCTTCACGGCGTGCCCGCCGAACTGCTGCCGCAGCGCGGCGACGGCCTTCATCGCCGGCGACGCCCCCTGGCGCGACGCGAAGCGCGCGAAGAGCGCGGCAGAGATCACGGGGAGGGGCACCGCGCTGTCGATCGCCTCGTCCACGGTCCAGCGGCCCTCGCCCGAGTCCTCGACCCAGTCGCTGATCTCGCCCAGCTCCGGGTCCTCCTCGAGCGCCTTGACCAGCAGGTCCAGGAGCCACGACCGGACGACCGTCCCGCGGGTCCAGGCCTTGAGCGTGCCGGGGACGTCGGTGACGATGTCCTTGGCCTCGAGGAGCTCGTAGCCCTCGGCGTAGGCCTGCATCAGGCCGTACTCGATGCCGTTGTGCACCATCTTCGCGTAGTGCCCGGCACCCACGGCCCCGGCGTGCACGAAGCCCTCCTCGCGCGGCCCCTCGGGGCGCAGCGCGTCGAAGACGGGCATCGCGGCCTCGACGAGCGCCGCATCGCCGCCCACCATGAGCCCGTAGCCGTTCTCGAGACCCCAGATGCCGCCGGAGACGCCGACGTCCAGGTAGCCGATGCCCAGGGGCGCGAGCTCCGAGGCGTGCACGGCGTCGTCGGAGAAGTGCGAGTTCCCGCCCTCGATGACGACGTCACCCGCGGACAGCAGCCCGGCGAGCTCGGTCACGACACCGCGCGTGATCGGCCCGGACGGGACCATGACCCACACGAGACGCTGACCTGCGGGCAGGGCGGCGACCAGCTCTGCGAGCGACGCGACGTCCGAGACCTCCGGGTTCTGGTCGAACCCCGTGACCTCGATCCCCCCGGCGCGCAGGCGCGTGCGCATGTTCGCGCCCATCTTGCCGAGTCCGACCAGACCGATGTGCGTGACCATCGTGTGCCTCCGTACCGTTGAGCTCGTTCCGTGCGCGACCGGCCGAGGTCAGCTCGCGAAGCGGATGGGGACCAGCAGGTAGCGGTAGTGCGACGAGTCCTCGCCGTCCAGCGACTCCTGACCGGTGAACTCGACCGGCTTGTTGGGGTGCGTGAAGCTCAGGCGGACGAAGTCCGTCCCCAGGGCCCCCAGGCCGTCGAGCAGGAACTGCGGGTTGAAGGCGACCGAGATCTCCTCGCCCACCAGGACCGCCTCGAGCGCCTCGGACGCCTGCGCGTCGTCCCCCTGGCCGGCGTCGAGCACGACCTGACCGTCCGTGAACGACAGGCGGATCGGGGTGTTGCGCTCCGCGACGAGCGAGACACGCTTGGCCGCGTCGATGAGCGGAGCGGTCGCCATGACGGCGTGGATCGGGGTCTCGTCGGGGAAGAGACGACGGACCGCGGGGTAGTCGCCGTCGACGAGCTGGGACGTCGTGTGGCGGCCGCCCGCCTCGAAGCCGATGAGGTCGACGCCCGAGCCCGCCGTGAGCCCCACGTTGACCAGGCCCGAGCTGCCCAGGGACTTCGCGACGTCGTTGAGGGTCCGCGCACGGACGAGGGCGACGGCGTTGAAGTCGGGCGAGGACGGGGTCCAGGTGAGCTCGCGCAGAGCGAGTCGGTAGCGGTCCGTCGCGAGCAGCGTGATGCGCTCGCCGTCGATCTCCATGCGCACGCCCGTCAGCAGGGGCAGGGTGTCGTCACGGCTCGCAGCGACCGTCACCTGGGCGACCGCGTGCGTCAGCTCGTCTCCCGAGACCGTGCCCGAGAGCTCCGGCATCGCGGGCAGCGCGGGGTAGTCCTCCACGGGCATCGTCAGCAGCGTGAACCGGCTCGCGCCGCAGGTGACGATCACCTTGTTGCCCTCGACCGCGAAGTCCACAGGCTTGGCCGGCAGCGCGCGCGAGATCTCCGCGAGAAGACGGCCCGACACGAGGACCGTACCGGGCTCGACGACCTCGGCAGGGATCTCGGAGCGCGCAGAGACCTCGTAGTCGAAGCTCGACAGCCCGATCGTCCCGACGCTGTCGGCCTCGATGCGTACCCCTGCGAGGACGGGAGCCGGAGGCCGCGTCGGCAACGTACGGGCCGTCCAGGTCACTGCGTCGGCCAGGACATCACGCTCAACCCGGAACTTCATCCCACACCCTCTCGTCCATGGATCGATCTTCACATGTCAGGCACTCGACCGCGCGGTACACAGGGGTGAGTTCGCTGGTGAATGAAGACCACACGTCGCGGTTCCTCGCGTCGTCCTCCTCGCCGTCGGGGAGGACGAGACCTGTACGGGTCGTCGTGCCCGCATGAACCCTACGCGAGACCAGGCACTGCCCGGTACCTCTGGCACGCTCTGTGGATCGTGGTGGATGCTCGCTCGCTCCGGCTCGACTCCCGGCGCTGGTTGTGACGGCGGTCACAGGTGCGAGTTGGGGCAGCTCGAACGGCGCGGGACCAGATGAAGGCGTGTGGATTTTTCCTGCTTAGAGATCATTCGTCGTAGTCATCGGTGCTGTGCAAAGTGTGGAAAACGGGTCTTCGCGCAGGTCAGGGGCCGATTCTGCGTGTGGACGAAGTGGGTACGGGCCTGTGGGTAAATCGCAGGCACTGTTGACGACGAGTTGTCCACAGATCGCCGTCCACCGACCGGCCCTCCTCTGTCCACACGATGTGCCCCGTCGTCCACAGTTATCCACAGGTAGGTGCACAAGGTTGTGGGGGGATGCCTGCCGCCGAGTGATCTGTACACAGCACAGAGTGCGCTGTACACAGGCGGCTGGGGACGCACGACTGCCGATCTGGGGACGGTCGGCGGCCAGCGGTGGACATACCCCCAGGCCTTGTGGACAACTATGGGGACAAGTGGATATCCACCGCTACTTGTACACATGGGCATTGGCTGCCTGTGCATCCACAGGACTGTGGAGAGCCGTCATCCAGGGGATGAGCGCCGTCGTCGGGCGTCTGTGCACAGCGGCGAGGTGCGCGACGAAGTTCATCCACAGGAAAGCCGCTTAAGGTGCATAACCGGCAGGACGTGACCTGAGAGCTGGGACCGTGTCGACGGTGACACCGGTCCCGGGACGTGCGGCGGCCGGATCTCCGCATCGCGGCGCGTCTGATCCGACGGCCTTCGGGGCAGGGCGAACAGGGTCTGTGGATGACGTCGAGCGGCGGGGGACGAACGTCTGCTGTCCGAGAGCCGCGTCGGGCACGGCGCCCAGGCACGGCCTGCTGGAGGACGAGCGGAGGACGCGGCGCCGGGGCGGTGCATCCTCGCCCTGGCCGGCAGTGCACGCGGCCCGCGGTGCACCCACGGTACGACGAAGGGGAGTGGGCGAGGATGCGCCCGGCTCGTGGTGGGGCTGGCGGGAGCGCCCGAGGGACGAGGGCGCGGAGGGTAGAGCGGGGAACATCCTCGCCCACCTCACCCAGGGTGACCCCATCCAGCAAGCGCGACCGCTCGCGGCACGACCAGGGCTCAGCCCCGGTGCTGCTGCTTGATCCTGCTCGTCAGCTCGGTGACCTGGTTGTACGTCGACCTGCGCTCGGCCATCTGCTCGGTGATCTTGCGGTTCGCATGCATGACCGTCGTATGGTCACGGCCGCCGAACTGCTGCCCGATCTTGGGCAGCGAGAGATCAGTGAGCTCTCGGCACAGATACATGGCGATCTGCCGCGCGGTCACGAGGACACGTGATCGGGAGCTGCCGCACAGGTCCTCGATGGTCAGCCCGAAGTAGGCCGCCGTCTGCGCGATGACGCTCGCAGGAGTGATCTCGGAGGCGTCGTCGTCGGTGATGAGGTCCTTGAGGACGATCTCGGCCAGAGCGAGGTCGACCTGCTGCCGGTTCAGGTTCGCGAAGGCGGTGACGCGGATGAGCGCGCCCTCGAGCTCGCGGATGTTCGTCGAGATCTTCGAACCGATGTAGGACAGCACGTCCGTCGGTACGGCGAGACGTTCGCTCGCGGCCTTCTTGCGAAGGATCGCGATACGGGTCTCGAGGTCGGGGGGCTGCACGTCGGTGATGAGGCCCCACTCGAACCGGCTGCGCAGCCGGTCCTCGAAGCCGTTGAGCTGCTTGGGGGGCAGGTCCGACGTGATGACGAGCTGCTTGTTGGCGTTGTGCAGCGCGTTGAAGGTGTGGAAGAACTCCTCCATCGTCTGTTCCTTGCCCTGCAGGAACTGGATGTCGTCGATGAGGAGGACGTCGACGTCACGGTAGCGGCGCTGGAACGCGCCGGCCTTGCCCTCGCCGATGGAGTTGATGAAGTCGTTGGTGAACTCCTCGGAGTTCACGTAGCGCACCCGGACGTTGGGGTACAGGTTGTGCGCGTAGTGACCGATCGCGTGCAGCAGGTGCGTCTTGCCCAGCCCGGACTGCCCGTAGATGAAGAGCGGGTTGTAGGCCTTGGCCGGTGCTTCGGCGACGGCGACGGCGGCCGCGTGGGCGAAGCGGTTCGAGGACCCGATGACGAACGTCTCGAAGATGTACTTCGGGTTGAGGCGGGTCGGTTCGGCGTGCGGACGCTGTGGGACCGGCGCGGGGAGCATCCGCTCGCGCTCGCGCTCGGGCTCGACGTGGACCGGCATCGCGGGTTCGGGCACGCTCGCGGTGAGGGCAGCGGGGGACGGCGGTTCGGCGGCGAGCTCGGGGTCGACGGTGATCCCGAAGCGGACGTCCCGGCCGAGTGCCCCCGCCATCGCGGAGACGAGCTCGTCGCGCACCCGGGTCTCCAGGTAGGTCCGAGTCTGCTCGTGCGGAACGGCGATGAACACGGTGTCGTCGAGGATCGCGAGAGGCTTGGCCAGCTTGATGAAGGCGATCTGCCGCGGCGTCATGTCGGGGCTGGCCTCGAGGACGGCGATGGTCTGAGCCCAGACGTCAGTGATGTTCTCGTCGGGGTTGGACACCAGGTGATTCCTTCGTCGTCGGGTGCTGCATGATGATCAGGATCAGTCTGGAGTGTGCCACGCGGACCCGTTATCCACATAGTTTTCCACAACCTGTGGGGAGTAGTGGCAACGCACGGCTGCATCGGTCGGCTGCGGGTCGTCTGCCGGCAGCCTGCCGGTCGTCGAAAGGTCCGCAGCGTGGCCCGCGACCCGACCACGAGCCGCCTACCGCTTGCGTGCTGCCTGACGGCACCAGGATCAGAGTAGACGTATCAGCAGCTGAGCGACATATCATGACAGGCTCGGCGTGAGGTGGTCCGGGTTTGACCCGAGGGGGGTCCGCGGCGTAACGTCATACAGCCGTTCCAGGTACTTTCGCGCGCCCTCACGGGGGCGAATCCACGGACTGATCGTGGCGGGTACACGGGCGGCTGGGGTGCAGAACTGCATCCCTTCCAGCTGTAGCACTGCATCGTCGAGGACATAGACGGTGTACCTCCCCGACGTTCTTGGAGTACCTCGTGAGCAAGCGGACTTTCCAGCCGAACAACCGGCGCCGTGCGAAGACCCACGGTTTCCGGCTGCGTATGCGCACCCGCGCCGGCCGCGCCATCCTGGCAGCCCGTCGTCGCAAGGGCCGCGCCGAGCTCTCTGCCTGACAGCAGGTGCTACCCGCGGCGCACCGCTTGCGCCGTTCCGTAGATTTCGAACGGGCGGTGCGACGTGGCGTGCGCGCGGGACGATCGACCGTGGTGGTTCATCTCTCCCAAGACCCTGGGGGCGACGAGCCACCACAGGTCGGTTTTGTCGTATCCAAGGCCGTAGGCAACGCTGTGCACCGGAACAAGGTGAAGCGGCGCCTGCGCGCCGCGTCTTCGGCGTACCTGGATGCGTTGCCGCCACGGACCCGAGTGGTCGTGAGGGCACTTCCCGCGTCCTCCGACAGCGACTTCGCCCGGCTCGACCAGGACCTAGCGTCCTGCATCAAACGAGCGGTCGCCCAGTGGGACCGCCGATCGGCCGAAGCATGAGCGCGACCGTCCAGGCCGATCACGCAGGAATGGGCTCGCCCAGCTGGATCACGCGTTCGTGGCGGTTCGTCCAGAAGATCCCGCTGCTCGTGCTGGTCGGGCTCATCAGGGCCTATCAGAGCGTCATCTCACCGATGACCGGGCCAACCTGCAAGTACTACCCCTCGTGCTCGCAGTACGCGCTCGTCGCGATACGACGGCACGGTGTGCTGCGAGGCGTACGGCTCGCCGTCTGGCGGCTGCTGAGGTGCAACCCCTGGAGCAGAGGTGGCGTCGACGACGTCCCCGAGGCGCTGAGGAAGCACTCGCACTAGTCCTCCTGCCGGCGACGTCGGCGGGACCCAGTTTGTTGAAGGTTAGGGAGTAGTACGGATGGACTTCTTCAAGTTCCTCGAGCCGATCGAATGGGTCGTCGCGTGGATCATGTACCTGTGCCACCAGGGACTCGTGTTCCTGGGCATGGGTGACGGCCCCGGTCTCGGTTGGGTGTTCTCGATCGTCGGGCTCGTGATCATCATCCGTATCCTCCTGATCCCGCTCTTCTTCAAGCAGATCAAGGCCTCGCGTGGCATGCAGATGCTGCAGCCCGAGATGCAGGCCATCCAGAAGAAGTACAAGGGCAAGTCGGACCCGGCGTCCCGTGAGGCCATGAGCCGCGAGACGATGGAGCTCTACAAGAAGCACGGGACGAACCCGTTCGCCTCCTGCCTGCCGATCCTGCTGCAGTCCCCGATCTTCTTCGCTCTGTTCCGCGTGCTCAACGGCCTCGTGCCGATCTCAGAGGGCAAGGCCGATGCGATCGGGCCGATCGACGCGAGCGTCGCGGGAGACATCGAGAGCTCGTCGCTGTTCGGCGCGCACCTCTCGGACATCTTCCTGAAGACCGACGACATGCAGGCGAAGATCGTCATCGGCGCCCTGATCGTCGCGATGTGCGCCACGACCTTCTTCACGCAGCGCCAGCTGACGATGAAGAACATGCCGAAGTCGGCTCTCGAAGGCCCGATGGCGTCGACGCAGAAGATGATGCTCTACGTCTTCCCCTTCATCTTCGCGGTCTCCGGCGTGAACTTCCCCGTCGGTGTCCTCGTCTACTGGACCACGACGAACCTCTGGTCCATGGGCCAGCAGTTCTACACGATCAAGCGCATGCCCGCCCCGGGATCCGAGGCTGAGCGCCTGATGAAGGAGCGCAAGGCTCGCAAGGCCGCAGCCAAGGGCATCGTCGAGGAAGCAGCTCCGGTCATCGAGCAGCCCCGCGGCCAGCGTCAGCAGCCCAAGCGCAAGGACCGCCAGAAGCCAGGCACGCCTCGCGTCATCAACGGAACGACGGCTCCGTCTGCCGAGGTCAACGATGCCCCGGTCAACGATGCCCCGGTCGATGGTGAGACCGACGGCCCGGCCAAGGGGACCGGTAAGGGTTCCCCGAAGCCGAAGCAGCCGAAGAAGTAGCCCCAAGTCCTGATCCGAGAGCGCCGAGGTTCCTTCGAGACCCCGGGGTTCTCATGACCCCCAAGGAGTCAGCAATGTCGTCGACCGACGCCCCCGCTGCCGAAGACCAAGCCCCCGACGAGATGACGCGCCTCGAAGAGGAAGGGGAAGTCGCTGCGGACTACCTCGAGGAGTTCCTCGACATCGCCGATCTCGACGGTGACATCGATATCGACATCGATCACGGTCGCGCTGCGCTGGAGATCGTCGCCGACGAGCCTGCTTCGCTCCGGCACCTCGTGGGCAAGGAGGGTGAGGTTCTTGATGCTCTCCAGGAACTCACGCGGCTCGCGGTCCAGGCGCGGACAGGCGAGCGGAGCCGCCTCATGCTCGACATCGCCGGCTTCCGGGCGCAGCGTAAGGTCGAGCTCACGGAGCTCGCGACGACGGCGATCGCGACGGTTCGTGAGTCCGGCACCGAACTCTCGATGGAGCCCCTCAACGCTTTCGAACGCAAGGTCGTTCACGACGTCGTCGCAGCGGCCGGACTCACCAGCGACTCGCGGGGGACCGACCCGGAGCGCTACGTCGTGATCCGACCCTCCGAGGAATCCTGACCGAACCTCTTTCCTCTCGAAGCCGCCCGGTGTTTCACGTGAAACGCCGGGCGGCTTCGTGCGTATGGCACGGGCAGGTGTATCGAGTACCCCACCGCGGGGCGCGTTCGCGTGGGCTCAGCCCGTCCGGCGCATCGCGCGGGAGGCGGGCCTGTCGTGGGCTCGTCCAGCGGGGGAGCGCATCACGCCCCTGTCGCGACGGGGGTGGCGCGGGGGATCGGCAGAGTTCTGGTCGGCGCGACGGAGCCGTGTGATTCGCGCTACCAGCCGGTTCGACTCCTGAAAGTGAGGAGTGGCTCCGGGCTGTGCGGGCTGGCTCCACCCCGGATCCAGGAGCTGGCCGTCGCGTGTGCCGAGGAGCGGCAGGAGGTGGGTATCCCCGTGCCAGCTCATCCGTCGGCGCCGCAGCGACGATGCGGCGGTGAGGATGCGACGATGCCGGGCCACCCTGGCAGCGTCCGGACGACGCCAGGGCGGTACTGGACGGTCCCGGGCATGGTGTCGCTCTGGAGGTCGGCTGTAGTGCTTCTGGTGGCCCAGGTCGCGGAACTTCGAGTGGACAGCAGCGACCGTGGGTTCCGCCGTCGCGGGGTGTGATCTGGTGGGGCGCACGGCACACGGCACACGGCACACGGCACACGGCACACGGCACACAGCGCACGGCAGCGCGCCCCGGTCGTTCCCTTCAGCACTCGGCAGCCCAGGTTCTCGCGCTCCCCGGGGTGAGGCGATCGCACGGTGGGCACTTCCTCCCACTCGCCCTTCCGCTGTCATGCCTTGCCAATGACGCAGGCACCCTCGCCAGGTGCCAGCTTGTCGTCCGGCGCCGCTGGGCATCCCTCCATGGCCGTGCGAGACGTGACACCATGGACCCCGGGCTGTTCGGTCGAGCCCTGTATTCCGTGGGGCTCGAGCACTGAAAGAGGAGTAGATGACCAACGAGATGAGCGACGCCGTCGAGGGCGATGTTTCACGTGAAACACTTTCCGACTCTCCAGAGGTGCGGGCGTATTTCGGCGACGCGTACCCTGCCGTCGCTCGATTCGCCGAGATGCTGCATGACCAGGGGGAACTGCGCGGACTGATCGGGCCGCGCGAGGTGTCCCGCATCTGGGAACGGCACATCCTCAACTCCGCAGCCGTGGTGCAGTTCCTTCCAGCGAACGGCACGATTGCCGACATCGGCTCCGGCGCCGGCCTTCCGGGGATCGTCATCGCCGCCATGCTGCCCGACGCGCAGGTTCTGCTGATCGAGCCCATGGAACGTCGGTGCGCCTGGCTTTCCGAGGTGGTCGACGAGCTCGAGCTGTCGAACGTCGAGGTCAAGCGTGGGCGGGCGGAGGAGTATCACGGCGCGTTCCAGTGTGACGCCGTGACCTCGCGTGCCGTTGCTGCGCTGGAGAAGTTGGCTCGAATGTCGCTTCCGCTGGTCGAACGCGGCGGAGAGATGGTCGTCCTGAAGGGACGCAACGTGATCAACGAGATCGAGCCCGCGCGCAAGGTACTGCGCAAGTACAAGACGGAGGAGCCGGAGGTGCTCGAGGCGTTCAGCGTCGAGGGTGTCGAGCCGACGACCGTGCTCCGGGTCCGACGCACTGCAGTTCAGGTCTGAGGCGCTGAACGCCTTCCTGGGCTCAACCGGCGCTGTCTGGTCGCAGGAGGGACCGCGCCGGGTCGTGGGCTGTGCCTCGCGACGAGGCGGCCACGCGGAGCACGTAGGGTGGCACAGGGTGGCGGACGAGTGCGTTGCCTGGCCGACCGGAAGACTCGGTCACGACACGCGTTCGGCGGTCCACGGATGAGGCTGCGGCGGGGCGCATGCTGGAGTAGGTCAAGTGAGGGAGATGGGCGTGACGGAGAGTTCCGACCAGCAGCAGGACATCCCGTTCGAGAGCCCGGAGGTGGCGTACCTGGCGGATGTTTCACGTGAAACACCCGACGGCTACCTGTCGGAGAACTTCGACGAGAGTCGACGAGAAGCGCTCATGGCGAGCCTTCCCGAGATGGACGATGAGACTCCGCTTGCTGCCCAGTTGACGATCGACGCACGGCGTCGGATCGACCTTCAGGGACGACGATTCCCGCGCCCGGGATCGACACGCATCATCACGATCGCCAACCAGAAGGGTGGCGTCGGGAAGACGACGACCACCGTCAATCTCGCGGCGGGTCTCGCACAGGCCGGTCTCAACGTGCTGGTGATCGACAACGACCCGCAGGGCAACGCGTCGACTGCGTTGGGGGTCGAGCATCGGGCGGGGACACCATCCGTCTACGAGGTGCTCGTCGACGGTGCGCCCTTGTCGTCCGCGGTCCAGCAGTGTCCAGACCTCCCGACGCTGTGGTGCGTGCCGGCAACGATCGACCTGTCGGGTGCTGAGATCGAGCTGGTCTCGTTGGTTTCACGTGAAACACGACTACGGAAGGCCGTCGACGACTTCCTCGAGGAACGGATCGCTCAAGGTCTTGAACCGATCGACTACGTCCTCGTCGACTGCCCACCGAGTCTCGGGCTCCTTACGGTCAATGCCTTCGTGGTCGGTCGCGAGGTCCTGATCCCCATTCAGTGTGAGTACTACGCACTCGAGGGGCTCAGCCAGCTCCTGAAGACGATCGAGCTCATCAAGGCTCACCTGAACCCACGACTTCATGTCTCGACGATCCTGCTCACGATGTACGACGGCCGTACCAACCTTGCGCAGCAGGTCGCCGCTGAAGTGCGGGAGCACTTCCCCGAGCAGACCCTCAAGACATCGATCCCTCGTTCCGTGAGGATCTCGGAGGCTCCGAGCCATGGTCAGAGCGTGATCACCTACGATCCGAGCTCCACCGGTGCGCTGGCCTATCTCGAAGCTGCTCGTGAGGTGGCCGACAGAGGCCGGCCCGAGCCCTTGCCTGTCCCATCAGTCGACGGAGCGTCTCGCAACGTCTCGCGGCAGAACTACCTCGCCGAGCGATGGGCAGTGCTGCCTAGCTACCAGGAGGATGCACGATGAGTGAGAAGCGCCGTGGGCTCGGTCGTGGTCTCGGAGCCTTGATTCCGACCAGTCCTGAGCGTGAGCGTCCGGTCGACGTCTTCTTCCCCTCCGCCCCGCGTGCCGCTGAGGTCGTTCAGAACGCGAACCCAGAGGCTGGGGGAGTGGGGTCTGGCGAGTCCAGCGCCTCCGTGCTGACGATCGAGCGCACCGGAGCCGACTCTCCCGCCTCCCTTCTCGGTGTTGACGAGCAGGACGTGGCCGACATCGCAGCGGTCACCAGCGACTCGGCGACAGATGGTGCTGGCGCGTCTGTCGCAGATGGCGGGTCGGGTGAGCGTGGAAAGACCGACGACGTCGACGCCGATGTTTCACGTGAAACAGGAGCCGAGGAGAGCCCGCACACCGTGACCGAGCGGGCGTCGGTCGATCTGGTGCCGGTTCCCGGCGCCACGTTTGCCGAACTTCCTGTCGGTCTGATCCGCGCCAACTCACGTCAGCCACGCACGGTCTTCGACGAAGGCGAGCTCGACGAGCTCGTCGGCTCGATCAAGGAGATCGGCGTCCTTCAGCCAGTGGTCGTGCGCCGCGACCAGGAGAATCCTGGCGGCTACGAGCTCATCATGGGCGAACGGCGGTGGAGGGCGACCCAGGCCGCGGGGCTCGACGTCATCCCCGCCATCATTCGAGAGACGGACGATGCCGACCTGCTGCGGGATGCCCTCCTCGAGAACCTGCACCGCAGCGCCCTGAACCCCTTGGAGGAGGCGGCGGCGTACCGCCAGCTCCTCGACGACTTCGGTTGCACGCACGAGGAGCTGGGTACTCGCATCTCCCGGAGCCGTTCACAGATCTCCAACATGCTGCGTCTTCTCCGCCTTCCCCCGCTGGTCCAGCGCCGCGTGGCCGCAGGAGTGCTGTCGGCCGGACACGCGCGAGCCCTGCTCGGGCTCACGGATGGTGCCGAGATCGAGCGCCTCGCGCAGCGCATCGTCTCGGAGGGTCTGTCGGTGCGCGCCACCGAAGAGATCGTCGCGCTCGGCGGCCTGGATGCGAAGCGTCCGGTCGAGCGAGCTCCGCGGCCCGGCCAGCGCAGTGCGGCGATCGACGAGCTGGCGACGAGGCTCTCGGACCGTTTCGAGACGCGGGTCAAGGTCGACCTGGGGAAGAACAAGGGGCGGCTGACCGTCGAGTTCGCCTCGGTCGAGGACCTCAACCGGATTCTCGACCTGATGGCACCGCAGGACCCGGGTCTGCTGCGCCAGTAGGTTGACGGGTCACCAGGTCGGCGTAGCCAGACCAGGACCTCGACGTTTCACGTGAAACATCAGCCCCGATGAGCGAGTGCTCATCGGGGCCGATGTCTTTGGTCAGGCGAGTGAGGCGTCAGCGCGTGGCACTCTGACGGACGGCGCTCTGCGTCACGATCGCGCGGTAGAGGTCACCCAGGTCTCGACCCGCAGCCTGTGCGGCCTGCGGGAACAACGATGTCTCGGTCATCCCGGGCGCGACGTTGACCTCGAGGAAGTGAGGGTTCCCCTCGGCGTCGACGATGAGGTCCGACCGGGACAGGTCGCGGAGTCCGAGCGCCAGGTGGGCACGGACGGCCATGTCTGCAACACGTGCGGCGACCTGGGGAGAGAGCCGAGCAGGGGCGTAGTAGCTCGTACGCCCCGGGTTGTAGCGCGCGTCGTAGTCGTAGGTACCGTCGGTCACGATCTCGACGGCGGGGAGCGCCTCCGGACCTTCCGGCCCCTCCACGACGCTCACGGCGATCTCGGTCCCCTCGACGGCGCGCTCGATGAGGGCGATGTCGCCGTACGAGAAGCAGTCGACCATCGCGCGAGGGAGGTCCTCGGCGCGGTGGACTAGCGTGACCCCCAGTGCGGATCCGCCACGGGTGGGCTTGACCACGAGGGGGAGGCCCAGACGGCCGACGACCGCGTCGAGGACTGGCTGGGCCCCGAGCTCCCGGAAGAGGCTCTGGGGGAGCGTGACGTAGTCGGGCGTGGAGAGCCCCGCGCCGAGTACGACGTTCTTCGCGATGGGCTTGTTCCAGGCTGCTCGCGAGGCCCGAGGACCGGTCCCCACGTAGTCGAGGGAGAGCAGCTCCAGCACGTCACGGACCGAACCGTCCTCGCCGCTCGCGCCGTGCAGGAGGGGCCAGACGACGTCGGGCGTCTCCTGCGCGAGGAAGGAGAGGAGTGACGCGTCGACGTCGTGGACCGACACCTCGATGCCCGTACCTCGCAGGGCGTCGGCAACGCGTCGGCCCGAGCGGAGCGAGACGTCGCGCTCGTGAGACAGGCCTCCTGCGAGGACCACGACGCGCTCCACAGGGCGGTGTCCTGCACCGGTCGAGCCTGCAGCGCCGGGGCTCTGTGGAGCGGCTGATGCACGCTCGGCGACGTCCTCGGTGACGGTCTGTGATTCCGCAGCGGTACCCACGGTCTTGGTCCTCTCGACGTTCAGCGGGGTTCTCACGAGGGCAGGGGTGGCGCTCACGCGAGGTTGGGGCCAGGGTTCTCGACGTCGGTGAGGTCGGGATCCTGGGCCCCGGAGGTGCCGAACAGGTCCACGAGCTCGCGCTCGGCGGAGACGACCCCGGCGAACCGCCGGACGCCCTCTCTGATGCGTTCCGGCGTCGGGAAGCAGTAGGACAGGCGGACGTGGTCCGCGCCCGTCCCGTCGGCGTAGAACGCCGTCCCCGGGACGTACGCGACACGTGCGGTGACCGCTCGGGGGAGCATCGAGCGTGCGTCAAGACCGTCGGGCAGCTTGACCCACGTGTAGAACCCGCCGTTCGGCACGTTCCACGAGGCCGACGGAAGGTGCTCCGAGAGAGCGCCGATCATGGCGTCGCGCCGCTCTCGGTAGAGCTCACGGAACTGCTTGATCTGGCCCTGCCAGTCACAGGTCTCGAGGTAGGTCGCGATCGCGAGCTGCGAGGCGTTCGACGGGCAGAGGATCGCCGACTCGCTCGCCAGCACGAGCTTCTCGCGGACCGCATGCGGCGCGACGACCCAGCCCACCCGATAACCCGGAGCGAACGTCTTGGAGAAGGAGCCCAGGTAGAGGACCCCCTGGTCGTCGAGCGAGCGCATGGCGGGCAGGGGGTCGCCGTCGAAGCCGAGCAGCCCATAGGGGTTGTCCTCGATCACGAGCACGCCGAAGCGCTGGGCGATCTCGAGGATGCGGGGACGCCGTTCGACCGAGAGCGTCACGCCTGCGGGGTTGTGGAAGTTGGGCACCGTGTAGAGAAGCTTGACGCGCCGACCTTCCGCAGCCAGCCGGGTCAGGGTCTCCTCGAGCGCCTCGGGGATCAGACCGTGCTCGTCGAGGGGAACGTGGACGATGTCGGCCTGGTACGAGCGGAAGACTCCGAGGGCGCCGACGTAGCTCGGTGCCTCGGCCACGATCACGTCACCCGGGTCGATGAAGATCCGGGTCACGAGGTCGAGCGCCTGCTGGGAGCCGGTGGTCACGACGATGTCGTCAGGGTGGCAGTCGATGCCTTCGAGGCGCACGACGTCGACGATCTTCTCGCGCAGCGACTCGTCGCCCTGTCCTGAGCCGTACTGCAGCGCGGTCGTGCCACGCGTCGCGACGAGCTTCTGCATCGCGTCCGCGATGACGTCGAGGGGGAGACCTTCGAGGTAGGGCATGCCGCCGGCGAGCGAGACGACCTCGGGGCGATTCGCGACCGCGAACAGGGCGCGAATCTCCGACGCTCGCATGCCGTGGGCGCGCTCGGCGTAGGCGCCGAACCACGGGTCGAGGCGGGTGCCGCCCGAGGCGGCGGGCTGAGCGGGGTGCGTCGGTGTCGTGCTCACGCTCCCCAGTCTCCCATGACGAATCAGGGGAAACCGTGAAGGGGCCGGTTCGCGGACCGAAGCAGGGGGCCTGCTCAACCCGGGGCGCGTCCTGGGCGGAGGGGCGGCCGCGGTACCGGGCCGGGACGCCGAAGGGGCGGTCGGTCCGGTGGACCCGACCGCCCCTTCAGGACGTCGTGCGCGTCAGGCGATCAGCGCGTCGATCTCCTCGGCGAGGATGCGCTTGGGCCGCCCCCCGACGATCGACTTCACGAGCTCTCCACCGGAGTAGAAGTTGAGCGTCGGGATCGAGATCACGCCGTACGCCGCGGTGATCGCGGGGTTCTCGTCGGAGTCGAGCTTGGCGATCTTGACCTTGCCGGCGTACTCCCCGGCGAGCTCCTCGAGGATCGGGGCGATCTGGAGGCACGGCCCGCACCAGGTGGCCCAGAAGTCCACGATGACGGGGATGTCCGACTCGAGGACCTCGGCCTTGAAGGTGTCGTCGGTGACCTTGACGGTGTTGCTCATCGGATCTCCTCCAGTGCACGGGGCAGCTCGTCGGGGGCGGGGGACTCGGGCGTGCCGGCGATCTCGGGAAGCCCTTCGGCGTCCTCGATCGCGTCGACGAGCTCGGTCAGGTAGCGCTGGGCGTCGAGCGCTGCGGAGCAGCCCGACCCGGCGGCGGTGATGGCCTGGCGGTAGGTGTGGTCCACGGCGTCGCCGCACGCGAAGACACCCTCGAGGTTGGTCGCGGTCGTGCGTCCGACGACCTTGATGTACCCCTCGTCATCGAGGTCGATCTGACCCTTGACGAGCTCGGAGCGCGGGTCGTGCCCGATAGCGACGAACAGGCCGGTCGCGTCGATCGAACGCTCCTCGCCGGTGATCGTGTCGCGGAGCGTCAGGGACTCGACCTTGTTCTCGCCATGGATCCCGACGACCTCGCTGTTCCAGGCGAACTCGATCTTGGGGTCGGCCTTGGCGCGATCCGCCATGATCTTCGATGCGCGGAGCTCGCCACGGCGGTGGACCATGGTCACCTTGGACGCGAAGCGGGTCAGGAACGTCGCCTCCTCGACAGCCGAGTCCCCACCGCCGACGACCACGATGTGCTGGTCGCGGAAGAAGAAGCCGTCGCACGTCGCGCACCAGGAGACGCCGCGGCCGGAGAGACGCTTCTCGTCGTCGAGGCCCAGCTCGCGGTACGCGGAGCCGGTCGCCAGGATGACGGCGCGCGCCGTGTAGGTCTCGCCGTTGCCGGTGACCACGGTCTTGACCGGGCCGTCGAGCCTGAGCTCGATCGCGTCGTCCCACTCGACCTGGGCGCCGAAGCGCTCGGCCTGCTTCTGCAGGTTGTCCATGAGCTCGGGGCCCATGATGCCGTCGGGGAAGCCGGGGAAGTTCTCGACCTCGGTGGTGTTCATCAGCGCGCCACCCGCGGTGATCGAACCGGCCAGGACCAAGGGCTCGAGGCCCGCGCGCGCGGCGTACACAGCAGCCGTGTACCCGGCGGGGCCCGAACCCACGATGATGACGTTCCGCGGCGCGGTCGTGGGGGTCTGTTCCGTCACGTGTACTCCTCAGTGGTGGGTGGTGCACCGGGTCCAACGCCGAGTGGCGCCGTTCTGTTCCGAGGGCACCGTCGGCCGGTCGGCCTGTGGATGGTCAGCACGAGCGACGGGCTGCGCCCCCGGCCGGGGCGCAGCCACGGGATCAATAGACCGTGATCTCGTTGAGCTCGACGCGGAACTTGCCCTCGGGGTTCGTCGGGAGCTCCGTGATGAAGAGGACGAACGTGGTGCCCTCCGTCGCGGGGTCGAGCTCGAGCTCGACGTCCTCCGAGAAGGCCGCCGATGCGAGGACGTCGCCGCCGGTCGGTTCGGCGTCCGTGATGGCGCGGACCTCGACGCGGCCACCCGTGTTGTTCGTGTCGAGGACGATGCGCTGGACGGTCGCCTCGTCGTCGAGCGTGAAGGTGTAGCCCGTCCTCGACTTGTTGCCGCCGAAGGCAGCCGAGTTGTACGAGTACGTGTACCAGAACGTGGACGGATCGTCGTCGATGGCGAGGGGCACGGCCTCGGGCTTCTCGCCGACGTCGTTCGGGTCCGCGACGTCCGGATCCAGCAGGCCGCCTGCGGCGATGGGGAGGGGCTCGGTGTTCACCGGCACCTCGCCGCCGCCCGGCGTCTCGCTCGGTGTCTGGGCGCCGTTCGTACCCGATCCCCCCTGCCCGGCGCCCGGGGTCACGACGGCGCCGAACTGGCCCAGCCCGGACTTCACTCCCCAGATCACGGCGACGACGACCAGGAGGAGCACGATCGGCATGATGATCCAGGTGGTCTTGACGCTGGTCTTCTTCGCGCTCGTCGTCGTGAACGGACCCGTCTGTGCCTGCGGGGCAGGAACGTCGGCGGGAGCGTGCTCAGCCAGCCCGACCGGGGCCGACGGCACGGGAGGGGGAGGCGGGGCGGTCGGGTAGGAACCCGTCGCGGACCCCGCCGGAGCTGCCTGGTAGGCGGCGGGCGTGTCGGCGTAGGTGGGAGCGGGGTAGCTGGCACCGTCGGGGAGGGAGGACGAGCCGGTGAGAGGGACCCGGTGGATGCGCCCGGTGGCGGGCCGGTGGAACGGGACCGCGGGCGGAGGAGTTCCCGGAGGGGTCGAGAGCGGTACGTCGAACGCGCTCCGGATCGACTGTCGGCTGACGCGCGTCGCGGCGGGGGGCGCGGCCGGCTGGACGAACGTCGGGAGTGCGGCGACCACGGACAGCGAGCCCCACGGCTCGAGCGCGCTCACCAGGTCGGCTGGGGACGAGGGCGGGGCGGAGAGGCTGTCGAACTCCTGCGTGTCGTCGTTCGTCGTCGCACGGTCCGCGCCGGCCCGAGCACGGGCGGACTCGGCGTCGGCGAAGACCTTGGCGCACAGCTCCGACAGGTCGGACGGCGCTCCGGGCACGAGCGTCGAGAGCGGGAGCACTCCTGTCGCGTCGCGCTGCGCAGGCAGGGGGTGGACGGAGTCGGGACTGATCCACGGGACGTCGAGGCTGGTCCCCGCCCAGCGCGCCGTCATCGCGTAGTAGAGCAGTGCCACCAGTCCCAGGGTGTCGGTGCGTGACGTCTCGTCGGCGTCGTGCTGGTCCTGACCGCTGATGCCCGCGTCGAGCCCGAGACCCGTCACCACGACCCGGTCGCCGTCGACCCGCAGGGCCTCGGGACGCAGTGCCAGGTGGTGGACGCCGCGTCGACGGGCGACCTCGAGCGCGGCCGCGGCCTCGCCGACGATCGCGCGCGCCTGCTGGGCGTCGACGATCCCACCCGCCACGACCTCGGACAGCGTGATCCCGGCGAAGGGCTCCGTGATGACGTAGGCGACGCCGTCGTCGGTCCCGACGTCGAGGACCCGGGTCAGTCGGGGGTCGGTGACGAGCGCGGCGCGCCGCGCCGAGTCGATCGCCTCCGCGACGTGCTCCCCGGCGAGCAACGAGACCCGCACGGGACGGTTCAGGACCGAGTCGTGCGCGGACCAGGCGGTGACGTCGACCAGGTCGCTCGCCAGCCGTTCGGCCAGCAGGTAGCGCCCCACCAGTGTCGTGCCGGGTCCTGCTGCGGTCACCTGCCCACCTCGAACTTCCTTGCCGCTGACATCTTCCCCCCACATGGTACGGGCGTCCTCTATCTCGTGGCCGGGCGTCGCCGGCCGAGCTTGCGGAGCAACGGGTCGGCGAGCTGGTCGAGCTCGCGGACCCTCATGACCTTGAGACCGCCGATGTACACGACGGTCATGACGATCCCGACGACCGTAGTGACCACGGCGGCACGCAGCCACGAGAGTCCGTACAGGTCGCCGAAGAGCTGGAGGACCCCCCAGCCGGCCGCGGCGCTGATCCCCGCGGCGAGCACGGTCTTGACGTGCATCCGCACGATGCGGAACGCGTCGAGCCCGTGCAGCTTGCGCCGTAGGCCTGCTGTCCGCAGCAGGACCGCGACGACGTTCGACAGCGACATCGCCGCGCCGACCCCGACGACCCACCACACGGGGTCGAGCGTACGGGTCGCGAGCCATGCGATCCCCACGAGGGCGAGCGTCGCGGGGACCTGGATCCAGAAGACCGTCTTCCCGTCCTCGTACGCGTAGTAGACCCACTTCATGAGGACCATGCCGCCGAGCGGGACGAGTCCGAACGCCATGGCGACGAGGATCTGGCTGACCGCCACCGCGCTCGCCGCGGTCACGTTGATGAGCAGGAGCTTGGTGATCGGCAGCGCGAGGATCGCGAACACGGCCGTGGCGAACACCGTGAAGACGCCCACGGTCCGCACGCCGCGCGAGAGGTCGTGCCGGACCCGCGCGAAGTCCCCGGCGCCGGCGGCGGCACTCATCCCGGTGAACAGGGCCGTGGCGATCGACACCGTGACGAGCGAGTGCGGGAGCAGGTAGATCATGAGCGCCTGCGTGTACGCAGCGTTGCCGGCGACCGCGAAGGCCTCGGGGGCGCCCGTGACGACGCCGGTCACGACCCCGTTCGCGATGGGGTCGCCCGCGTAGGCACCGAAGGCCTGCTGGAGTGCGGCAGCGGGCGCGCTCGAGGCGAACTGGGTCGTGAACAGGACGCCGACCTGCTCGAGGATGACGGCGCCGAACGTCCAGATCGCGACCTGTCCGGCGGAGCGCAGCCCGATCCCGCGCATCCCGAGGCGGAAGTGCCAGCGGAACCCCGCGCGCCACAGGGGCAGGATCAGGACGAGCGCCTGGGCGGCGACGCCGAGGGTCGCCGTCCCGGCGAGGACGGCGATCTTGGTACCGTCCCACGTCCCGAGGTCGTCGGCCGCGCCGGTCGCGTACGGCCCGTAGATCGCGATGAAGGCGCCGAACCCGACGATCGAGACGATGTTGTTGACGACCGGTGCCCACATGAACGGGCCGAACTGCCCGCGCGCGTTGAGGACCTGACCGAGCAGCGTGTACAGACCGTAGAAGAAGAGCTGCGGTGTGCACCAGAACGCGAACGCGACCGCGAGCGAGAACTGCGCCGACCCCCACCCGTCGGTATAGAGCGTGACGATCACCGCGGCGCCCGCCGTGAGGATCAGGCTCAGCCCGAGGAGCAGGACCCCGGAGAGGGTCAGCAGCTTGTCGAGGCGCTCCTGGGGGTTCTTGGAGCGGTATGCGCGGACGATCTGCGGGACGAGGACCGCGTTGAGCACACCCCCCGCGAGGATCGCGAACAGGACGTTCGGGATCTTGTTGGCGACGTCGAACGCGTCCGCGGCCAGGCCCGTGGTCCCGATCGCGGTGACGAGCAGGACGTTGCGGACGAGCCCCAGGATGCGGGAGACCGCGGTTCCGGAGGCCATGAGCGCCGAGCTCCGGCCGAGGCTGCTCTTCGCGGGGGCAGCGGCAGGCGCGGACTCCTCGGGAGCGTCGGCGGTCTCACGACCGGTGTCGCCGAGCGCCGGCGTGGTTGCTGGGCTGGTACGGCGGGTCCGTGGAGCGCCGGCGGGTCGGGCGTGCTTCACCCGTCGTGACCTGTCGAGCGGCCCGACGGCGTCGCGCCGCCCTGAGCTCCCGGGACGCCTGTCGCGGGGGTCAGCTCGGCGACGCGGCGCGGTGACCGGCCGCGTCGGATCGTGCGCCAGATGCCACCGATCATGAGGAGCGCGACGACTCCGGCGAAGATCGCGGTCCCGGTGTTCTCCCACTCGGCCCGTACCTGCACGACGAACTCCGACGGTGGTGAGACGACGGTGCCGGCGGGGACGCTGAGGAGCTCGACCGAGACGCTCACGTCGCCGCTGCCGATGGCCCGGACGGGAACCTTGAAGTCGACCTCGGCCCCGGCAGGAACCGGGCCGGCGGGGAACGAGACGACCTTGAGGAGGCCGTTGTCGGGCCGCAGGGCAACCTGGACGGTGACGGGCTGGTCGAGCGCGTTGCGCACCCTGACGGGGAGATTGCCCGACGTGTTGATCAGCATGACGTCGAGCCCGCGGGGGACGACGGACACCGACGACCGGACCATGGCTGCTCCCTCGACCGCGGTGTCCACCGCCTCGGTCCGTTCGTCGGGAAGGGAACGGTAGGCGATCGCGGAGGGGACCACGAGGGCGGGCTCCGCGCCCTGGACGACCGGTGCGGGATCGGAGGCGATCGTCGCGAAGTCGGCGACCTCGGCGCGGGCGCGCTCGAGCGCGTTCATCTCCGCGGCCGGCAGGGTTCCTTCGGTGACCTCGGCCCCGGGCAGCGAGGTCCTCGCGACGTCCGGCACCGGCGACGAGAGGAGGTCGTCGATGGAGGAGACGTCCACCCAGCTCGCCCCGTGGAAGGCTCCGAGGACCGCCGAGAGCGCGGCGGCGTCCGGGTCCCACGAGCGGGGGAGCGCGACGACGAGATGGCGGGTCTCGGTGGGTCGCTCGGAGGCGACGACCGCGAGGTCGGCCAGGAGTCGCTGCGTCGCGTCGGCCGCGGACAGGTCGTCGGCGTCCCGCTCGAAGCTGGTGGCTTCCGTGAAGACCTTGGTGAGCTGGTGGTCGGCGACCAGGGCGGTCGCAGGGCCCGCGTCCGTCGCGACGGTAGCGAGGCCGGTCGGGGTGTGGTTCACCGAGCTCTCCGGGGCGAGCCCGTCGCCCCGGACGACCACCAGCGGTGAACCTGACTGGACGCTCGTGCGGACGGTTCGCTGGTCGAGCACGTCGTCGGTCGGATAGGTGAGGTCGGTCCGCCAGGCCGGGTCGAGGGTGGCGCCGCCCGGGAGGGGGGTCGTCGTCGCCGGGAGGGTGGCGCCCACCTGGGCGTAGGCGGCGGGGTCCGGGTCGTAGGGGCGCAGGCCGAAGACGGTCCGTGCGGCGGTCCCCTCGCGCACGAGCGTCGCCCACGCATGGGAGGCGGGGGCCGCGGACGTCTCGGCGGCCGCGAGGATCGCGGGGTCGATCGCCCACGCGATCTCCGGGACGTCCGCGGTCGCGGACACGAGTCGACCCAGGCGCCGGTCGGCATCGACCGCTTCGTCCACGGCGTGGACCTCGACGCTCGTCGTGCCCGGAGTCCCGGCGTCGCCGGTGGTCGCAGAGAGTCCTAGGGCGGGACCGGTCACGGGCGCGATCAGGCTGACCTTGACCGGGAGGGGCGCCGGCGACTCTCCCCACAGAAAGAACGTGCGCAGGACGTCGAGGCGTTCGCCGCCGTCCTCGACGGTGACGGAGAGGGGACGTGGGCCCCACGCCGAGCCGGGTGCGAGGTTGAGGTCGTCGGCCGCGACCGAGAACGTGACGGTGGTGTCCTGGCCGGGGGCGAGAGGATCCAGGTTCTCCACGGTCATGCGCCCGGCGACCTGCTGCGACGTGGGGGCCTCGGCCCATGCGTCGAGCGCCGACCGGGTACCGACGACACGCCAGTTGACGCCGAGCGTGGCCCGCGGGCTCTCGAGCGTGTCCTGGGTGCCGTTGTGGATCCGTGCGACGACCGTGAGCGTGTCACCGGGCCCGACCGTGGCCGGTGACATCGAGACGAGCGTCGTCGAGACCGCACCCGCCTCGGCGGACGAGGTCGTCGGGTCCGTGTCCGCGGCGACGCCCGTCCCGGGGGGCGCGGTCCGGACATCCTCCGCTACCGACAGTGCGGTGGGCGAGGTGGGTGTCGCGGCCGCGGCCGACGGCAGGACGGCGAGCCCGAGGACGAACAGGGAGGTGAGAAGAGCGCGCGTGCGCGAGCGAGACGCTCGTCGGGTGGCGGTCGTCGACGACCGAGGGGTGCCGTGCGCCGGGGCGCCCTGGGACGAGAGCGGGTCGCGCGCGGCTGGACGGCGCGTCGAGGCGCGGCGCGCGCCACCGGGGAAGTGAAAGCTCATGGGTGGTCGGTCGGGTTCCGTGGGTCGTCGGGTGCCGGCCGGCTGGTACGGACGACGGTGCGAGTCACGGTACCCCGGAAGTGGGCGTTCGTGCGTCGCCCCCGGAGGACGTCGTGGGCGACCGCGGCGAGCCGTCGCTCGTTGGGGTAGGACAGGCGATCAGGCAGCTCGTCGAACGGGATCCAGGCGACGTCCTCGGCCTCGCCGTCGGGGTCGCCCTCGACGGTCAGCCGCCCACCGGTCGCCCGGAGCAGGAAGTGGTGGACCACCTTGTGCACACGGCGGTCCTCGCCGGTGAACCAGTAGTCGATGATCCCGAGCGGCGTCTGCACGGATCCCGTGATCCCCGTCTCCTCGGCGATCTCCCGGACGGCGGCCTCCTCCGGGGTCTCCTCACCTTCGAGGTGCCCCTTCGGCAGGCACCACTCGAGCCGACCGCCGCGGTTGCGGCGGGCGATGACCGCCGCGCGGAACAGGCCCTCGAACGTGTCGACGACCAGCCCACCTGCGGAGATCTCCTCGACGACGGGCAGCGGTGGGGGCGGCCCCGGCGACGGGACGGGGTCCCGGTGGGTCTCCGGGTCTCTCCGCAGCGCGTGACCACCGGGCGGTGCAGGTACACCGCGATGGTCCGGAGAGTGCGCTGGGGTGGACATGACCCAACATTACCGAGTGTGGAGTCCGCGCCTGATCTGGCACGCTTGGATGTCGTGCCGACTCCTTCCCAGAACTCTCCCGTCCCCGACCCCGTCGTGCTGCCCGCCGAGGGGTCTCGCGGGGTGCCGACGACGCCCGAACAGCTCGAGCTCCTCCGGCGTGCGCTGGCGGTGCTGACCGAGATGGCGCCCGCCGCGATCGAGCTGGGCGAGCTGTTCCGTGCGGCCGGCCACGAGCTGGCACTCGTCGGCGGTCCGGTCCGGGACGCGTTCCTGGGGAGAGCGAGCAACGACCTCGACTTCGCCACGTCGGCGGACCCGGACCAGACCCAGGCGCTGCTCGCGGCCTGGGGCGACGCGCACTGGGACATCGGCAAGGAGTTCGGCACGATCGGGGCCAAGCGCTTCGCACCGAAGGGGAGCCCGCGGGGCGTGGGGGAGCTGGTCGTCGAGGTCACGACGTACCGCACGGACGAGTACGACGCCGCGTCGCGCAAGCCGCTCGTCGCGTTCGGCGACACCCTGGTCGGTGACCTGTCGCGGCGTGACTTCACGGTCAACGCCATGGCGGTCCGGGTCCCGGAGATGCTGTTCGTCGACCCGCACGACGGGCTCGGCGACCTCGCGATCGGTGTCCTGCGCACCCCGATCGCCCCGGAGCGCTCGTTCGACGACGACCCGCTGCGCATGATGCGGGCGGCGCGCTTCGCGGCCCAGCTCGGGTTCGAGGTCGAGCCCGCGACGCACGCGGCGATCGTCGACATGGCGTCGCGCATCGAGATCGTCTCGGCCGAGCGCGTCCGGGACGAGCTGACCAAGCTGCTGCTGTCCGACGACCCCCGCAAGGGGCTCGAGGTCCTCGTCGAGACGGGTCTGGCCGACCACGTCCTGCCCGAGCTCCCGGCGCTGCGCCTCGAGATCGACGAGCACCACCGGCACAAGGACGTCTACCAGCACTCGCTCACGGTGCTGGAGCAGGCGATCGCCCAGGAGACCGGGCCCGACGGCGCGGTGCCGGGCCCGGACCTCGTCCTGCGCCTCGCATCGCTCCTGCACGACATCGGCAAGCCGGCCACGCGCCGGTTCGAGTCGGGCGGCGGAGTGAGCTTCCACCACCACGAGGTCGTGGGCGCCAAGCTCGCGGCGAAGCGCCTCAAGGAGCTGCGCTACGACAAGGACACCGTGAAGCAGGTGGCCCGGCTCGTCGAGCTGCACCTGCGCTTCCACGGCTACGGCGAGGGGGAGTGGACCGACTCCGCGGTGCGCCGCTACGTGACCGACGCGGGTCCGCTCCTGGAGCGCCTCCACCGCCTGACGCGCGCGGACTCGACCACACGCAACAAGCGCAAGGCGCAGCGTCTCTCCGACGCGTACACGGACCTCGAGCAGCGCATCGAACGGCTCCGTGGCGAGGAGGAGCTGGCCTCGATCCGCCCCGACCTCGACGGCCAGCAGATCATGGAGGCCCTGGGCATCTCGCCGGGTCCCGAGGTGGGGCAGGCCTACAAGTTCCTGCTGGAGCTGCGCCTGGACCGCGGACCGCTCGGCGAGGACGTCGCTCGTGAGGAGCTGCTGACCTGGTGGGCCGGGCGCGAGGCGTGACCCGCGGTCCTGACGCGCGAAGGGTGGGCACCGTCGGTGCCCGCCCTTCGCGCCCGGTCCCCCGCGGGACCGGTCGAACCGTCAGCGGCGCTCGGTCGCCTCGCCCGCCGTCTCGAGGACGGGGGCGTCCTGCGCGAGGGGCGTGACGTCGTCGGACAGGACGGCCGGGGCCTCCACGGCCGCCGGCTTGCGCAGCAGGAACGACAGCGCGACCGCGACGAGCATGACCACGGCGCCCCAGACGAACGCCGAGGACACACCGTCGGCGAGGGCGACCTGCGGGCTCGCGCCCTCGGCGGCCCGGGCGACCTCGTGCGAGGTCATGACGGCGATGAACAGCGCCGTCCCGGCCGCGCCCGCGAGCTGCTGCACCGTGCCGATCATGGCGCTCCCGTGCGAGTACAGCGACGGCTTGAGCGCCGAGAGCGCACCCGTGAACAGCGGCGTGAACACGAAGGCCAGGCCCAGGCTCAGCACGACGTGCGCACCCAGGACGAACCACGGCGACGTCGTGGCGCCGACCGTGGTCAGCGCTGCGAGCGAGACGGCGACCGCGCTGAGCCCCGGCAGGACCAGGGGGCGCGGGCCGAGGCGGTCGTACAGGCGTCCGACGGTCGGGCCCAGCAGACCCATGATCAGGCCGCCCGGCAGCATCATCAGGCCCGTGTAGACCGGGTCGAGACCCAGCGAGCTCTGCAGGTACAGCGGCAGCAGGATGATCGAGCCGAACAGCGCGATCATCGCGACCGACATGATGCCGAGCGAGACCGTGAAGCCGCGCGAGGAGAACACGCGCAGGTCGAGCAGTGCCGCGTCGCGGCGCTGCAGGACGAGCTGGCGCGCGACGAACAGCACGAGGAACACGGGCCCCACGACGAGCGGGATCCACACGGGCACGGCCGGCGTGGCGCGTGCGGCCTCACCCAGGTTGGACAGGCCGAAGACCAGCCCACCGAACGCGAGGGCAGCGAGGAACAGCGACAACGGGTCGAGGCGCGTGTGTGTACGGTCGGCCGAGTCCTTGACGTACTTCGCGCCGAACACGAGGGCGACGAGGGCGATCGGCAGCACGAGGCCGAAGATCCAGCGCCAGGACAGGGTCTCGAGGACCAGGCCCGACAGCGTGGGTCCGAGGGCCGGGGCCGCGGCCATGACGATCGCGACGTTCCCCATGATCCGGCCACGGGCCGACGGCGGGACGAGCGTCATGATGGTCGTCATGAGCAGCGGCATCATGATCGCCGTGCCCGACGCCTGCACGACGCGGGCGCCGAGGAGCCAGCCGAAGCCCGGCGCGAACGCCGCGAGGGCCGTGCCCGCGCTGAACAGAGACATCGCGAGCAGGAACGCCCCGCGCGTACCCAGACGCTGGAGCAGGAAGCCCGTCGCCGGGATGACGACCGCCATCGTGAGCATGAAGGCGGTGGTCAGCCACTGGCCGGTCGACGCCGTGATCCCCATCTCCTCCATGAGGTGAGGGAGGGCGACGCCCATGGTCGTCTCGTTGAGGATCACGACCGACGCCGAGACGAGGAGGAGTGCGATCACGAGGAAGTTCTCCCGCGACAGCTTCTCCGAGACGGGTAAGGACGGGGCGGTGCTCTGCGGTACCTGCATGGGCTCTCCTGTGGGGTCGGTGCGCACTCACGCGACGGGGGACGGCGCGCAGCGAGAGGGGGAGCGTCGGTCGGGATGTCGTACGCCCTACGAGAACTACGCTCAGTTATCCTCGGATATTCCCCCCGGTCCTGACGACTCCTTTTCCGGGCAGGAGTCATCGGTGGCACGGCGGCGGCCCGCCGCGGCGCAGGGCCGTGCGGAGAACGAGCGGGTGGGCTACGTCACCCCGCCGCGGGGTGCTCGTCGGGAGCCGCCTCGGGAAGGGGAGCGGCGCCGTCGGGCCCTGCGGCGTGCCGTGCGCCGAACCGGCCGAAGACCAGCGCGGCGGCCGCGTACGCGACCGCGAGGACCACGAAGACCGGACGCGAGTACCCCGTGTCCGGCAGGGTGAACGCCGCGAGGGCGGCCGCTCCCACGAACGCCGCGTTGTACAGGACGTCGTAGAACGCGAAGGCGCGTCCCCGGAAGGCGTCCGCGGTGTCGCGCTGCACGATCGTGTCCACCGCGATCTTCGTCGCCTGCGCGGCCAGGCCCAGCAGCAGGGCGCCCGCGTATACGACCGTGCGCGACGGCGTCGTGACGAGCAGGAGCTGGCTCGCCGACGCCAGACCCAGCATGAGCGCGATCCACAGGTGCGGCCCCGTGTACCGCGAGAGCGTCGGGGTCAGCACGACGGCGAACGCGCCACCGACCCCCGTGAGGCCCACGACCGTCGCGAACGTCGCCAGGCCCGCAGTGGTGTTGCCCGGGTCCGAGAGCAGGTTGCGCGAGATGAGGATCGACGCGATGAACGTGACCCCGTACAGGAACCGGTGCGTCGCCATGACCATGAGGGCCTGGCCCGGTGTGCGGCGCGCGATGAGATAGCGGGCGCCGTCCGCGAGGCCGCGCGCGACCTTCGCGATCTCCGTCGTGATCGCCGCCTCCGCGGGCCGGTCCGGCCCCAGCAGCCCGCGCGACATGCGCAGCGCCAGCAACGACGCGGCACCGAACACGAGGGCCGCGCACACCAGCGCGACCGAGTCCTTCTCCCGCCCCGGCTCGAACGTCAGGCTGAGCAGGAAACCGATGCCACCGCCCACGAAGGCCGCCGCGGCGCCCAGCGTGGGGGTCAGCGAGTTCGCCGTGAGCAGCAGCGGACCGTCGACCACGCGCGGCAGGCCCGCCGACAGGCCCGCGAGCAGGAAGCGGTTGACCGAGAGCGTGGCCAGCGCCAGCACGTAGATCCACGGCGTCACGCCCGTGGTCAGCATGAGGACCGCGGTCGCGGCCGTCAGGACCACGCGCACCGCGTTCCCCCACACCAGGACCTGGCGCCGGCTCCACCGGTCGAGGAAGACCCCCGCGAACGGACCCACGATCGTGAACGGGGCCAGCATCACCGCGAACGCCGCGGCGATCGACGCCGCCGTGCCCTGGGACTCCGGGGAGAAGAAGAGGAGCGACGCCAGCCCGACCTGGAACATCCCGTCGCCCGCCTGGCTGACGAGCCGGACGGCGAAGAGCTTCCTGAAGTCGCGCAGCCGAAGCAGGACGCCGAGTTCCGAGATCACACCCACCGGTTCAGGGTATGCGGTGGTGAGAGCGATCCCCGCCCCCGGACGGCCCGACGGCGGCGCGCCCCTCCGGATCCGGGGGTGCACCGGGGTGCGGGGGTGGGGTGGGCAGGGGGCTGGGACCGGCCCCGGCAGGCGAGACGGGTATGCGAAGAGGGCCCGGAACCCTCAGGTTCCGGACCCTCCTCGCGAGCGTCGGATCAGCGCAGGTTTCTACGGTCGCGCTGGTCCTGCACTCGCAGGCTCGCTACGGATCAGCGCTCGTTCTCACCGGAGATGAAGGCCTCCAGAGCCGCACGGCCCTTCGTGTCCTCCATCTGGACCGGCGGGGACTTCATGAAGTACGTCGAGGCCGAGAGGATCGGGCCACCGACGCCGCGGTCCTTGGCGATCTTCGCGGCGCGCACGGCGTCGATGATGATGCCGGCCGAGTTGGGGGAGTCCCAGACCTCGAGCTTGTACTCCAGGTTCAGGGGCACCTCGCCGAACGCGCGACCCTCGAGGCGGACGTAGGCCCACTTGCGGTCGTCGAGCCACGCGACGTAGTCCGACGGGCCGATGTGGACGTTGCGGTCCTCGGTCTTGCCACCGAGGGGACCCTCGAGGTTCGACGTCACGGCCTGCGTCTTCGAGATCTTCTTGGACTCGAGGCGCGTGCGCTCGAGCATGTTCTTGAAGTCCATGTTGCCGCCGACGTTCAGCTGGTACGTACGGTCCAGCACGACGCCGCGGTCCTCGAAGAGCTTCGCGAGCACGCGGTGCGTGATGGTCGCGCCGACCTGCGACTTGATGTCGTCGCCGACGATCGGGACACCGGCGGCCTCGAACTTCGCGGCCCACTCGGGGTCGGAGGCGATGAAGACCGGCAGGGCGTTGACGAACGCGACGCCCGCGTCGATCGCGCACTGCGCGTAGTACTTCGCGGCGATCTCCGAACCGACGGGCAGGTAGCAGACGAGCACGTCGGCGCCCGACTCCTTGAGTGCGGCGACGATGTCGACCGGCTCGGCGTCCGACTCCTCGATGGTCTCGCGGTAGTACTTGCCGAGGCCGTCGTTCGTCACACCGCGCTGGACGGTGACACCCAGGGGCGGCACGTCGGCGATCTTGATCGTGTTGTTCTCCGAGGCGTTGATGGCCTCCGAGAGGTCGAAGCCGACCTTCTTGGCGTCGACGTCGAAAGCGGCGACGAACTCCAGGTCGGACACGTGGTAGTCACCGAACTGCACGTGCATCAGTCCGGGCACGGTGCTGCTCGGGTCAGCATCGCGGTAGTAGTGCACGCCCTGGACCAGGGAAGATGCGCAGTTTCCGACGCCAACGATGGCGACGCGGATGGAGGACATCCTCGCTCCTTGCTGTCAGTGCCGGGGCGCTGCGCGCCGACGGCTTGATAGTTAGTGGTTGTCTTGCCCGTGACGGTTCTCGGGGCCGCTCGACGGCCGGGTGCGACGACGGTCGCGCTCGGTCGTGATCAGTCCGTCGAGCCAGCGAACCTCACGTTCGACCTGTTCCAGGCCGTGACGCTGCAGCTCAAGGGTGTATTCGTCCAGGCGCTCGCGAGTGCGGGCGGCGGACTCCTTGACCGACTCCAGCCTCTCGGTGAGCCGGCTGCGCCGGCCCTCGAGGATGCGGAGACGGGTCTCGGCGTCGGTCTGCGCGAAGAACGCGAACCGGACGTCGAAGCTCTCGTCCTCCCAGGCCGACGGTCCCGAGGTCGCGAGGACCGTCTGAAGACGCTCCTTGCCCTCGGCCGTGAGCTGGTACACGATCCGGGCACGCTTGCCGGACAGTGCGTGGGGAGGGGTGGTAGGGGACTCGGTGCCGACGATGTGGCCGTGCGCGACCATCGCCTTGAGCGCCGGGTAGAGGGAACCGTAGGAAAAGGCACGGAACGAGCCGAGCATCAGGTTGAGCCGCTTCCGCAGCTCGTACCCGTGCAGCGGGGACTCGTTCAGGAGGCCGAGGATGGCGGTCTCCAGCACGTCCGAACGACTGCGTGCCATGACACCTCCTCTTCCGCCGGGACCGTGGCCGCGCGGAGGGCGGTTCGGGCTTGCTCACCTACTCGATGTATCGAGTCGATACATCGACAGGCTAGGTGCAATCGAACCGCTGCGCAATGCGCCGGTGCATAGAACGCTGTGCGGCCCGTGCGACCGACCAGATGTGAAGGACTGGCGGAACTGCCGCGGGGCTGTGGCGAAACAATGCTCCTCCCCCTGTGCAGGTCCTTGTCCTCACGGGCTGACGGCCTATTGTTCAGGGTGGTCCGATGCATGTCCCGCGTCCCCGTCGCCCTCCCCCTGGGCGCAGCGCGGTCCGGTCCGGACCTGAAGTGACCCCCAGAGGAAGGTGAACCGTGGCGAGCTCCGCGAGGCAGACGAAGGGCACGGCGCGCACCGGAGGCACGGCGCGCACGGGCACCACGGCGCGCAAGCGCCGCTTCTTCAACTACCCCCGGTCCCACGTCAAGGGATTCCGCCGTTGGCTCCCGTCGTGGCGCGTCCTGCTCGGGACGTTCCTGGCCGGCGTCGCGCTGGTCGCCGGAGTGTTCATCGCGGCCTACGCCACCACCACGGTCCCCGCAGAGGCTGCCTACGCCAAGCAGCAGAAGACGACGGTCTACTACTCCGACGGCGTGACGGAGATCGGGAACTTCCTCACCGAGAACCGTGTGATCGTCCCGTTCGAGACGCTCCCGAAGTACGTCGGCAACTCCGTCGTCGCGTCGGAGGACGCCACCTTCTGGGAGAACTCCGGGATCGACATCAAGGGCATGGGGCGCGCCCTCCTGAACAACCTCTCGGGCGGCGCCCGACAGGGTGCCTCGACCATCACCCAGCAGTACGCCGAGCGCTACTACTCCGACGAGACGATCTCCAGCTACGCGGGCAAGTTCCGCGAGGCCATGCTCGCCCTGCGCCTGACGCAGAAGCAGCCGAAGGAGCAGATCCTCGGGAACTACCTCAACACCATCTACTTCGGTCGTGGCGCGCATGGGATCGAGGCTGCGGCGCAGACGTACTTCGGCATCCCGGCGTCGGAGCTCACCATCTCCCAGGCGGCGATGATCACGGCGATCATCCCGAACCCGACGAACTACGACCCCGCCGTCAGCCCTGAGATCGCGCAGCAGAAGTGGGAGCGCGTGATCAACCGCATGGCCGATCAGGGGTACATCACCGCTGCGGAGAAGGCGGAGGCGGCCTTCCCCGAGGTCAAGGACAAGGTCCAGGCCAACTCCAAGGGCGGCCAGGCGGGCTACCTGCTGGAGCTGGTGAAGAACGAGTGGGTCGCTGCCGGGAACGACGAGGGTGACCTCGAGGTCAAGGGCTACAAGATCACCACGACGATCGACAAGGACATGCAGGCCATGGCGGTCCAGACCGCCGAGACCACCATCCCCCGCGAGGGGGACCACCCGGCGTCGCCGAACCTCAAGCCGTCGATCGTCTCGATCGACCCGGCCGACGGTGCGGTCAAGGCCGTGTACGGCGGGCCTGACTTCGTCACGAAGCAGTACAACTCGGCCACGCGAGGAGTGGCACAGGCCGGCTCGACCTTCAAGCCGTTCACCCTCGTCGCCGCTCTGGAGAAGGGCATCGACCTGTCTGCCCGGTACGACGGCGAGAACGGGATCCAGGTTCCCGGCTTCTACGACGGGGACCGAAAGGTCGTCAACTTCGGGAACTACGGGTACGGCCAGATCGACCTGGTGAAGGCGACCGCGAACTCGGTCAACACCGTGTATGCGGCGCTCAACATGGAGGTCGGTCCCGAGGCGACCAAGGAGGTCGCGATCCGCGCCGGCATCCCCGAGAACACCCAGGACCTCGCGGCGGTCCCGTCCAACGTGCTGGGCTCCGCGTCGGTGCGAGCACTCGACATCACGCACGCGTACGCGACGTTCGCCGCCCAGGGTTACGAGTCGACGCCGCACGTGGTGCAGTCGGTCAAGATGCTGAGCAACGACGCGGAGATCTGGGAGCCCGCGGGCCGGAACGGGAAGGTCTTCGAGCCCGACGTCATGGCCGCCGCGACCTATGCGATGACCCAGGTCGTCGAGCAGAAGGGCGGTTCGGGCCAGTTTGCCAAGGCCGTGGGACGCCCGGTCGCCGGCAAGACGGGCACCTCGAACGACAACAAGTCCGCCTGGTTCGCCGGCTACGTGCCGCAGCTCGCGACCGTCGTGGGTCTCTACCAGACGAACGACGAGACGCACGCCCAGGAGTCGATCACCCCGTTCGGCAAGTGGGCCACGGGGCGCAACCCGGCCATCACAGGTGGCACGTGGCCCGTCGAGGCCTGGACCTCGTACATGGAGGGCGTGCTCGCGCTCCCGCAGTACGCGGAGGTCCAGGAGTTCCCCAAGTACACGCCCAAGAAGCCGATCCCGACCGAGACCCCCAGCGAGGAGCCCACCGAGATCCCGCCGGTCGACGAGCCCGTCGAGCCCGACCCCGTGGTCCCCGAGCTGGCGACGGTCCCGACCGACCTCGTGGGCAGGTCGAAGGACGACGTCGCGCAGATCCTGGCGGGCCTCGGGCTCGAGGTGAGCTTCACGGAGGACTGGTCCGACCAGCCGCCGGGCGTGGTGATCCGCGCCCCCGGTGGCAAGCAGGTCGAACCCGGCTCCCGCGTCTCGATCGTCCTGTCGAAGGGCCCCAAGCCCAGTGCGCCCAACCCGACACCCACCCCGACGCCCACGCCGACACCGACGACCCCACCGGAGGGCAACGGCGGGGACGCGTCGGCCGGCCAGGGCAACGGCGGAGGCAGGGGCAACTAGCCCGGGCTCCGGCGGCGGCCCCCCCGGGGCGCCGCCGGCGCCGGCTCGTCCCCCAGATTTCCCGACCCCGGCCCTGACCGGGTACCTTGGGATCTTGCTGTGTCTCGATCCGTGCTGCCATCAGTGCGGGGACGGCACAGCGACGCACAACCCTCCTGTCACGGAGAGACCGTGACCGCTGAGTCCGCAGGAGGTGGGTTAACCGCATGCGTCAGTACGAATTGATGATCATCCTCGACCCCGAGATCGAGGAGCGCACCGTTGCTCCGTCGCTCGACAAGTACCTGACGGTCATCAAGACCGACGGTGGCACTGTCGACAAGGTGGACATCTGGGGCCGTCGCCGCCTGTCCTTCGAGATCAACAAGAAGTCCGAGGGCATCTACGCCGTCGTCGACTTCACCTCGACGTCGGACACGGCCAAGGAGCTGGACCGTCAGCTCGGCCTCAACGAGGTCGTCCTGCGCACGAAGGTCCTGCGCACCGACGCTCGCTGATCGCCTCGCACGTCTGACTTCCCTCGCGCCGTCCCGGTGCTCTGCGCGTCCTCATGGGCGCCGTCAGTGGCACGTGGTGGGATGTCCGCGGACGGGGGTCATCCCCTTCGAAGTTTCTTCGATACGCAACGAACAATGAGGAGCTGGCATGGCTGGTGAAACCGTCATCACGGTGGTCGGAAACCTGACCGGGGACCCGGAGCTTCGCTTCACCCCCGCAGGGGCTGCCGTCGCCAACTTCACCGTGGCGTCCACGCCGCGCACCTTCGACCGCCAGAGCAACGAGTGGAAGGACGGCGACACGCTGTTCATGCGCTGCTCGATCTGGCGCGAGGCCGCGGAGAACGTCGCCGAGTCCTTGACCAAGGGCATGCGCGTGGTTGTTCAGGGCCGTCTGGTCCAGCGTTCGTACGAGACCCGCGAGGGGGAGAAGCGCACGGTCGTCGAGCTGCAGGTGGAGGAGATCGGTCCTTCCCTGAAGTACGCCTCCGCGAAGGTCACCCGGGCCCAGCGCTCGGGTGGCGGCAACTTCGGCGGTGGCGGCGGTTTCGGTGGCGGCGGCGCTTCGAGCGGCGGTGGTTTCAGCGCTTCCGGCGGTGGCCAGCAGAACAACGACGACCCGTGGGCCACGGCTGGCCCCGCGTCGTCGGGTGGGTCCTCGTTCTCGGACGAGCCCCCCTTCTAGTCACCGCTCACCCCAGACAAACCCTTCCCGGCAGGGCAGGTGCCCGACGACGGCACCCACCCCGGCCGGGGATAGCACCTTGTGAAGGAGCAACACCATGGCGAAGCCAGTGGTGCGCAAGCCCAAGAAGAAGTCCAACCCCCTGAAGTCGGCGAAGATCGAGTCGGTCGACTACAAGGACACGACCCTGCTGCGGAAGTTCATCTCCGACCGCGGGAAGATCCGTGCCCGTCGCGTGACCGGCGTCTCCGTCCAGGAGCAGCGTCAGATCGCACGTGCCGTCAAGAACGCTCGCGAGATGGCGCTCCTGCCGTACTCGTCGTCCGCACGCTGATCGAGAGGGGATAGAACATGGCAAAGCTCATTCTGACCCACGAGGTCACCGGCCTGGGCGAGCCCGGCGACGTGGTCGAGGTCAAGGACGGGTACGCCCGTAACTTCCTCGTGCCCCGTGGCCTGGCGACCGGATGGTCCAAGGGTGCCGAGTCGCAGATCTCTGCGATCCGCAAGGCTCGGAAGGCTCGCGAGATCGCGACGCTCGACGAGGCCAAGGCGACGCGCGACTCGCTGCAGTCGAAGCCTGTCGTCGTGCAGGCCAAGGCGGGCCAGGGCGGCCGTCTGTTCGGTGCCGTCACCACCGGTGACATCGCCGAGGCCGTGAAGGCTGCCGGCGGCCCGTCCGTCGACAAGCGCAAGATCGAGATCGGCCAGCCGATCAAGTCGACCGGTTCGTACACGGTCACCATCCGCCTGCACGCCGAGGTCTCGGCGAACATCGCGGTCAACGTGGTGGCTGCCTGATCGACTGATCGCCCCTGTCCCGTGAGGGATGGATGGATCGGAGATCTCACCCGACGGCCCCGTCCCCTCTGCGGAGGGGGCCGGGCCGTCGGCGTTCCGCTGGACCGCTCTGTCAGAACGAGCGTGGCCTCTGGGCCTCGCTCGTTCTGACAGGTCCGTTCACGCCCCGGTGACCATCCACCGGTCGCTGCGCGCACGCAGCCCCGTGGTCAGGGCGCGCGCCGCCATGAAGACCCCCGCGAAGGCCGCCCACAACCACGCGAGGCCCGCGGCGCCGTCGGGCGCGAGAGCCCGGACCGCCAGCGCGAACGGCACGTACACGACGAACGTGACCATGCCCGCCCACGCGAGGTAGCGGCCGTCCCCGGCGCCGATGAGCACGCCGTCCAGGACGAACACCCACCCCGCCATGGGCAGCAGCAGGCCGCACACGGCCATGCCGAGGGCGACGGCCGTGCGGACGTCGGGGTCGGACGTGAAGAACAGCGCGAACCACCAGCCGCCCACGGCCATCACGAGGCCCAGCGATGCGCCCGCGCCGACGCCCCACTGGAGCGTGCGGCGCAAGACCGAACGGACGTGCGACCGGTCACCCGCGCCCAGGCCGTGGCCCACGAGGGCCTGCGCGGCGATCGCGAGGGCGTCGAGCGCGAACGCCGCGAGCCCCCACACCGATGCGACCACCTGGTAGCCCGCGAGCGTGACCTCGCCGAGCCCGGTCGCGACGAAGACCGTCAGGAGGATCGCGAGGCGCAGCGAGAGCGTGCGGACGAACAGCGGCGCGCCCGCACGCGCGTTGGACCAGATGCCGCCCGCGGCGGGGCGCAGCGACGCGCCCTCGCGTCGGGCACCACGCACGACGACGACGCCGAGCACCGCGCCCATGGTGAGCTGCGCGACGGCCGTCCCGATGCCCGAGCCCGCGATCCCCAGTCCCACGCCGTACACGAGGACGACGTTGAGGACCGCGTTGAACGTCGCGCCGCCCGCGGCGACGTAGAGGGGCGTGCGGGTGTCCTGCAGGCCGCGCAGCACGCCCGTGGACGCCAGGACGACGAGCATGCCCGGAAGACCCAGGCCCGACCACCGCAGGTACACCAGCGCGTGCTCGGCGACCTCGCCCGTGCCGCCCATCGCGCCGATCGCCCAGCCACCCCCTATCCACAGGGTCGCCGCGAGCACCAGGCCCAGGCCCAGCGCGAGCCACATGCCGTCGATCCCCGACTGGAGGGCTTCGCGACGATGGCCCGCGCCGATGCGCCGGGCCACGGCCGCGGTGGTCGCGTACGCCAGGAAGACGCACAGCCCCACGAGGGTCAGCAGGACCGTGGAGGCCAGGGAGAGCCCGGCCAGCTCGGCCGTCCCCAGGTGCCCGACGACGGCGCTGTCCACGAGCACGAAGATCGGCTCCGCGACGAGCGCCCCCAGGGCAGGGACCGCGAGGGCCAGGATCTGCTTGTCGATGAGACGACGGCTCGGGGGAGCGTCGCCTGTGGACGACGGCGGCCGGTGCGGTCCCTCCTCGGGGGCCGGGGAGCGGCCCTCGGGTGAACGGGGTGAACGATCGGCGTCGGTGGGCTGACCGGGAGCAGGCTGGCGTGCGTTCGGCGTGTCGCCGGAATTTCTTTCGTCCACACCCCTGAGCCTAGTGAACAGGCTGCTCATGGACGTGTACAGGGGACAACTCGTCAGTTGTCCACATGGTTGTCCACATGCCTGTGAACAGGCTGGCGGGGTCTGTCCACAGGCTGTCCACACCTCTGTGAACAGGGTCGTTTGCGGGGGATGGAAGCGCGATCTACTGTCGCTGAGTCGTGCATGCTCGGGCCTACGGACGGTCGACGGTGCAGCACCACACGACACCCCTCGACGACGCGGGCTCAGGACGTGTCGGTGGGCCGGAGTAGAACAGATGTGCGACGCAGGACGATACCCGGCCATGCCGGGGGAGTGAGGGGCCCGCATGTCGATCGACGAGCTCGAGTCGAGCTTCGGACCACCCGCAGGCAGCGGCGGTCCCGGGTTCGACCGCACCCCGCCGCAGGACATCGCGGCCGAGCAGAGCGTCCTCGGCGGCATGCTCCTGTCCAAGGACGCCATCGCGGACGTGATCGAGCAGATCCGCGGCACCGACTTCTACAAGCCGGCGCACGAGTCGATCTACGACGTCATCATCGACCTCTACGGCCGTGGCGAGCCCGCCGACGCCATCACGGTCGTCGCCGAGCTCACGCGCCGCGGCGAGCTGGGCCGGATCGGCGGCGCGCCCTACATCCACGACCTCATGGCCATGGTCCCCACCGCGGCCAACGCCGGCTACTACGCGCGCATCGTGCGCGAGCGGGCCGTGCTGCGCCGCCTCGTCGAGGCCGGGACCCGCATCGTCCAGCTCGGCTACGCGACCGACGGCGGCGACGTCGACGACGTCGTGAACAACGCGCAGGCCGAGGTCTACGCCGTCACCGAGCGACGCACCGCCGAGGACTACATCGTCCTGGGCGAGGTCATCGGCGGGACCGTCGACGAGATCGAGGCCGCCGGGCACCGCGGCGAAGGCATGGTGGGGGTCCCGACGGGGTTCGCCGACCTCGACCGGCTGACCAACGGGCTGCACCCCGGGCAGATGATCGTGATCGCGGCACGTCCGGCGATCGGCAAGTCGACGCTGGGAATCGATATTGTTAGGAGTGCTTCCATAAAGCACAACATGACGTCCGTCGTGTTCTCGCTCGAGATGAGCCGCAACGAGATCACGATGCGTCTGTTGGCCGCCGAGGCACGCATCCACCTGCAGAAGATGCGCAACGGCTCCATGGGGGAGGACGACTGGCAGAAGCTTGCCGGCACCATGGGCAAGATCTCCGAGGCGCCGCTCTTCATCGACGACTCGCCCAACATGTCGCTCATGGAGATCCGCGCCAAGTGCCGCCGGCTCAAGCAGAAGCACGACCTCAAGCTCGTCGTGATCGACTACCTCCAGCTCATGACGTCGGGCAAGCGCGTCGAGTCCCGACAGCAGGAGGTCTCCGAGTTCTCCCGTGCGCTCAAGCTCCTCGCAAAGGAGCTCGAGGTCCCGGTCATCGCGATCTCGCAGCTGAACCGTGGTGCAGAGCAGCGCACGGACAAGAAGCCCGCGATGAGCGACCTGCGTGAGTCGGGCTGCCTCACCGAGGACACCAAGATCCTGCGAGCGGACACGGGCGCCGAGACCACGATGGGCGAGCTCTACGCGCTCGGTGCCAAGGACGTGCCCGTGTGGGCGCTCAACGAGCGCCTCCAGTACGTGCGACGCCACCTCACGCACGTGTTCCCCACCGGGACGCGCGAGACGTTCCGCCTCAAGCTGGCCTCGGGCAAGGAGATCAGCGCGACCGCGAACCACCCGTTCCTCACCTACGAGGGCTGGACGCCGCTGGGCGAGCTGCAGGTGGGCTCGCGCCTCGGCGTTCCGCGCCACGTCCCCGGCCCGGAGCAGAACGTCGCGTGGGACGACCGCAAGGTCGTCATGCTCGCCCACATGTTGGGCGACGGCTCGTTCGTCAAGCGTCAACCCATCCGCTACGCGTCGATCGACGAGAAGAACCTCGCGGTCGTCTCGGAGGCCGCGGGTGCCTTCGGTATCACCCCGATCCGCGACGAGTACGCGGTCGCCCGCTGCACCACGCTGCGGCTCCCCGCGCCGTACCGGCTCGCCCGGGGCAAGCGGAACCCCGTGGCCGAGTGGCTCGACGACCTGGGTCTCTTCGGGGCGCGGAGCCACGAGAAGTTCGTGCCCTCGACCGTGTTCCACCTGCCGAAGGAGCAGATCGCGCTCTTCGTCCGGCACATCTGGGCGACCGACGGTTCGGTGACCGTCAACGCGAACGGCCGCAGCGGCCGCATCTACTACGCCTCGACCTCACGACAGCTCGTCGACGGACTGTCCCGCCTGCTGCTGCGCTTCGGCATCTCCACCCGCCTGCGGACGGCCACCCCCAAGGGCGCGTACCGGACCGGGTACACGCTCGACATCTCCGGCGTGGACGACCAGCGGCGCTTCCTCCAGGAGATCGGGGTCCACGGTCAGCGCGGGGCCGCCGCCGAGCGGCTCCTCGAGATCATCCGGGACACCCGCGCGAACACCGACGTCGACACCGTGCCGCGCCAGGTGTGGGACGACGTCCGTGTGCTCCTCGAGGAGCGCGGCATGTCGCACCGGAAGTTCGCCGAGGCCATGGGGACGCAGTACAGCGGGAGCACGATGTTCAAGGCGTCTCCCTCACGGCAGCGTCTCGGGAAGATCGCGGACGTCCTCGGCGGCGAGGAGCTCGAGATCATGGCGGTCAACGACCTGTTGTGGGACGAGGTCGTGTCGATCACCCCCGAGGGCGAGAAGCCGGTCTACGACGCGACCGTCGTCGGGACCCACAACTTCGTCGCCAACGGCATCGCCGTCCACAACAGCATCGAGCAGGACGCCGACATGGTCATCCTGCTCCACCGCGAGGACGCCTATGAGAAGGAGTCCCCGCGAGCCGGCGAGGCCGACCTGATCGTCGCCAAGCACCGTAACGGCCCCACCGACACGATCACCGTGGCGTTCCAGGGGCACTACGCGCGGTTCGTGGACATGCAGGTCTGACGCTGTTGTATCCGACGGTGGGCACCAAACCAGGATTTCGCGCGTCGTTCGGTGCTCACACTCCTCGGTGACGTGCAGCTCGTAGCTGCCTTCGTCCGACATGCCGACGCGGGTGCCTTCAGTCAAAGGTGACGAGGCTGCCGCGGGCCTCCTCATGCGCGGGTCAACGACCGGGCCAGGACGGCCGCTGCGAGTGCGAGCGCTACGAGCACGGCGCCCACCTGGTGGAACGCGGCGAGTGCCGCACCGCTGTGTGCGCCCGTCGCGACCATCGAGCCGAGGATGCCTACTCCGACCGCACCGCCGAGCCGCTGGGTGATGTTGTAGAGCGTGTTGCCGTCGGCAAGGTCGCTCTCGCCGAGTGGTGCGAGGAAGGCGGCGAGGAGCGGCGTCGTGACGAATCCCGCGGCGAGGGCGCGGCCGCACAGCATGATCGCGGTGACCCACAACGGTGTGTCGTCCGTGAGCAGCAGCATCACGCCACTCGACGCGGCGAGCGCGGCGAACCCGAGCGTCACCAGGGTCCGCAGTGGGATGTGTGTCGAGATGCGCTGACCTAGTGCAGTTCCCAGGCCCATGACGATGCCCTGGGGGATCAGGGCGAGCCCCGTGGCGAGAGCGGTGTGCCCTTGCACCTGCTGGGTGAACACCGGTATCAGGAACACGGTCCCGAAGGCGATGACCGAGGCGAGCACCTGAAGCACCAGCGCGAGGAGCGACTGACTGCTTCGGATGACGTCGAGACGTACCGGCGGGTCCTTTCGCCGGGACGCGGTTCTGACGTACGCGGCGAGCAGCCCGATCCCTGCGACGACCAATGACAGCGGTGCGGGGCTGCCCCATCCACTGGCGGAGCCGCGCGTGGCCCCGAGGAGCGTGGTCACCAGACCGGCCGACAGCAAGAGGAACCCGATCGGGTCGAACCGGGCCTCGGCCCGTGCCCGCGTTCCGAGGTGGCGCAGGCGCAGCGCGAGCAGCAGTCCGGCCGCGCCCACCGGTACGTTGACCAGGAAGACCCACCGCCACCCTCCGGCGCCGATCAGAAGGCCTCCGAGCGACGGTCCGAGGGCGGGAGCAAGGAACAGCACCACGGCGGCGGAGACCGGGACCTTGCCACCGCTCAGGCCGTCCTTGCCCATCAGGATGCTCAGTGCCAGCGGGACCAGGGGAGCGCCGACAAAGCCCTGCACGACCCGAGCGGTGACGAGCAGCTCGATGCTCGGGGCCACGGCGCACACGGCAGAGGTGGCGACGAACAGCGCCATGCTGACCAGGTAGACACGCATCGTGCCGAAGCGGCGTGAGGCGTACGCGGTCAGTGCCAGTCCTACTGCGAGGGACAACAGATACCCGGAGACGACCCAGTGGACCGTGTCGAGCCCGGCGCGGAGGTCTTGGGCGATGTCCGGTACCGCGACGTTGACGATGCTCGAGTCGAGCATGCTGAGTGACGGGCCGATGAGCAGTCCATAGCGTGCTGCTCGCCCGATCCTCGTGGCACCGGGGCGTGTGTCCGCGCCGTCGACGGTCACGACCGTTCCGCCTCGTTGCGCAGGTCGTCGAGCCAGCGCAGCTCCTGGGTGAGGCGATCGACGAGTTGTTCCTGTGCGCGGCGCCGCCATGGCAGGGCCGGGTCCCGCGGGGCCTCGGCCAGGAGGCCCCGGACCTGAGAGAGTGCGTGCTCGACGATCTGCCGTCGCACTCCCAGGACGCCGAGGCGCGACGGTACCGGGAGCTCGTCGAAGAAGCTGACGCGGAGCAAGAACTCCTCGTCGTCGCTCGCCAGCTCGCGCGGCAGTGTGGACACGAGGTCGTGGAGCATGCCGCGGCCGGTCTCGGTGATGGCGTAGACGTTGCGCGCCGGGCGCCCTTCCTGCTGCTCGACAGACTTGGTCACCGCTCCGTCGCGCTCCAGCTGCTTGAGGGCCGGGTAGAGCGAGTTGTTGTTGACCGGCGCGATCGACGGGCGCCGTATCCGGCTCTTGAGCTCGTAGCCGTGGGCCGGGCCGTTCCGCAGGACACTCAGGGCGTAGATCTTGATCGTCACTCGTCCAATCTAACCTAGGTTAGCCTGGACGATTACCGCGAGCCGCTCGTGCATCCCGCGGCGTACACCCCCGTCTCGCGCAGCCACGCCCGCTCCGACACCGACGAGCAGGCCGACGACCCTGAACAGCGCCGGGCCGTAGACGATCCGCGCCCGGTCACCGAGGTGCGCTGCGCCGTCGGGCACGCGCAGCACGCGCCGAAGAGCAGGGTCGCCACCTCGGGGCTGGCTGCAGCGCTCGGATCGGCAGGTTGTCAGGCCGGCTCGACGCGCAGCGTGGTGGCCCGCGCGCCGGGTGCCGTGATGTGGTCGACGGCCGAGCCGTTGCCGTACTTGGCGCGGTAGGCGGAGTCGATCTGGCCGGTGCCGGTGCGCTGCACCTCGTCGAACGCGAAGCTGTCGAGGTACTCGACGAGCTCGGGGTCGGTCCGGGCGAGCGTCGAGACGTGGTCGGGGAACAGCTCGTCGCGGTGGGCGCGTGCGGACGGCGTGGGGGCCATGACCACTCCCCGGGGCGGGGTCGGGGACACAGACGGGGGGAGGGTGGGCGCCGGGGCGCCCCCCCTTGGTGGTCAGGGCCGCCGCGCGCCCTTGAGGGACTCGCGGGAGTCCATGAGGCGGTAGGCCTCGGCGACGTCCTCGAGCGGCAGGGTCGCGTCGAACACCTTGCCCGGGTTGATCTCCCCGGCGAGGACCTGGGCGATCGCGGCCTCCTGGTAAGCCCGGACCGGGGCGGGGCCGCCGGCGAGGCGTGCGTTCTTGCCGAACAAGGACCCGAACCCGACGGGGGCGTCCTCGTACTGGGGAACGCCGACGCGGGAGATGATCCCGCCGGGGCGTACGACGCCGTAGGCCTGCTCGTAGGCGGGCATGTGGCCCACGGCTTCGAGCACGGCGTGCGAACCTTCACCCCCGGTGAGGTCCATGACCTTCCCGATGCCCTCGGCGCCACGCTCCGCGACGACGTCGGTCGCGCCGAACTCGCGCCCCAGGTCGGTGCGCGCGGCGTGGCGGCCCATGAGGATGATCCGCTCCGCGCCGAGCTGCTTGGCGGCGAGCACGGCGGACAGACCGACAGCACCGTCACCGATCACGGTGACGATCTGGCCCGCCTCGACCTGTGCCATGTGCGCCGCGTGGTACCCGGTCAGGTACACGTCGGACAGGGTGAGCAGGGAGTTCAGCAGTCCCTCGTCGGCGGTCGCCGGGTCGACGTCGGGGACGACGACGAGGCTGCCGTCGGCCAGCGGGATGCGGGCGACCTCGGCCTGCAGGCCACCGGTCTTCGGGGAGCCGTACCAGCCACCGTGCACGCAGGAGGTCTGGAAGCCCTCACGGCAGAACACGCAGGTGTTGTCGGAGAACGCGAACGGGGCGATGACGAAGTCGCCCTTCTTGACGTTCGTCACGGCGCTGCCGGTCTCCTCGACGACGCCGATGAGCTCGTGGCCCATCGGGTTGCCCTGGGTCGAGCCACGCATGGAGTGGTAGGGGTGCAGGTCCGACCCGCAGACGCAGGCCCGCACGACGCGCACGATGGCGTCGGTGGGCTGCTGGAGGACGGGGTCGGGGACGGTCTCGATGCGGACGTCTCCGGCGCCGTACATGAGTGTTGCTCGCATGAGGTGGTGCCTCTCGGTGGTGCGGGGATGGTTCAGGGAAAGGTGGTTCAGCGGCGCCGCGCCGCTGAACGCCGGTGCTCAGGCTTCGGGGATCTCGCGACCGAAGGTCTCGAGCGTGATGGCCTCGGGGTCGGGACCGCCGCGGACGCCCGTGTCCAGGGCGTCGATCGCGGCCAGCTCGTCGCCCGTGAGCTCGAAGTCGGTGACGGCGAAGTTCTCCGCGATGCGCGCGGGGGTGACGGACTTGGGGATCGCGGAGCGGCCCTGCTGCAGGTGCCAGCGCAGCATCACCTGCGCGGGTGTCCTGCCGTGCGCGGTGGCGATCTGGCCGATCGTCGGGTCCGCGAGGGTGCTGCGACGTTCCTCGCCGTAGCCGGGGTAGAACGTGATGCCGCCGATCGGCGACCAGGCCTGGGTGAGGATGTCGTGCTCGGCGTGCAGCTCCTGGAGTCCCTTCTGCTGGAAGTAGGGGTGGACCTCGATCTGGTTGACGGCCGGGACCACCGTGGTGGCCTCGAGGAGGGAGGTCAGGTGGTCGGGCATGAAGTTGCTGACGCCGATCGCTCGGACCTTGCCGTCGGCGAGCAGCGTCTCCAGTGCCCTGTAGGCCTCGATCGTCAGGTCGAACCGGCTCGGCAGCGCCTGGTGCAGGATCAGCAGGTCGATGGTCTCGATCCCGAGCTTGCCGGCGGACTTGTCGAACGCGTGCAGCGTCGCGTCGTAGCCGTAGTCGCTGATCCAGACCTTCGTCTCGACGAAGATCTCGTCGCGCTCGAGGCCGGATCCGGCGATCGCGCGGCCGACCTCGCGCTCGTTGCCGTAGGCGGCGGCGGTGTCGATGTGCCGGTAGCCGGTACGCAGCGCTTCGGTGACCACGTCGACGGTCTCCTGCGGGGGCGTCTGGAAGACGCCGTACCCGAGGGCGGGCATCTCGTTGCCGTTGTTCAGCGTCAGGGTGGGGATCGGGTTCGTCGTCATGCCTTTCACGCTAGGAGGTGTCTGCCGGATGAGGCAGGTCCTGCTGGTACCCCGCTCAGGAGGGCCTGGGTGCGCGGGGGAGGACGAGGAGGACAGCGGCCAGCAGTGCTGCGCCTAGCAGGACCGCGCCGACGAGCATCGCCGAGGGGTAGGTGCTGGAGACGGCGAGCACGAGGCTCATCCCCAGGGCGCCGCCGAGCTGGTGCACGGAGTTCACGACGCCGGACGCGGCGCCGGCCTGCGCAGGCTCGACCCCGGCGATACCCGACGCGGTGAGGGGTCCGAACGCCAGGCCCTGGCCGGCACCGATCAGGGTCATGGGCGGGGCGACGCCCAGCGCGTACGAGGTGGTGGCGTCGACGGTGGCGAGCCAGCCCATGCCGGCAGTGGCCAGCACGAGCCCGGTCACGAGCAGCAGCGGGCCGCTGGTGCGCCGTTGCAGGCGCGGGACGGCGAGGGCGACGACGAAGTTCACGACCGTCATGGGGAAGAAGGCGAGCCCGGCGGTCAGGGCGGAGAACCCGCGCTCGTCCTGCAGGTACTGGCTCGTGAGCAGGAAGAAGCCCATCATCGCGCCGATGAAGAGCATGCGGGCGGTGTACGCCCCGACGCGTTCTCGGCTCGCGAAGAGTGTCAGGGGCATGACCGGCTGGCGGGCCGTGCGCTCGACGGCGACGAGCCCGCCGACGAGCAGGGCTCCGGCACCGATCGCGGTGAGCGTCACCGGGGAGGTCCAGCCGTCCTCGGCAGCGCGCACGAACCCGTACACGAGCGCTGCGGGACCGGCGGTGGCGAGCAGGGCGCCCGGGACGTCGAACCGGCCGGGCGAGCGCGGTGTCTCGGGCAGGACGCGCAGCCCGGCGACGAGCATGAGGATGCCGATGGGCAGGTTCACCAGGAAGCCCGCACGCCAGGACACCAGGTCGGCGAGCAGTCCACCGGCCACCAGGCCCACGCTCGCGCCGATCCCGGCGACCGCCCCGTAGGCCGCGGTCGCACGCGTGCGCTCGGGGCCTTCGGGGAAGCTCGCGGTCAGCAGCGCGAGGGTCGACGGTGCCAGGACGGCCGCTCCCACACCCTGCACGGCCCTGGCCGTGACGAGGACCTCGCCTGTCGGGGCGAGCCCGACGGCGACCGAGGCGAGGGTGAACAGAGCCAGGCCGGCGACGAACATGCGTCGCCGCCCTAGGACGTCACCGGCTCGTGCGCCCAGGAGCAGCAGACCACCGAACGTGAGGAGGTAGGCGTCCTGCACCCAGGCCACGGCTCCGGTGGTCAGTGCGAGCTCGTCACGGATGTGCGGCAGCCCGGTGATGACGATCGAGTTGTCGAGGATCACCATGAAGTACCCGACCAGGATGATCGCCAGGACGGCTGTCGTCCCTCCGCGCGTCGGACGGGAGGAGGCGGACGACCGTCGGGCAGGAGCGGTGGCTGAGGGAGCGCTGGTCATGACGCCAGCGAACGCTCTCGCGGGCGGGCGCGGGAGTCCTGGGTGTTCCGGGTACCAGCAGAACCTCCCAGAAGCAGGGCGTCGGCCGTACCGTCGAAGACATGGACCTGAAGGCCGAGACCCGCGAGTTCCTCACCAGTCGGCGGGCGCGCATCACCCCCGAGCGCGCCGGCCTGCCCGCCTATGGCGGCAACCGACGTGTACCGGGCCTGCGCCGTGAGGAGGTCGCGATGCTCGCGGGGGTCAGCGTCGACTACTACACGCGGCTCGAGCGCGGGAACCTGGGCGGAGTGTCCGAGGAGGTCCTCGAGGCGCTGTCCCAGGCGCTGCAGCTCGACGAGGCCGAGCACCACCACCTGTTCGACCTCGCCCGCTCGGCGAACCAGTCCGGGGCTGCCCGATCACGCGCCAGGCGCACCTCTGCGCCCGTCCTGCGCCCGGCGGTTCAGCGGATCCTGGACGCGATGGACGGCGCGCCGGCGTTCGTACGGAACGGTCGGCTCGACGTGCTCGGGGCGAACACGCTGGGTCGGGCCCTGTACTCACCCATCTACGAGTCGCCCGAGCGGATCGCGAAGAGGCCGGTCAACAGTGCCCGGTTCCAGTTCCTCGACCCGGAGGCGGCCCAGGCGTTCTGGGGGGACCGGTACGACCGCATCGCGCACGACGCGGTCGCGATCCTGCGTGCCGAGGCGGGCAAGAACCCGTACGACACCGCTCTCACGGCGCTCGTCGGCGAGCTGTCGACACGCAGCGAGGACTTTCGTCGACTGTGGGCGTCGCACGACGTGCGGCTCCACCGCACGGGCACCAAGGTCTTCCACCACCCGGCCGTCGGCAGGCTCGAGCTCGACTACGAGGCGCTGGTCCTGCCCGCGGACGACGGGTTGCAGCTCAACGTGTACACCGCGGTCCCGGGGTCCCCGTCCGACGATGGGCTCAAGCTCCTCGCGTCGTGGGCCGCGACCCGCGAGCACGAGGAACGCCCCGCCCACTCCCCGTCCCCGTCCCAGTCCCCGTCCACGTCTCGAGGAGAAGATCGCTGATGCGTGTCCTGCCACAGACCTCCACGACGAAGAACCCGGCCGCGCAGTTCACCGGGGACGTCTGGCTCGACATGATCGTCAGCCCGCAGGACGGTGACCAACGCACCGTCGTCGGGCGCGTTCGCTTCGCCCCTGGCGCACGCACCGCCTGGCACGTCCACGCCCGCGGCCAGTTCCTTCACGTCACGTCCGGTGTCGCGCTGGTCGGTACCCGTGACGGCGCGGTCGTGCAGGCGCTGCCCGGCGAGACGGTGTACTGCCCTCCGGGTGAGCAGCACTGGCACGGCGCTGCCCCTGACTCGTTCATGGAGCACCTCGCGATCTCGGAGGGCGCCGACGACCCGGTCCAGAGCACGACCTGGCTCGAGCACGTCACCGACACGGAGTACGCCGCCCCCGCGCGGCACGAGCTCGCGGGCGGCGCGACGGGGATGCTCACGCTCGGCCGGGTGGCCGACCGCCTCCCGTAGCGTCGGTCCGTCGAGCGGCGAAGCGCCCGGCTCCGGGCCGAAGCGACCGACGCGCTCCGCGATCAGATGTTGAGGACCTCGCCGAGCGGGACCCGGCTGACCCTGATGAGCCAGAAGCCGAGGGCCCCGACAGGGACGGTGACGGCGAAGATCTCCCACGCTCCCCCTCGTTCCCCTTGTACGAGGTTCCAGATCGCGACCGCGGCGAACAGGGCGGTGAGGACCACCCCGGCCAGGAACAGGAGCGCACCGATCAGTGCGACGAAGGGTCGTTCCCTGGGCGTGGACATCCATACCTTCCGTTCGTCGGTCCCGGTCACCTGGCCGCAGGACCGGCTGGGGGCAGAGCGGGCACCCCACAGTAGTGGGTCTCCCGGTGGCCAGGGCAGGGCCGTGCCGCCCCGTGCCCGACGGCGCCGCTCACCTGCGAGGCGAGCGGCGCCGTCGGGCAGCGGTCACCCGAGCCGCAGCCCGGGCGCGACGCAGGTCAGCCCTGCGGCGCCCACGGACCCCAGCGGTCGCCCGGTACCTGGTTCCTCGTCCACCACTTCGCGGTGTACGTGGTGCCGTCGTGGGTCACGGTGTCGCCCGAGGAGTAGACGCGGGTCGGCTTCCACGCCCCGACGCCCTTCGAGTCGACGCCCGCGATCTCCTCCCACGGACCCCACGGGTCCCCGGGAGTCTGGCCAGAGGTCCACCACTGGGCCCGCCAGACGGCGCCGCCGTACGTGACGGTCGCTCCGCCCGCGTAGGCCGTCTTCTTCGACCAGGCGGCCGGCTCCACGTACGTCGGCTGGGCCTGGGGGTTGAGCTCGTCCGTCAGGACCGACTTCGCGGCGTTGGTCACCGGGTCGTCGAGCAGCAGGACGTCGAGGCCCTTCTGGATGTCGTTCGAGATGATCGCGCCGTTGTACCAGTAGGCCGACCACGACCCGCCGAGGATCAGCCGGTCGGGGGACAGCGCGCCGCGGTCGAACCACGCGATCTCGACCGGGTTGGCCGAGTCCGTGAAGTCCCACACCGAGATGCCGCCCTGGTACCAGGCCTGGACCATGACGTCGCGGCCCGGGACGGGGATGAGCGAGCCGTTGTGCGCGACGCAGTTCTCGGTCGCGGCCTGCTCGCGCGGGATCTTGTAGTAGCTCTTGAACACGAGCTGGCCGTCGACGATGTCGTAGATCGCGTCGGCGCCCTTCTCGGGCCCGACCGTCGCGTTGCAGGTCGGTGCGCCGCCGCCGCCGAGCTCGTCGGTGAAGACGACCTTGGTGCCCGCGTTGTTGAACGTCGCCGAGTGCCAGAACGCGAAGTTCGTCGTGTCCCGGACGACCTCGGTGACCACGGGGTGCGCGCGGTCGGAGATGTCCATGAGGATGCCGTCGCCCATGCACGCGCCCGCCGCGATGTCCTTCGACGGGTAGGTCGTGATGTCGTGGCAGCCCGACGTCGTGCTCGAGCCGTTGCCGCCCGGGTTGCCGCCGTCGGGGAAGAGGACGGGGGTCGAGACGAGCTCGGCCGACGCCGGGTCGTCGACCGGGATCTGGACGACGCTGATGAGGTCGTGCGGCGGCTTGCAGTCGGGGAACGAGGCGTTGGGGGAGTAGGACGAGACGTACACGAACAGGTCCTTGCCGTCCTTCGACGGTGCGAGCGAGTTCGTGTGCGAGCCGCACTGGGTCTCGACGGCCGACACGTACCGCGGCGACGTCGGGTCGGAGATGTCGAAGACCTTGAGGCCCTCCCACGAGTCCTTGATCGTGGCGCTCTGGGCGACGTTGTCGCACGAGGCGTTGCTGCGTGAGGAGTCGGTGCTCAGGACGAGCAGGTCTCCGTAGACCGAGATGTCGTTCTGGGACCCGGCGCACACGACCTGCGCGACCTGCTGCGGGTTCGTCGGGTCGGCGACGTCGTAGACCGTGAACCCGCCGTAGTTGCCGGCGAACGCGTAGCGGCCCTGGAAGGCGAGGTCGCTGTTGTACTGCCCCTCGGGCGCGAAGGCGCCATTCTTGGGGATGTTGGCGACGAGGGTCAGGTTGGGGCTGCCGGCGATCTCCCCGGGGGCCAGGACGTCGGTGGCCTGGGCGAGGGGAGCGAGGCGTTGTGCGGGGAGCGAGGACGGGGCCTGCTCCAGGAGGTCGGCCACCGCCTCGGGAGATCCGTCGGACGGTTCGGCGTACGCCGCCGATGCGACCGCGAGCGAGGAGACGGCGAGGGTTGCGGCCACGGACGAGGCGAGCAGTACCCGGCTCTTGCGCCTGTGCGTTCTTCGATGCACGAGGGAAACACCTCCTTGATAGGGTTCTGCGCATTCTGACCGGCAAATGTGACATGCACCACTTAAACGGGATGGTTCCGGCGAGGTTTTACACGGAGGGAACAGTGCGGATGCGGAGTTTTCCCGGTGGAAACGCAGGGTGGTCGAGCGGCACCCGTCCGGGCGCCCGAGGGCTGACCTGCGGGTTCGTCCTCGTCGGGCTGGCGCTCGCGGTCTCGGGGTGCACGGGCGACCCGGTGCCGACGTCCACGCCGTCGAGCGTCGTCGTCCAGCCCGGGCTGCCTGGCGAGGGCAACGAGACCGTCTCGCCCGAGGACTTCGACGGCGCCCCGGCCGAGGGCTCCTGGAACCAGGCGGACGTCGGGTTCGTCGCCGGGATGATCGAGCACCACCTGCAGGCCCTCGAGATCGCTGCGCTCGCGCCGGACCGCGCGGAGTCCGACGCCGTCCGCGCCTTCGCCGAGCGCGTCACCGTCGGGCAGGGGCCCGAGGTCCACGCGCTCGCGTCGTGGCTGCAGGCGCGCGACGTCGAGGTGCCCGAGGGAGCGGAGGCCGCGGGCGGCACGGGCCCGCGCGTCCCCGAGGGGGCGGGCGGCACGCACGGGAGCCACGGCGAGGCCGTCGTCGGGATGCTCACCGACGAGCAGATGGCGGCGCTCGCAGGTGCGAGCGGCGCGACGTTCGACCGGCTCTTCCTCGAGGGCATGATCGCGCACCACCGGGGCGCGCTCGACATGGTCGACGTCGTGCTCGTCGACGGTCAGGACCTGTTCGCGCACGAGATCGCCGCCGAGACGGCGTCGGGCCAGGGCGGCGAGATCGACCGGATGCGGGACCTCCTCGACGGGCTCTGAGCGCGGGGGCGACGACCCGCCAGGTGTTGCGGCCTCCGGGCCCCGGTACGACCATCGAGGGACGCGACCGAAGCCTCCGGAGCGTCTCGACCGGCGACCGGCCGCATCCCCCGCACGCGGATCCATCTCCCGACGGGCGCTGCCGTGTCCGGCACGCCAGTGAGGACGCTGCGATGAGCGACGTACCATCCCGTGCCGCGACGACGGGCGAGCCGGAGATCGTGGCCAGGGGTGCAGCCGTCGCACGGTGAGCGACACCGCCGGGCAGCGTCCCGGAGACCGGAGCGATGACTTTCGCCGCTCCGACGCGTCTCATCCCGGACAGGACGTCGACGACCTGAGGAGGAGCACGTGCCCCAGCTGGTGAGAGTTCAGAACTTCAACGTCTCGAGCGACGGCATCGCGGCGGGCGAGGACCAGTCGTTCGAGAGGCCGTTCGGCCACGTCGACCCCGAGCGCCTGTTCGCGTGGGCAGGCGCGACGGCGAGCTGGCCCATGCGCACCGAGCCGGGAGGGAGCCGTGGCCTGGACGACTACCTCACGCGCGACTACGACCGGGGCATCGGTGCCGAGATCATGGGCCGCAACAAGTTCGGTCCGCAGCGCGGCCCGTGGGAGGACCTCGACTGGCAGGGCTGGTGGGGTGACGAGCCGCCGTTCCGCACCCCGGTCTTCGTGATGACGCACCACGTGCGCCCGTCGATCACGCTCGGGGACACCACGTTCCACTTCGTCGACGACGACGCGGCCTCGGTCCTGGCGCTGGCAAGGGAGGCGGCGCACGGGAAGGGCGTCCGCCTGGGCGGCGGGGCGACGACGATCCGGCAGTTCCTCGACGCCGACCTCGTCGACACCCTGCACGTCGCCGTCTCGCCCGTGACGCTCGGGACGGGGGTGCGGCTCTGGGAGTCGCCCGACGAGCTGCTCGACCGCTTCCACCTCGACGTCGTCCCGAGCCCGAGCGGCGTGGTGCACCACCTGTTCTGGCGGCGGTGACCGGCCCTGTCGCCCTGACGGGGTGGCGGGCGGCGAGCCGTCCGGACGGGGGTGCGCGCCGCCGTCGGGCTGGGAGCGTGCGACGCGGGGGGGGGGGGGGGGGGGGGGGGGGG
>NZ_JACSQQ010000004.1:88901-93659 GCF_014836555.1 Oerskovia rustica
CGCCCCCCCCCCCCCCCCCCCCCGGGCCGTGATGCATCGGGTCAGGCCGTACGTGCGCCCTCGCGGAGCGGGACGAGCGCCTCGCTCCATGCGACGACCTGGTCGAGCAGGGTCGCGACGGCGGGCAGGTTGTAGTCGCCGGGCTTGAAGACGGAGAAGTTCTCGAACTCGGTCGCGAGCGAGAGGGCGACCTGCTGGCGGACGTCGGCCATCTGGAGCTCGCCGGCGATGAGACGCAGGTGCTCGACGGCGCGGGCGCCGCCCACCGAGCCGTAGGACACGAAGCCGACGGCCTTGTTGTTCCACTCGGCGTACACGAAGTCGAGCGCGTTCTTGAGGACGCCGGACGTGGAGTGGTTGTACTCGGGCGTGACCATGATGAAGCCGTCGTACGAGTCGATCTTCCGGGCCCAGGCGAGGGTGTGCTCGTTCTCGTACTGGCCCATGGAGGCGGGCATGGTCTCGTCGAGGTGGGGCAGCGGGTAGTCGCGCAGGTCGATCAGGTCGAACTCGGCGTCGGTCCGCCGGCTGGCGATGTCGAGGACCCACCGGGCGACCTGCTCGCCGTTGCGGCCGGGACGCGTGCTGCCGAGGATGATGCCGATCTTGACCATGGAGGACCTCCGGGAAGAGTGGGTACTTGTTACGGCAATCAAGTAACCACACGACGAAGTACTTCGTCAAACAAGTACTCTGGGGGGATGCCCCAGACCGCGCCGACCCCGAGACTCGCCCCGCTGACCGACGCCGAGGAGGCCTTCATCCGGTCCTTCACCGCCGCGGCGGTCGCGATGCCTCGCGCCTTCGACGCGGACCTGGAGCGCGAGCAGCGCATGTCCCGCAACGAGTACCTCGTCCTCGTGCACCTGTCCGAGGCGCCCGACCGCAAGCTCCGCATGAGCGATCTCGCCGATCGCGCGGCGCTGTCGCTCAGCGGGATGTCGCGCATCGTGCAGCGCCTCGAAGCGCTCTCGCTCGTCGAGCGTCAGCGGTGCCCCGAGGACGGCCGCGGGTGGAACGCCGCCCTGACGGCCACCGGGCTGGAGCGGTTGCGCGAGGCCTGGCCGACCCACCTGGCGAGCGCCCGGCAGCGCGTCTTCACACCGCTCGGTGAGGTCGATCTCACAGCCCTGGCGGCGGCGCTCCAGCGCGTCGCGGAGGCCTGCGAGACGGGCACCACGCCGAGCTGAGGGCTCCCGCACGGCGGTGACCCGGGCACGAGGCTGACGACCTCGCGCGGACCCGGCGCCGTCGGGCCTGCTCCACGGCCGCCCTCGCGCCGACCCCTCGCCCTCCGAGTGCGCTCCCACGACCGCGGTGGGAGCATCACGGAGGGTTCCAGAGACGGGCGGGTGCGCGGATGGATGTCGACGACGTCGAACAGGTGGCAGCGACCGGGGCGCTGCCCCGGTGGGACCGGGTCGAGCACCTGGTCGTCGAGGCGCACGCCCGGTACCGCGACCACGCCGCCGGAGACGTCGCCGACTACATCCCGGTGCTCGCAGCGGTGGACCCAGCGCTGTTCGGCGTGAGCGTCGCCGTGGTCGACGGCGAGCTGCACGAGGCCGGGGACACCGGCGTCGAGTTCTCGGTGCAGTCGATCTCGAAGGCCTTCGTCTACGCGCTCGTGTGCGAGGCCTACGGGCACGAGACCGTGCGCGACCGCGTCGGCGTGAACAACACCGGGCTCCCGTTCAACTCGGTCATGGCGCTCGAGCTCAACGACGGCCACCCCATGAACCCCATGGTCAACGCCGGCGCCCTCGCGACGACCGCGATGATGCCCGGCGGGACGCCCGCCGAGCAGTGGGAGAACGTCCGGACGGGCCTCTCGCGCTTCGCGGGACGGCCGCTCGAGCTCGACGGCGTCGTCTACCGGTCCGAGTCCGAGACGAACATCCGCAACCGAGCCATCGCGCGCCTGCTCGAGAGCTACGGACGCATCGAGACCGACCCGCTCGAGGTGGTCGACGTGTACACGCGCCAGTGCGCGCTGCGCGTGACCGCCCGCGACCTCGCGGTCATGGGCGCGACCCTCGCCGACGGCGGCGTCAACCCCGTCACCGGGGAGCGGGTCGTCTCCGCGCAGGTCTGCCGGGACACCCTCGCGGTGCTCGCCTCGACGGGCCTGTACGAGCGGTCGGGGGAGTGGCTCTTCGAGATCGGGCTCCCCGCGAAGTCGGGGGTCGCGGGCGGCATCGTCGCGGTGGCGCCGGGCAAGGGCGCGATCGGGACGTTCTCCCCACCGCTGGACTCCGCGGGGAACAGCGTCCGGGGCCAGCGCGCGACGGCCTACCTGTCGCGCGCCCTCGGCCTCAACCTCTTCGCGTCGTCCGTCCACGTCCCCGAGAAGTCGGAGAGCCGCCCATGAGCCGTGTCAGCGAGGAACCCGCCGCAACCGAGACCCGCCGGTCCTGGGTCCCCATGGTCGGCCTGTTCCTGGCCCAGGTCCTGATGTCGTTCAACGTCGCGGCCCTGCCCGTGTCGCTCGGCGGGATGGTCGAGGAGTTCGGCGTGCCGCCGACCGTCGTGAGCTCGACGATCGTGGTCTACGGGCTCGCGGTCGCGGCGCTCGTGATGACGGGGGCGAAGCTCGGTCAGCGGATCGGGTGGGTCGTCGTCTTCCGCGTCGTGGTGGCGACGTTCGCCGTGTCCGCGCTCATGATGATCTTCTCGCCCACCGTGGGATGGGCCATCGCGGGCCAGGCCGTCGCGGGCGCGTCCGCCGCGATCATCGTGCCGGCGCTCGTCGCGCTCATCGCCGAGAACTACCACGGACCCCAGCAGGCGACGGCGATCGGGTCGCTCGGTTCGGCCCGAGCGATCTCCGGCGTGAGCGCCTTCTTCATCGGCGGCGCGCTGGGCACCCTCGTCGGCTGGCGCCCCGTGTTCGGGATCGTGCTGCTCCTCGCGGTCGTCGTGTTCCTCTTCAGCTTCCGGCTGCGCTCGGACCGGGGCGACCCCGGCATCCGGATCGACCTCGTGGCGGCCGTCCTGATCGGCGCGGCGATCGTCCTGCTGACCCTGGGCTTCAACAACCTCAACGCGTGGGGCCTGCTGTTCGCCTCGCCCGACGCGCCCTTCTCGGTCGTCGGGGTCTCGCCGGCGCCGCTGTTCGTCGTCGTCGGCGTCGTGCTCGGGCAGACGTTCTTCTGGTGGACGCGGCGGCGGGCGGCGGCCGGGAAGGTGCCCCTGGTCGACCTGACCGTCCTCGGGTCCTCGAGCGAGCGGGCCGCGGTGTACGCGATGTTCATCGTCGTGGCGCTCGAGGCCGCCCTCAACTTCACCGTCCCCCTGTACATCCAGATCGTGCAGGGCCGGACGCCCTTCGACACCGCGCTCGCGATGATGCCGTTCAACCTCACGGTGTTCGTCACGGCGACCCTCGTCGTGCGCTTCTACGGGCGGTTCAGCCCGCGCACGATCGGGGTCTTCGGGTTCGTCCTGACGACGGGCGCGCTCACCTGGCTGTCGTTCGTCGTGACGAACAACTGGGAGACGGTGCCGACGATCCTCGGGCTGCTGGTGTTCGGGGTCGGGCAGGGCGCGCTCGTCACGCTGGTGTTCAACGTGCTGGTCACGGCCGTACCGAAGACGCTCGCCGGGGACGTCGGGTCGATCCGCGGGACCACGCAGAACCTCGCGTCGGCCGTCGGGACCGCGGTCGTCGGGGCGCTGCTCGTGACGGTCCTGGGCATCAGCGTGGCCCGCTCCGTCGTCGAGCACCCCGAGCTGCCGCCGTCGCTCGTCGCGCAGGTGGACCTCGACAACGTGAACTTCGTGAGCAACGACGAGCTGCGCGAGGTCCTGGAAGGGACCGACGCCAACCAGGCCCAGGTCGACGCGGCCGTCGCGGTCAACGAGCAGAGCCGGCTCGACACGCTGCGCATCGGTCTGCTGATCCTCGCGGGCATCAGCGCGACCGCGATCCTGCCCGCCAGCCGGCTCCCGCGCTACCGGCCGGGGGAGATCCCCGACCCGTCGCCGGAGCCGGCGCCCGAGCCGTCGTCGGAGGCGTCGGCGTAGAGCGGCTCCCAGCGCAGGACGTCGCCCGGCTGGCAGTCGAGCACGCGGCAGATCGCGTCGAGCGTCGTGAACCGCACTGCCTTGGCGCGGTTGTTCTTCAGGACCGCGACGTCGGCGGGGGAGACACCCACGGCGTCAGCAAGTCGACGCGGGGCGATAGCGGGACCCGCGGGCGCGCGCACCACGGCGACCCCGGCGATCATGGGGGCATGACCTCCCTGCTGCAGGTCGTCCGGTCCTTGGTCGCCCCGCTCACGCGCACGCGGGCGTTCCGCCGGGTCGGGCCGGTCGTCCTGCCCCCGGCCGAGCGTGTGCTCGCGCGGGTGTCGGGCGGGCGGGTGCAGCTCAGCGCGTTGCTCGTGCCGTCGCTGGTCCTGCACTCGACGGGTGCGCGGTCGGGCGAGCCGCGCAGCACGTACCTCATGTACACGCCCGACGGCCACGGGCGGGCGATCGTCGCGGGCACGTCGTTCGCGCGTGACAGGCACCCCGCGTGGACGTACAACCTGCTGGCGAACCCGGACGCGTCGATCACGGTCCGCGGCCGGGACATGCGCGTCCGGGCCACGCTCGTCGAGCCCGACGACGAGCGGGAGGCCGCGTGGGACCTGATCCAGGCGCAGTGGCCCGGGTACCGCGCCTACGAGAGGGACTCGGGCCGGGTGGTCCGCCTGTTCCGGCTCCAGCCGCTCGCCTGACCGTGGCCGGGCGACCTGCGGTCGTGGGGGGGGG
>NZ_JACSQQ010000004.1:93669-105988 GCF_014836555.1 Oerskovia rustica
CGACCAGAACTGCACACTCGGCGTCCGGGACGGCCCCAGGACCGCCCGCCGTCACGCCAACGGTTCGACGACGGAGCGCTCGTCGGGCAGCCCCGTCACCCGGTCGAGGGGCTCGCCCCGCCCGCGCGGCCACTCCCGGAAGTCGCGGAACGTGATCGGCACACCGCGCGCCACGGAGAAGTCGGCGCTGTCCGTGACCTGCACGTGCACGTGCGGCTGGGTCGAGTTCCCCGAGTTCCCGCACGCGGCGACCTGCTGCCCGGCGCGCACCGCGTCGCCGACCCGGACCCGCAGCGACCCGTGGCGCAGGTGCACGAGGGACACGAACGCACCGGAGCCCGCCAGCACGACGGTCACGTGGTTCCCCGCGACGGCGTGCACACCCTCGCGCAGCCGCGCCGCGGCCCCGAGCGCGTAGGGCACGAGGGCCAGCTGGGAGCGACGGGCCGCGTGGTCGTCCTCGCCGTCGTGCACCCGGACCACGACACCGTCCGCCGGCGCGAGGATCGGGCGACCGAACGCGACGAAGAGTTCGGGCGGCTCGGTCCCCAGGGCCGTGCGCCAGTCGCGGACCGCGGCCGTGCGGTGCCGGGAGTCGACGCCCACGAAGTCGATCGCGTACCGCTGGCCCAGGACGTCGACGCCGTGGCTGGGCACGCGCCGGGCCGGGCTGTTCTGCACGAGCCATCGCCCGTGGAACGGCAGCGCGAGGGTCACGGTCATCGTGTCAGGGGCGGTCGGCCCGAGCGCGTCGCAGGGCGCTGAACGCCCCCGTCGACCACAGCGCCCACGCGACGAGCACAGGCTGGAAGAACAACCTGCCGAACCGCTTGGCGTCGGTGTCGAGCCCGAACCCGTCCTTGTGCTCGAGCCACTGCCCGATGTTCCCGGGAAAGATCACGACGAAGAACGCCGCCGCGATCAGCCCCACCGCGACGCGCTGCCGCGACAGCACGACCAGGGACGAGCCGAGCGCGATCTCGACCGCCCCTGACGCGAGGACCGTGACGTCCTCGTCCACCGGGAACCAGTCCGGCACCTGGGCCTGGAACTCCTCGCGCGAGAAGGTCAGGTGGCTGATCCCGGCGAACACGAGGGCCAGACCGAGCGCGACGCGCCCGATCCGGCGAGGCAGGGTGTCGGGCGGTGGGGCGGCGGTCAGCAGCTTCGTCATGCGGCCATGGTCCTCGCGGTCGGGTCGGCTGGCATCCGGACGTGGGCCGCGCGCGCGAAACCACTGTTAGCGTGACGATCGCCCCCGGGCCACCGGTGGTGTCGTCGAGAACTCTGGAGCAGGGATGAGTGCGCCGAACGTCCGGACGGACCCCGGACCCGAACAACCCGGCGACGGCACCCGCGGACCGCGCGGCGGCCTGGTCGGTCGCCTCCTGCTCGCCGTCCTGGGGGTCGGGCTGGTCGCCGCACCCGTGTGGGTCGTGGCGACGACGGGGGACACCGTCCGCCACCAGCACTGGGCGCTCACCGCGGTCCTGGTGGTGAGCGCGGTCGCCGGTGTGCTTCTGCTCCTGGCGACCGTCGTGCGTGCTCGGCGGCCCGCTCGGCGCCCGGAGCGGTCGCGATCCCGGCGTGTGCTTCGCGGGATCTCCCTCGGTGCAGGACTGATCGTGCTCGTGGCGCTCGCTGCGTCGGTCGTGTGGCTCAGGCCCTTCCCTGCGACCGCGCCGGCGCTCGCGGCCCTCGAGAGCGACGGTTCGGTCGAGGTGCTCGACGAGCCAGGTTGGATCGCATTCGTCCCGCGCGGTGGCGACGCGTCCACAGGCCTCGTCTACTCGCCCGGGGCTCGGGTGGACGTGCGCGCCACGGCTGCCGTGCTTCGGCCGCTCGCCGAGGCGGGCTACCTGGTCGTGGCGCTCAAGGAGCCCCTGGGGATCGCCTTCACGTCCCCGAACCAGTCGGCCTCCGCGATGGCGGCGTTCGACGTCGTCGACACCTGGGCGGTGGGCGGCCACTCCCTGGGCGGCGTCGTCGCCGCGTCGTTCGCTGCGACGCACGACGACGAGGTCGGCGGCCTGCTCCTGCACGCCTCGTACCCGTCTGGCGACATGAGCACCGCGGACGTCGAGGTGACCTCGGTGTGGGGATCGCGCGACGGCCTGACGACGCCCGACAAGATCGAGGCCTCCCGCGCCGACCTGCCTGCCACCACCGAGCTCGTCGAGGTCCCGGGGGCCGTCCACGCGTTCTTCGCCGACTACGGTGCGCAACCAGGGGACGGTCGGCCGACGACGAGCCGGGCCGACGCACAGGCGCAGATCGTCGAGGCGTCGATCGGGGCGCTCGACCGACTGGCAGCGTCGAGACCCTGACGCGACCGGTCCGCCTCGCCGATCATGCCCCCGCGTCGAGCAGCGACTCGTAGGGTGCCGTCTCGACCACTCCCCGGACGGCCCGGGCGAGCTTCACGTCGGCCGTCACGAGGGCATCCCCCTGGAGCTGCGTGAGGGCCACGTACTCGGCGTCGTAGGTCGAGGACCAACCGAGCCGTTCAGCCACCGTCCACGCGGTGCGGCGCAGCACGCCGTCGCCGAGGAGCCGGATCTTCAGACGGCCGACGCGGGCCAGCCGCTCCCGTCCGACCTCGACCGACAGGTCACCGCGATGCACGGCCTCGTGCAGAGCGGACAACGTCTGCGACCGCAGGAGGGTCGGCGCGAGCAGCTCGTGCGTGTCCGAGACCTGGGCGTCGTCGGCGACGAGCCGCAGTACCGTGCCGGGGTCGATGACGAACCGGGTCATGGAGCACCTCGCTGGTCAGGGGCTGGTCAGGGGCTGGTCAGGGGAGGAGGGGACGTGCCTCCGCCATCGTCCCGCTCTACGGCGACCGACGCACCCGGGTGCGTGACGTCGTCGGGCAGCGCGGGGCGAGCGTCAGGCCGTGACGCGCACGCGGAGCGGCGCGAGGGCTCCTGCCGCGAGCGGGGCCGCGCACCGCGGAGGACGGCCTCGGAGTCGTCCCCGTGGAGGACGGGGTCAGCGCTCTCCCGGCGTCGTCGACACAGCGTCCGCAGACCCGCGGCGGTACCGGTCAGGTGGGCGATCTCGCTGACAGTCGTGGCCAGGTCGTCGTCGGGGAGCATCGAGGACTCCTCCAGGACTCCGCCCGCGAACGCCGGGCGAAGAGGGGACGTCGCCAGGCTCGTCGGCCGGTGGAACCACGGCCCGCACGGCTGTCCACAGGACGGAGGGCCCCGCCGTCTGGTGGTGCGCGCTGCGCTACTGTGCGGTGCGTCGATCGACGCGAGGGTGCTTCAGGGGGCGTGTGGTGGCGAGTGATCTGAGCGTGTCGTACGCGGCGTTGAGCGATGGCTCGACGCGCATGTCGGCGTTGGTGGGGCAAGTCCCGGAGCGGGCGCAGGCGTGGTGCGAGGACGTCGGGAGCCCGGCAGTGGCCGCAGCGGTCGAGGAGTGGGCGCTGTGGTTCTCGACCGAGCTCATGCTGGGGCGCGGGGAGCTCGAGGGGCTGGCCGCGCAGGTGAGCGGGGTCGTGGACGCGATGGCACAGGCTGATGCCGGGTTGGCGCGGGTGGTGTCGTGATCCGGTGGGACGAGGAGGATCCTGGGGCCGGGGTGATGAGGGGGCCGACGGGGTTCGCGGCGGTGCTGCGGGGGCACGAGGACGTGCTCGCGCAGGTCGAGTCGGGCATCGGCGGCGTCCAGGACGCGCTCGGGCCGAAGGTGTGGACCGGGGAGGCCGCGAACGCGTGGCAGTACGAGGCGGGGCACACGCGAACGCGCCAGAGGGAGCTGTCTGAGCTCGCCAGGCCCGTGCACGCTGCGCTCGACGAGTACGCGGACGCGGTCGTGAGTCTTCGAGCCCAGGTGTCGTTCCACCGGCAGGCGCGCGAGGACGCTGAGCGGATGCGGTACGCGGTGGGCGGGTTCGACGGGAGCACGAGCCCTGCGGTCGAGGCGCGTCGCGCGATGCTGGCCGAGCAGGCAGAGATGGACGCGCACGTGGCCGGGGCCGCGTTGCGGGACCTGGCCGTGCAGCGTCAGGCGTTGGACGACAGGTTGGTCGGCGCCCTGGCGATCCCGGGGGCCACGGGGTGGGCTCAGCGCAAGGAGGTGCTCTCGCGCGCCGGGATCACCGGGGTCGAGGCGTTGGACACCGCCAAGCTCGTGGCGGCGTACAAGAGGTTCACCGACCAGGCGCTGGACGGGGACCTGAAGACCGGGGACGTGACCTACCTGCAGGACTTCTTCACCGTGTGGGGCAAGGACCCCGCGGTCATGGACGCCTACTTCCGGTCCCTGGGCGGAGAGCGGACGCGGGAGCTGGTGAACACGCTCGGGACGTCGATCACGGACGCGGACCATTCCGTGGACCCACAGTCGTTGCACGGGCTCGCCACCGCACTCCGGCACGGGCTGTCGAGCGCGTCGCACACCTGGGACGTCACCACGGCGAGCACCTTCGCAGCCGAGATGTTCTCCGGGGCGACGGGGACGATCGGGGGTGGGCTCTCCGTGATCGGGTGGCTCTTCCACGATCGAGACAGAGCGTCCATGAGCGCCACGTTCGCGACTGCGATGGCTGACCAGATCGATGCGGTCGAACGGTCACCGGGCAGGCCGGGCGAGCTGGGGCTGCTCGACACCAGCGTCGTCGCCGGCGGCCGCAGCCTCATGTGGTTCGAGTCCGACTCCACAGACGCCATGCCGTCCGACCGCCCGGCGGAGCAGGTGTTCGCCACCCTCGCGCTCTACCCGGAAGCGACGCTGGCGTGGTTCGGACACTCAGGGCCGGACGAGGTGGCACAGGGACGGAGTCTTGGCGAAGGACGAGTCAGATACTGGTTCGGCGAGCGCGACTGGAGCGAGTCGTCCACCGGGGACGGGTTCGAGACCCCGGCGACGCTGTGGACCGCGCTCCAGAGCGTGCCGGGCGCTCCCGCGAGCGGGACGTACGACCCGGAGGTCTGGACGACTGCCGAGATCGTCTCCGGAGGCATCATCCGAGAACTGTCGGGCAACCCCCGGTTCATCACGGACCAAGTCTCCGATGACGCGGCGATCCGGATGGTCGCATCTCTTGCCGTCGAGATCCCGATGCTGACCGAGTGGGCGATTGTCCGTGGTGGAGACGAAATTGAGACGGTCGTAGATGATCGCCTTCCATGGATGGGGGAAGACCGTGCCGTCGCAGCGGTCAGCCGGACGACTCTCACGGACTTTGCCGGGACGCTCGGGCAGCACCAGACCGCTGGCTGGTATCTCACGCAAGCGGTCGACCACTATCAGCAAAGTCTGATCAGGGTGGCGGCGAGCGCACCGGGGTCCTTCATTCAGGACGGTGTCGAGGTCTTGGACGGGGACGGTGTCTTCGCGCGTGTCGTGGGACTCCAGGCCCTCGTCGACGGCGCGACTCACGGGGTCGACATCACCTCGGCTGCGGCGATCGACGCACGCCATCAGAAGCTTGTCGAGTGGCCCGTCGCAGTGATCGAAGAGGCTGTCCCGATACCGGGAACGGACAAGATCCTGGGAAAGGGGGTCGGCTGGGTGGCTGACCTCGCGCTCGGAGAGCTCGTTTCAGCGGGGGTCGAGCAAGGGAACAAACGCGCGGAGGTGCTGTGGGCGGGCAACGAGAAGCAGGCCGTGATCGAGTCGGACGCCGAGTGCATGGACCGGGCCGATGAGATGAAGTACCTCTCGGCGCGCATCGTGTTCCAGGTCGCACCCGAGAAGTTCGCGACCGAACAGGGCGCGATCGAAGCGTACGACCAGCAGGCTCAGAAGTACCTCGATGTCTACTCAAGTGCCCGGGACATGACGGATGGAAGCGCAGGAGACGCGGTATGCACGCAATGAGTCGGTGGACGGTTGGCGGCGTGGTCGTCATGTCAGGTGTGTTGGTGGGATGTGGGGGTCCGGAGGTTCCTGGGCCTGCTCCGACGCCGTCGGTGGTGTGGTCCGCGGGGGAACCGACTGGTGAGCTCGAGTCCGATCCGTGGGTTCAGGCAGTGCGCGCCGCTGCGCTGCCCGAGGCAGTGGCGTTCAACGGACTGGACACGCGGTCGTCGTCACTACATGCAACCTGGACCCCCGATGCAATACGCGAGTTGCAATGGACGCTCGGGAAGTTCTCTCGGGAGAACAACGACAACGGTGCCTACCGGGTGCCTGGCCCTCGGCCCTTCGATCCGGTGAGTGTGGAGGTTGCTCCGGACGGGAAGAGTGCCAGGGTGGTTGGGTGCACGGTCTTTGACTGGTCGTTGACCCGGGACGACGCGGCGTTTGACGACGATGATGCGGATCCGGTCAGCGGAAGGTTTGAAGTTGTCAGGCAGACGGATGGTTCCTACTTGGTCGATCAGTTTGTGCCGTCAGGCACTCGGTGCGAGTCGCAGAACTTGACGGTCGGGACGTTCGATCCCTTGCCGGACGGGGAGTGGGAGTACTGGCAGGAGGACATCCTCAAGGGCGGCTTCGCGGAGGATCCTTCCGAGGCTCCGTGATCAGTTCGCTGATGGGGTACCGACCGTCGCCCGTCGCAGCGCACCGTGCGGACCGGTCGTCCTCACGTCGCGCCGAGCAGGCGGATCGGCAGGCGGCCCACCTGGGCCCGTAGTTCGCGACCCGTCTCGGGGGACAGGGCGCTCGACACCTCGGCGGAGGTCTCGACGAGTCGCAGGACGGCGCCGGAGTCGATGACGAAGCGGGTCATGGTGCGCCTCGCGGGTCGGTGGTGCGTGCCTGGTCATGGTCCCGTGCCGGCGTGACGCGAGCACCCGGGCACGCGACGCCGTCGGGCTGTCCCAGGCCCCGGCTAACCTGCACGTATGGTGCTGACCCCCGACCTCCTGGCGCGGCTGGACGCCGCGGTGGCCCTCTACGGCGCGGGCGAGCCCTCGACGTGCGACGAGATCGAGGAGGCCGTGAGCGGCCTCGACGTGGTCCTTGACCCTGGGTACGTGGAGGTGGTCGGGCGGCACGGCGGGTGCTTCGTGGGCGTCCCCGTCCACGGCCTGTGCAACGCGTCCCCGCTCGAGGACACCGACGTCGCGGCCCTCACGCGCGCCTTCCGCGCGGACGGCTGGGCCGTCGCGGACGAAGGGCTCGTGATCGGGTTCGACGGCTCGGGCAATCCCCTCGTGATCACGAACGACGGCCCCGTCGTGACCTTCGACCACGACACGGGCGAGCGGCACACCCTCGCCGAGACCTTCGCGGACCTGCTCGACCAGAACCTGCCCGACCTCCCGCCCACCGGGCCGCCCGCATGATCCTCGCGCAGCGCAACGTCCTGGGCGGCCCCGACCGGGACGTCGGCGCGGTAGTCCGGCTGCGCCACGCGCTCCAGGCCGAGTGCGCCCCGCTCGACGTCCCGGGCCTGGACGAGCTCGACGTCATGCTCGCGCTCGGCGGCTCGGTCACGCCCTCGGCCGGCCCGGCCGGTGTCCGCAACGTCCGGTTCTCCCGGTCGCGGCGACGGATCACCGCCACGGTCGTCGTGCCCGCGCACGAGCTCGACGCGACGACCCCGGAGCTCGACGCCCTGCTGCCCCACCTCGCCGAGCTCGCGGCGACGGTGGCCGCGCGCTGCACCCCCGACGCCCCGGATGCGGTCCGTGCGGCGCTCGCGGGCGCTTTCGAGCGGGCCGTCGCGACGGCGACCCGCGCCTGAGCGGAGCGGGGAGTCGAGGCGCGGGCGCAGTCCCGGACGCCGGTATCGGCCGTGGGACGATGTCGCGCATGACCGAGCTGACCCTGCACGACGACGCGAAGCGGCGCATGGTGCGCACCAACCTGATGCTCATCGGGATCCTGGCGCCGCTCCTCGGGCTGAACGCGGTCACGCTCGCGATCACCACGCGGAGCATCGCGCTCCCGCTCGTCTTCCTGGGCCTCGTGCTCGCGATGATCCCGTTGACGTACGCCCTCGCCCGCCAGGTGGCTGACAAGTCGCGCGTCACGTTCGGTGACGGGACCCTCACGGTCCAGGGGTGGGGCCGGTCGAGGACTTTCACGGTCGAGGACATGGAACGCGTCGTCACGATCGACAGCATGGGTTTCGCCGGCGCCGCGCCCACCCATCACCTGGTGGTCGTCGGACCGCGCAAGCGTCTCCTCCTGCTCGTGGGACAGATGTGGGACCGCGAGCAGCTCTCGGCCCTCGCGCTCGACCTCGCCGGTCGCGGCGTCCCGCTCACGCCGATTCGTCAGCCCGTCACGCCGACCCAGCTCCGTGCCCTCGACCCGCGCCTCGTGCCGTGGCGCCAGGCCCACCCCGTCGCCGTCAGCCTGCTCGTCGGCCTCGGTGTGCTCCTCGTCCTCGTCACGCTGTTCGTCGTCGTGGTCGCGATCCTGGTCTGACCAGTCGTCTCGCCGAGTGTGCAGTTCGGGCTGTCCCCGGCGTCCACGGGCAGCCCGAACTGCACGCTCGGCGCAGGAGCGGCAGGAGCGGCAGGAGCGGCGGGCCGCGCGTCCCCGGGGGATGCTGGGCGGATGGAGATCGAGGCCGTCGGCGAGGTGTGGCACTGGCGAGGGCCCGCGCCCTTCCACTTCGTGACCGTGCCCGACGACGAGAGCGCCCGCATCCACGAGGTCGCGGCCCTCGTGACCTACGGCTGGGGCATGATCCCGGTCTCGGCACGCATCGGGGGCACGACGTGGACCACGTCGCTGTTCGCCAAGGACGGCCTGTACGTCGTGCCGCTCAAGGACGCGATCCGTGCGGCCGAGGGCGTCGAGCTGGGCGACACGGTCACGGTGCTGCTGACGCTCGACGTCACGCGGTGAGGGCGTCCCGGGGCGGGTCTCCGGTGGTGCTCGCGGGCAGGGCTGCAGCCCCGGCCTGAGCCCGCGCGACGTGCGAGCGCGCGTGCTCGATCGCGGGCGGCAGGTCGGCGAACAGGTGCTTCTCGTGACGCAGCTCGTCGAGCACGCCGACGCGCGTGAGCACGGGCAGGTGGGCGGGCTGGATGCCCTTGACCAGGACCGTGACGCCCGAGCGCTCGAGGTCCGCGACGAGCTCGCCCAGCGCGTGGGCGCCGGTCGCGTCGACGAGGCGCAGGTGCGAGAGCCGCAGGACGACGACCAGGGCGTCCTGGTCGTCGCGGATCTGCGCGTGGATGCGGTCGGCGGCGCCGAAGAACATGGCGCCGTCGAGCCGGTAGAGCGCGATGTGCTCGTCGCCCGGCAGCGCCGGCCCGGGCAGTGGCTCGCGGTGCACGGCCGCCGCCTTCGCGACCGACCGCAGCGCGAAGAACGCCGCGACGAGGAGCCCGATCTGCACGGCCTCGATGAGGTCGACCGCGATCGTCACGACCGCGGTCACGACGAGCACGACGGCGTCGGCCCGGGTCGAGGTCAGCACGGCACGGAGGGTCGCGACCGAGACCATGCGCACCGCGGTGACCATGAGGACCCCGGCCAGCGCCGCGAGCGGGATCACCGAGACGGGGCCCGTCGCCAGGTAGATGACGCCCAGGATCACGACCGAGTGCACGACGGCCGCGAGCCGCGTCCGGGCACCTGCGCGCACGTTGACCGCGGTCCTCGCGATCGCACCGGTCGCGGGCATCCCGCCGAACACGCCGCTCGCGATCGACGCCAGCCCCTGGCCGACGAGCTCACGGTCGGGGTCGTAGCGGTGGGAGGCGTCGTCGGGCACGGTCGTGGCACCCGACGGGCCGCGTGACGACCTGACGGGCCCGCCCTGCGCGGGCGACGGCATGGCTGCGGCGACGCGGGCCGAGAGGAGCGACTCGATCGCGGCGAGCGCCGCGACCGCGACCGCGGGGCCGATCAGCGACCGCAGCATGCCCGCGTCGAGGTGCGGCACGGTCGGGAGAGGCAGCGAGTCGGGCAGTGCCCCGATGCGCGCGACGGGGGCGCCCGTGAGCTGGACGACGACGGTCGCGAGGACGACCGCGACGAGCGACGCGGGCAGGGCGGGCGCGACGCGCGGCAGGACCAGCATCACGACGGCGACGAGCGCCACGGTGCCGAGCGTCCACAGAGCCGTGGGGCCGTTCGCGAACGCGGCCACGACCGAGTCGACGGCGACGACCAGCGGGTTGCCACCCACCGCGCCCGAGACGCCCAGGGCCGCGGGAACCTGCTGGAGGAAGATGGTCGCGGCGATCCCGGCCGTGAACCCCTCGACCACGGGCCACGGGATGAACGTCACGACGCGCCCGAGCCGCGTCACCCCGGCCAGCAGCACGACGACGCCCGCGAGGATCGCGACGAGCGGCACGGCGGCGGGGCCGTGCTGGGCGACGATCGGGGCGAGGACGACGGCCATCGCGCCGGTCGGCCCGCTGACCTGGACGCGCGAACCGCCGAACACCGCGGCCACGACGCCCGCGACCACGGCCGTCACGAGGCCAGGACCGGGCCCGACCCCGGCACTCACCCCGAAGGCGAGGGCGAGCGGCAGGGCGACCACGCCGACCGTGATGCCGGCAAGGAGGTCGGCGCGCAGCGTCCGCGGTCGCAGGTCGACGTCTGCGCGCGAGGGGAGCAGGTCGCGCGGGGACCGGGCGGAGCGGGCCGAGCGGGTCGGCGGGGTCGAGCCGACGGGGAGGGTCGGCCCTGACGGCCGGGGCGCCCGCGTCACTGCCCGGTCCGTTCGCTCTCCCCCTGGAGGGGAGGCAGCTCGTCCGCGGCGGCGAGCTGTCGCCCGGACGCGTCGAGCGTCTCGCGCAGGAACGCGCGCGCGACGACGAGCAGCTCGGCGACGAGCGGCCGGCTCAGCCGGTAGACGACGGTGTTGCCCGTGCGCGACGACGTCACGACGCCGGCGCGCTTGAGCACTGCGAGGTGCTGGGACAGGACCGAGGCCTCGGCGCCGGTCGCGGCGAGCAGGTCGCTCACGGGGGCCTCGTGGTGGGGCGCGGCGCTGAGCACCTCGAGCGCCTGGATGCGGGTGGGGTGCGCGAGGGAGCGGAACAGCTCGGCCTTGATCGCGTAGAGGGGCGCCGTGGCGGCGGTGGTGGGCACAGGACCTCCTGGGGACTTGGCGAGTTTAGCAACTCCTCAAACCATCCGGTCTCGCACCGGCCGTGGCATCATCGCGGCGTGCCCCTCCTCACCGAGCCCACCGTCCACCCCGGCCGCCTGAGCGCACAGCCGATGCCCGTCCTCGCGGGCGACGGCCTGACGCTGCGCCCCTGGGTCCGGGCCGACGCCCCGAGCCTCCTCGCCGCGTACCAGGACCCGGCGATCCAGCTCTGGCACGCTCGCGCGATGGCCGACGTCGCGGAGGCGGAGCGGTGGATCGACTCGCGGCACGAGCACTGGGTGCAGGAGGCGGCCGGAGACTGGGCGGTCGAGTCCGACGGCGTCGTGGTCGGCCGTACCGCCCTGCACCACCTCGACCTGCACGAGGGCGGGGGAGAGGTCGGCTACTGGGTCCTGCCTGCCGCGCGGGGCCGCCGGGTCGCTCCCCGGGCCGTCGGGTTGCTGGTCGCCTGGGCGTTCGAGGACCTCGGCCTGCACCGGCTGCGACTCGTGCACTCGACGCGCAACGAGGCGTCGTGCAAGGTCGCGCTCGCCGCAGGGTTCGTGCCAGAGGGCACGCTCCGGGAGAGCGGCAAGCACGTCGACGGCTGGCACGACATGCACCTGCACGCGCGTCTCGCGGGCTGAGCACGGCCTCATCTGGCCCTCATCAGCGATGGCTACGCTCGCCGAGCCATCACATATCCGGACGTCACGGTGCTTTCGCCACAAAGCGCCGCACGTCCGCACGCTCTCGACGAGGAGACCAGATGCCTGCTGCCAGACCCCAGACCTTGCTCCCGCCGCCCTCGACCGCCACGCCGCCCTCGCCGCAGCCGCCGCCCCTCACCAGCGCCCCACCAGCGCGGCCCGGGCTCATGGGGCGGGCCGACGCCGTGGTCGTCGCCGTGGCCGTCCACCTGACGCGGTGGTCGGTCCCTGCGCTCCGGGTCACGCTCGGCCTCGTCTTCCTGGGGTTCGGGGTGCTCAAGTTCTTCCCCGGCGCGAGCCCGGCGGAGCAGATCGTCACGCAGACCGTCGGGGCGCTGACCTTCGGCGTCGTCGAGGGGGCGGCGGCGGTGGTCCTGACGGCGGTCGTCGAGACCGTCATCGGGCTGACGCTCCTGACGGGGCGATGGTTGAAGGTGGGCCTGGTCGTGCTCGCGGTCGCGCTGGTCGGCATGATGTCACCTGTGGTGCTCTTCCCCGGCGAGCTCTTCGGCGACGGTATGACGCTCCTGGGCCAGTACGTCCTCAAGGACGTCGTGTTCGTCGCCGCGGCGGCCGTGGTCGCGGCCGCCACGCTGGGCGCACGGCTGACGTGCGACGCGCGCTGACGGGCTGAGCC
>NZ_JACSQQ010000004.1:105998-119548 GCF_014836555.1 Oerskovia rustica
GCCGCAGCCCGACGGCGCCACGCGGGTGACGCCGTCGGGCCGTGGGGAGGAGCGACGCGCCTCAGGAGTCCCAGATGGCGCCGAACGCGGGGATGCCCCGCGACTCGAGGCCCTCGACGACCTCGAACGTCGTCGGACGGTTCGAGATGCAGATGACGGCCTCGGCGCCGGTCGTGCGCACCGCGTCGAGCGCGAGGGCCACGAGGTCGGGCTTGCCCAGGGCGCGGGTGTCCCACACGAGGGCGTCCGGCAGCGACTCCGTGATCTCGGCGACGAGCCCGGGGCCGAACGTGGCCTCGGGCGTCCGGGTGACCCACACCAGGTGGGCGGGCGCGCCCGCGAGCAGGCTGGGCAGGCACGGGCCGATCCCGCTGCCCGTCGTGATCCACACGACCTTGCGGAAGAGCTTGCCGACGTTCCCGGCCCCGGCCGTGGGCACGCCGCGGACCCAGACGTGGTCCGGCGGGGAGTCGATGAACGACCCCGTCCAGTCGCCCGCCCGGGAGATCGCGAGGCGCAGCTCGGGGCGGCTCGGCGTGACGAGGTTCGCGAAGGGGTGCCACTGGCCGAGCGGGTGCCGGGCGATCGTGGTCGAGGAACCCACGAACGTCCGCGAGCCGTGGTGGAGGCGCACGATCGCGACGTGGGACGAGGGCGTGTGCACGTCCACCGCGACCTTGCGCAGGTGCAGCCACGGCAGTCCCACGCACACGATCACGACCGCCAGGACCCACGTCGCGGGGGCTGAGAGGATCGCGGTCCACGGGTCGCTCGGCGCGAGGTCGTGCGCGAACAGGACGGTCAGTGCAGCGAAGCCCGCGAGGGTCGACCAGCCGCCGAGCCGGTGGCTCATCTCGAACAGGTCGTGGCGCATGCGGCGCAAGGGCGCCGTGGCCAGAGCGGCGATCGTCAGCAGCAGCAGCGCGAGGACGACGACGACGCAGAGGGTGGGCCCGGACAGCTCGCCTCGCCCGGGCGGGCTCAGCGCGGTCGCGGCGAACACGGTGAACCACGCGGTCGCGGAGATCGCGGCCCCGACATGGATCCCGCCCAGGTGGTAGACCTTCGCGAGCCCCGCGCGGACGCGCAGGGGCCACGTCACGGGCGCGCTCGTCGCGAGGCGGAACAGCAGGTTGACGACGTGCTGCTGCCGGATCACGGCCGCGGCCCCGAGGTTCAGCGCCGCCGCCGTGAGGGTCAGGTCGAGTCGCTCTGGTGTCGACGTGCCCGGGAGCAGGGCGACGGCCGCCGCGACGTTGATCGCCAGGACCAGGACGACGAGCCGCACGTACGGCATGAGTGCCGGGCGCGTCCACAGGCGCCGCCACCCGGTGAGCAGGGGCGGAAGGTCCGCCTGGTCGGCGGCGCGCGCCACTGTGGTCGTGGCCGAACGGTGGTCTGTGGACCGTGGGGAAGTCATACGGTGGCCTCCTCGTCGAGTGCGCTGACCATACTGTGACGGGGACCGCCGGGGCGCGGGATCCACAGGGTGATCTGGCGGCGCACCGCCCGTGGGGGCACAGCCGGCTCCCAGACTTCGCACCTACCCTGGTCGGACGCTCGCCGGAACCGGCGCCCGCGTGCCCCGGCGATCCCGAGACACACCGGAGTCCTCCTTGAAGAAGCTGCCCACCGCCCTCACCGCGCTCGTCCTGACCGCCGCCCTCGCGGGCTGCTCGACGGGGAGCGGTTCGCCCTCGGAGGACGGGAGCCCGCCCGCCGCGAGCGGCCCCGCGGGTGCCCCGGCCGAGGTCAACGACATCGACACGCACTTCGTCGCGATGATGACCCCGCACCACGAGCAGGCCGTCGAGATGAGCGAGATCATCCTGGCCGTCGACGGTGTCAGCGAGCCGACGCGCGACCTCGCGCAGCGCATCCTCGACGGTCAGACCGAGGAGATCGGGACCATGCTCGGCTGGGCCGACGCCTGGGGGATGGACGACCTCATGCAGATGCACTCCGTGCACGTCGCGAACGGCATGCTCACGAGCGACCAGATGGGGTCCCTCGAACGTCTCGCGGACGCGAGCACGGGTGACGCGACCGCCGTGACCGAGGCCGAGGCGACGTTCCTCGAGCTCATGCACTCGCACCACGAGGGCGCGATCGCGATGACGCAGGGCGAGATCGAGGGCGGCGGCCACGCCGGGCTCCGCGACCTCGCGCAGGTCATGGTCGACGTGCAGACGGCCGAGATGGCCGAGATCGACACGCTGCTCGGACGGTAGGTCGCGCTGCGTCCGGGGCGCGGGGGCACGGCTCCGGGGGTCCGCCCCGGAGCAGCCAGGTGACGGGGTCGGCCAGGAGGGTCGGGCTCGGGCGGCGGACCGATGAGTTCCGGCCGCCCTACCGGTCCACCCCCTCGACCACCCGTCCTGCGCACCCCCGGAGGTTCCCGTGACCGACACCCCGACCGTCTCCGCGACCTTCCCCGCGACCGCCCGGACGCTGCAGGTCCCGGGCGCCACGCTCCACCACGAGGTCAGGGGCCACGGGCCGCTCGTGGTGCTCGTCGGCGCACCCATGGACGCCGACGCGTTCGCGCCGCTCGCCGACCTGCTCGCGACCGACCACACCGTCCTGACGACCGACCCGCGCGGCATCCACCGCAGCACGGTGGACGACCCGGACCGGGACACGCCGCCCGAGGTCCGGGCCGACGATCTCGCGCGGCTCCTGACCCACCTCGACGCTGGCCCCGCGACCGTCGTCGGGTCGAGCGGCGGCGCCGTGACCGCGCTCGCCCTCGTCCAGTCGCACCCCCACCTGGTCAGGACGGTCGTCGCGCACGAGCCGCCGCTCGACGCCCTCATGCCGGACCGTGAGCGGCTGCACGCCGCGACCCGCGAGCTCGTGGACGACCACCGCGCGGGCGACGTCGTCGGCGCCTGGCGGAAGTTCTTCGCGGTCGGCGACATCGACGTCCCGGACGAGATGGTCGAGCAGATGTTCGGCGGCGAGCGCGACCCGCAGCAGGTCGCGGACGAACGCTTCTGGTTCGCGCACGACCTCCTGGGGACCACCCTCTTCGAGCCCGACGTCGAGGCGCTGCGCGCCTCTCCCGTCCGCGTGGTCGTCGGGGTCGGCGAGGACTCGACGGGACAGCTCTGCGACCGGGCGTCGTCGGCGCTCGCGGCCCTGCTCGGCACCACGACCACGCTCTTCCCGGGCTACCACACCGGCTTCGTCGACGACCCCGCTGCCTTCGCCCAGCGCTTGCGCAGGGCGCTCGGTACCGCTTGAGTCGCACCGGACCGGCAGCTCAACCCCGACCCACCCGAAACGAGGAGAACCATGTCATTTCAGGCCTACCTGGACGCGGTCGAGGACAAGACCGGCCTCACCCCGCGACAGCTCGTGACGATCGCGCAGGAGAAGGGCTACGACGACCCGGCCGTGAAGGCCGGCGTGATCGTCGAGTGGCTCAAGGAGGACTACGACCTCGGTCGCGGTCACGCGATGGCGATCGTCCACGTCGTCAAGAAGGGCCCGACGATCGACAGCAAGCACGTCGGCTCGACCGGCACGCACCGCGACGAGTCCGACACCCTGTGGCTGGACGGCAAGGCGACCAAGCCCGCCTGAGCGTCGCCGGGCCCTGCTGCCCGACGACGGGCCGCGTCCTTCGCGCACGGCGAGCGGGCAGGCGGGCAGCAGCGGGCGGTTCGATATCCTCCACGACATGCGTATCCCCAAGGTCGTGGTCGGGTGGACGGTCGCGGCCGTCGTCGTCACGACGCCGGTCGTCGTCTGGGTCGCGAGCTGGACGACGACCGAGCAGACCTGCGTCGCAGAGAGCGACGTGTCCCCGCACACGAACCGTTCCAGGACGTACTACGACGTGCGCACGTCCTGCGGCCTGCTCGGGGTCAACGAGAACCGCCAGAGCCGGTTGGACGACGCGATCGACCCGGGGCAGACGTACCGCATGACGATCGAGGACCGGACGATCGCGCAGTGGCTGATCGAGGTCGAGGAGCTGTGACGGCTTCGGCCGGTGGGGGACCGCGGAGACGTGGCCTGACCGCGGGCGGGGCGGAGAGTCAGCCCACGAAGAGGCAGAACGGGTGACCTGACGGGTCCGCGTAGACGCGCAGGGGCTCCTCGGGGTCGTCGGACCGGTCCCGGAGCAGGCGGGCGCCGAGCGCCAGGGCGCGTTCGTGCTGGGCGTCGAGGGCCTCCCGGTCAGGGACCGTGCAGTCGAGGTGGAGCTGCTGGGGGACGGCCGGGTCGGGCCAGGTCGACGGCGGCAGGTGCTCGACCTGCTGGAACGCGAGTGGCACCCCGCCCGGCGAACGCAGGACCAGCCAGTCCGTGCCGGCAGGGTCCGGCCGGCCGGTCGCGGGCGGCTCGTCGCCCGCGCGGTACTCCAAGCCGAACAGGGCGCGGTAGAACTCGGCGAGGCCGCGGGCGTCGGTCGTGTCGAGCACGACCTGCCGGATCGTCGGGAACGTGGTCATCGTGGACGCCTCCTGGGAGCGATGGACAGGCTCCCACCGTGCGCCGGGTCCGGGCAGCCCGCAATCCGCGCCGCATTGGTACGTTCCTGCCGTGGACACGCCACCGACGACAGCGCTCGACCGCCTGGCCGGCCTCACTGCCGACCTGCCCGAGGTACCGAGCCCGCAGGAGGTCGAACGCGTGGCCGCGGCGGTGCGGGCCGCGGTGCTCGACGGGGCGTCGACCGACCAGATCGCGACGGTCGGCCACCTGTCCGTCCGCTGGGTCGAGGAACTCCTCGGGGACTCGTCCGCGAACGGCTGACGGCCCTCACGGCTCCCGCGCTCGCCGGCGTCCCCACCGTGCCCGCGGTCGAGTGACACCCGGGAGGCGCTGAGCACGACCGCAGGGCCGACCGCCGGTCGGGCGTCCGGGATCCGTCCCGCGAGGCTCGGTCGGCGGTCGGTCCTTCGTCGCGCGGGCGCCGTGACATCCTGACCGGGTGCGTGTCGAGCCGGTCAGCCAGGAGGTCCTCGTCGCACGGGTCGCCGCGCTCGTCGTCGAGCGCTCGCGCGGCGACGCGACGGCGACGAGCGTCCTCGTCGACGGCCACCCCTCGACGCACCCGGAGACGCTCGCCGACCAGCTCGTCGAACCCCTGCGCGTCGCCGGCCGCCCGACGGCGCGCGTCAGCGTGCGGGACTTCCTGCGGCCCGCGTCGTTGCGGCTCGAGCACGGGCACGAGGACCCGGACTCGTTGCTCGACGAGTGGATCGACGTGGGGGCGCTGAACCGGGAGGTGCTGGCCGCCGTCGGGCCGGGCGGGGACGGGCGCTACCTGCCCAGCCTGCGCGACCCCGTGACCTCGCGCTCGACGCGCGCCGGCTACGTCGAGGCCCCGCCGGGGCTCGTCGTCCTGCTCGACGGGTCCCTGTCGCTCGGGCGCGGGCTCGACGTCGACCTGACCGTCCACCTGGCCCTCCAGGACGCGACGCTGGCACGGCGCACGCCCCCCGCGGACGCCTGGACGCTGCCCGCGTACGCGCGGTACCGGGCAGAGGTCGCCCCGGAGCGTGACGCCGACGTGGTCGTGCGCGTCGACGACGCACGGCGCCCCGCCTGGGTCGCGCGGGGGTGAGGTGGTGCGCCGGGGTGAGCGGCAGGTGAGCGGCAAGGGCCACGACGCCGACGGCGGCACGCACCCGGGCGGAGGAGGTCCGGTAGGGTCTGCGCAGCGTCGCGTGCCGGTGGCAGACCGTGCCAGGCATGGAGGCGCCGGACACGAAGGAGCACGACGATGACCACGTCGCCCCCTTCGCCCTCGCGTGACTGAGGGCGAGAAGACCAGGCTCGTCGCCTGGAGCCACGAGCTGCGCGCCGTGCACGACCGGCTGCGCGAGGCGCTGCGCGTCACCCGGGCCGCGCTCGACGACGGAGCGGCCGCCGAACCTGCGACCCGCGACCTGCTGCTGTTCTGCCACGGCTTCTGCACGGCTCTGACGGGCCACCACGAGGGCGAGGACCGCGAGCTGTTCCCCGCGATCGCGGCCGCCCACCCCGAGCTGGTCGGGACGTTGCGCACCCTGAAGCAGGACCACTCGATGATCGCGCACCTGCTCAGCGGGCTCCTGGCAGCGGTCGACCGGGCGGCGACGCCGGACGAGCTCGACCGTCACCTCGAGGGGATCGCCGCGATCATGGAGTCCCACTTCCGCTACGAGGAACGCATGCTGCTCACGGTGCTCGGCACGCTCGCGCTCGACGCGGACGCCCGCGACGTCCTGGGCCCGCTCTGACGGGTCCTCAGCCTCGCGAGACCGTGACCCGCCCGTTGGACGAGGACGCGTCGATCGTGAACTCGCCGTCGGGGTCGTCCGGGACGGTGACGTCGGTGCCGCCCAGGTCGGTCTCGGCACGTACCCGGTAGCTGCCGTCGGGGACGGTGACCTCGACCCTGCCGTTGTCGGTCGTCGCCCGGACGTCCTGCGGGGTCGCGAGGGTCAGCTCGACCGCCCCGTTGGACGTCTCGGCGTCGACGCCGGCGGTGCCGCCGAGCCGTGTCCCCGTGACCTTGCCGTTCGAGGTGCGCGCGACGATCCCGTCGTCGATCCCGGTGAGGGTGATGGACCCGTTGGACGTCTCGACGTCCACCGCACCGGTCGCGGTCAGGTCGATGCTGCCGTGCTCGGTCCCGCCCGTGACGGGCAGCCCTGCGGGCAGGTCGACCGAGTAGCTCGCCGAGCAGTGCCGTCCGCACCCGGACAGGACCAGGACGCCGTCCTCGACGCGGTGCGTCTCCTGCTCGGGGTAGGCGCCCGCGTAGTCGACCGTGCGCTCGATGCCGACCTCGGTCGCGGACGCGTCCCCGCGCAGCGTGACGGACCCGGCACTGAGGTCCAGTCGTACCGACGTGATCTCGTCCGGGACCGTGTAGGTGTCGGTCGCGATCGATCGCGGTCCGAACCCGCACGCGCCGAGCGTGAGCGCCGTGACGGCGACCAGGCCCGCCGTCACCGGTCGCCGGTTCGTGGTCCGCATGTCGATCCCCTGTTCGTCGTGTCCGAGGTGTTCGTGAGGTCGTGGTGGGGGCCCCACCCCCCGGCGGGGCCCACCACCATCGAGGCTAGGGCGGAAGGGGCTCGGGGCGACATCGGGTGTTCCCCCCATTTCGCCCTCGGGGTCAACCCCGAGTGCGGCGCGCCGTCCGGCGACGGCGACGCGGGGTGAACCCTGGCGATTCGCCGAGCGGTCACGAACCTCCGCGGGGTACTCTCGCCCGGGTAGGGAGGTTTCCGACCTACTCATGTCCAGGGGAACGACCGTCGACGGAGACCGGTAGACATGCTTCTTGCAGGAGATCAACGACTGCTCCGGGAGATCAACGCCCGCGCAGTCCTCGAGGTGCTCGACGCCCACGACACGCTCGGACGACCCGAGATCGTCGCGGCCACGGGCCTGTCCAAGACCACCGTGGCCCTCGCGCTGCGGACCTTCGTCGAGCACGGGCTCGTCGAGGAGGCCGGTCTCGACCACGACCGACGCGGCCCCGCGGCCACGCTGTACCGCGTCGACCCCGAGCACGGCTACGCGCTCGCGGTCGACATCGGCCACGTGCGCGTCCGCGTCGCACTGGTCGACCTCGTCGGACGGGTCCGGGCCCGGGCCGAGCAGCCGCTGTCCGCGAAGGAGCCCGAGGCGCGCGCGAGCGCGGTCGAGAAGCTCGCCGCGCACTGCGTCGCCGCGGTGCGCCACGACACGGGCGCCGCGTCCGTCGCGATCCGGTGCGCCGTCGTCGGGCTCCCGGCGATCGTGGGCGCCGACCACGCCATGGTGCGCCGCGTCCCCGGCCTCGAGAAGGGCGGACCCACGCTGCACGCCGCCCTCGAGCAAGGCCTCGGCTGCCCCGTCGTCCTCGAGAACGACGTCAACCTCGCCGCGATCGCCGAGCAGCGTACAGGCGCGGGCAAGGGGCTCGACTCGTTCGTGCTGCTGCGCCTGGGGATCGGGCTGGGCGCCGGGATCGTCATCGACGGCAAGCTGCACCGCGGCGCGTCCGGCGGGGCCGGCGAGGTCGCGTTCCTCCCGCAGCCCGGTCGCGCGCTCGGCGCCGAGAGCATCGGCGCCGCGTCGCTCGCGACGTCCGCCAAGGAGGCGGGCCTGCCCGCGGGCCTCGCGCCGCACGAGGTCCTCGACCTCGCGGCCGACGGCGACGAGCGTGCGGTCGCGGTCGTCGACGAGCTCGCCGGGCGCCTCGCCGTGCTGATCGCGTCGGTCGCGCTCCTGCTCGAACCGCAGAAGATCGTCCTGGCGGGCGTCGCGCGCGAGGACGCGGTCCTGGGTCGCGTCCAGACCTACCTCGCCGAACGGGTCGGCATCCTGCCGATCGTGGTCGAACCCAGCGCCGTCGCGGCCGACGCCGTGCTGCTCGGTGCGGCGGCCCTCGCCCGGGACACGCTGCGGGACCAGGCGTTCACGGCCGCGGTCCGGCGCGCCGCCGAGTCGGAGGACCTGCCCGACGACGACGCACCCCTCGACGCGGACCTCGCCACCGGCCACGCCCCCCGAGGAGCCGACGATGCGCGCACCCTCTGACCTCGTGACCCGGCTCGGCCTCCCGCCGGACTCCCGGGCCCTGGTCCTCAACGCCGACGACCTCGGCATGTGCCGCGCCGCGAACCGCGCGATCACCGAGCTGCTCGTCGCGGGCCACCTCGACTCCGCGACCCTCATGGTGCCGTGCCCCTGGGCGCCCGAGGCGCTCGCCTTCGCGGCCGACCGCACCGACCTCGACCTGGGCGTGCACCTCGTGCTCACGAGCGAGTGGACCCGGTACCGGTGGCGCCCCCTCACCGGGGTCGGGACGACCCTCGTCGACGACGCCGGGTACTTCCCGGCCGACTGCCGCAGCGTCGAGCTCCGGGCGAGCGACGCGGATGTCGCGGCCGAGCTCGCCGCCCAGCTCGACGCGGCCCTCGCCGCGGGCATGGACGTCACGCACCTCGACAACCACATGGGCTCGGTCTACGGGCTCGAGACGGGCCGCAGCTTCCTGCCGCAGGTCTTCGAGCTCGCGGCCCGTCACGGCCTGCCGTTCCGGCTGCCGCGCACGGTCGGCCTGGGACTGCCCGACACCTACCGCTCGGTGCTCGACCAGGCCGCGGCCGCGGCCGACGCGGCCGGCGTCGTGATCCTCGACCACCTCACGACGCACCCGTTCGAGCTGCTCGGGGAGGGGACGCCCGACGAGGAGGACTACGCCTCGATGAAGGCGGGCTTCCTCGACCTGCTCCGCGCGACCGAGCCGGGGGTCACCGAGGTCTTCCTGCACCCCATGCTCGACGACGACGAGCTCGACGACGTCGCCGACTACGCAGTCGCCAAGCGCGGCTTCGAGCGCCGCCTGCTGGCCGACCCCGACGTCGCCGCGACCCTCGCCGAGGAGGGGATCGTGCGCGTCGGCTGGCGCGACCTGCGCGACGTCCAGCGCGGGCTCGCACCCCAGGTGCGCGACGCCTCGGGCACCCCGGTCGCTCGGGCGAGCGACGCCGTCGGGGGTGCTCGATGAGCGCGCTCACGGCCCTGCGCGACCGCCGCCTGACCGGCCTCCCCACGCGTGGCCGGACCCTCGCCTACGGCGCCTCGGCGTTCCCCGCGAACCTCATGGCGCAGACGTTCTCGGCGTTCGTCGTGTTCTTCTACGTCGACCACCTGCGGCTCCCCGCCGGCTGGGTCGCAGGTGCGATGGTCGCGCACGGCATCCTCAACGCGCTCCTCAACCCGCTCGTCGGCGCGGCCTCCGACCGGCACCGCACGCGCTGGGGGCGCCGCGTCCCGTGGATCGGGCTGGGGATCGTGCCGCTCGTCGCGGCGTTCTCGCTCGTGTGGATGCCCCCCGAGGTCAGCCCCGCGGGTCTGCTCGTCTGGTTCCTCGTGGTGGTCGCGGTCTACGACGTCGCGTACGTCGCGGTCGTCCTCAACACCTCGGCGCTCTTCCCGGAGATCTTCCGCACGACGGCGGAGCGCGCCCGTGGCAACACGCCGCGCCAGATCTTCGGGCTGGTCGGGATGATCCTCGGTACCGCCGCGGCACCGCTGCTCTACGGGTCGCCGCTCGGGTGGGTCGGCATGGGGCTCGTGCTGGGCGCGCTGTGCCTCGCGTTCTTCGTCTGGTCGCTCGCGGGCATGGTCGAGCGGCCCGTCGACGAGGTCGAGGTCAGGGCTCGCGAGGCCGCGCTGCCGCTGCGGGACCAGCTCCGGTACACGTTCGCGAACAAGGCCTTCGTGACGTACGTGCTGGGGTCCCTGCTGCTCCAGTCCACGACCGCGATCCTGCTCGCGTCGGTGCCGTTCTACGTGCGCTACGTGCTCGGCGGCGCCGAGGCCGACGCGACCCTCGTGCTCGCGCCGATCTTCGTCGTCGCGATCCCCTCGATCGTCGGCTGGTCCTGGGTGGTCCGCAAGGTCGGCCCGCGCCAGGCGTTGCTGTGGTCCGTCGCGGCGTACGGCGTGGCCGTCGGCCTGTTCATGCTCCCCGGCTCGCTGCCGGGGGCCATGGCCGTGGCCGGGCTCGTGGGAATCGGCGTCGCGGGCATGATGCAGCTCCTCGAGGTCGCGCTCGGGCAGGTGATCGACGACGACGAGCGGCGCACCGGGCTGCGCCGCGAGGGCATGTACTTCGGGGTCAACGGGTTCGTGGTGCGCGGGTCGGTGATCGTGCAGGCGGTCGTGATCGCCGTGGTCCTCGGCGCGACGGGCTACGACGCCGGTCTCGCGGTGGGGGCCCAGCCGGAGACGGTGTCGACCGGGATCCGGGTGCTCATGGGCGGCGTGCCGCTCGCGGTGGCAGGCCTGGCCTGGCTCTGCTTCTGGGCGTACCCGCTGCGCGGGCTCGACGTGCCGCCGGGTGGCGCGGGGGACGCGGGTGACCTGCCGGGCGCGGCCGGTGACGACGAGCCGCAGGACGCCGAGGTGCTGAGCCGTTGACCCCGACGCCCCGATGACGTGTCAGAGTGGGCGTGACCCATGGGCCATGCTCGTCCTGACGCGTCGGTCATGACAAGGCCTCGACGAGGGAGAGGACGACCCCGATGACGTGGTGGATCTGCCGGACGTGCGCCGTCGAGCACGCCGAACGTCGCGAGGTGTGCGCGATCTGCGCCGACGAGCGCCAGTGGGTGCCCGCGGACGGTCAGGCGTGGACGACGCTCGACGAGCTCGCGGCCGAGGGGCACGAGGTCTCGGTGACCGAGCTCGAACCGGACCTCTTCGCCCTCGCGGGGCACCCCGGGGTGGGCATCGGGCAGGAGTCCAAGATCGTGCGGACACCGGCCGGGATGCTGCTGTGGGACCCGGTCGGGTACCTGGACGACGACGCCGTCCGTCAGGTGCGCGACCTGGGAGAGGTCGTGGCCGTCGTCGCGAGCCACCCGCACATGTTCGGCGTCCAGGTCGAGTGGAGCCGTGCGCTCGGGGGCGTCCCCGTGCTCGTCGCCGAGGCCGACGCCGGGTGGGTCGCCCGCCCCGACCCGGTGATCGAGACGTGGTCCGAGGACCGCGAGATCCTGCCGGGCGTGACGCTCTCCCAGCCGGGCGGGCACTTCCCCGGCAGCGCGGTCGTCCACTGGGCGGCCGGTGCGCAGGGGCGTGGCGTCCTGCTCAGCGGCGACACGATCTTCGCGAACCCCGACCGCACGTCGGTGAGCTTCATGCGCAGCTACCCCAACCGGATCCCGCTGTCGGGGGCCGTGGTGGACCGGGTCGCGACCCATGTCGAGCGCTTCGCGTTCGACCGGCTCTACAACAACTTCGAGGGCGTGATCCCGGTGGGTGCGCGGGGTGTCGTGCGGCGTTCCGCGGAGCGGCACGCGGCCTGGGTGCGCGGGGACTTCGACCACCTCACGTGAGTCCGGCAGGCTCTTGCCGTGCGCTTCGCTGCTGCGTGCGCCGAGCGTGCACTTGGGGTCGTCATCGGCCTCCACGAACAGCCCGAGCTGCACGCTCGACGAACTGGGATGCCGACGGCAGGATGTCCGTGTGAGCACCGGACCAGCGCTGGACCCCGAGATCCTCGACTTCTACACCGACCGCTACCGCGAGGAGCGTCGCCTCCACGCGACGGCCCACGGTCGCCTCGAGCTGCTGCGCACGCGCGAGCTCCTGAGCAGGTTCCTCCCGGCAGCCCCTGCAAGGGCGGTCGACGTCGGGGGTGCGACCGGTGTGCACGCAGCCTGGCTCGCCGACGCCGGGTACGACGTCGACCTGGTCGACCCCGTGCCGTCGCACGTCGCCAGGGCGGCGGAGATCTCGGGGGTGCGGGCGCAGGTCGGGGACGCACGGGAGCTGCCTTTCAAGGACTCCTCGGTGGACGCGGTGCTCGTCCTGGGGCCGCTCTACCACCTCACGGAGCGGTCCGACCGGTTGCTCGCGCTGCGCGAGGCGGCCCGCGTGGCACGTAGCGGCGGCACGGTGGTCGCCGCGGCGATCAGCCGGTACGCGGGGCTCCTGGAGCTCGCGGCCGTGGGGGAGGTGTCGGACGAGACGGAGCCGTCGCTGCGTCGCGCCGTCGCGACCGGCCTGCACGACCCGCGGTCCGGCTTCACGACCGCGTACTTCCACCGTCCCGACGAGCTTGCGGGGGAGCTCGAGGAGGCAGGGCTCGGTGCGGTGGCGGTCTACGGCGTCGAGGGGCCAAGCGCTCCGGCCCTCGACAACCTGCCGCTGGACGAGGCCGAACCCCTGCTGGGTTCCGCGATCCGGGCGGCGCGCCTGCTCGAGCAGGACCCGGCGCTGATCGCCGCGAGCCCGCACTTCCTGGCCTTCGGCCGGGTGGGCTGAGCATCCCGCCGCCGCGACACGCTTGTGCAATCTGTCACAAGCACTGCTGCTTCGACGCCCGAAGATGCGACGATCGAGTCAGGCCGAGGTCCCACGACGGAGGAGACTGCCATGAGACCGCTCGTACGACGGACCGCCGCCACGGCGTTCCTGGTCGGAGCGCTGCTCCTGACCCGACGCATGACCATGACCTGGGGGACCCGCGACGGTGAGCCGTCCGAGCCGCTCGCAGGCGACGAGATCGTCCCGTGCGCCGACGCGGTCGCGACCCGTGCCGTCACGATCGACGCCCCGCCGCGCGAGGTGTGGAAGTGGGTCCTGCAGCTCGGCCAGGGCCGCGGCGGGTTCTACAGCTACGAGTGGCTCGAGAACCTCGTGGGCTGCGACATCGAGAACGCGGACCGCATCGATCCCCGGTGGCAGCGTCTCGCGGTCGGCGACGACGTGCGTCTGCACCCCGACGTCGCGCTGCGCGTCGCCGCGATGGTCCCCGACCGGCACCTCGTGCTGCGGGGAGCCGTCCCGGTCGGCGCGTCGGCCCCGCCGTACGACTTCACCTGGTCGTTCGTGCTGCGCCCCGTCGCGGACGGCGCCACGCGTCTCGTCGTGCGCGAGCGCTACGGGTACACGCGCTGGTGGTCCGGGGCGATCGTCGAACCGGTCCTGCCCGTCAGCTTCCTCATGAGCGCGCGCATGCTGCGCGGAATCCGCGACCGCGCCGAGGGGCGCGTGGGCGAGAACGCCGCCTGAGGCGAGCGGCGCCCGCCGGCGGG
>NZ_JACSQQ010000004.1:119558-128337 GCF_014836555.1 Oerskovia rustica
CCCCCCCCCGCCCGCCGCTCACCTTCAGCGGTGTGCCCCCGCGCCCGTCGCCGGCCGGCACGGGCGGAGGGCTCAGCGGGTCACGACCGGCGCCGTCGAGCGGCGACCCGCAGCGTCGCACCGCCCGCGACCAGGAGCACCGCGCCCCCGAGGAGCGCGAGCGGCACCGTGACGCCGGTGTTGGACAACCGGTCGACGCCCGGACCCGGGCGCGCCGGGCTCATGTCGAGCGTGTTGGTCACGACGACCCCGAGCACGGTGCCGTCCCCGACGCGGACCTGCTCGGTACTGAGGGCGGCCTCGGTCCAGGTGGCACCGTCGACCGGCGCGGGCGCCTCCTCGACGAGCGTCACGAGGGCGCCGTAGGGGAGGGGCTCGCTGACGACGGGCACGCCGTCGGCCGCGACGACCACGGTGCCCTCGCCCGCTGCGAAGCCGTCACCCGCGGGGTACGCGTAGCGCACGACGAACTCGGCGTCGGGCGGCAGGAGGTGCGCGGCGGTGCCGACGACGTCCTTGCGCACCGAGAGGTACCCGGTCGTCCGCTCGATCGAGTTGACGACGTCGAGCGCGTAGGTCGCGTCCTTCGTGACGACGAAGCTGTTCGCGGCCTCGTACGTCGGGGCCGACCATGCGCCGCCCTCGACGGCCTCGGGGGAGTTCTCCCTGACCGTGACCACGGCCCCGGCAGGGACGTCGCGGACCGTCACCGTGGTGCCGTCACCGGGCACCGAGACCGTCGTCGGTTCGAGGCCCGACCAGGTGTCCCCGGCGGGGTAGGAGTAGGTGAACGTGTACCCGTCCTGGGGTGCGACGAGCGCGGCCCCGGACCCCTCGACACGCTTGGAGAGCGCGAACGCGCCCACGTCCCGCGTGATCGCGTTGGTGAGCGTGACCTCGCTCGTCGTCCCGTCGCCGATCGTCACGGCCGCGGGCGCGAAGATGCCCACCTCGCCCCAGGTCGCTCCTGCGACGTCGGCCGGGGGGAGCTCGGAGAGGGTCAGGACGGCGCCGTAGGGCAGGGGGCCGCTCGTGACGGCCTCGCCGTCCGCCTGCACGACGAGCCGGCCGTCACCCGCCGCGAAGCCCGTGCCTGCGGGGTAGGTGTAGTGCACGACGAACGTGTCGTCGGCGGGCACGAGCCCGGCGCCCGTCCCCTCGATCGCCTTGCGGACCGAGACGAACCCCGCGTTCAGGGTGATCAGGTTGTCGAGGTCGACGGCCACGACGTCGTCCTTGATCACGGTGAACGTCTGCTCGCTGAACGTCGGTTCGCCCCAGGTGCCGCCCTCGACCTCGTCGAGGACCTCCGCGAGCGTGACGCGGGCGCCTGCGGGCACCTGGTCGACCACGACCGCGGGCTCGCCGGCCGTGACGGTCACCTCGCCGGTGCCCGGCTCGTCGATGCCCTGGGACGGGTCGGCAGGGTACGACCACCGGACCGTGAACGTGGGGTCTGGGACGAGCCCTGCCCCGTCCCCCGCGAGGCGCTTGGTGAGGCTGAACGCGCCGAGGTCGCGCGTCAGGGTGTTGGTGACCGTCACGTCCACGGTGCCGCTCGCGTCGGTCACGAGCACCTCGGAGGGCGAGACGGCGGGCGACGACCAGGTACCGCCCGGGACCTTCCTCGGTGCGGGCTCGGTGAAGCGGACCGTCGCCCCGACCGGGAGGTCGGGGACCGAGACCTGGTCACCCGCCGCGGGCAGGGTCACGCGGCCGCTGCCCGCCCCGATGCCGAGGCCGGGGTCGGCGTCCCAGGCGTAGGCCAGGGTGAACGACAGGTCCTGAGGGAGGCGGAGCCCGTCGTCGTTGACGACGACCTTGTGGGCCTGGACGCCCGCGCGGGCGAGGGTCGCCCGGTTGACCAGGCGGATCTCGGTGACGCCACCGAGGTTCGACCGGTCGGCGCCGAAGGTCAGCTCGAGCCGCTCGGAGGTGGTGCCGTCCGGCTGGACGAAGACGGGGTCGGCCCAGGTGACGTTCTCCGGTCCGGTGGGTGCGATCTCCTCGAGGCGGACCGTGGTGCCCTTGAACAGCTCGTCGGTGAGGAAGGTCTGACCGTCGCGCAGCTCGACGGTGCGCTCGTCGGTGACCTGGCCGTCGAGCAGCGCCGTGTAGCGCACGCTGAACGCCGAGGTCAGGGTCGTGTCGCCGTGGAGCTCCTTGGTGAGCTGGAGCTTGCCGAAGTTGCGGCCGACGACGGTGCCGGAGCCCGACCAGCGCGTGGCCTGCCCCGTGACGACGTGCGAGACGTCTCCCTCGATCGTGTACCGGGCGGTGTTCGCGTACGTGGTGGCCTTGCCCTCGTCGAGGGCGCGGACGGTCCACTCGACGCGGTACACCGACCCGGACAGGCCGGTGTGACCTGCGGGGAGCGGCTCGCCCGCGGCGCCGGCGACCGAGGTGAACTCGACCCGGAGCCCGTCCGGGGAGACGGTGACGTCGGAGGGCTCCTTGGCCCGGAGGTCGGCCTGCTCGCGGCCGAGCCGGTCGTAGCTCGTGGACCGGCCCTCGTAGACGGTCGGCGTGCCGAGGAGCTCGTACGCGGTGGGGTCGAGCACGTCCTCGACGACGACGTCGAGCCCTGCGGGCATGCCGTCGCCGGGCGCGGGGACGGACACCGTCCAGGTGATCGTGTCGGTGAGGTTGTCGTACCAGCCCCACTTGCCCTGGTGCTGGCCCTGGTAGGTGCAGCTCTCCGTGCAGCGGTCGGGGTTGGGTGTGACGGTCACGGCGAGGGGGCCGTCGACGGTGCCGAAGTCGAACACGTGCTCGACGGTCTCGAGGTTCTCGAGCCAGACGTCGGCCCGGACGGTGAACTCCCCGCTCATGGCGAGCTCGTGCCCGTCGACGTACGCGGGGTCGACCGTGCACGTGATGGTCGTGGCGCCGACGACGCACTCACCGGCGGGGCCGCCGTCGGGGGAGATCATCGCGAACCGGTCCGCGCGTCCGGTGAGCCCTGCGGGCAGGTCGACGGTCACGCTGACGGGGTTCGTCGCCTCGCCGGGGACGCTCCACCGCACGGTGAGCTCCTGGGTGCTCCCGTCGGGGAACTCCTGCTTGCTGAACGAGATGCTGTCGACGGAGATCGGGGTCCCGGTCGCCGCCTGGGTGGGGAGGGTGCTCGTGGTCACCACGGAGGCGAGCACGAGGAGGAGGGTCAGCAGGAAGGCGACCGGTGATCGTCGTCCGGGGTACGTCCTCCGGTCGGGCAGGGCAGTCACGTCTCACGGGTCCTCTCGTCGCGCGGCGGTGCCGCGGCGCGCCCGGCGGGTCCGGACACTCCCGGGGAGACGTCGCCCGTGCGCGGACATGACGCCGCAATCCGGTGATACCGGTCACAAACTTAGACGTGCGTACCAGAATCTGTGGTGTGTGACCAGCTCCCGCCGCGTCCTCCCGCCGCGCCCCGCCGACGCGGGATGATGGTCCGGTGCCCACCGCCCCGCACCGAGGTCTCGTGGTGAGCCCCGCGCTGACGATCCCGGACGCCGAGCTCACCTGGCGGTTCTCGCGCGCCTCCGGCCCCGGCGGTCAGGGCGTCAACACCACGGACTCGCGCGTCGAGCTGTCGTGGGACGTCGCGTCGTCGGCCGTCCTGAGCGACGCGCAGCGCGCGCGCCTCGTCGAGCGCCTCGACAAGAGGCTCGTCGGGGGAGTGCTCACCGTGACGGCCTCGGAGCACCGCGAGCAGCTCCGCAACCGGGCCGCTGCGCGGACCCGCCTCGCAGCGCTCGTCGCGGACGGCCTCGCCCCGCCCGCGCGGCAACGGCGTGCGACCCGCCCCACGCGCGGCTCGCAGGAACGTCGCCTCGCCGCGAAGAAGCAGCGGACCACGACCAAGCAGATGCGCCGCCGCCCCACGGACTGAAGGCGCCCGACGGCCCGACGGCGGCGCCCACCGGTGCGCCCGCCTCACCGTTCCGGCGGCGGCCGGGACAGCACGACGGCGGCGCACCGGTCCGTGGACCGGCACGCCGCCGTGGTTCGACGGGCTCAGAGGCCCGGAGAGCTGCGGATCAGAAGAGCGGCTCGGTCGAGATCTCCTCGGCGGACGGGGCGACGACCTGCAGGTCCTCGCCCCAGTGGGAGAACGTCATCTCCATGCTCGTCCCCATGAGGTCCATGACGACCTTGCGCATGAGGTCGTCACCGTCGATCCAGTACTGGTACGTCAGCGTCTCGGGGAGAGCGGCGCCCGCGGCCTCCGCCTGCTCCGCCACCGAGCCCGTGAGCTTGGTGGTGTCGACCACGACCGTGTAGGGCTGGGCCTTGACGCCGTCGACGTCCACGGGGTCGCCGTCCTTCTCGACGCTCTTGATCGCGCCGTCGAGCGCCTCGACGCTCGCCGTGGGGTCCATCTGCTCGGTGAGGCCCTCGAACTGGGACGCCATGGGGTTGGACTCGTCGGCGGGGTCGATCGCGACGAACTTGTTCTGGCTGAGCTCGCCCAGGTTCATGTAGAAGACGCCGTCGACGAAGCGGATCTGCATCTCGCCCGAGCCCGGGACCGTCATGGTCATGGCGAGGTTCTGCGAGCCGTCCTTGAAGACGATGTCGCCGGTCATGTCCATGCTGGTGCCCTCGACCGAGGTCGAGGTCGCCATGGTCACGCTGCCCGCCGCGAGCTGCGCGTCGGTGATGCGCTGCACGAAGTTCTCGGCGGTGAGGTCCGACGACGAGTCCTTCGCGGGGGCCTTCTCCCCCTCGGACGTCGCGGCCGAGGAGGACGCAGGGGCGTCGGTACCCGACGAGCAGGCGGCGAGGCCGAGGACCCCGACGGACGCGACGGACAGGACGGCGATACCGCGGACGAGACGCACGAAGAAAGCTCCCTCAGGGGTGGTGGGTGAGTGGTGGCTCGGTGGCCACGAGATCAACTGTGGGGGGTGGAGGCTGTTCGCCGCAATGGGGAGCGCTCCCCATGGCGGGTGATGTGCGCCGTGGAGGGCCTGACCGGGGCAGGATACGCAGTGACCCGGTACCGACCGGTGCCGGGAGCCGACGGAAGGACGAGGACATGAGCGAGTCGAAGGGTGGCGCCCTGGGCGGCCTGGGCGGGTTCGTCGAGAAGGCCAAGGAGGCCCTGACGGACGAGCGCATCGACCAGGTCGCGGACCTGGTCAAGGGCCGCACGTCGGACTCGGTCGACAAGCACGTCGACACGGTCGCGGAGCAGGCCAAGAAGCTCAACAACTGAGCCGAGCGCCAGGAGGGGCGGTCCCGCTGGGGGCCGCCCCGTCGTGCGTCGCGGGCAGGTCCGGGCGCCCCGCCTGCCCGACGGCGCCGCTCACCGCCGCGGTCGGGCCGCCCTGCGCGGGTGGTCGCCGCGGGGACGCGGGCGGGGCTCGGCGGCCGGGGCCGCCGGGGCCGCCGGGGCGGCGGTCCAGTGCCCGGGGCGCTCGAGCCCGTCGGGCAGGCGGGTGGTCGTGTCGCCGCGGGCCGCGTTGACCTGGGCCTGGGTGAGGAACAGCGCGTCGGTGAGGTCCGCGCCGCGCAGGTCGGCCCCCCGCAGGTCGGCCCCGACGAGGTCGGCGCTGCGCAGGTCCGCGCCGCGCAGGTCGGCCCCGACGAGCAGGGCTCCGCGCAGGCTCGCCCCCCGCAGGTCGGCGCGGGCCAGCCGCTTCCCGACCAGGTCGGCGCCGCGGTGGTCCGCACGCCGTCCCCGGGGCTGGTGGCGCGAGCGTGCGCGAGCCACCTCGCTCGCCCGGAGCAGGAGCGGGTTGAGGCCGCTGCGCAGGGCGTCGAGATCCTGTGCGAGCAGGTCCTGCGGGGTACCGAACGAGAGGCGCTCGACCCGGTCCACGGCGGCGCGCAGGTCGGCGGTCAGCGCCGGGTCCGGGCTGCTCTCGCCGGCGCCGGCGCCGTCCCTGCCCGCGGCCAGCGCCACGGCCTCGGTGAGGTACCAGAGCAGCTCGTGGACGTGCCGCAGCACGGGCAGCAGCGCGAACATCGACGACCGCACCTCGGGGTGCTCGCGCCAGTCCTGCCCGGCGAACGTGACCCGGGAGATCTTCTGCCCCGCGCCGAAGCAGTCGTAGACCGTGCAGCCCACGAACCCGCGCTCGCGGAGCTCCGGGTGGACGCCGCACCGGTGGTCGGGCCGCAGGTTGCGGCACGGTTCGCCCGCGTCCTTGTCGATCGGGAAGTCCGCGGAGCGCGTGAACGCGAGCGCCACGCAGCACAGGCCGAAGCAGCTCACGCAGTCGGCGTGCAGGCCGAGGCGTTCTCGTTCGGTGTCGAGACTCGGGGACGACGACATGGGACTCCTGGCGGGGTGGGGGCGGCTCGTCCCAGTAGACCGCGCGCGCCGCCCGCGAGTCGAGCGAGTTCCCGGTGTCCGGTTGTCACCCTGCGGGGGACGCCGGTACGCCGCAGTGCCGACGCACCTGCACGGAACCTCGTCCGCACCTCGCCCGCAGGGTCGATGCGTGCCCCGGTCCGCACGCCTAGCGTGGGAGCAGCGCACCCGGCGCCCCGTCCCACGGACCGGAGGCACCGCGGTGCGCCCGACGGCGCCGCACCCGGCGTCCGTCCCCGTCGGCCCCGCGCACCCCGCCTCGGCCGCAGATCATCCGGAGTGTGCTGTGCAGAGCAAGGTCGGTCCTGTCCTCGTCGTCGTCGGTTCGATCCTGGGCATCGCCCTGCTCGTGGTGGGGTTCCTGGCGCTGCGCACGGCGATCATCGACCGGCCGATCGACTCGTACTTCCTCACGTACGAGGTCACGTCGGACGCGGGGGTCGAGTCGGTCGTCTGGACGCAGGCCCCGGCGGGCGACCGTACGGGCGCGTCGGTCGAGCAGAGCGCGTCCGGTCCTGTCGAGTCGCCGTTCACGACCGAGGCGGTCGTGGCGGCCGGGCAGCCGGCCCGCGTCGTGGCGACCCCCACCGGCGAGGGCACCGCGTCGTGCCGGGTCCTCAAGGACGTCGGTCGCACCAACGAGGCCGTGCTCGTCGAGGCCACCTCGGCCGCTCCGGGTGCTCCCGTGACGTGCGACGTGACGCTGCCCACCGACGGCACGTTCGAGAAGTGAGCCGGTCGTCGAACGACGTCGCCCTGCCCTGGTCGCGGCCGACGTCGGTCCTGTGGGGCGCGACCACGATCGTCGTCCCGTACGCGGTCGCGTTCGGGCTCTACGTGTACGGGGCCGTGCAGATCCTGTCCGGCACGGCGTCCTCGGGCTCGCCCGACGCAGGCGCCATGGCGGTCCTGTGGGGGACGGCGCTCGTGGGCGTCGCCCTGGCGATCGTGCTGGCGGCCCGAGGCGGTGTGGACCGCGCGGACCTGGGGCTCGTCCGTCGTGAGCGGTCGGGCTGGTGGGACCGGCTCGGGTTGTTCGCCGTGGCGTACCTGTTCCTGTGGATCGCGTTCCAGGCCGCGTCCTTCGCCCCGGTCCTGGAGCAGGCGGGGTCCGGCGGCGGTGAGCGTCCCGGGGCGTTCATGGTCCTGCTCTACGCGCTGCACGCGGGCGTGGCCGAGGAGATCCTGATCCTGGCCGTCCCCGTCGCGGTCCTCACGCGGCTGCGGGCACCGGGCTGGGTGCAGGTCGCGGTGATCGTCGTGCTCCGGGGCCTCTTCCACCTCTACTACGGCGTCCCGATGACCGTGACCCTGGTGCTCGTCTGGTCCGTCCTCTTCTGGGTGCTGTACTCGCGTCACCGCGACGTCTGGCCCTTCGTGGCCGCCCACGTCCTGTACGACGTCGTGGTCGCGAACTCGGCGTTCGGACCGGCGGGCAAGGTCGTGGTGCTCCTCGCCGTCGCGCCCCTGGCCCTCGGCGTCGTCACGTGCGTCCGCGCGGCTCTCGCGTGGCGGTCGTCCCGCTGACCGGTGGGCCGTGGGCGTCCTACCGACGGTTGTCCGAGATGTGAAAGAGTTGCCGCGCGCACGTCGACCGGTGTGCGCATCGTTCGCCGAGAGGTCGTCATGGGTTTGCTGAGCTGGTTCAAGGGTCGTCGGAAGAAGGCGGAGGCCGCACCGGTGGTGAGCGTCGCGTCCCTGTTCGACGGCACCCAGAAGACCGCTGCCGACACCACTCCTGCGCAGGCACCGGCCCGCACGACGGCGCCGGTCGCCCCCGCCGCAGCGGCCGAGCCTGCGACGACGCCCGTCGCGATCGCCGTCCTGGAGCCGGAGACCGCGCCGAAGGTCGAGGCGCCGGTGGCCGTCGAGCCCGCCACCGCGGTCGAGACGGTCGAGGTCGCCGAGGTCGTCGAGACCGTTGAGGTCGCCGTGGTCGAGACCGGGACCGAGACCAAGACCGAGGCGGTGGCAGCGGTCGAGGTCGTGGAGACCGAGCCCGTCGTCGAGGCCATCGAGCCGGAGCCGGCGGCCGAGCCGGTCGCAGCCGTCGAGGTCGCCGAGACGGAGGCAGTGGCAGAGGTCGTCGAGGTCGAGGTCGCCGAGGCACCCGAGCAGGTCGAGGTCGTCGAGACCGGAGCCGTCACGGTCGAGGTCGTCGAGTCGGTCGTCGTCGAGGAGGCCCCCGAGGCTGCTGCCGAGCCCGAGCCCGTCGCCCCCGCAGTCGCCCCCGCCGCGACGAAGGCGCCCGCCACCCCCGAGGCCGCTGCGGCCCCGAAGAGCACCGGCTACCTCCTGCCGGGCGAGACGACCGCCGAGATCCGCACCTGGGCGCTCGCGAACGGCCACACCGTGAGCCCCAAGGGCCGCCTGCCGAAGGCCGTCCTCACCGCGTACCGCGCGGCGAACGGCGAGGCCCCGGCAGCGGACTGACCCCCAGCATCCTCCGCCGGTCCACGGACCGGCCCGCGGCGG
>NZ_JACSQQ010000004.1:128347-165666 GCF_014836555.1 Oerskovia rustica
GGCTCCGGGGGCGCCGCCGTCGTCGTCCCGGAAGAGCCCCCAGGTGCGGCGGTGGCCTGATCCTTTGGGGTGACCCTGGGTCGTCCCCACTGGCGATGTGCACCGCCCGCCCGCGCGCATAGTCTCGCCGCATGCCTCCTGCTCCGCCGATCCGCTACGTGCCCTACTCGGCCTTCGACCTGTCCTGGCGGCTGGCGGCCGCGTTCGGGTTCGGGGCGCTGCTCTTCCTCGCCTCCGCGCTCCTCACGGCGGAGGACCCTCAGGGGGCGACCTTCGAGCAGTGGGCGGCGATCTTCCTGCTCGACCTCCTCCTCGGCGTCGTGGCGCTGGTCCTCCTCCCGGCGGTCCGTGCGGCACCGCTCACCGTGGCTCTCCTCATGGCGGTGGTCGGCGGCTTCACGACCTTCGGTGCGGGGGCCGTCGTGATCGCTCTGATCTCGCTCGCGACCCGTCGGCGGTGGCGGGAGATCGCGGGCGTCGGGGTCGTGTACATGGCGTCCAGCCTGGGGAACGAGGCACTCTTCCGGTCGATGATCCCCGAGTGGGCGCACACGCCGTGGTGGGTGTGGCTCGTCGTCGGGGCGCTCGTGTACGGCCTGGTCGTCGCGATCGGCGTCTCGATCGGGAACCGCCGCGACCTCGCGGAGTCCTGGCGCGTGCGGGCCGTGACGGCCGAGCGCGAGCAGGCCGCGCGCGTCGACCAGGCACGGTCGACCGAGCGCACCCGGATCGCGCGCGAGATGCACGACGTCCTGGCGCACCGTATCTCGCTCGTCGCGATGCACTCGGGGGCGCTCGCGTACCGCACGGACCTCACGCCCGAGGAGACGGCGGTGGCCGCGGGCGTGATCCGCGACAACGCGCACCTCGCGATGACCGAGCTGCGCGAGGTCCTCGGCGTGCTGCGCGAGACCGACGTCCCGGGCGCGGCCCCCGAGCGCCCGCAGCCGACGCTCGCCGCCCTGCCCGACCTGCTGGCCGAGGTACAGGGCCCGGACGGCTCCGACCCGGTCACGTGCGAGGTCGCACCGGGCACGGCCGAGCACCTCGCCGGGCTGGGTGACCAGGTGAGCCGGAGCGCGTACCGCATCCTGCAGGAGTCCCTCACGAACGCCCGCAAGCACGCGCCGGGCGAGCCGGTCCGCGTCGAGATCGACGGCGCCCCGGGGGAGGGGCTCACGGTGCGGGTCGCCAACCCGCTCGTCGCGGTCCGCGTGCCCGACGACGGCGACGGGCCGTGCCCGTCCGGTGCGCCGCCGTCGGGCCTGGGGCTGACGGGGCTCGCGGAGCGTGCGCGCCTCACGGGCGGCGAGCTGACCGCGGGGCCCGACGGGGCAGGCCGCTTCGTCGTGAGAGCGTGGCTCCCGTGGACCTGACCCCGCTGACTCCTGCCGCCCCCGAGACCGTGCCAACGGACACACCCCTGCGTGTCGTCCTGGTCGACGACGACACGCTCGTCCGCGCGGGGCTGCGCCTCATCCTGGGCGGCGACCGGGCGATCGAGATCGTGGGCGAGGCCTCCGACGGGATCGCTGCCGTCTCGGAGATCGCGCGGACCCGGCCCGACGTCGTCCTCATGGACATCCGCATGCCCCGCCGCGACGGGCTTGCGGCCCTGGAGATCGCGCGCGCGGCCGACCCGACGCTCAAGGTCGTCGTCCTGACGACGTTCGACGCCGACGACATGGTGCTGACCGCGCTGCGGCTGGGCGCGGCGGGCTTCCTGCTCAAGGACACGCCGCCCGCCGAGCTCGTGGCGGCGGTCCGGCTCGTCGCGCAGGGGCGGTCCATGCTGTCCCCGTCGGTCACGCAGCAGCTCATCACGGCGGTCGCGCGTCAGCCCGTCGACGGCCGGGAGGCCGCCGCGCAGGTGCGCCTCGCGCGGCTGACCGAGCGCGAGCTCGAGGTCGCGGTCGCGATCGGGACGGGACTGTCCAACGCGGACATCGCGGCGAGCCTTTTCCTGAGCATCGCGACGGTCAAGACCCACGTGGGGCGGGTGCTCGACAAGCTCGGGGCCGACAACCGCGTGCAGGTCGCGATCTGCGTGCACGACGCGGGGCTCGCCTAGCGGGTCAGGGCACCTCGTAGAGCAGCAGGGCGACGTCGTCCCGCGCGCCGTCGGCGAGGAGCTCGGCGAGCAGCGCGTCCGGCAGGTCGGAGGCCGGGCGCTCCTCACGGATCGCGAGGGCCGCGTCGGCCAGGCGGCGCAGGCCCTGCGAGAGGTGCTCGCCGCGGCGCTCGACGAGCCCGTCGGTGTACAGCACGACGGCGTCGCCGCTGTCGAGCGCGGCGGTCGCCTCGGGCCGCGGTGCGGTGCTGAGGGCCAGGGGCGTGCCCCGACCCTCGTTGAGCCAGCACGTCTCGGCCTTGTTGACCACGAGCGGAGGCAGGTGGCCCGCGGCCGAGTAGGTCAGGGTGCGGGCGTTCTCGTCGACGATCGCGCACAGGACGGTCGCGAGCTCGGCACCGGGGAGCGTCCGCGCGAAGCGGTCGAGGCCCTCGAGCGTGGCCGCGGGTCCCAGGTTCTCCAGGAGCAGGGCGCGGCTCGCGCTGCGGAGCTGTCCCATGACGGCCGCCGCGCGCAGCCCCTTGCCCACGCAGTCGCCCACGACCAGGCCGAAGCGCCCTCCGGACAGGTCGACGACGTCGTACCAGTCGCCGCCGATGAGGAGGCTGTCGTCGGCCGGACGGTAGCGGGTGTGCCACCCCGGGGCCGTCGGGTCGTCGGGGAGCATCGCGTCCTGGAGGGCGTTCGCGACGTTGCGCAGCTCGTCGACCTGACGGATCTGGGCGAGCGTGCTGCTCAGGGCGGTGCCGACCGCGGACGCGACGAGCTGGAGGAACGAGCGCTGGTCCTCGTCGTCGGGGCGCTGCGGGTTCCCCTCGAGGACGATCACGCCCGCCGCGGCACGGTCGCGGGTGGCCGCGAGCGGCGCGACGAGCGCGGGGCCGACGTGCTCGAGCCGTCGCTCGTCGGCGACCTCGCGCAGGATCTGCGACGGGACCGACTCGTCGTGACGCTCGTGCGTCGACGCGAAGGCCACGAGCCCGGCCGACGTGTCGAGGTAGAGGTCCGCACGCGTGACGTCGACGCTGCGCCCGAGCACCCCGACGGTCGCGGCAGCGAGCTCGTCGACGTCGCCCTGGAGGCGCTGGAGGGTCGCCGTGAGGGTGCCGAGGGTCTGGAGCCGACGGCGGTCGACGACGTGGCCCGTGGTCTCGGTCGCGACGTCCATGACCCCGCGGATGGTGCCGTCGTCGGCACGCAGCGGGCTGTACGAGAACGTGAAGGCCGTCTCCTCGTCGAAGCCCGAACGGTTCATGATCAGGGTCTGGTCCTCGGACCACGTGGGTTCACCGGTCTCCAGGACCGAGGCGAACAGGGGCTCGATCTCGTCCCAGATCTCGGCCCACACCTCGCCTGCGGGGGCGCCCATCGCGCCGGGGTGCTTGTCCTGCCCGAGCATGGGCCGGTAGCCGTCGTTGTACAGCATCACGAGGTCCGGTCCCCAGGCGATGAAGATGGGGAAGCGGGTGCTGAAGCACAGGCGCACGGCGGCGCGCAGCGTCTTGGGCCAGGTGTCGGGGGAGCCGAGCGAGGTGGCGGACCAGTCGATCGACCGGGCCAGCTCACCGCTCTCGGTGCCCTGGGTGGCCAGGTCGAACCAGTCGGAACTCACGACTCATGATAGGAGGTTTCGGCAACACCCTTCGCATCCTGTGCAGTGCACACCGGGCCCGTGGAGAGCGCGGGCCGCGTCGAGCGTGCAGTTCGGGTCGTCAGGCCTGCCCGGTGGACGACCCGAGGTGCACGCTCGACGGACGGGACGCCGACGATCCGGCCGCCCGGGGTCACCCGCGCTCCGACAGCCCGACCAGCCCCGACTCGTACGCCGCGATCACGAGCTGCACGCGGTCGCGGCACCCGAGCTTGCGCAGCACCTCGGACACGTGGGACTTCACGGTCTGCTCGGTGATGAACAGCTCGGCCCCGATCTCGGCGTTGGACAGCCCCCGGGCGACCGTGAGCAGCACCTCGCGCTCGCGTCCCGTGAGGTTCTCGATCCCGGGCGCGGCCCTGGTCGTGCGCTGCGCGAAGTCGCCGACCAGGCGGCGCGTCACGGTGGGCCCCAGCAGCATCGACCCGTCCGCGACGAGACGCACGCCCTCGACCAGGCGAGGGGCCGGGGTGTCCTTGAGCAGGAAGCCCGAGGCCCCGGCCTGGAGCGCGTCGAACACGTACTCGTCGAGGTCGAACGTCGTGAGGATCAGGACGCTCGTGCCGGGGTGGCGCGCGCAGATCGCGCCCGTCGCGGCGATCCCGTCCATGACGGGCATGCGCACGTCGACGACCGCGACGTCGGGCCGGTGGGTCGCGACGACGTCGAGCAGCTCGGCCCCGTCGCCCGCCGAGCCGACGACCTCGATGTCCTCGGCCGCGTCGAGGATCGCGGCGAATCCGTACCGGACCACGGGCTGGTCGTCCGCGACCACGACGCGGGTCACGCGTCGGTCCCGTCCACGGCGTCGGGAAGCGGGGCGGCCAGGTCGTCGCCCGTGGAGCCGTACCGGTAGGTCTCCGTGCGCTCCGGTGCCGTGGCCGGTTCCGGCTCGCCGACCGGGAGCGAGAGGTCGACGACGAACGAGCCGTCCTCCTCGCCCGCCGTGAGCGAGCCGCCGATCGACTCGACGCGTTCGCGCATCCCGAGCAGCCCGCGGCCGGGGGCTGCGGGGGAGGTGCGGGGGACCAGGGGGTTGGAGAGGCGCGCGGTCACGACCGTGCCCGACGGCGTCGCTCCCGTCCCGAGGGCGAGCGTCACCGGCTGCCCCGGGGCGTGGCGACGCGCGTTCGTCAACGACTCCTGGACCGCGCGGTAGAGCACGAGCCCCTGGGCCGACGGAAGGTCGGGCACGCCCGCCACGACCGTCACCTGCTGCCCGGCCGAGCGGGCCGCGTCCACGAGCGCCACGACGTCACCGGCCCCGGGCTGCGGCGCCCGGTCGGCGCCCTCGGTGCGCTGCAGCACCGCGAGCACCTGACGCAGCTCGCCCAGCGCGTGCCGCGCGTCGTCGGCGATGTCCGCGAGCACGACCCTGGCCTCGGCATCCATCGACGGGTGCACGTACGGTGCCGACTCCGCACGGACGGCGACGAGCGAGATGTGGTGCGCGACGACGTCGTGCAGGTCGTGCGCGATCCGGGCCCTCTCGACGGCGACGGTCTCGACCGCGAGGGCCTGGTCGGAGACGAGGGCGGCGGCGGCCGTGCGCAGGCGTGCGCGCTGCCCCGCCCCGACAGCGGCACTGGTAGCCACCGCAGCGAACGACATGACGACGTAGAGCACGAACGTCACGTCGCTCTCACGGCCGGAGGTCACGGGGCCGATCGGCAGCAAGGCGGGGATGTCCGAGGCGCAGTAGATCGCGACGACACCGGTGGCCAGTGCGAACGGGAGCAGCGTGCGATGCCACGCGTCGTGCGCCGCGACGACCGCTACGGCCAGAAGGGCGAGCCACCAGGCCCAGACGAACGTGCCGATCAGGGGGAGGAGGAGGAAGGGCCAGCCGGCGAGCACGCAGGCCAGCAGGGCGGAGCGGCGCGCGACGAGCACTCCCACCACGGCACTGAAGCTGCCGAGCGCGACGACGGGCAGGACGAGCGTGGGGTTCGCGATCATGTTGGTCCAGAGCCTGCCGTCATAGGGCAGCTGGATCGGGGTCACGAGCGTGAACAGCCCGACGAGCAGCGCGAGCACGCCGGGGAAGATCCAGGGGCGCCAGTCCTCGCGCTCGGTCGCGGCGGCTCCGGTCGTTCGCGACCGGTCGGGTGCGCCGTCGGAGACGGGTGGCGGCGAGGTGATGGGCGCGGGGGCCCGGGCGGCGGTGACCATGTCGACGATTGTTGCGGGTCCGGCGCCCGGCACGGCACCGGCACGCGACGGACCCTGTCTCCCTCCTGCGGGGGAGGTCGACGGGGGCCGGACCGCCCAGCCCAGCCCAGGCCAGGCCAGGCCTGGCGTGGCGCACCGGCCCGACGGCAGGATGGGCCGATGGCCCCCGACGACGCGGTTCCCTCCACGCCCAGCTCGGCCCTCGGCTCGACCGATTCCTCGCACGCAACCTCGTCCGTGTCCGTCGCACCACCCCTCCCGCACACGCTCGCCCGCGCCGTGCTCGGCGCGGCCGTCATGGGCGTCGGGCTCGGCGCCTCGGTCGCGCTCGGCATCGCGGCGGCGGAGCACTGGGGGCTCGACGGGTTCCTCGCCCGACTCGTCCCCGCGCTGCTCGTGACGTCGCTGGTCGTCCCGGCGATCCTGTTCCTCCGGCGTCGGTTCGACCGCCGGTCGCTGCGTGGCATCGGGTTGGTCGGACCGCTCACAGCGGTCCGGACAGCCGGCCTCGGGTTCGCCGTCGTCGTCGCCGCTGCCGTCGTGGTCCTGGGTGGGGCCACCGTCGCGGGGTGGCTGACCTGGGGAGCGGTCGACCGGGGAGACCTGCTGCTCTTCCTCGTGACCAACACGTCGATCGCCTTGCTCTACGAGGCGGTGCCCGAGGAGGTCTCGCTGCGTGGCTACGTGCTCACGACGCTCCGGTCCCGGTATGCGCGCTGGGTCGCGATCGTGGTCACGACGGCCTTGTTCCTGGCCGCCGCCTCGACGTCCGTCGTGGTGGGTGCCGGGCTCACGCGCCTGCTGGATGTCGAGCCGTTCCCGTGGGGCGTCGTACCGGCGGGGGAGGACCCGGTCTCGTACTTCATGCTGCTCGCGGTCTTCGGACTCATGCTCGCCTACGCGCGCGAGGCGGACCCGACGGCGAGCGTGTGGACGTGCGTCGGCGCTCACCTGGCCTTCCTCACGGTCAACCGGGTCGTGCTGTCGGTGGGCGGGACGGGCGTCGAGGTCGAGCTCGCGAGCCCCGACGTCCTGCTGCTCGTGCCGCTCTACGTGGGTCTCGCGATCGTGGCGTTCGCGTTCCTGGGCGAGCGCACACCCCGTCCCAGCCCGCGAGAGGTTCCGCGAACTGCTTGACCGGCCCGGTGCCCCGGCCTACGGTTCGCCGACGCGCGTGACCCGCGACCTCTTCGACCGACCGGCCCACCGGGCCCCCGAGGACCGGCCGCAGGAGGGTCCGCGCCGGACGGAGGAGACATGACCGCGGCGATCCACTGGTTCCTGCCGACGTCGGGGGACGGGCGCACCGTCGTCGGGTCGTCGCACGCGGCGACGACTCCCGGGACGGCGCAGGCCTTCCGCGCCCCGACGCTCGACTACCTCACCGACGTCGCCCGCGCGGCCGACCGTCTGGGCTTCGAGGCCGTCCTGACCCCGACCGGCACGTGGTGCGAGGACGCGTGGCTGACGACCGCGGCGTTGCTGCGCGAGACGCAGCGGCTGCACTTCCTCGTCGCGTTCCGCCCGGGCCTGGTGTCGCCGACGCTCGCCGCGCAGATGGCGGCGACGCTCCAGCGGTTCTCGGGCGGGCGTGTGCGCCTCAACGTCGTGACGGGCGGGGACGAGAGCGAGCAGCGCAGGTTCGGCGACTGGCTCGAGCACGACGAGCGCTACGCGCGCACGGCCGAGTTCCTGGCGGTCGTGCGCGGGCTGTTCTCGGGCGAGCCGCTCGACCTCGACGGGCGGCACTACCGGATCCGCGACGGCCGGGTCCCTGTGCCGCCGGACCCGGCACCACCCATCTACTTCGGCGGCTCCTCGGACGCCGCGCTGCCCGTCGCGGCCGAGCACGCCGACGTCTACCTCACGTGGGGTGAGCCGCCTGCCCAGGCCAAGGCGAAGATCGACCGGGTGCGGGAGCTCGCTGCCGAACGGGGGCGGACCCTGCGGTTCGGCATCCGGCTGCACACCATCAGCCGGGACTCGTCCGCCGAGGCGTGGGGCGTCACCGAGAAGTTCCTCGACGCGTGGTCGCCCGAGCAGGTCGCGGCCGCGCAGGCCCAGTTCCGTTCGTCGTCCTCGACGGGCCAGCGGCGCATGGCCGCGCTCAACGGCGACCGCTTCGACGGCCGCTCCCGGTCGCTCGAGGTGCACCCGGGCCTGTGGTCGGGCGTGGGGCTCGTGCGCGGCGGGGCCGGGACGTCCCTCGTGGGCAGCCACGAGGAGGTCGCCGATCTCGTGCAGGAGTACCACGATGCGGGCTTCGACGAGTTCGTGCTCTCGGGGTACCCGCACCTCGAGGAGGCGCACTGGTTCGCCGAGGGCGTGCGACCGATCCTCGACCAGCGCGGGGTCACGCGTCCGGTCGGGGCGCGCGACGAGGCCGCGCTCAGGACGCACTCGGTGGCGTTCTAGGCGCGGCCCCGGGCTGTGCTGGGGGGAGGCGAGCCGTCAGACGCGCACGACCATCTTGCCCGTGTTCGCGCCGCGCATGAGGTCGAGGAACGCGTCGACCGAGTTCTCGATCCCGTCGACCACGGTCTCGTCGAAAACGACGTCGCCGGCCTGGAGCCACGCGCCCATGTCGCGCGAGAACGCGGGGAAGTGCTCGAGGTGGTGGCCGATCGTGAAGCCGCGGAGCATGAGGCTGCGCGTCACCATGTTGCCCATGTTGCGGGGGCCGGGTGTGGGCTCGGTCGTGTTGTACTGCGAGATCGCTCCGCACAGCGCCGCGCGCCCGAAGTCGTTGAACGCGCCCAGTGCTGCTTCGAGGTGGTCGCCGCCGACGTTGTCGAAGTACAGGTCGATCCCGTCGGGTGCGGCCGCGGCGAGCTGGTCGGCGACCGGCCCCTCCTTGTAGCTGAACGCCGCATCGTAGCCGTAGCGCTCGGTCAGGAGCGCGACCTTCTCGGGCGTCCCGGCGGACCCGACGACGCGGCCCGCGCCCTTGAGCCGCGCGATCTGGCCCGCGGCGGTGCCCACGGCCCCGGCCGCGCCGGAGACGAACACGGTGTCGCCCTCGCGCAGGCCCGCGATCTCGAGCAGCCCGACGTACGCGGTGAGCCCGGTCATGCCCAGGATCCCCAGGTAGGCGGACAGCGGCACGCCCGGGATCTCGGGGACCACGCGGAACGCGGCCGCGTCGCCCTGGGCCACGTCGCGCCACCCGAGCTGGTGCAGCACGACGTCGCCGACCGCGATGCCCTCGGCCGTCGAGGCCTCGACGCGTCCGACGGCGCCGCCGGTCATGGTCTCGCCGAGCGCGAAGGGCGGCGTGTAGGACTTCACGTCGTTCATGCGCCCGCGCATGTACGGGTCGACGGACACGAACTCGTTCCGGACGCGCACCTGGCCGGGGGCGAGCTCGGGGAGCTCGACCTGGACGGTGCGGAAGTCGTCGTGCGTGGGCCAGCCGGTGGGGCGGGCGACGAGCTGGATCTGCGTGGAGGTCATGAGGGTCCTTCGGTTGCGGTTCTGGGGGAGCACGCCCGACGGCGTCGCAACAGCCGGTGGGGCCGGTGCGGCGGGAGTGGTGGCTCGGGCGGCGGGTGGTCGGTGTGCGGGGCTGGTGGCGGTCAGGACACCAGGGCGATCACGAGCAGCAGGATCGCGATCGCGGGTGGGACGAGCTGGACGAGTGCCGCGCGGGCCTTGGCGGGCGAGGAGACGATCAGCACGAGCCCGGCGAGGACCATCGAGCCGGTCGCGCTCAGGACGAGCGCCGCGCCGACGTCGGTGTGACCGCTCGTGACCAGCACGATGCCGATCGCGGTGATGGCCGCGAGGAACAGGTTGTAGAAGCCCTGGTTGAACGCGAGCTCCTTGGTGTCGCGGGCCTCCTGCTCGGCGGTCCCGAACGTGGCGCGGGTCCGCGGTGAGGTCCAGGACACGGACTCGAGCACGAAGATGTAGACGTGGATCAGCGCGGCGAGGCCTGCGAAGACCAGTGCTGTCGCGGTCATGGGGTGTCCTCCTGGGTGAGGGGCGGGCTCTCGCGCCTGCCGCTGCCGGCGGGAACGGTGTTCTGAACTGATCGGTCTACTAATCGACGGTACAGTTGTGTACCGGTCGGTGCAATTCGAGAAGCGGAAGGTGAGGCGGTCCACATGGGCAGGTCGCAGTCGTTCGACACCACCACGGTGGTCCAGGCGGCCAGGGACGTGTTCTGGGACCAGGGCCTGGACGGAGCATCCCTCCCGGACCTCGAGCGCGCCACCGGGCTCAACCGCTCGAGCCTCTACCACGCGTTCGGCTCCAAGCGCGGGCTGTTCGACGCCGCCGTCGACGACTACCTCGACACCGTGATCCGACCTCGGCTGCGCCCGCTCGTCGCCGCAGGCCAGGACGCCCCGGGCCAGGGGAGCGCCGGCTCGCCCGAGGCCGGACGCGCGGTGGTGACGTACTTCGACCGGCTCGCCTCCGCCGTCGGGCAGCTTCCCTCCGACTCCCCGCGGCTCGGCTGCCTGCTCGTGGGATGTGCGACCGGCGCCGCGGGGCACGACGAGGCACTGCGCGCCGCGGTCGACGCCTACCGGGCCGAGCTGACCGACGCCCTCGTCGGGGCGCTGCGCGCCGCGGACCCGGCGCTCGCGGACGACGTCGTCGAGCAGCGCGCGCGCCTGCTGCTCTCGCTCCAGCTCAGCGCGCTCGCGCTCGCGCGCGTCAACCAGGACGAGGCCGTCGCGATGCTGCACGCCGCGCGCGGCCAGGCGGCAGAGTGGGTTCCGCGCGACGCGTAGCGGTGCGGGGCGCAGGTGCTTCGTCTGATAGGAAGTAATTCCCCGAGCGAGACGAGAAGCCCATGGAGTTCGCCCCCTACCTGATCGCCGGCGTCCTGGCGGTCGTCGGCGTGACCGCGCTCGCGCCCCGCCTGGGGGTCGCCGCCCCGCTCGTCCTCGTGCTCCTGGGCGTCGCGGTGTCGTTCCTGCCCGCGGTCTCGGCCGTCGAGGTCGACCCCGAGTGGATCCTCGCGGGAGTCCTGCCCCCGCTGCTCTACTCGGCGTCCGTGAGCATGCCCGCGATGGACTTCCGGCGAGACCTCAAGGCGATCAGCGGACTGTCGGTGGTGCTCGTCGTCATCAGCGCCGTGGTGCTCGGCTTCCTGTTCCACCTGCTCGTCCCGGGGATCGGGCTCGCGACGGGCATCGCGCTCGGCGCGATCATCAGCCCGACCGACGCGGTCGCGACCTCGATCGTCAAGAAGGCAGGCGTCTCGCCGCGCGTCGTGACCGTGCTCGAGGGCGAGAGCCTGCTCAACGACGCCTCCGCCCTGGTGCTGCTGCGCTCGGCCATCGCGGCCACGGCCGCGACGGTCTCGGTCGGGCAGGTCGCGGGCGACTTCGTCTACGCGGTCGCGGTCGCGGTCGTCATCGGCTTCCTCGTCGGCAAGGCCAACCTGTGGCTGCGCTCACGCGTGCGCGAGGCCACGTCGAACACCGCGATCTCTTTCGTCGTCCCCTTCATCGCGTTCCTGCCCTCGGAGCACCTGGGGGCCTCGGGGCTCGTCGCCGTCGTCGTCGCCGGGATCGTCACGGGCCTCGGCGCGCCCAAGCACCTGAGCCCGCAGGACCGCATCGCCGAGAAGGCGAACTGGCGGACCGTCGAGCTCCTCCTGGAGGGTGGAGTCTTCCTGCTCATGGGGCTCGAGGTGTTCGGCCTCGTCGAGGAGGTCCGCGAGGAGCACGGCAGCCTGTGGACGGCCGCGGGGCTCGCGCTCCTGGCCGCGGTCGTGGTCGTCGCGCTGCGCTCGGTGTTCGTCGCGGTCCTGCTGTGGCTCATGAAGCGCTCCAACCGGCGCAACCCCGAGGTGCGCGAGAAGCTCTCGGCCGTGACCGACAAGCTCGACCGCGGCGAGCTGCCGACGGTCGAGGACCGCGGGCCGGGTCGAGGGAGACGGCGTCGCCGTGCGCCGCGAGGTGACACGGCAGGCGGTCCGGAGGTCGCCGCGGCAGGCGGCCCGGGCGCGGACCGGACGAGCGCGCGCATCCCCGGCCTGGGCGGCCCGGGCGGGCTCGCCGGGGCGCGCGGCGGCGCCGGGCGGAGCACAGGTCCGGGGGAGGCGCCCTCGCTCGACGACCCGCGCGTCCAGACGCGCATGGCCCGCGTCCAGACGTTCCTCACGCGCCGCATCGCCGACATCGACTACCTGGCGGCCGAGCCGCTCGGGCGCCGCGAGGGCGTGCTGCTCGTGTGGGCCGGGATGCGCGGCGTCGTGACGCTCGCGGCGGCGCAGTCCCTCCCGGCCGACACCCCGCACCGGGCGCTGCTCGTCCTCATCGCGTTCTTCGTCGCGGCCGGGACGCTCCTGGTCCAGGGCGGCACGCTGCCGTGGGTCGTGCGGCGCCTCGACCTGACGGTCGACACGTCGACCGAGAACGACGAGCGGCTCGCGCTCCTCGGCGAGCTCTCGCGCGTCGCTTCCGAGGCGATCGACGCGCCCGGCCTCGCGCGCCCCGACGGGACGCCCTACGCGCCCGAGACGATCGAGCGCGTACGCCAGGAGATCGCGCACGACGACCTCGTGGACCGCGAGGCGACCGAGGCCGACGAGCAGCACCGGCAGTACCGCGAGCTGCGGCTCGCGGTGCTCGCGGCCCAGCGCGAGGAGCTGCTGCACGTGCGCGACCACGGCACCTACAGCTCGGGGGCCATGGACGAGACGCTCAAGGTGCTCGACGCGAGCCAGATCAGCGTCGAGATGCACGCGCCGGCCGCCGAGCGGTAGCCCTGCGCGGTACTGCGGGGCGCGCTACGCCGTCTGCTCCCGTGCGATCCGCACGAGGTGCAGCAGAGCGTCGAGGTCGATGTCGGCGAGCGACTTGAAGCCCACGCTCGAGCTGCCGATCTTGGCGCGCCCCAGCGTGTGCGCGTACTTCTGCGCGACGTACTGGTCGTCCTCGACGGCGTTGACGTACACGCTGAGGTAGTTCTGCTGGACGGCGAGGCCGACGACGAACCACTCGACGCTCCCACCGCGCGGGCGCGGCTGGAGCAGGTCGCCGTACCCGACGATCCGCTGGTCGGTCCCGCCCCAGAAGACGCCCTCCCACAGGACCCGGGAGCGGCCCGACATCACCTCCGAGATCGCGGCGTCGAGGCGCAGGGCGTCGTCGCGGAACCGTTCGGGAAGGGTCGTCAGGTACTCGTCGGGGTCGGTCTGGGTCTTCTGCACGAAATGCTCCATCCGGTCGGTCGGCTGGTCGAACGAGGCTATGCGTGCTCCCTGGGACGGGCGAGCGGGCGCGCCAGACCGTGACCGGAACGTAGCCGGCTGCCCCCTTGCATCTAAGATGCTATGGTCGCAAGATGTCGCCTCGCAGGAAGTCCGACGACCAGGCCCCCAGCGCCGTCGAGCGCGCCTTCGCCGCGGTGTCCGCCTCGATCATCACGGGCGAGACGGCCCCCGGGGCGCTCATCACCGAGGGGGAGGTCGCCGACGAGCTCGGCATCAGTCGCACCCCCGTCCGCGAGGCGTTCCTCCAGCTCCAGACGTGCCGCCTGCTCACGCTGTTCCCCAAGCGGGGAGCGGTCGTCGCCACGGTCGCGGACAAGGAGGTCGCGGACCTCCTCGCGGTCAGGATCATGCTCGAGTCGTCCGCGATCCGCGCCCTCGACGGGAACCCCCTGCCCGACGACGTCGCGCACGACCTCGACGACCTCGTCGCCCAGCAGGTGGTCGCCGAGCACGACGGCGACCTGCTCGCCTTCTCTCAGGCGGACTTCGCGTTCCACTCCCGGGTCATCCGTGCCGGGGACAACGACGTGATCGAAGACCTCTTCGCGCAGCTCGGCCCGCGCCTCGAGCTCCTGACCCACCGCGCCGTCCGACGCGACGCGACCTCGCCCACGCGACTCCTCGCCGACCACCGCGTGCTCGCCACGCTGGCGCGTGCCGGGGACGCACAGGCCTACGAGGCCGCGCTGCGCGCGCACGTCCAGCGAGGCAACTACGGCTGACGGGCGCGTCGCCCGCCTGGTCACCATCACCTCGCCCTCCGCTCGGCCGCCTGTCGTGGCCGTGCCATGCCCGTCGACGGGCTGCCGTCCCACCGTCCTCGTCCCCGAGAAAGATCATGAACCGCCACCGCTCGTTCCCCGGCTGGCTGCGTGTCGCCCCGGCCCTCGTCGTCATGGCGTGGGGTGGGAACCACTTCACGCCGCTCCTGCACATGTACCAGGACCTCGGGAACTACTCCGTCGTCATGGTCGACCTTTTCCTCGGGATGTACGTCCTCGGTCTCGTGCCGGGACTGCTCGTGGCCGGACCGCTGTCCGACAGGTACGGGCGCAAGCCGCTCGCCGTCGTCGGCGTCCTGGGCGGGATCGGGGCCAGCGCCCTGCTGGCCCTGGGCTTCGGCAGCGAGGTCGTCATCTGCCTGGGGCGTCTGCTCGCCGGACTGAGCGTGGGTGTCGCGATGTCGGTCGGCACGAGCTGGGTCAAGGAGCTGTCGAGCGCGCCGTTCGACCTGGGGACCGACCCGACGGCCGGGGCTCGCCGCCCGTCGCTGTCCCTGACCCTCGGGTTCGGGATCGGCGCCGGGGTCTCGGGCGTGCTCGCCCAGTGGGGTCCGTGGCCGACGATCACGCCCTACGTGGTCCACGTCGCCCTCAGCGTGGTCGCGCTCGTCCTGCTGGCGACCGCCACCGAGACGATCGGGGGACACCGGTCGACGACGTCGCTCCTCGCCGACCTCCGGGTCCCCGCCGCCTCGCACCGCCGGTTCGTGCGTGTCGTCGTGCCTGCCGCCCCCTGGATCTTCGGGGCCGCCGGGATCGCCTACGCCGTCATGCCGCAGCTCGTGACCGAGCAGACCGGCGACCTGTCGCTGGCCTACGCGACCCTGCTCACGGTCCTCACGCTGGGTACGGGCGCGGTGGTCCAGTCGTTCGTCGCGGCGATCGACCGGGTCACGGGCGGACGGGCGCTCGTCGTCGGGATGGGCCTGATGCTGCTCGGGATGGCGCTGGCCGCGACCAACGCGACCGTCCTGTCGCCCGTGCTCGGCGGGCTCGCAGCGGTCACCCTCGGCGCCGCGTACGGGATCTGCGTGGTGGCCGGCCTGATCGAGGTGCAGGCCGTCGCGACGCCCACCGACCTCGCGGGTCTCACGGGCGTCTACTACAGCCTGTCCTACGTGGGCTTCCTGCTGCCCGTGGTCCTGGCCGGGGCGACGGCGCTCGCCGGGTACACGGTGCTCCTCGTCGTGGTCGCGCTGGCCTGCGCGGGCTGCCTGGTGGCGGGCGCGCGAGGGCGGGGGGGGGGGGGGGGGGGCGGCGACGGCGTGAGCCCGACGGCGTGAGACACCCGACGGCGTGACGGAGCCGTCGGGCACGAGCGGGCGAAGGTCGAGACGTTCGGACGAGGGCGGTCGATCCGAAGGGGTGAGTCGGCGACCCCCTGCCGGACGAGAACGTAGAGGGGTCAGGGCGCGACCAGCGCACACACCCCTCACGTAGGAGCTCGACGATCATGAAGGTCCTTCGCACCGTCACCACCACTGCTGTCTCCGCCGCGCTCGTGCTGGGTGGTGGAGCCGCAGCGTTCGCCGCCGAGGGGACCGACGTCCCCGAGGCCGGCGCCCCCACGACGACCGACCCCGAGGCACCCGCCGAGCAGGCCGCGCCCGTCGCGGACGTACCCGCTGCCGAGGTGCCCGCCCCGCAGAGCACGACGCCGGTCGACCCGGTCGTCGCCCCGGCCGCCGAGGTCCCCGCAGCCCCCGCCGTGCCGGCCGACGAGGCCGCTCCCGCCGAGGCGGCGCCCGAGGCGCCCGTCGAGGAGGACGAACCCGTCGCCGAGACACCCGCGGCGGACCCCGGGGACGAGACCGCGCCGGACGTGGGCGTCGTCGAGCAGGCGACGGACGCGTCGTCCGCGGCCGGGCCGACCGCCACCCCGCTGGCCGCCACCTCCGCGTTCGGCGCGCTGCAGTCGACGCCCGTCTACCCCGACGCCGACTACCACCCGCACTGGGAGGACGGCGGCGAGGACGGCTTCGGGTGCGACTACTGGTACTTCATGGAGCTCGGGGACAAGACCTCGGGACGTGACTGGCAGGGCTGGAGCGGCACCCCGCAGCTGCACATCCTGCACCACACGCTCAAGGACGACGACGGCACGGTCCACATGGTCTACGACCGCGACATCGCCAACTACTGGTACCACGTGTGGTCCGGCGACGAGACCGTGACCCCGGACGCCGAGGGCATCCACTGGGAGAACACCTCCGCCCAGCAGACCGTGCTCGTCAACGGCTACAAGGGCGGCTCCGACGAGGCGGCCCGGGGGATCGACGCCCAGGCGCTCTTCGCACGGGCGGGTGTCGTGCAGAACCCCGTCACGATCGAGCAGTACCAGTCGTACATCGACAACGGCTGGTGGACGCAGGCCCAGGCCGAGGAGTACGTCGCGTCCGAGAACGCGCGCCGTGCCGACTACACCGCGTACGAGGCCACGCAGTTCGCGGTCTGGTACTTCTCGACGGGCCACGACGTCATGGGCCTGTTCTTCGACGTCGACGCCGCCGGGCACGTGACCCTGAGCCAGAAGGCGCTCGACCAGTTCACCGCGCAGGAGGTCCCCGAGAACCCCGACGAGACCTTCCAGCAGGACTGGACGCGCAACTGGGACCAGAACAGCCAGAGCGACCGCATGGCCACGCTGCAGACCGCGGCCTGGCTCATCGAGCAGGGGCTCACCGCGAACGTCGTCATGCCGCAGCCGGGGTTCGTCTCGCACGGGTACGTCCGGAACACCGACGGCTCGACCGACTACGGCTTCACGGCCTCGCTCGTCGGCGGGACGGGTGACGTCCACGTCGAGCTGCGCACCGCCGACGGCTCGGCAGTGCCCGCCGGCGTGACCCTGGTCGACGCCAACGGCGACCCGGTCTCGTCCGTGACGCCGGGGCAGCGCGTGTTCGTCCGCGTCCCCGCGGGCCTCGACGTCGCGACCCTCCCGCAGTTCCAGCTCTGGGGCTCGGCGCAGGGCACCGAGCAGGGCAGCCCGCACTTCTACACGGGCAACGACCACAACAACCACGGGACCACGGACGAGAACGGCCAGTGGATGCCGGCGACGTTCCCGCACTGGCTGATCGGCCTCGGCGAGCTCGACCGCCCCTCGACCGCGTGGGACTGGGTCGGCATCAGCCTGGCCGACGAGCCCGAGGCGCCCGTCACCCCGGAGGACCCCACGGATCCTGAGACCCCGGTCGTGCCCGAGGACCCGACGACCCCGGTCGTGCCCGAGGACCCCACGGATCCTGAGAACCCGGTCGTGCCCGAGGACCCGACGGCACCCGTCGTCATCGACGCGGTGGACCCCGTCTTCGTCGGGACCGACGGGACCGTCCGGACCGTCGCCTCGTCCGACCCGACGAACCTGGGTCTGACGGACACCGTCCCGGTAGCCGCCGCAACCCAGCGGACCGAGGCTGCGAACCTCGCCACGACCGGCGTGAACACCGGCCTGCTCGCCGTCGCAGGAGCGTTCATCGTCCTGACCGGCACGGGGCTCGTCCTCGCAGGGCGTCGCAAGACGGCGACCAGCACGGACCGATGAGCGCTCGCTGTCCGACCGCATGACACGACCGCAGGGCGCTCCCTCCGACACGGAGGGGGCGCCCTGCGCGCGTACCTGCCTCTGGGCAAGGTCGTCCCGCTTCGACCGCCGTCCCCCGGCGTTCCTGGCTAGCCTGGCAGCATGCAGATGCCCGCTCGGGCCTGGACGACGCGCCGCGACGTCGCGGTCGCGTCGTTCGCCGCGCTGGCAGGGGTCGCCGTGGCGGTCTCTCGCTCGATGGTCGGCGTCCAGGGCGCGCCGTTGTGGGCCGAGCTGGTTGCGCAGCTCCTGGGCGCAGCGCTTCTCCTGCGGCCGGCGCTCGTCGGACCGGCTCTCGTGGGCTGTGCGCTCCTGTCCTGGATCTCGCCGATCCCCGCGCTCGTTCTCGCGGCGTTCGCCGCAGGAGAGCGGCTCGGTCCACGACGCAGCACGGCGTGGGCGGTGACCGGCGCGATCCTGGTCCTGCCCGCTGCGCCGCTCGCGTTCGGCAGGTCTGACGTCGCGATCGCGACAGTGCTGGTCCTGCTCGTGCTCGGGCCGTGGCTCGCGGGTCGGAGCCGACGTGCGGAGCGGGTCGCGGAGGCCGCGATCCGGGACCGGGGCATCGAGGCCGCGGAGCACGTGGCGACCCAGGTGCGCACGACCGAGCGCGAACGGCTCGCCCGCGAGATGCACGACGTCGTCGCCCACCGGATCAGCTACGTCGTGCTGCAGACCAACCTCCTGGAGACCAAGGTCGACGACCCGCAGGTCCGCGACGACGTGGACCGTATCCGGGACACCGCGCGCGAGGCGCTCGAGGAGATGCGGGGCGTGCTGCACCTGCTCAGCCGGGACGGGAGCCCCGCGGGGCTCGAGCAGCCGTCGTTCCGGGACGTCGCCGTGCTGGTGGCGGAGGCGCGAGCCGTGGGTCAACCGGTCGAGGTGGACGCCGACGTCGACCCGGGAGAGCCCCCGGGCGTCACCGAGCGCACGGCCGTGCGCATCGTGCGCGAGGCGCTGACGAACGCGGTGCGGCACGCGCCCGGCGCCGAGACCTCCGTGGCGGTCCGCGAAGAGGCGGACTCGTTGCGGGTCGAGGTCCGCAACGGTCCGACGGCGATCCCCGAGATCGAGCTGCCCACGGGTGGTCACGGGCTCCAGGGCATCCGCGAGAGGGTCCAGCTCGTCGGTGGGAGCTCCACGATCGGACCGACGTCCGACGGCGGCTTCCGGGTCGAGGCCGTGCTGCCGTGGGGGCCCGCATGACCCGGGTCGTGGTCGTCGACGACGAGAGCCTCTTCCGCGAGGGGATGGCCGCCCTCGTCGACGCAGCCGACGACCTCGACGTCGTCGGGACGGCCGCGAACGGCCGCCTGGGGGTCGAGGCGGTGATCGCGCGCCGCCCCGACGTCGTCCTCATGGACATGCAGATGCCCGTCATGAACGGCATCGAGGCCACGCAGGAGATCCGCCGCGTGGCGCCGGAGGTCGCGGTCGTCATCCTCACGAACTTCCAGTACGACGAGTACGTCGTGCCCGCGCTGCGGGCCGGTGCCGCAGGCTATCTCCTCAAGGACAGCACGGTGAGCGAGGTGCAGCGCGGGATCCGGGCCGCGGCGGAGGGGGACGCGATGCTGTCGCCGGCCGTGACCCGCAGGCTGCTGGACTCGCTCGGCCCGGCCATGACCACGCGGCAGGCGGAGGCGCGGGCCAGGGTGGGGGAGCTGAGCGAGCGGGAGCGGGCCGTCGTCGGTCTCCTTGCCACGGGCCTGTCGAACGCCGAGATCGCGCGGGCGCTCTACATGGCCGAGCCGACGGTCAAGACCCACCTGACCCACGCCATGGTCAAGCTCGGGGTGACGAACCGGACGCAGGCCGCGATCCTCGGCCACGACGCGGGCCTGCCCGACGAGGGCGCCGGCTGATCCCGTCGGGTCGAGAGCCGCCGGGCGGCAGGGTCGAGAGCCTGCCGGGCGACAACATGTCACGAACTCGCGTCATGGATCCGTTTCCATCCGGTCTCATCTACAGGAGCCGGAAGAGACCGGATCACAAGAGTGGGCGACGTGCGGCGGCCACTGACGGAGGAACCATGTCCATCACGGAGCGAACGTCCCCGAAGTCCCCACCTCCTGACGAGGTGCAGGAGGAGGTCGTGCTGTCCCGCCGTGAGCTGGTGGTGCTCACGCACCTCACGGAGGACATGACGCTGGAGCAGCTCGCGGCGATCCTGTTCGTCACGAGGAACACGGTCAAGTCCCAGCTGCGCAGCATCTACCGCAAGGTCGGCGTCTCGAACCGGGCCGACATCCTGCGCTGGGCGCGGGACCGCGGCATCTCCTAGGCCCGGCCCCGGCACGGGGCTCGCCGACGGGCGGGCGGGGGTGCACCCGAGGTGCGTGCAGGTCAGATGGTGGGATGCTCGAGGGACGCGCCGGTCGACGACGACGGGCCACGACGTTCCGAGGCGAGCATGGGACAGGGACGGCAGGAGCCGGACGACCCGACGGTCACGGATCCCGACCACTATCGCGTGGTCTTCGAGAACGACCGCATCCGGGTGCTGGAGTACGAGGACCAGCCAGGTACGCGGACGCACCCGCACCATCACCCCGACAGCGTCATGTACACGCTGAGCGGCTTCGAGCGGCGTATCTCGTCGGGTGATCGGGTCATGGACGTCGTGCTGGAGGCGGGGGAGACGCGCTGGCTCCCCGAACAGGTGCACGTCGGGGAGAACACCGGGACGACAGCGACTCACGCCGTCTTCGTCGAGCTCAAGGAAGCGGCCCCCGACCACCCGGCACGGGGTGAGCACGGAGGGGGCAGGCTCGGGGCCACTTCTTGACCCGTCGCCGCGACGGGGTCAGTGGAACTCGTGACCCGCGTCGTCGGTGCCGACTGCTTCCATCGTGACGTCCTCGCCCGGGGCGGAGGGCATTGCGACGAAGCGCATCTCGACCAGCACCACCTCCTGGCACTGCGGACACAGGCGTTGTTCTTTCCATCGGCGGTGCGGCATCGCGATCCTCGGTTCTTGCGGGTAGAGCACGGCCGTCGCAAACGCCCCTGACCGACGGCCGGTCAGGGGCGTTGTCTCGCTGAGGTGGCGACGCGGGCAGGGGCTCGCGTCGCCGTCGCTGATCGTAGCCCCTGGCGACGGTCCGCGGATACGGGGTGGGGGAGACTTCTCCGACCTGCTCCGACGCGGACACGATCAGCGCGCGAGCCGTTCCACGACCTTCCCGTAGAGCCAGGGCACGTGCGCCGCGAGCGGCACGATCGCCCGGCGCGCGGGTGAGGTCGCCCACGCGACGAGCCCCGAGGTCAGCACCCGGTAGTCGCGCGTGACGCGCGCCCAGTCGCGCTCGTACGCGCCCGGGTCGTCCAGGTGCCCGACGGCGGCGCTCGCCTGCGCGAGACCCACGCGCAGCCCCTCGCCCGTCAGGGCGTCCACGTACCCCGACGCGTCCCCGACGAGGCGCACCCGGCCCGTGCTGCGCCGTCGGGAACGTTGGCGGAGGGGGCCGGCACCGCGGACCGGGCCCAACGGCTCGGCGTCCCCCAGGCGCTCGGCCAGCCCGGCGAAGCCCGCGAGGGCCTCGTCGAAGTGCGTCCCGGTGGGGCCGAGCATCGCGATCCCGACGACGTCGCGCGCCACGGGCGTCACGTACGCCTCGACGTGGTCGCCCCAGTGGACCTCGACCAGGTCCGTCCACGCGGGCACGCGGAAGTGGCGGCGCAGGCCGAAGCGGCGCCGCGGGTCCGGGCCGGGGCGAACGGGAGGGGCGGTGCCACCGAGCTCGCTGGGGATGCGCGCGGCGTGCGGCGCCGCCTCGTCCCCGGGGCGGTCCGCCCCGTCGTGGCCCTCGCCGCCGTGGCGGCTCCGCGCCAGGAGCGACTCGTGCGCCGGCGCGTCGGCCCCGACCTCCAGACCCGCGAGGCGGCGCACGGTCGAGTGCAGCCCGTCGCAGCCGAGCAGCCAGCGCGCGCTGATCCCGGCGGCCGACACCCGGTCCGCGGTCTCGTCGATGTTCTCGACCCGGCCGGTCACGGTCGTGGTTCCGAGCGAGGCCGCGCGCTCCGCGAGCGCGGCGTGCAACGTGGTCCGCCGCACGCCCCGGCCCTGCCCGGCCGTGAAGAGGTGGTCGGCGTGCCGGTGCGCGTCGCGGTAGCTGATGCCGCGCAGGACGTGACCGTCGGGGTCGACGTCGAGGGCCTGGAGCGCCCGCAGCGCGCCGGGCATGAGGCCCTCGCCGCACGCCTTGTCCACAGGGCCTGTGCGCGGTTCGACCACGACGACGTCGTACCCCGCGAGCCGCGCCTCGATCGCGGCGGCCAGCCCGACCGGCCCGCCGCCGACGACCAGCACGTCGGTGTCGGTCACGTGCGCGGGAGCGCGTCGAGCGCGCGCTCCTCGGCCGGGAGCCGGAACCGCAGCAGCAGCACGGCGTTGAGCACCGTGAAGACGAGCGCGGTCGTCCAGCACGAGTGGACGAGCGGCAGCGCGAACCCCTCGACGACCACCGCCACGTAGTTGGGGTGGCGGAACCAGCGCTGCCCGGGGTGCTGCGCGATCCATCGGTAGGGGCCGCGGTCGACCCACGGCAGCCCGGGGACCACGATCACGCGCGTGTTCCACCGCGGCCCGAGCGAGGTGATGCACCACCAGCGCAGTGCCTGGCTCGCGACCACGAGCACGAACGCGGGCCACCCGACCCAGGGGATGAACGGCCTGTCCGCGACGTTGACCTCGACCACGCACGCGACGAGCAGGCCCGTGTGCAGGGCGACCATCGCGGGGAAGTGGCCGCGCCCGGTCTCGATGCCGCCACGTGCGAACGACCACCGCGCGTTGCGCGCCGAGACGACGAGCTCGGCGAGCCGTTCGAGCGCGGTCGCCCCGACCACGACGTAGAAGAAGACGAGCATCAGCCCTCCAGCGGCGACGCGGGCAGGCGGAGCAGCACGAGCTCGGCGCTCACCCCTGGCCCGAACGCCATGAGGACGCCGTGCCGGCCGTCGGTCGTGCGCGGCGCCGCGAGGCGCCGCCCGGGGTACGCCTCGCGTGCCGCGAGCGTCGCAGCGAGCACGTGCAGCACCGACGACGACGACAGGTTCCCGACGGCGGCGAGCGACTCCCGACTGAGACGCAGGTCCGCCTCGTCGAGACCCAGCGAGTCGCGCACGACGTCGAGGATGCGCGGCCCGCCCGCGTGCACGACCCACGTCCCGACGTCCTCGGTCGCGAGGTCGTGCTCGGCGAGCAGCGACTTCACGTCCCCCGCGAGGTGTGCCGCGATGACCTCGGGAAGGCCCGCGGACAGCACGATCCCGAAGCCGCTGTCGCGGATCGTCCAGCCGAGGTGGTCGGCCGTCTCGGGGTACAGGCGGCCGCGGGTGTCGAGGACCTCGACACCCTGGGCGGCGCCGTCGGGCAGCCCGGGCCGGGGGTCCCCGGACTGGCCGTCCACGGGCGGGAAGCCCGCCCGGTGCGCGTCGCCGACCATGACCACGGCCGCCGCGCCGTCGCCGAACAACCCGGTCGAGACCAGGTTCGCCATGGAGTCGTCGCCGTGCTGGAGCGTGAGCGAGCACAGCTCGACCGACACCAGCAGGGCGACGTCCTGCGGGTGCCCGGCGAGGTAGTCGTGCACGCGGGCGATCCCCGCGGCCCCCGCGACGCAGCCCAGCCCGAACGACGGCAGCCGCTTGACGTCGGTCCGCAGACCCAGGCGCGTCACGAGCTGTGCGTCGATCGAGGGCGCCGCGATCCCGGTCACCGAGGTGAAGAGCAGGAAGTCGACCTCCTCCGGGGCCAGCCCGGCGGCGTCGAGCGCGGTGCGGCACGCCTCTTCGGCGAGGTCCGTGCCGACGCGGATGAAGTGGTCGTTCGCGACCCCGAACGACGTGAGCCCCGCGTACTCGTCGAGAGCAAGGGCCGTGTGGCGGGTCCGCACGCCGCTCGCCTCGTGCAGCCGCCGCAGGACGGCGCGCTTGGAGGGCGACGGGGTCAGCAGGGGCCCGATCGTGTCCGTGATCTCGCTCTGAGGGTGTGCGACGCCCGGCAGAGCCGGACCGACCGCGAGCAACCGCGACATTCCCGCATCGTGTCACGGCGACGCGCGGGCCGCGCGTTGCTAGCGTCGGACGGGCGAGGATCCCCACGACGGCGGGGACGGCAGCGACGGCAGGGACGGCGGTGCGGTGACGAGGACGACGAGGGAGACGACCCTGACGACGGTGCGGGGGCTCGCGCTCGCGAGCCACGCGGGGCCCACGGTCGTGGTCACCGCCCTGGCCGGCTTCTTCGCCGCAGGAGTGGGCTCGGGCCCGACGACGACGGCGCTCGTGGTCGCCGCGGTCCTCACCGGTCAGCTCTCGGTGGGCTGGTCCAACGACTGGCTCGACGCCCGCCGCGACGTCGCGGTGCAGCGCACCGACAAGCCCGTCGTCGCCGGCCTCGTCTCGACGCGGCAGGTGCACGCCGCGGCACTCGTCGCGGCGACCCTGTGCGTCGTGCTGTCGCTCGCGACCGGGCTCGTGGCCGGGCTGGTGCACCTCGTGGCCGTCGCGAGCGCGTGGTCGTACAACGCGTGGCTCAAGTCGACCGTGTGGTCCTGGGCCCCCTACGCGGTCTCGTTCGGGCTGCTGCCGCTGTTCGTGGTGCTCGCGGCTCCCGGCGACCGGGTCGCAGCCCCCTGGGCCATGGCCGCGACCGCGCTCCTGGGGGTGGGCGCGCACGTCGCGAACACGCTGCCCGACCTCGAGGACGACCGGGCCACCGGCATCCGCGGGCTGCCGCACCGGCTCGGCCGGACACGAGCGAGCGTGCTGGCCCCGGTCGTGCTCGTCGCGGCCGTCGCCGTCGTGGTGCTCGGCCCGCCCGGACCGCCGAGCGTCGCGGCCTGGGTGGGCGGGATCGTGGCGGTGGCGCTCGCGGTCTCGGCGGGTGTGGTCGCCGTGCGACGGACCACGAGCCGGCTGCCGTTCGCGCTCAGCATGGCCGTCGCGGCGGTGTGCGCCATCCTGCTGGTGCTGGCCGGACCGGACGTCGCGCTGCCGGGGTGAGCGGCGCCGTCGGGCGTGCGGCACGGCGGGCTGCGACGGCCCTGCTCGACGGGCCGGCTCAGGACGGGACGTCGCCGCCGCAGGCCGGGGTCGCGACGCCGTCGACGCGCATCTGGGCGGTCCAGGTCCACCCGGCCCCGACGTCTCGGAGGTCGTTCGCGGGGAGCTCGATCGTGCCGGGGCTCGTGGGCTCGGTGCCGAACCCGTCGCCGTCCGTGCCGAGCGGCGCCGAGTACTCCAGCCGGGTGTCGTCCGGGGCCGTGAGGACCGCCTCGAGCGAGACCGCGGAACCTGCCGGGAGGTCGCCCTCCCAGGCGAGCGTGATCTCCGACGGCCCCGCGCCGTCGGTCGGGTAGGGGTGGGTCACCCCGAGGCGGCTGATCGTGCCGGGCGTCGTGCTGCTGAAGGACGCCTCGCCGAGCCGGGCCGGGTCGGGGCGGTCCTCGTGCTCCCACGTCGTGCAGGCCACCGACGACACGAACCTCCCGCCCGTGGTCGTCGTGGGGCCGTAGGCGTACAGCAGGCCGGCCACGCACAGGACGGTCGCCGCTCCGGTGACGACCTTGGACCCGCGTCGTCCCTCCCGGACGAACGGCGCGAGCAACGCGTGGGGCTCCGGCGCGACGGACCTCACGACGACCGTCGACAGCAGGCTGTCCGCGAACGTGCGGTGCTGCTCGTCCCACAGCGGACGCAGGTACCCGACGAAGCACAGCGCGTCGAGGACGTGCGCGAGCCAGCGCAGGACGGTGGTGAGGAAGCCGACCGGTCGGCCGGAGTCCCGGTTGACGACGACGATCCCCGCGGCCCGCTTGCCGGGCGTCGCGCCCGTGTACGCCTGGAGAAGGGCCATCGCGAGCACCGCCCCGATCATCCACGCGCTCTCGGACCAGGTCACGTCCTCGAACGCGGTGCCCATGCTGCCGTTGTTGTCCAGACCGGGGAGCGCGCTCGGCGCGACCCCCGGGCCGACGACCACGAACATGATCGCGGCCAGGATCGAGTTGTCGAGCAGGAACGCCCCGACGCGTCGTAGCCAGCTCGCGTACGGGCCGACGAGCGGGGCGTCGTCGAGGTCGGTGAGATCGAGCGGGAGGGAGGTGGCCAGGCCCGGCGGGAGGGCGGGCGAGGGGTGCGCGGCAGGCTCGGCGAAGCCGTAGGCGGGGGCGGCGGCCGAGGCCCCGACCGTCGCCGGGACAGGCTCGTGGTGGTCACCGTCGTGCGGTGTCGGCGTCGTCGCGGGGTCCCCCATGGGACGAGGGTCCCAGATTCGGTGCGGGTTGTCAGCCGACCTCCTCGTGGGGGCCCGTGCCGTCGCGCCGAGCGTGCAGCTCGGGTCGTCTGGGAACGCTCGGGACGACCCGAACTGCACACTCGACGACGGGGCCGCACCCTCCCGCGAGGGGGAGGGCAACGGCTCTCAGGCGGTCGCGCCCACGGGCACCGCGCTCGCCGACGGTTCGGCCGGAAGCTCGTGCAGCGCCGCGACGAGCGGCGCGAGCTCCTCGACCTGGCAGGCCTCGGTGAGCGCCTGCTCGAGAGCCGTGTCGTGCGTGGGCCGGGCCTGGCGCAGGAGCTGCTCGCCCTGCGGGGTGAGCTCGGTGTAGATGCCGCGGCGGTCGTCCTGGCACAGGATGCGCGTGAGGAGGCCGCGGTCCTCGAGGCGGTTGACGAGGCGGGTCGTGGCGCTGCTGCTCAGGGCTGCGGCGCGCGCGAGCTGCTGCATGCGCATGTGCCAGCCGTCCTGGCGCGAGAGCGCGTCGAGCACGGTGTACTCGACGACCGAGAGGCCGTGGTCGGCCTGGAGCGCGCGTTCGAGCGCGGTGTCGAGGATGCCGTGCAGCGCGGCGAGCGTGCGCCAGCCCTGCGAGCGGATCTCGACGGCGTCGTCCCCGATGCCCATGCGTGCCTCCTGTGCCTGTCGTGACGTCGCTCTCAACTATACCGCTTGTGTGAACTACCAGCGCGTGCAACTATTTATGAGGCGCCTGCAACTACTGCACGCGCCGGTTGTTGCACACACGCCGATGCGCGAGGTGCCAGACACAGACAAGGAGCAGCGCATGCCGCTGGGTCTTCTCGCCCTCGCCGTCGGGGGCTTCGGGATCGGGCTCACCGAGTTCGTCATCATGGGTCTCCTGCCGGAGATCGCAGGAGAGTTCGGCGTGACCGAGGCCGTCGCCGGCTACCTCATCTCGGGCTACGCGCTCGCGGTGGCGGTCGGAGCCATCGGCCTCACGGCCGCCGTGATCCGCCTCGACCGCAAGACGGTCCTCGGCAGCCTCATGATCCTGTTCATCGCCGGGAACCTGCTCTCGGCCCTCGCCCCCACCTACGAGCTGCTCCTCGGCGGGCGCATCCTCGCGGCCCTGTGCCACGGTGCGTTCTTCGGGATCGGCGCGGTCGTCGCGGCCGACATGGTCGCCCCGGCCAAGCGCGCGGGCGCCATCGCGACGATGTTCGCAGGCCTCACGACCGCCAACGTCCTGGGCGTACCGTTCGGCACGTTCCTCGGTCAGCAGTACGGCTGGCGCTCGACGTTCTGGGCCATCACCGTCATCGGCGTCGTCGCGCTCGTCGGGATCGTCCTGCTCGTGCCGTCCACGCGCCGGGCGTCCGGCGCGCACGGCGCTGCGGCAGCCCCCGGTGACGCAGCCCGCTCGGCCACCGCACACGGCGACCCCGCCCGCCCGGCGGGAGCGGCGCCGTCGGGCACGCCGTCCCTGCGGACCGAGCTCGCGGCCTTCCGCAACCCGCAGGTCTGGTGGTCGATCCTCGTGACCGTGCTCGGGTTCGGCGGCATGTTCGGCGCGTTCACCTACATCGCCTTCACGGTCACCGAGGTCGGCTCGTTCGCGACCACGAGCGTGCCGTGGCTGCTCGTGCTGTTCGGCGCGGGGCTGTTCGTCGGCAACTACCTGGGCGGCAAGGCCGCCGACCGGCGCCTGACCACGAGCCTGCTCGTGCTCCTCGGCGCGCTGACCGTGGTCCTCGCGGTCTTCGCGCTCACCGCGACGAGCCAGGTCATGACCCTGGTCTCGCTGTTCCTCATGGGGGCGTTCGGGTTCGCGACCGTGCCCGGCCTCCAGATGCGCATCATGGGCCACGCCCAGGCCGCCCCCACCATGGCGTCGGGCGCCAACATCGCCGCGTTCAACGTGGGCAACGCGCTCGGCGCGTGGATCGGCGGCCTGACCATCGCGGCCGGGCTCGGCTTCACCTCGCCCCTGTGGGCGGGTGCCGCGCTCACGCTGCTCGCGGTCGTGGCGCTCGGCGTCGCGACGCTCCAGGAGCGTCGGACCGCCGGCACGCCTGCCGAGGCGCCCGTGCCGCCTGTGCCCGTCACGGCGCACTGACCCACCCACCACCCGAAGGAGAACCCTCATGACCCGCACCACCACCGTCCCCGCGGTCGCTCTGCGCGGCGGGACGAGCATCCCGCAGCTCGGCTTCGGCGTCTTCCAGGTGCCCGACGGCGAGACCGCCCAGGCCGTCTCGCTCGCCCTGGACGCGGGCTATCGCAGCATCGACACGGCCGCCGTCTACGGCAACGAGAAGGGGGTCGGCGCGGGCATCGCCGCGTCGGGCCTGCCGCGCGACGAGGTGTTCGTGACGAGCAAGCTGTGGATCGACGCGATGGCGCGCGAGGCCGTGCGCCCCGCATTCGAGCAGAGCCTCGAGCGGCTCGGGCTCGACCGCCTCGACCTGTACCTGATCCACTGGCCCGTGCCCGGGGCGGGCCGCTTCGTCGAGGCGTGGGAGGAGCTCGTCGCGCTGCGCGGCGCCGGGCTCGTCCGCGAGATCGGCGTCTCGAACTTCACGGCCGAGCACCTCGACGCGGTCGTCGCGGCCACGGGCGTGACGCCCGCGGTGAACCAGGTCGAGCTGCACCCGGCGTTCTCGCAGCGGGCGCTGCGGGCGCACCACCGCGAGCTCGGGATCGTGACCGAGGCGTGGAGCCCGCTGGGCCAGGGGACCGTGCTGGGTGACCCGGTCCTCTCCGCGATCGCCGATGCGCACGGCGTGACCCCGGCGCAGGTCGTGCTCCGGTGGCACCTGCAGGCCGGGACCGTCGCGATCCCCAAGTCCGTGACCCCCGAGCGCATCGCGTCGAACCTCGACGTGCTGGGCTTCGAGCTGTCGGCCGAGCAGGTCGCGGCGATCGACGGGCTCGACCGCGCCGACGGGCGCATCGGGCCGGACCCGGAGAAGTTCGAGGGCTGACCCGCTTGTCTGGCGGCACCTGCCGCCGAGAAGTGAGTAGATGCCCCTGATCCTTGGGGATCAGGGGCATCTACTCACTTCTCGCCGGGCCTGGGCTCGGCGGGCTGGGCTCGGCGGGTCAGGAGCAGAGGTCGATCGCTTCGGTCGCGCCCTCGCGTACCTCGAAGACCTCCTCGTGTCCCTGGTCGTCGGTGAAGGTCGCGCGGTCACCCTCGACGAGCAGCCACCCCTCCTGGGAGGGGTTGTCCCATCCGCGGGGAGGGTTGCCGCCGCCGGTGTCGAGCGGACCGTCGACCCGCTGGTACCAGAGGCCTTCGTGCACGAGCTCGTCGATGCCGCAGTGGGTCGTGAGCTCGAAGGGAACGGCCCCAGGGTCGGGCTCGTACACCGCTCCGGCGCATCCGCCGACGAGCAGCAGCCCGACGAGCAGCAGCCCGACGAGCAGCGGCCCGGCGAGGGCGAGCGGCGAGCCTGCGCGGAGCGGACGTGCTGGTCGGCGGTGCGGCATGGGTCCCCCTGGGAGTGTGACGGTGTCACCCTGACTCTGTCCTGACGCCCCGGTTGCTTGCACCGCGAGATCGGGGTCGTTGCCGCCATACCGGGCGATCCAGCGACAACGAGCCCGATCTCGACGGTCGACGGTCGACGGTCGACGGTCGACGGTCGACGGTCGCCGCTCAGGCGCGGGCCGACCCGCGCTTCCCGACCGACCGCACATCACGCGGTGCCGCCGGGAACGCGTGCCGCCGCGCCCCGACCACGATCCCCACGACGGGCACCGCGAGCGCGAGCGTCGCCCACGGCAGCGCACCCGAACCGCCCGCGCCCAGCACCACGCCACCCACGATCCCGCCGAGCGCGAGCGCCCCGTTCCACGAGGTGACGAACGCGGACTGTGCGACGTCGGCCGCGGGACCTGCGGCTCGCGCGAGCGCCGTCTGGAACAGGGTCCCGCTGCCGCCGAACGCGAAGCCCAGCGCGGCGACCGCGGCGTAGACAGCGACGGGCGATGCCGCAGCGACGGCCAGCGTCAGGCCCGCGACCCCCAGCAGGGTCGAGGCGAGGATCGTCATGATGCGCAGGTGCGTGTCGATCAGGGCGCCGATCACGACGAGGCTCGCGAACGACGTCGCCCCCAGCACCGCGAGGAGCGCGCCAGTCTGCGCGCCGAGCCCGACGTCCTCGAGGAACACCGCGACGTACGTCGAGAAGACGTTGTAGGCGAGGACGGTCAGGCCCGTCACGAGCACGACGGGCGCGACGCCGGGCAGCCGCAGCGCCCGCCCGATCGGCACCTGCGTCCCGCGCGGCTCGCCCGGGAAGTCCCGCACGCCCCAGCGAACCCACGCCGCCAGCCCGAGGCTGAGGATCGTCATGGCGCCGAACGCCCAGCGCCACCCGACGGTCGCGCCCAGCGCGGTCCCCGCCGGGACGCCGAGGGCCAGCGCGAGCGGGGCGCCGCCCATCGCGATCGCGAGCGCCCGCCCGGCCTGCTCCGGAGCGGCGAGACGACGCGCGTACCCGGCGAGCAGGGCCCAGGTCAGCCCGGCGACGAGCCCCGCCGCGAAGCGGGCGCCGAGCGTGAGGGCGTAGCTCGACGAGACTGCCGTCACGGTGTTCGCGACCGCGAACCCTGCGATCGTCGTGAGCAGCAGGCGGCGCCGGGGCCAGCGGGCCGTGGCGCGGCTGAGCGGGATCGCGGCGACGATCGCCCCGATCGCGAAGACCGTGACGGTCTGCCCGGCGGCGCTCGCGGAGACCCCGAGGTCGCCGCTGAGCGCGGGCAGCACGCCCGCGGGCAACACCTCGGTGAGGAGCGTGACGAACCCGGTCGCGGCCAGGGCGAGCAGCGGCAGCAGGGGAAAGCGCGTGCCCGACGGCGGAGCGTCCGTGGTGGCGCCGGTCCGGTCGGGGGGAGTGGTCGTCGGGGGCGCAGGCGGCGCTGTGGAGGTCGCGGACCCCGCAGGCGCGGCGGGCGCTGCGGACGAAGCGGGCGCTGTGGCCGTCGGGGGAGCGTCGGTCGACGGCTCCGTCGGAGCGGTGCAGGTGGTCATAGGGTTAGCATGAATGTCTGACATGGGTGTGAAGGTCAAGCCCGACCCGCGAGAGGGGTGCATCACATGCGCATCGGCGAGCTGTCCCGCCGCACCGGCACGGCCACGCGCCTGCTGCGGTACTACGAGGAGCAGGGGCTCCTGACCCCGCAGCGCGAGGAGAACGGCTACCGCGAGTACGGCGAGCACCTCGTCGACCGAGTGCTCCAGATCCGGGGCCTGCTCGAGGTCGGGTTCCCGACGCGGATCATCGCCGAGCTGCTGCCGTGCCTCAACCAGCCGCGCGAGATCCACCTGCACAACGCCTACCCGGACAAGATCGCGCTGCTCGAGACCGAGCTGGCCCGGATGACCGAGCGCATCGGCACCCTCACGAGGAACCGCGACGCGATCGCCGACTACCTGGAACGCATCCGAGTCGACGCGGCACCGGCCGCTCTCGCCGAGACGTGAGCAGATGCCCCCTGATCCGCGCGATTCAGGGGGCATCCGGTCACGTGTCGGCGGCTTTGCGGCCGGGTGGCCGTACCCGCCTCACCGCAGCGGGTCGAAGCTCCTGATCTCCGGCGGCACGGTCCCGGTCATGATCTGCTCGGCGAGCAGCCGCCCGGTCGCGGGCCCGAGCACGATGCCCCACATGCCGTGCCCGCCCGCGACGTACACGCCGGGAGCCCGGGTCGCGCCGACGAGCGGCAGCCCGTCGGGGGTCACTGGCCGAGAACCGACCCACTCGTCGTGCCGGTCGTCGAGGTCGACGCCCTGGAACAGGTCGCGCACGGACGCGAGGATCGCGTCGATGCGCCGCGGCTGGAACGGCTCGTCGGGGCCGCGGAACTCCATGGTCCCCGCGATGCGGAACCGCCCCTGGTAGGGCGTGCACGCGACGCGGCGCGACGGCAGGTAGATCGGCTGCTCGACGGGCACGTCGGTCTTGACGGTGAACGAGTAGCCGCGCCCGGCCTGGACGAGCGTCCGCACCCCGAGCGGCTTCGCGAGCCCGGGCAGCCACGCGCCGGTCGCGAGGACCGCGACGTCGGCGACCACGGGCTCCTGCCCGTCGACGAGCACCTGCACGCCGCGCCCCTCCTGGGCGCGCAGGCCCGTGACGGTCGCGCCGGTCAGGATGCGTCCGCCGCGCGCGCGGACCGCGTCGCCCAGCGCGCCGACGAACGGTCCGGGCTCGATGAACCGCTGGCCCTCCAGCGCGTAGACGGCGCGCACGCGGTCGGTGAGCTGTGCAGGCCGCCCGACGGCGTCGCGCACCTCGGGCGCTCGACCGTCGCCCGGGTGCGACGCGCCGGAGGGGCGAGCGGCGCCGTCGGGCCGGTCGATGCGGCGCAGCGGGACCACCTGCCCCGCGGCTTCGACCTGGGCGATCTCGTGGAGGAACGGCGCGGCCTGCCTCTCGTCCTCGAAGCCGATGACGAACGGTCCGGGGGTCGAGCGGGCCGCGACGCCGTGCGCGGCGAGCTCGTCGAACGCGTCGAGCGCGAGCCGGTCGATCGGGGTGAGCGCGGCCATCGCGCGGTCCCACGCGCGCTGGGTCGCGTGGGTCGCGAACCGGGCGAGGAAGGACCACAGGCGCGGGTCGAGCCGGGCCGGGACGTGCAGGGGCGCGGTCGGGTCGAGCAGCGCCTTGGGGGCGTAGGTCCACAGCGTCGGGTCGGCCAGGGGCATGGCCATGCCGGGCGTGAGCCAGCCGGCGTTGCCCCACGAGGAACCTGCGGCGACCCCCTCGCGGTCGAGGACCGTGACCTCGACGCCGCGGCGCTGCAGGTGCCAGGCGGTCGCGAGACCCACCATGCCTGCGCCGACGACGACCGCGGTGCGGGGGGCGGGGGAACCAGGGGTGGTGCGTGACGGGGTGGTCATCGGGGGCTCCTTTGCCCTGAGACGTTGTCGACCCGGCCTCGAGGATGCTGAGGCCGGGTCGTGGGAGACGGGTTGCGCCTCACCCCCATGGTGGAGGGATCTTCGGTAGGGTTCAAGCAGGCTGACATGTTCTTCGTGAGAAGGGTGCCTGGCCGAACGATCTTCTCCAGGATGACGAGAGTGGGGGACCATGCCGAACGATCTTCGGGCCGGGTCGACGCAGGTCCAGGCGGCCGTGCTCGACGAGACCGACCGCCGCATCCTCGCCGTCCTCGACGCCGACGCGCGGGCCACCAACAAGGCCGTCGCGGAGGCCGTCGGGATCGCGCCGTCGACGTGCCACACGCGCATCCGCTCGCTCCAGGAGCGCGGTGTCATCCAGGGCTTCCGCACCGAGATCGACCCGGCGGCCATGGGCCGGAGCCTCCAGGCGCTCATCGCGGTGCGCCTGCACTCGCACGCCCGGTCGGGCCTCACGGCGTTCCGCGACTACCTCGCAGGGCTGCCCAACGTCGAGGGCATCTACTTCGTGACGGGCGACCGGGACTTCATGGTGCACGTCGCGGTGCGCGACTCGACCGTGCTGCGGGACCTCGTCGCGAGCACGCTCAGCGTCCGCCCCGAGGTCGCGGGCACGAGCACGACACTGATCTTCGACTACCTGCGGCCGTGACCCCCGGCCCGCGTCGAGCGTGGCCCAGGCACCGCGCGCGTTCTGACACGGTGCGGCCTCGCTTCCCGGCAGGGCGCGGGGGTGCCGGATAAGTTGGCGTCGGGTGCGGCACGTCGGTCGGGCCCGTCACGAACGGAGCGTCATGTCCTCACGTGCCGAGCTCTCGTCCCGGTGGCGCGTCGCGCCCACGGTCCCCGTCGCGGCGGTCGTGTTCGTCGTCTACTGCGTGGTCGTGATCGGCCTGATGCGGATCTCGGGCGTCGGGTACGAGGACTTCTTCGACACCGCCGGGTCCACGATGCGCTCGGTGGTCCTGCCGCTGGCGGCCGGGGCGGTCTGGCTCGTGGCCTTCCTCGCCTGGGCACGCTGGGACCACGTCTTCCGGGACGCGCGCCGGCTGCCGACGGGCTGGTTCCTGTGGACCCTGCCGGCCGTCATGGTCCTTGTCGCCGTGCTGCACCTCGCGGGGCTCGACTGGTCGCTGTTCGCTCCCGAGCACCTGCTCGCGGTCCTCCTGGCGAGCCTGCTGGTCGGCTTCACCGAGGAGACCCTGTTCCGCGGCGTCGTCCTGCGCGCGATGCGTCAGGGCGACCGCTCCGAGGGCATGGCGATCCTCTGGACGACGCTGTGGTTCGGAGGGTTCCACCTCACCAACCTGCTGCTGAACGAGCCGGGCGCCGTCATCCAGATCTTCTTCGCGGCACTCACCGGGACGGGTCTGTACCTCGCACGGCGCGGGACGGGGACGATCATCGCGGCCATGGCGCTGCACGCCCTGTGGGACTTCTCCTCGTTCCTGGCCGGGGTCCACCCGTCCGACGCCGGCGCCACGTTCGCCGCGAACTTCTTCATCCCGGTCGTCTACGTCCTCGCCGCCGTGACTCTCGTCGTTCTGGGCGGGCGCGAGCGCACGCGGCCCGCGCACGAGGCGATCACGCCGGTCTCCGTGGCATCGCCGAGCCCGGGAGCGCCGTCCTGACCACAGCAGCGTCGCCCGCGCCGCCGCCCGGCGACCGGTCGCGGCGCGCTGCGGAGCGCGCGGGCACGACGGCGACGGCCGGCCGCTCGGCCCAGGGCGAGATCGCGACGTTCGCCTTCGCGGCGGGCGTGGGTGCGCTCTTCCTCGCCTTCGCCGTGGCGGAGTCGCCCGACGCCCCGGCCTTGCGCTGGCTCGCGGACGCCGCTGCGGGTGTCGCCGCGTTGGCGCTCCTGAGGCTTCGTCGTGCGCGGCCGGTGCTCGTCGCGGTCCTGCTCGTCGTCGCCGCGGCGTTCTGCTCGTCGGCGCTGGGAGCCATGTTCGTCGCGGTGGCCTCGCTGGCCACGTGGCGGCGGTGGTGGCCCGTCGCGGGCGTCGGGGCCCTGTTCGTGGCGGGCATCCTGGTCGACGAGCTGTCGGGGGACGCCACGCAGCAGTGGTGGACGCGGGTCCTCGTCGCGGTCGCGGTGTACGCGACCTGCGTCGGGCTCGGTGCGTACCAGGGGAACAGGCGGGAGCTCGTCGAGGCGCTGAGCGAGCGAGCCCGGGCTGCCGAGCGGGAGCAGGCGGCGCGCGTCGAGCAGGCGAAGGTCGCCGAGCGCACGCGCATCGCGCGCGAGATGCACGACGTCCTGGCGCACCGGATCTCGCTGGTCGCGATGAACGCGGGCGTGCTCGCGTTCCGTCCCGACCTCCCCGCGGACCAGGTCGCCGAGGCGGCAGGTGTGGTCCGGGACAACGCGAACCTCGCGCTGGTCGAGCTCCGGCAGGTCCTGGGGGTCCTCCGGTCGTCCGACGCCGACCAGGGCACGCCCGTCCCCGACCGTCCCCAGCCGACGCTGGCCGACGTGGACGATCTGGCTCGCGAGGCCGTCGACGCCGGCACACCGGTGCGCGTCGAGGTCGCCGCCGCGACGCGGGAGCACCTGCCCGGGCTGCCGGGGCAGCTGAGCAGGGACGGGTACCGGATCGTGCAGGAAGCACTCACCAACGCGCGCAAGCACGCGGCCGGAGCGCAGGTCGTCGTCCGGGTCGACGGCGCACCGGGCGGGCTGCTGACCGTCGAGGTGCTCAACGCCCCGGGAAGCGCACGCACACCGCACCAGATCGAGGGAGGACGCATGGGACTCGTCGGGATCGCCGAACGAGCACGGCTGGCCGGGGGCCGGCTCGAGCACGGCCCGGACAGGCACGGAGGCTACGTGCTGCGGACCGTGCTGCCCTGGCCCGAGGAGGACTCGTGACGACTCCCGAGGTACCGATCCGCGTCCTCCTGGTCGACGACGAGCAGCTGGTCCGGGCCGGTCTGCGCATGATGCTCGGCGCGGACCCCGGCATGGACGTCGTGGGCGAGGCGGACGACGGAGCACAGGCCCTGCGGCTCGTCGGGGAGACATCGCCGCAGGTCGTCCTGATGGACATCCGGATGCCGCGCATGGACGGCCTGGAGGCGCTGCGGCGACTACGGGCAACCCACCCGGACCTCGCCGTGATCATGCTGACCACGTTCGACACCGACGACATGGTCCTCACCGCGCTGCGCGACGGGGCCACGGGCTTCCTCCTGAAGAACACCGCACCGCCCGACCTGCTCGCGGCGGTCCGGGCCGTCTCGGCCGGTCGGCCGATCCTCTCTCCGTCGGTCACGGCCCAGCTCATCGCCGCGGTGTCGCAGCGCGCGGACCGTGGCGCGGTCACGGACGCACGCGAGCGCCTGGCGACCCTCACGGAGCGCGAGGCGGAGGTCGCGCAGGCGGTCGCGCGTGGACTGTCCAACGCGGGCATCGCGGCCGAGCTCTTCATGAGCATCGGGACGGTCAAGTCCCACATCGGGCACCTGTTCGACAAGCTCGGGGTCGACAACCGGGTGCAGATCGCCCTCATGGTCCGCGACGCCGCCGACTGAGGTCGCAGTCCCGAACCGGACACCGACCAAAGTCGGGCGTCCCGGTCGACGCCGGGTCGATCCGCTGGAAGCGGCAGAGCGGGACGCTGGAGACATGTCCTCGACAGACGCCCCCCGCCCCCACACGTTCCGCACCGCCGTCGCCCGCACCCTGCAGGTCGGCGCGCTCGCGCTCGCCGTCACCGCCACGCTGCCGCTGGTTGCACAGACCGCCCACGCCGAGACGGCGCCGGGCGAACCGACGTGCCAGGACGTCGGTGCTGCCGACCTCGGACGTGGTGACGACGGGCGGGTGGAGATCGGCACGACGGGCCTCGTGCTCGTCCTCCACCGCTCCGTGGTGTCGGTCGAGGGGGACGGGCCGGACGTCCGCAGCCTCACGGTCGTCACGGCCGAGGGGCGAGAGCTGCCGGGCTGGGGGGTCGGGGCGGACGCGCACGACGAGCTGAACGCGCCGACCTACGACCACGTGAGGGTCTGCTGGGAGGCTCCGGTCACCGAGCAGGTCGAGGTTCCCGAGACCACGCCGACGACGGTGCCGACGACGCAGGTCGACCCTCCCACCACGACCCCGTGGACGGACCTGGAGGAGCCCACCACGACCCCGTGGACGCAGATCGCCGGGCGACCCGGGACCACCCCGACGGCGACCGTCCCTACGAAGCGGTCGACGGCGGCGCCGGAGACGAAGGGGTCGACGATCCTCGAGCCGACCGACGAGCCGACCACCCTCGTGGACCGGAAGCCCACGACGCCCGCCACCACGCAGGAGCCGACGACCCCCGCGACGCCGCTCGTCCAGCCCGAGATCCCCGGAGACGTGGCCGAGGTCGCCGACGGCACGCCGACCCCGGCCGCGACCACCCAGCAGGCCGCCGCGCAGGCCGAGGCGGTCACCCAGGCCGAGGCACCCACCGAACGGCTCGTCCAGACCGGCGCCGAGACCATGCCGCTGGTCGTGGCGAGCACGTCACTGGTGGTCCTCGGCGGTGTGCTCCTGCACCTCGCGAGCCCGACGCGGCGGCGCGCCGCACGTCGGCGCAGCGCGCGGCGGTAGCACCGCCCCAGAGACTCGTGCCGGGGCGAGCGTGACGTCGAGGCCGC
>NZ_JACSQQ010000004.1:165676-172322 GCF_014836555.1 Oerskovia rustica
CGACCGACCACCGCCACGAACAAGCCGTCGGGAGTGCACCGGGGGACACCCCGGCACGTCCCGACGACGGGTCCGTGAGGGGGGACGGGCCGTCAGCCCGCGAGCGCCCGCGCCTCCTTGTCCGGGTCGAGACCCACCCGGGGGCGGTCGGCGCGCTGGGGAGCGGCGCCGTCGGGCAGGGTCTCCAGCCAGGCCCAGGTGTCCGCGACCGTCTCCTCGACGGGCCGGTTGCGCAGGCCCGCCTCGACCGCGCGCGACACGTCGCCGCGGTGCAGGGTGTCGTGCAGCTCGCCCGGGGGGAGCCAGACGGGGAGCTCGGTCCAGGGCGCGATGCCCGCGGCCTCGATCAGCTCGGGCGTGGTCCAGCGCAGCTCGGCGTCCGAGCCGGTCGCGGCCACGCACGCGTCGAGCAGCTCGCCCATGGTCGCGTGCCCGCTGGGGCTCACGACGTTGAACGGCCCGCTCAGGCCCTGCTCGGTCGCGTCGAGCACGAACGCGGCGAGGTCGCGCGCGTCGACGTACTGCAGGGGCAGCGCGCTGGGCCCGGGCGCGAGCACGGGGCCGCCGCGGGCGATCCGCTGCAACCACCAGGGCAGGCGCCCGACGTTCTCCCGCGGCCCCAGGATCAGTCCCGCCCGGGCGAGGACCGCGCGGTGCCCGAACGCGTCCTCGACGGCCAGCTCGCCGCCGCGCTTGGCGCGCGCGTAGTCGACGTCGGCGCCGTCGTCGGGCGACGCGTCCACGAGGGGAGCTCCCTCGCCTGCGCCTGCCTCGGTCGGGTACGTGTACACCGACCGGCTCGACACGTACACGTAGCGGCCCACGCGGTCGGAGAGCAGGTGCGCGGCGTCGCGCACCGCGCTCGGGGCCCCGGACCACGTGTCGACCGCGACGTCCCACTCGCCGTCGGCGAGGGCGTCCAGGCCCCCGACGGCGGTGCGGTCGCCGTGCCGGACCCGCACCCCGTGCGGGGCCTCGTGCGTGCCCCGGTGGAACGTCGTGATGTCCCAGCCGCGGGCCAGGGCGTCGTCGACGACCGCCCGGCCCACGAACTCGGTCCCGCCCAGCACCAGCAACCGTGTCCCGTCCGTCATACACACGACTCTGCCCGCTGCGGGCGTGGTGCGAAAGCGCACGCCGCACAGGGCACGGGCCCGGGCGCGTGCGATAGTGACCCGGCCGCTCGTCCAGCGGGCGCTCGCAGGGCGGGACGAGCAGGCTGTGAGCCGGGAGGGAGGACGTCGTGGCAGGTCGACGGGTGCGGGTGCCGCTGTGGGCGGTGGCCGTCGTGGTGGCCGCGTCCGTCGTCGCGGTCGGGTGGCTCCCGCTCGACGCCGCAGGCCGGCTCGCGGCCCGCGTCGGGCCGATCCTGCTGTTCCTCGTCGCGATCACGGTGGTCGCGGAGATGTGCGCGGCCGCCGGCCTGTTCGACGCCGCAGCCTCCTGGGCGCTGCGTCTCGCCCGGGGCAGCCGCCTGCGCCTGTGGGGGCTCGTGGTGATCCTCGCGAGCGCGTGCACGGTCGTCCTGTCGCTCGACACCACGGCCGTCCTGGTCACGCCCGTGGTCCTGACGATCGCGCGTCGCACGGGATCCCGGCCGCTGCCGTTCGCGCTCACCGTCCTCGCGCTCGCGAACACGGCCTCGCTGCTGCTGCCCGTCTCCAACCTGACGAACCTGCTCGCCGCCCACCGCCTCGCAGGGCTCCAGCCCGGCGTACCGTACGCCGCGACCATGTGGCTGCCGGCGCTCGTGGTCGTCGCGGTGACGGTCGCCTACCTGCTCGTGGTCCACCACCGCGACCTGCGCGGGACGTTCGACGCGCTCCCGCTGGTCGCCGAGCGCGACCGCGTGCTCCTGCCGCTCGCCGCGCTCGTGACGGTCGCGCTCGGGGTGTGCTTCGCCGTCGGGCTGCCCGTGGCCGCCGTCGCGGTGGGTGGCGCGGTCGTGCTGCTGGCCGTGACGCTCGCGCGGCGCCGAGACCTCGTGGCGCCCGTGGGCGAGCTCGTGCCCTGGCGGACCGTCCTTGTCCTCGCCTCGCTCTTCGTGGCCGTCGAGGCGTGGCAGGTGCACGGCCTCGGGGACCTGCTCGCACGGTTCGCGGGCACCGGGACCGGGACGGGGGACCTGCTCCAGGTCGCGGGGGCGGGCGCCGTCGCGGCCAACGTCGTCAACAACCTGCCCGCCTACCTCGCGCTCGAGCCTGCCGCTGCGGACGACCCCGCACGGCTCGCAGCCCTGCTCGTCGGCGTGAACGCCGGTCCGCTGATCACGCCGTGGGCGTCGGTCGCGACCGTGCTGTGGTGGGTCCAGTGCTCCCGGCACTGGATGGGGTTCCGCGAGGTCGGCTGGTGGCCGCTCGTCCGGCAGGGTCTCGTGCTCGCGCCGCTCGCCGTGGTCGCCGGGGCGCTCGCGGTCGCGGCGGTCGTGTAGCTGAGCGTGCCGCGCTGAGCGCCCCCGGTGCCGAGCGTCCCGGTGCCGAGAACGGGGTTGAGGCCGTCATCGAGGGATTGGCGACCTCAGCCCCGTTCTCGCGCGCACGGAACCCGTGGGTCGACGACGCGAGGTCGTCGCGAGCCGCCCCTCAGGCCCGCACGCCGATCCACAGCCTCCCGTGCGGCACGAGGTCCACGCTCCGGTGCTCCTCGAAGCCGATGCGCTGCATCCCCTCGACCCGGGCGGGGTCGACGACGGCCGTCAGCAGCGGACCGTCCGCGGGCGCCACCGGGACGCCGTCGGGCGTGCGCTCGGCGCGCGCGGGCGCGTCCACGAGCAGGCGCAGGGTGGCGGCGCGTTCCGTGCCCTCGACGTCGGGCGCGACGGCCGCGGCGACGAGGATGAGGCGCGGACGGACGGCGTCGAGCGCGTCGGCGATCACGGACTGGGCGACGTCCAGGGCCTGACGGGTCGCGACGCGGACCGGCTCGTCGTCGGCGGGCTCGTCGAGCGGGTCGACGCCCACCTCGCGCACCAGGACCCCGCGCAGCTCGTCCTCGAAGGCCGGGACCTCGGGCGGGAGCCACACGGTCGTGGCCAGCAGCCCGTCGGCGTCCTCGGCGACCCAGATCTCGCCCTGCTCCATGATCCCGTGGCTCAGGACGAGCCGGGTCGCGGACGAGAGCTGCTCGGGGTCGACCGGGGCGTCGGGGGTGCCGTCGCCGTCGAGGTCGACCACGGGGTGGTCCGCGGTGAGCAGTCGGGCCACGCCGGGCACGTCGACGAAGCGTGCGCGTCTGACGGTCACCTGCGCCGCCCGCGAGGGTGCCACGTCGTGCGCGTCGCCCTGCTCGGGATGCTCGGTCTCTGGGGTGGGCATCGGGGCTCCGATCCTTCGGGGACTGCGACCTCCTACCAGTCTCGCCCGTCCGCCTGTGAGGGGGCTGTGCGCGAGAGGATGGGTGCGACCCTGCACTCACCCGTCGTCGCCCGAGGAGACCACCGTGACCGTCCTGCGCTCGATCCTGCTCTTCGGGGCTGCGGCCCTCTTCGAGATCGGTGGCGCGTGGCTGGTCTGGCAGGGGGTCCGCGAGCACAAGGGGTGGGTGTGGATCGGGGCGGGGGTCGTGGCGCTCGGGCTGTACGGCTTCTTCGCGACGCTCCAGCCCGACGCGAGCTTCGGGCGGATCCTGGCGGCGTACGGGGGAGTGTTCGTCGCGGGCTCGCTCGTGTGGGGCATGGCCGTCCACGGCTTCCGGCCGGACCGCTGGGACGTGCTCGGGGCGCTCCTGTGCCTCGTGGGCGTCGCGGTCATCATGTACGCCCCGCGTCCGCAGTGAACGAAATGTCCTCGACGGCCACGGCGGCGTTCGCCAGGATGTCGGCCATGCCTTCCCGCCTTCCGCGTCCCTCGTCCACCGGCACCGACGGGTCCACCAGCACCGTGGGGGGCGAGGGCGCCGCGCTCTCGGTCCGCGCCTTCGCGGCCGCCGACTACTCGTGGCTACGGGTCTGGTACGAGGACCCGGTGCTCGACGAGGAGCTCGGCCCGCTCGACGACGAGTGGCTCGAGTACGTCCTGGCCGACGAGACGGGCGAGGAGCTGGTCGTCCTGTCGGACGGAGTCCCGGTCGCGGTGGTCGGGATCGTGTGGGCGAACGGGGAGAGCACGGCGCACGCCGTCACCGACATCGCCGTCGACCCGGCGCGCCGGGGGACGGGCCTGGGGCGCGTGGCCCTCGACCAGGTCGTGGCTCACGTCGAGCGGGACGCCCCCGACGGTTGGGTCGCGTTCGTCGACCGGGAGAACCTGGCCGCGTTCGCGTTCTTCTCGGCACTGGGCTGGGAGCACGCGGCCGAGCCCGATCCCCAGGACGAGGACGGCATGCACACGTTCGCGCTGCGCCCGTAGCCGCCGCCCACCCCTGGCCCGACGGCGCAGGGCGCCCGAGCGCCCCGGCTGCGCTCCGCCGTCGGGCCGCGGGGAGGGGTGTCGCGTGACCCACGCCACCTCCAGGTTCGGGGAATAACCCCGGGACCCTCCCGGTTCTCCTCCAGTACATGCAAATGCATCAACTTGAAGGACGAGGGAGCAACCCCCATGCAGTTCGGAATCTTCACCGTCGGCGACGTCACCACCGACCCCGTCACCGGTCGCACGCCCAACGACACCGAGCGCGTGCGGTCCATGCTCACCATCGCGAAGCACGCGGACGAGGCAGGCCTCGACGTCTTCGCCACGGGTGAGCACCACAACCCCCCGTTCGTCCCGTCGTCCCCGACGACGATGCTCGGCTACCTCGCCGGGCAGACGAAGAACATCATCCTGTCGACCTCCACGACGCTCATCACCACGAACGACCCGGTGAAGATCGCCGAGGACTACGCGATGCTCCAGGTCATCTCGGACGGTCGCATGGACCTCATGATGGGCCGCGGCAACACCGGCCCCGTCTACCCGTGGTTCGGCAAGGACATCCGTGAGGGCGTCAACCTCGCGATCGAGAACTACGCGCTGCTGCGCCGCCTCTGGGAGGAGGAGGTCGTGGACTGGCAGGGCAAGTACCGCACGCCGCTCCAGGGCTTCACGGCCACGCCGCGCCCGCTCGACGGCGTCGCGCCCTTCGTCTGGCACGGCTCGATCCGCACCCCGGAGATCGCCGAGCAGGCCGCCTACTACGGTGACGGCTTCTTCCACAACAACATCTTCTGGCCCATGAGCCACACCAAGCAGATGGTCCAGTACTACCGCCAGCGCTTCGAGCACTACGGCCACGGCAAGGCCGACCAGGCGATCGTCGGGCTCGGTGGCCAGGTCTTCATGCGCAAGAACTCCCAGGACGCGGTCCGCGAGTTCCGGCCCTACTTCGACAACGCGCCCGTCTACGGGCACGGCCCGTCGCTCGAGGACTTCAGCGCGCAGACCCCCCTGACCGTGGGCAGCCCGCAGGAGGTCATCGACCGTTACGGCGCCATGCGGGAGCACGTCGGCGACTACCAGCGCCAGCTCTTCCTCATGGACCACGCGGGCCTGCCGCTCAAGACGGTCCTCGAGCAGATCGACCTGCTGGCCGGCGAGGTCGTGCCCGTGCTCCGCAAGGAGATGGAGGCCAAGCGCCCCGCCCACGTCCCGAGCGACCCGCCGAGCCACGCCCAGCGCGTCGCCAAGGCCCGCGCCGAGGGCAAGATCGCGGAGCAGGTCGTCGCGGCCGCGGACCACTGGACGGGCAAGACCGCCGAGGACGACATCCTCGCGGCCGAGGCCGCCGAGGGTGCGGGGACCGCCCGCAAGGGCTCCGCGTTCGGTCTCTGACCGACCGTCCGCCCGGGGTGACCCGGGCGGGGGGGGGGGGGGCCGGCCGTGGGGGCCAGGGGCGGCCCGGCTCCTCAGCACCACCGGCCACGCACCACGCACCACCCGCCGCACGCACCGTGCGGCACACTCGAAGAACCCTCACGAACCAGGAGCACCACCTCATGACCGCTCGCCAGATCGTCGCGATCTCCGCCGGCCTCGGCCAGCCGTCCTCGACCCGCCTCCTCGCCGACCGGCTCTCCGCCGCCACGGTGGCCGAGCTCGGCGACCTGGGCGTCGCCGCCGAGGTCACGACGGTCGAGCTGCGCGACGTCGCCCACGCCATCACCGACGCGATGCTCACGGGCTTCGCGAGCGGTGACCTCGCCGAGGTGAACGAGAAGGTCACGGGCGCCGACGCGCTCGTCCTGGTCACCCCGCTGTTCACGACCACGTACTCGGGCCTGTTCAAGTCCTTCGTCGACATCCTCGACAAGGACTCGCTCCAGGGCGTGCCCGTGCTGCTGGGCGCGACGGGCGGCACGTCCCGCCACTCGCTGGCCGTCGAGTACTCGATGCGCCCGCTGTTCACGTACCTGCACGCCGACGTCGCGACGACCTCGGTCTTCGCGGCCACCGACGACTGGGCGGCCGAGGGCGACAGCACGCACGACGCAGGCCCGCTCCCGGCCCGCATCCGCCGGGCGGCCAAGGAGCTCGCGACCACGGTCGCGGCCCGCGAGCCGCGCACCGCGACGGGCATGTTCGACGGCGTGCCGTCGTTCGCGCAGATGTTCGGCAAGTAGGGGCGCCCGAAGACCCACCGGCGCGCCGGGTGGTGGACCCGGTTGAGGGACCGGGGTGCGCGCCGGGGACCCGCAGCGGTGCGGGCGACGAAGGCCTCGACGGCCGAGCCG
>NZ_JACSQQ010000004.1:172332-189046 GCF_014836555.1 Oerskovia rustica
AGCCGTCGAGGCCTTCGTGGTGCCGGAGCGGGCGGGTGGGTGAAACGTGGTGTGACCCGCATCACCCGTCGCCCGGGAGGGCTCCTTCTGGGTGTGCGCCCGACGACGAGGCGCCGACAACCCACCACCTCCCGAAAGGCACGTCCATGTCCACCCTCTCCGTCAACGGTCCGGCGATCTCCCGCCGAGGCTCCGTCTCGACCCACGTGAGCGACGCCGTCGACGCCCTCGCACGCTTCCTGACCCGCTGGTCCGTCCCGGCCCTGCGGGTCGCGCTCGGCCTGGTCTTCCTCGGGTTCGGGGTCCTGAAGTTCTTCCCCGGCGCCAGCCCGGCCGAGGTCGTCGCCGAGCGCACGATCGACACCCTGACCCTGGGGCTCGTCCACGGCACGGTCGCCGTGGTCGTGACCGCGGTCGTCGAGTGCTTCATCGGCCTCACGCTCGTCAGCGGGTACTGGCTGCGGGCGGGGCTCGTGGTCATGGCCGGCGCGTTCGTCGGGATCCTCGCCCCGACCGTGCTGTTCTTCGACGAGCTGTTCGGCTCCGGCATGACGCTGCTCGGGCAGTACGTCCTCAAGGACGTGGTGCTGGTCGCCGCGGCGACCGTCGTCGGGGCCTACGCGCTGGGCGCCCGGCTGCGCCGCACGGCCTGAGCCCGACGCGAGATGCGGCGACGTGGGGTCACGGTCGGTCCGTGACCCCACTTCGCCGCATCTCGACGACGGCTCCCGCAGCGGGGCGCGCCCCGTCCTCGTGCGCCGGCCCCGACAACCACCGCCCCGACAACCTCGGCCCCGACAACCACCGCCCCGGCAGCCGTCGCCCGGGCCGCAGCGCCATCGGCACCGCGACGGCCGCGGCCGTCAGGACCCACGCCGAGTAGTCCAGCCCGAGGAACGCCCAGATGCTGCCGTGCATCGCGGCGACCGCGAGCACGAACGGGACGCGCGTGACCCGGATCGCGAGCCACACCGGAGCTGTCAGCTCGAGCACGAGCGCCCCGCCCGCGAGCGCCTGCGTGAGCCACGGCTGGTCGGCGACGGCGTGGACCCATGCCTCCCCGAACGGGGACCCGCTCCCGCCCTGGCGCAGGACCCACGACATGTTGTCGCTGAAGACCCACCCGGTGCCGCTGTGCCGCAGCTTCTGCGCGCCGGTGAGGAAGTACACGGTGGCGAGCGCCGCGAGCGCGGCACGCGGTGGCCATCCCCAGTGCGGGCTCCGCCCGGTGGCGGGCAGCGCTTGCGGCGGGTCGGCGGCGAGGAGCAGGACGAACCCGACCGTGACGGTCAGGACGTCGGGATGCAGGACCTTGCCCGAGCTGCCCCACAGGGCAGCGAGCGCGGTGTACGCGCACCAGGCGAGCACGAACCCCGCGCGTCCGGAGCGGCGCGCCACGACGAGCGCCACCCCCAGGAGCCCGGCGCACTGCACCACGACGAGCAGCCACGCGGGCGGGGCGAGGAGCAGCCAGCCCATGACGGTCCCGTGGTCGGTGAGTGCGGCCGGTCGGTCGGCGATCCTGGTCCAGTCGCGGGTGGCCAGGCGCAGCCCGATCACGAGAGCGAGCAGCGTGCGCACCTCGAGCAGCCGGTGGGCGGGCCCGGGGGCCACGAGGGCGCGGTCGACGACGCGCGCCGCCCGGCACAGCGACGAGCCCGCGGGGCCGCTCACGGCACGACCTCCAGGACCGTCTCGCGCGACCGCTCGACCCAGGTGCTGGTCCCGTCGGGCAGCGTCCGCACCGCGCGTTCGAGCCGCACCGTGGTCACGGCCGCAGGGTCGATCCCGGCCAGGGCGAGCCACGCGGTCACCATCTCGCGGCGCCGTTCGGGCGTGGCCGTGGAGAGGTCCGGGTACTGGCGGGCCGTCGTGGCGAGGGGTTCGGAGCGGTCGGCCGGCTGGACGAGGACGTCGCCGTCGTCGGTCGCGGCCACGAGCTCGAGGCTCACGGTCGTGCCGGTCCGCACCGTGCTGAAGAGCCGGTACGCGGTGAGCGGCCAGACCTCGGCCTCGACGGCGGCCGTCACCAGCAGCGTGAGCACGATCCCGTACGTCACGGCGCGGGCTCGGTGCAGGTCGTGGCGCGTCGCCTGCGCGGCGCGGGTGGCGGCGTCGGGCCAGGGCGCGGTCCATGCGGGGCGGTGGCCGCGCGCGGTGCGGGCGTCGTTGCGGAGGGGCACCCGTCGACCTTCCCAAGGCTTCGCGCCAGGGACATCGGCCCGACGGCGGCACGCGCCCTCGCCTCAGGGCGCGGACCTCGCGGGGTGGGCTCAGCCCTGGGGCTGATGCGTCGCCGTCGGGCGACCGGCGTCGGCCCCGGGGCGCGCACCGACCTCGTGCGTGCCACGCTGGGCGCATGCCCGCGCGGGACGAGGATGCGACCCCCCACCCGGTGCCCGCTGCCGCCGCGGGCCAGCCGGACGCCCCTGCGCTGCGCACACTGCTGCGGCTGAGCGTCCCGGCGGTGCTCGTCGGGATGATCTCGGCGCTCGTGCTCTACGCCCTCGACTGGTTGTCGGCCGAGGCCGAGGACCTCCTGTGGACGGACCTGCCGGGGTCGTTGGGCATGGACCCGGACTCGCGCTGGTGGATCTTCGCGATGCTGACCGGTGCGGGCCTGCTCGTGGGGCTCGTGGTGTGGCTCGTCCCGGGGCACGGCGGCCGCGACTCCGCGACGACCGAGCTCATCGCGCCCCCGCTGCCGCTGCGCGTGCTGCCCAGCCTCGTGGTCGTCACGGTCCTGGGCCTCGCCGGGGGAGTGAGCCTGGGGCCCGAGAACCCGATCATCGCGATCAACACCGCGCTGCTCGTGGCACTGGTCGCGCGGCTGTGGCCCCAGGTACCCACGGACCTCGTGGTGATGCTCGCGGCGGCCGCGACGATCGGCGCGCTGTTCGGGACGCCCGTCGCGGCCGCGCTCGTGTTCACCGGGGTCGTCGCGGGCTTCCCCCGGGGCGGCCCGCTGTTCGACCGGCTGTTCCTCCCGCTCGTCTCGGCCGGTGCGGGGGCCATGACCATGGACGCGTTCGGTCGCCCGTTCGCGTCGATGGACCTGCCCGACCTCGGGGTGCCGGACATCGGCGACGTCGGGATCTCGCTCGCGGTCGCGACGCTCGCCGCAGGCGCCGCCCTGCTGGGCGTGCTCGCGTTCCCGCACGTGCACCGGTTCTTCCACGGCATGCGCAACCCGGTCCTGTACGTGACGCTCGGCGGCGTGCTCCTGGGCGTCCTGGGCGCGATCGGTGGCCCGCTCACGCTGTTCAAGGGCTCCCAGCAGTCGTTCGAGCTCGTCCAGCAGCGCGCCGACTTCTCGACGTGGAACCTGGTCCTCATCTTCGCGGTCAAGCTCGTGGCGCTCGTGATCGCGGCCGCGGCGGGGTTCCGGGGCGGGCGGATCTTCCCCGCGGTGTTCATCGGGGTCGCCGCCGGGGTGGCCGTCAACGCGGCCTTCCCGGGCGCGCCGCTCGGTCTCTCGGTCGCGAGCGGCGTCCTGGGCGTGGTCCTGGCCGTGGGACGCGACGGGTGGATCGCGCTGTTCGTCGCGGTCGCCGTCGTCGGAGACGTCGGGGTCCTGCCCGTGCTGTGCCTCGCGATCCTGCCGGCCTGGCTCCTCGTGCGAGGCGCACCGGAGATGCTCGCGGCCCCCGAGGTGACCGACCACGCCGTGCCGCGGCGCGAGCCCGGCGTCGCGTAGCGGGTCGGCCTCAGGGGTCGGCGCCGCAGTGCACCCGCCGGTCCCACAGGTCACCCGACGGTTCACCCGCCGGACGAGCCGTCGCCGCGCGCGGGGCACGTCCCACCGGACGTGTCCCCGGTCCCGGGCGTGGACGTGGGCACCGGCGGTCCCGCAGGTCCCACCGGCTCCGCAGGTCCCACCGGCTCCGCCGGGTCCGCCGGCACCGACAGCACCGACATCGACGATGTCGACACCGGGGCGCCCTGCGCCACGAGCTCGTACGCCGACACGGCGCTCGCGAGGATCCCGGCCCCGATGACCGCCGCGTACACGCGGTCCGCGAGGGACGGTCGGCATCGGTGGGCCGGGGGTGGGGGAGACGCAGCACGGGACATGTCCCGACCCTCTCCCGGCCCACGCCCCCCGGGCATCGACCCCGGGGCGGCCCTGCCCCTGGCCGCAGGGCGCGTCCCGCCCGGGCGCGCTCCCTCCCAGGGCGGACGCGACGCCGTCGGGCCCCCGCCCCAGGGCGGTGCCGGAGCGGACCCCGCCTCGCTACGGTGGGTCCGTGCACCTCGCCCTCCGCCGCGCGCCCGTCTGGGCGCAGGACCTCCTCGCGGCCCTCGGGGTCGGTGCGGTGTGGTTCGGGTTCGTCGGGTACATGTACCGGGGCGACTACTGGAGGCCGCACTTCATCGAGCCGTACTGGTGGACGGGGGCCTGGCTCGTGGGGGTGCTCGCCCTGCGGCGCGTCGCGCCGGGGTGGGCGTTCTGGGGCACCGCGATGTTCTACCCCCTGTTCCAGTCCGGCGTCTCGTCGAGCCTGTTCCACCTCGCACCGTTCCTCGTCGCGGGCTTCTGCGCGACCCGGCAGGGAGCCGTGCCGCCGGCGCTCACGGCGATCGGGGCCGTCCTGTCGGGGTGGGCGCTCAACCTGTACCTCCAGTCCCTGCTCGGGTACGGGAAGATCAACTCGTGGGCGACCCCCTCGGACGTCCTCTCCACGGTCGCGCTGGCGCTCGCGGCCGTCGCGCTCGGGTGGATGGTCCGGCGCATCGCCGTGACGGGGGAGGAGCTGCGCGCGCGCAACGAGGAGCTCACGGCACTGCAGGGGGTGCTGGCACAGCAGGCGGTGCTCGCCGAGCGCACGCGCATCGCACGCGAGCTGCACGACGTCGTCGCGCACCACATGTCCGCGATCGTCGTCCGGGCGCAGGCCGCGGACCGTGTCGCCCCCAACCAGCCCCGGGCCCCGGCAGAGGCGGTCACGTGGATCGCGGAGGAGGGCAAGAAGGCGCTGACCTCGATGCGCTCGGTCGTGCACGTGCTGCGTCGTGAGACCGGGGAGGCGCTCGAGCTCGCGCCCGCCCCGGCGCTCGTCGACGTCCGGGCTGCGGCCGCACGTCTGACCGCGTCCGGACGGGACGTCGAGCTCGACCTGCCCGACGACCTGGGCGACCTGCGACCCGAGGTGAGCCTCGCCGTCGTGCGCATCGCCCAGGAAGGTCTGACCAACGTGCTGCTGCACTCGCTCGCCCCGCGCCTGAGCCTCGAGGTCGTCGCGACGCCCGGGTACGTGCGCGTCGCCGTGAGCGACCCCGGCCCGCCCCTGCCCGACAACCCCGACCTGCACGGCGGCAACGGGCTGCTGAACATGCGCGAACGCGCGCTGTCGTGCGGCGGCACGCTGTCCGCCGGACCCGACCACAACGGCGGCTGGCGCGTCCAGGCCGTCCTGCCCCGAGAGGCCTCATGACCCACGCCCCCGTCCCGCCTCCCCCTCCGGAGCCCGGCGCCCTGCCCGGGCTCGTCCTCGGCCACGTCGTCGCCGAGAGCCGAGCCTTCAGCGAGCCCGTGCGCGTCGTCGTGGTCGACGACCAGGCGACGATCCGCCTGGGCCTGCGCATGATCCTCGACAACGAGCCCGACATCACGGTCGTGGGCGAGGCCGCCGACGGCGCCCAGGGCGTCAGGATGGCCCACGCCCTGCGGCCCGACGTCGTCCTCATGGACGTGCGCATGCCGCACCTCAACGGGATCGACGCCGCCGCGCAGATCTCCGGGGACCCGGCGCTCGCGGGCGTGCGCACGCTCGTCCTGACGACGTTCGACGACGACGAGTACGTCTACGGCGCCCTGCGCGCGGGGGCCGCGGGGTTCCTGCTCAAGGACGCCGACCCCGAGGCCCTCGTGAACGCGGTCCACCGCGTCCGGGCGGGGGACAGCCTGCTGGACCCGGGCGTCACGCGGCGGATCATCGAGCGGTACGTCGAGCTCTCGGACTGGCACGCCGGCTCGGGCGTCGCGGCGGCCCCGCGTGCCGGGGCCGGGCTCGAGCTCGCGACGCCGCGCGAGCGCGAGGTGCTGCTCGCCGTCGCTCGTGGCCTGTCCAACAAGGAGATCGGGGACGAGCTGTTCCTCTCGGAGGCGACCGTCAAGAGCCACGTCCGCTCGCTGCTGACCAAGGTGGGGCTCACGAACCGGGTCCAGCTCGTGATCCTCGCGTACGAGGCGGAGCTGGTGCGGCCGGGGCGGTGAGGGCTGCGACGGTACTGACGGCGCTGACGGCGCTGACGGGCGCGAGCGGGCGCCGACGCCGCCCCACCACCGCCGCCCCGGCGGTGCGGCGTACGCTTTCCCGGGGGCCAGGCCCGGTCCCACCACTCTTCCTCGAAGGACACAGGCAGCACCATGGTCAACCTCGCGTACGTCATCGCCGGATCGGAAGCCACCGGGGGAGCCGGTATCCAGGCCGACCTCAAGACGTTCCAGGAGCTGGGCGTCTACGGCGTCGGGACCCTGACGTGCATCGTGTCGTTCGACCCGAAGAACGGCTGGGGCCACCGGTTCGTCCCGGTCGAGCCGCAGGTCATCGCGGACCAGTTCGAGGCCGCGAACGCCACGTACGACCTCGACGTCGTGAAGATCGGCATGCTCGGCACGCCCGCGACGATCGACGTGGTCGCGGAGTCGCTCGCGAGCAAGCGCTGGCACCACGTGGTCCTCGACCCGGTCCTCATCTGCAAGGGCCAGGAGCCGGGCGCGGCCCTCGACACCGACACCGCGCTGCGCGAGAAGATCCTGCCGTTCGCGACCGTCATCACCCCGAACGTGTTCGAGGCGAAGATCCTGTCCGGCATGGAGAAGATCGAGTCGGTCGACGACCTGGTCGAGGCCGCCGAGCGCATCCACGCCCTGGGCCCGGACTTCGTGGTCGTCAAGGGGGGCGTCGAGCTGCCCGGCCCGGACGCGGTCGACGTCCTGTTCGACGGCCAGGAGATCACGGTCTTCTCCGTCCCCAAGGTCGGCGAGGAGCGCGTGAGCGGAGCGGGCTGCACGTTCGCGGCGGCGATCACGGCCGAGCTCGCCAAGGGCAACGACGTCGAGCGCGCAGTGGGCGTCGCGAAGCAGATGGTCACCGAGGCCATCGAGGCGCGCGTGAGCTCGCACGCGCCGTTCGACACGGTGTGGCAGGGCGCGTTCACGCACTGACCCCGGCCCGACGACGTCACGCGCCCGGGCGAGGTCTTCTCGCCCGGGCGTCGTGCTCGATCTCAGCAGCCCGGCGTTCGCCGTCCGGTCCGACGGATCGACCACCAGGCAGACGCCCTCGACATGCCGAGCCGTCGAGCGCCTAGGCTACGGACCCGTGACCGACAACCTTTCCTCCGCATCCACCGACGGCAACGGCCGCACGGGCGCCCGGCACGAGGTCCCGGCGCCGCTGCGCGACGACGTCCGGCTCCTCGGCCGTCTGCTCGGCACAGTCCTGACGGAGTCGGGGGATCCCGCGCTGCTCGACGACGTCGAGCACCTGCGCGAGCTCTCGATCCGCGCGTACGGCGAGCACGCGGACGCCGCGCTCGAGGAGGCCGAGCGCCTCGTCGAGGGCTTCAGCCACGAGCGCGCCGAGCAGGTGGCCCGCGCGTTCACCGTGTACTTCCACCTCGCGAACCTCGCCGAGGAGCACCACCGTGTGCGCGTCCTGCACGACCGTGAGGCCGAGCTCGCGCCGTCGGTCGTCGACGACACCCTCCCCGAGGCCTTCACGCAGCTCGCGGACGAGGTGGGTCACGAGGAGGCCCTCGCCCGCCTGCAGCGGCTCGAGTTCCGCCCGGTCCTCACCGCGCACCCGACCGAGGCCCGGCGTCGGGCGATCTCGGCCTCGATCCGCCGCCTGTCCGGGCTGCTCACCGAGCGCGACTCCCTGCCGTCCGGTGGTGCGTCGCTCGCGGAGAACGAGCGCAAGCTCCTCGCCGAGATCGACGGCATGTGGCGCACGTCCCCGATCCGCGCCGCGAAGCCCTCGCCGCTCGACGAGGTCCGCACCGCGATGAGCGTGTTCGACGCCACCCTCTTCACGGTCTTCCCGACGGTCTACCGCCGCCTCGACGACTGGCTGCTGGCCGACAAGGCCGGCCACGACCGCCCGCAGGCGGCACCGTTCGTGCGCCTCGGCACCTGGATCGGCGGCGACCGCGACGGCAACCCGAACGTCACCGCGGAGACCACGCGCCAGGCAGCGGCCATCGCGGCCGACCACGCTCTCCAGGCCCTCGAGCGTGCGGCGCAGCGCATCGGGCGCACGCTCACGCTCGACGAGCAGGGCACGCCCGCGTCGGACGGGCTGCGCTCCCTGTGGCAGAAGCAGCGCCAGCTCTCCGAGGCCATCACGGCCGAGGCCGCCGCGGAGTCTCCCGCCGAGCCGCACCGCGCGGTCATGCTCGTCGTGGCCCGTCGCATCGCCGCGACCAGGCTGCGGGACGCGGACCTCGCGTACACGGTGCCCGAGCAGCTCGAGACCGACCTCAAGGTCGTCCAGGACTCGCTCATCGCGGCGGGCGCGCCCCGTGCCGCGTACGGCGACCTGCAGCAGCTCGTGTGGCAGGTGCAGACCTTTGGGTTCCACCTGGCCGAGCTCGAGGTGCGCCAGCACTCGCAGGTCCACGAGGCCGCCCTCGCGGAGATCGCGGAGCACGGCGTGCACGGCGCGCTGTCCGACCGCACGCGCGAGGTGCTCGACACGTACCGCGCGATCGGCTCGATCCAGCAGCGCTACGGCGTGCGAGCCGCCCGCCGCTACATCGTGTCGTTCACGCAGAAGCCCGAGCACCTGGCCGCGGTCTACCAGCTCGCCGAGCTCGCGTTCGAGGGCGCCGACGACGCACCCGTGATCGACGCGATCCCTCTGTTCGAGACGTTCGCGGACCTCGAGGCGAGCGTCGAGATCCTCGAGGCCTCGCTCGAGCTGCCGCAGGTCCAGCGCCGCCTCGCGGAGAACGGCCGCAAGGTCGAGGTCATGCTGGGCTACTCGGACTCGTCCAAGGACGTCGGACCGGTCTCCGCGACCCTCGCGCTGCACTCCGCCCAGAGCCGCATCGCGCAGTGGGCGCAGCGCCACGAGATCAACCTGACGCTGTTCCACGGCCGCGGCGGTGCCCTCGGTCGTGGTGGCGGTCCCGCGAACCGTGCCGTCCTCGCCCAGCCCCCGGGCTCGGTCGACGGCCGGTTCAAGCTGACCGAGCAGGGCGAGGTCATCACGGCCCGGTACGGCGACCCGACGATCGCGGCCCGCCACATCGAGCAGGTGGCCGCGGCGACGCTGCTGGCCTCCGCACCGTCGGTCGAGCGCCGCAACGCCGAGGCGACCGCGCGCTTCGCCGACGTGGCAGCCGCTCTGGATGCGTCGTCGCGCGAGCACTTCCACGCACTGGTCCGCAGCGAGGGCTTCCCGCAGTGGTTCTCCGAGGTCACGCCCCTCGAGGAGGTCGGCCTGCTGCCGATCGGGTCGCGCCCGGCCCGCCGCGGGCTCTCCGTCGAGTCGCTCGAGGACCTGCGCGCCATCCCGTGGGTGTTCTCGTGGTCGCAGGCCCGCATCAACCTCGCCGGCTGGTACGGCCTGGGCACCTCGCTCAAGGAGTTCGGCGACCTGGAGCGCCTGCGCGAGGCGCACCGCGACTGGCCGCTGTTCGCGACGCTCATCGACAACGTCGAGATGTCGCTCGCCAAGGCCGACGAGCGGATCGCGGAGCGCTACCTCGCGCTCGGCGACCGCGACGACCTCGCGGCCAAGATCCTCGACGAGCTGCGCCTGACGCGCGAGTGGGTCCTGAAGATCTCCGGGAACGAGTGGCCGCTGGCCGGCCGCCGGGTCCTGGGGCGCGCGGTCCAGCTCCGCAGCCCGTACGTCGACGCGCTGTCGCTGCTCCAGCTCCGTGCTCTGCGCGGTCTGCGCTCGGGCGCGGAGGGCCAGTACAAGGACGGCTTGCAGCACCTGCTGCTGCTCACGGTCAACGGCGTCGCGGCGGGCCTGCAGAACACGGGCTGACCTGCGCTGCCCTCTCGGTGCCGAACATGCGGTGGGCGTCCGTCTCTACCCTGAGACGGACGCCCACCGCATGCTCGGGCGACGCCACCCGCGAGTTCGCCGCGCGGTCGATCTCGACTCCTGCCGTACCCGCCCTGCCTGGCTCAGGTGACGCCGTCGGGCCGCTCAGCCCAGGCGCGCGCGCAGCCAGGCGATGTCCGGGCCCATGTCGCCGTGCGTCTCGCAGATCACGGGCGCCCCGGCCGAGGCGACGACCGCGACCAGCTCGTCGGGCGGGATGAGCCCGTCACCGAAGTGGGCGTGCCGGTCGGCGCCCGAGTCGAACGTGTCCCGGCTGTCGTTCGCGTGCACCAGGTCGATGCGGCCCGTCACTGCGCGGACCTGGTCCGCTGCGGTGCTCAGGTCGACCCCGCCCGCCCAGGCGTGGCACGTGTCGAGCGTGAAGCCGACCTGGTCGCCGCCCTCCGCGGCACCGATCGCGTCCCACAGCCGCCCGATGCTCTCGACCGTGCGGGCCATCGACCTGGCGCCGCCCGCGGTGTTCTCGATCAGGACGGGCACCTTGGCGTCGAGCGCGTCGATCGCCTTGCGCCAGTTGTCGTAGCCGACCGCGACGTCGTCGGTCGCGGTCACGTGGCCGCCGTGCACGATCACGCCCTTGGCACCGATCTCGGCCGCACCGTCGACGATCTTCTGGAGCGACTTGCGGCTCGGGATCCGGATGCGGTTGTTGGTGCTCGCGACGTTGATGACGTACGGCGCGTGCACGTACAGGTCGAGGTCCGCGGCCGCGGCGTCCGCGCGCAGGGCCTCGGCGCCGCCGGGGTACGTGAACTCGGCGCCCTTCCAGCCCTGGGGGTCGCCCAGGAAGACCTGGGCCTGGTCGGCGCCGATCGCTCGTGCCTGGTTGACGGCGTCGGCCTGGTCGACGTGTGCTCCGATACGCATGTGGCCCACGCTACGTGCAGCGGGCGACGCTCGGCTCGACGGGGGACGAGACGTGTCGCCGAGTGTGCACTTCGGGTCGTCTTCTCGGCGCAGGGACGACCCGAACTGCACGCTCGGTGACCTCCGCCCCCGCCCAGCCCCCGAGAAGCGGCATGATGGCCTCATGGCCATCTTCGCTTTCTCCGTCGCCCCGCTCGGTGCCGGCGAGTCCGTCACTGACGCCGTCGCCGAGGCCGTCCGCATCGTCCGCGCCTCAGGGCTGCCGAACCGGACCACGTCGATGTTCACCGAGATCGAGGGTGAGTGGGACGAGGTCATGGACGTCGTCAAGCGAGCGACCGAGGCCGTGGGTGCTGGCGGGCACCGCGTCTCGCTCGTGCTCAAGGCGGACATCCGCCCAGGTCGGACGGGGGAGCTGACCGGCAAGGTCGAGCGCGTCGAGGAGCGCCTGGCCAAGGACTGAGACCGGCCGGGACGGCCTCGTCCCAGTGGGTGAAACGGGCTCGTTCGAGTCGCTCGCACGGGCGTCGTAGGCTATGCGGCAACGCCGCCGTCCCGGGCAGCGTTCGAGGTCGCTTCCCGAGCCGCAGGAGACCCAGATGCCCCTCTTCGAGGTGGACGCCGAGCGTCCAGTTCTCGTCCGCCCGTCGCAGCCGGCGGGTGGGGGCTTCGGCACGGTCGCGCAGCGCGTGGTCGACGGCCACCTGGACGGCCTGCTCGGCGAGCAGATCTTCCCCGTCAGGCAGGGGTCGTCGACGGACGAGCCGCACCTGCTGGCGCTCGACGCCGCGGGCCTGCCCGTCGTGATCGAGGTCGTCTCGGAGCTGACCGAGGAGACCCTGACCCGGGCCATGAACCACGCCGGCCGTGCGGGGCAGCTCACGCGGGCCGAGCTCGCGAGCCGCTACGTCGGGGGCGCAGCGCGGTTCCAGCAGGACGTCACGACGTTCTACGACAACGTGCCGCTCACACGCTCGCAGGCGACGTCGCGGGCCACGGGGGCCCGCCTGATCGTCATCTGCTCGAGCGCGGAGGACGGCATCGTCGACGCCCTCGACTTCCTGCGTCAGCCCGGGTCGTCGGTGTCGGTCCTCAAGCTCGGCGTGATGCACGGGGCGGACGGCCGCCGGTTCGTCGACGTCTCGCCCCTGGTGCCCGAGCGCACGGCGCGTCCGGCAGCCCCGGCCGCTCCTCGCCGGGCGGCGGTCGAGCCCACGCGCTCGGCGCAGCGCACCGCGGACTTCGCCGAGGGCGTCGCGGTGGGGCGCGCGCTCACCGGCAAGCTGCCGATCGTGACGCAGCGCTCGCGCGCCGACCGTCGTCGAGGTTCGGAGCTCGAGGCCGCCGCGACCGTCTACGGGAGCGCCGCGGGCTCGACGGACGTGACGGGGCCGCTCGAACCGATCCACGAACCGCTGCTCGGCGCGGACCGCGGTCTGCCCACCGAGCTCTCGGTGCCGCCCGTCCCGGAGGTACCGCCGGTGCCGCCCGTGCCCCTGCTCGCGTCGCCGCCCGCGGACGAGGCGGCGGAGTTCGGCCGCTACTCGTCGACGCAGTCGGCGGAGGACGCCCTGTCGTCGCGCACGCCGAGCCGCGCCTCGATCCTGACGCGCGAGTCCATCCGCACGCGCGAGTCGATCCGGACCCGGGAGTCGGTGCTGACGCGGGAGTCGTACGAGGCCGAGGCGCCCGCGTACGACCCGTTGTCGTACCAGCCGCCCGTGAACGTCCCGGTGGTCGACGCCCTGAGCACGATCGACCCGTTGGGCCAGGACCTCGTGCCGGCCCCACCCGCTGCGTCCGTCTCGGCGCACGGCCTCGACCTGGACGACGACCCGGACGACGACCCGGACCTGCACGCGCTCGCCCGCGCCTTCGGCACGCCCGTGTCGCTCGTGTGGTCGCGCCCGCGCCGCGGGCAGCGCTTCGAGGCGGTCCTGTACCCGGACGGTTTCATCGAGCTGACCGACGGCGCGCGGTTCCGTCACCCGGACGCGGCGGCGATCGCGGCGTCGGGCACGGCGACGGCCGACGGGTGGAGCGTGTGGCGCCTGGGCGACGGCGGGCCGACGCTCACGGACGCGTTCCGCGAGCAGTACGCCTGAACCCTCCGTCGTCCCGGGCGGCGTCAGTCCGTGCTGCGCACCATGGTCCGGATCCCCACGGCCAGCCCGACGGCGGCGGTCACCAGCGCGGCGACCCAGCCCCAGGCGGCGGTCGACGAGGTCAGATCGCCCGCGAAGAGCGAGCGCTCGGCGTCGACCAGGTAGGTCAGGGGGTTGAGGTGGCCCGCGGCCCGCATCCACGACGGGCCGGTCTCGAGGGGCAGCAGCATGCCGGACAGGATCATGAGCGGGAAGAGCAGCGTCTGTTGCACGAGCCAGAACATCCACTCCTGCTTGCGGACGGCGAGGGCCAGGGCGTAGCTGAGCGACCCGACCCCGATCCCGAAGATCGCGAGCATGAGCAGCCCGAGCACCGCGCCCACGGGGTAGAGCTCGAACCCGAACGGCAGCATCACGAGCACGACCACGACGGACTGCGCGGCGATCGGCACCATCTCCTTGAGGGCACGTCCCACGAGCAGCGACGGCCGGGAGAGCGGCGAGACGAGCATGCGTTCGTGCGCGCCGGTGTTGAGCTCCTGCTGGAGGTTGGCGCCCGTGGTCGAGGTGCCGAAGAGCGTCGTCATCACGAGGATCGACGGCACGAACCACTGCCAGACGCTGCCTCCGAGCGTCCCGTCCGCGCCGCCGTCCTGCCCGCTGAGCGTGCCGACGAGCAGGGGGCCGAACAGCGCGAGGAACACGAGCGGCTGCACGAGGCCGAACACGACCGAGAACGGGTCGTGGAGCAGCGGGCGCAGCTCGCGGACCAGGACGATCGAGGTGTCGCGCGCGAGGTTCGCGAGCCGCCCACGGGGGCGGGCGCCGGGGCGTCCTGCGGTCGGGCCGGTGCCGCGCTGCGTGCGCGTGGGAGAAGGGCCGTGGCCCGTGGTGGTGTCGACGGTGCTCATGCTGCGTCCTTCCCGGAGAGCGTCGCGCTCTCGGTGGTTCGTGCGGAGGGTGAGGTCGCGCCGGGGACGTCCGGCGTCCCCGTCTCGCGCAGGCTGCGACCGGTCAGCGCGAGGAACACGTCGTCGAGCGTGGGGCGGTGGACCTGGGCCGTGGCGACGACGACGCCCCCGTGGTCGGCCGCGCGCAGGAGCGCCGGGAGCAGCGCGGGCCCGTCCGCGGCGCGGGCCGTGACCTGGGCGCCGACGACCTCGACCTCCCGGACCCCGTCCGCGCGGGAGACGAGCTGCGCGAGGCGGGCGCCGTCGTCGGGCGTCGTGGCGTCGAGGACCACGCGGTCCCCGGCGAGGTTCGTCTTGAGCGCCTCCGCGGTGTCGTCCGCGATGACCTCGCCGTGGTCGACGACGACGACACGCTCGGCCATGGTGTCGGCCTCGTCGAGGTAGTGCGTGGTCAGGACGATCGTCATGGGGTCGCCCGTGGTGGCGAGCGCGTCGGCCCGCATGCGCAGGACGTGCTCCCACAGGTTGGCGCGGTTGTGCGGGTCGAGCCCGGTCGAGGGCTCGTCGAGGAACAGGAGAGAGGGCGAGTGGACCAGGCCCATCGCGACGTCGAGACGGCGACGTTGCCCGCCCGAGAGGTCCGCGACCTTGCGTGTGCGCAGCGCGGTCAGGTCGAGCGCCTCGAACAGCTCGTCGGCGCGGCGGCGCGCGGCCCGGCGGTCCAGGCCGTACACGACGCCCTGCGTCACGAGCTCGTCGACGGCCCGCTGGTTGTGGCCCGCGGCGTTGCCCTGCCCGACGTACCCGATGTGGTGACGGACCTGCGCGGGGTGCGCGACGACGTCGTACCCCGCGACGGTCGCGCTGCCCGAGGTGGGTGCGACGAGCGTCGTGAGCATGCGCAGGGTCGTGGTCTTGCCGGCCCCGTTGGGGCCCAGGACGGCGACGAGCTCGCCCGGCTCGATGTCGAGCGAGATCCCGCGCACGGCGTGCACGGTCTCGTGGCGGCTCACGACGAAGTCCTTCGTGAGGGAGCGGGTGTGGATCACGGTGTCCTCCAGGAGTGGGTGATGACTCCACCCTGGTGGAGGTAGCGGTCAGGTTCTGTCCGCTACCTCGTGCGACGCTGGGACCATGCTCGAGACCTCGGCCCGGCTCCTCGCCCTCCTCTCCCTGCTGCAGGCCCGCCGCGACTGGCCGGGGGAGGCGCTCGCCGAGCGCCTGCGCGTCAGCCCGCGCACGGTGCGGCGCGACGTCGACCGCCTGCGCGAGCTCGGCTACCCGGTGCGCGCGACCAAGGGGCCCGACGGCGGGTACCGACTCGACGCCGGTGCCGACCTCCCGCCCCTGCTGTTCGACGACGAGCAGGCCGTCGCGGTCGCCGTCGCCCTCCAGACCTCCCAGGTGGGCGGACTGGAGGAACCGGCGCAGCGGGCGCTCGCGACGATCCGCCAGGTCATGCCCGCGCGGCTGCGGGGTCGGATCGACGCGCTCGAGGTGACCGTGGTGCGGTCGTCCGCGCAGGCCGCGCGACCCGACGTCGACCCGGCCGTGCTGGTCGCGGTGGGGAGCGCCGTGCGGGCGCGCGAGGTGCTGCGCTTCGACTACGACGGCGGGTCCGCGCCGCTGCTCGGCTCGGGCGACGCGGCCTTCCGGCCCCCGCGCCGCGCCGAGCCGCACCACCTCGTGACGTGGGGCGGGCGCTGGTACCTCGTCGCGTGGGACCTCGAGCGCCAGGACTGGCGTACGTTCCGCGTCGACCGGATGACCCCGCGGACGCCCACGGGGCCGCGGTTCGCGCCGCGGGAGCTGCCGGCGGTGCCGGCGGGCGGTGGGGCCGCCGGTGGAGGAGCGGCCGGGACGTCGCGCGGTGGCGGACCGGCGGGCGGTAGTGCGGACGGAGCGCCGGGTGCGCGTCCGGGGAACGGCGGGGGAGCGTGGGGGGACGGTGCGGGGAGGTCGCGGCGCACCCGTGTGCCGGGCCCTGTGCCCGACGTCGCCGCGTACGTCGCACACCAGTTCTCCCGTCCGCGGTGGCCCGCCGAGGGCGAGGTCGTCCTGCACGCCCGGGCGGACGACCTCGCGCCGTGGGTGGGGGACCAGGGACTGATCGAGCCGCTCGGGCCCGACCGGTCCCGGCTCGTCGCCGGGTCGTGGTCGTGGCGCGGGCTGGCCGCGTGGGTCGGCATGTTCGACGTCCCGTTCGAGGTTGTCGGGCCGGCCGAGCTGCGCACCGCGGTCCGCGAGATGGGGGAGCGGTACCGGGGGGCCGTCGGCGGCTCGGAAGGTGACTCGGACGGTGGCGCAGGTCGGTGACCTGGTCGAGGTGCGCAGGCGGCGGCCTGTCGGTGGTGTGGTGATGTGAGGTGGTGACCTGCTCGACGACCCCTGCTCGGTGGCCTTGCTCGGTGACCGGGGTCACGCGGGGCCGGGTTGACCGGAGCGTTCACCTCCCCGTAATGTTCTCGAAGTCAGCCCGGCAGGGAGAGACAGACACCACTGCGAAGCTCTTCGGAGCCGCCGCGAAGTGGCTGTTGCCCCGGACTGAAATCCGACATCTTGATCTGGATGCCTCGCGCCTCCAGAGCCTGACGTCGGGGATCGACCTCCGAGTTTGACCCGGTTCGCCGGGTTTGAAACGAAGAAGCCGGTCTGGTAGGTTAGAGAAGTTGCCCCGAGTGAAGGCCCCTGGTGGGTTGGAGTCGGTGCGTGTCGGTTGCTTGAGAACTCAACAGTGTGCTTG
>NZ_JACSQQ010000050.1 GCF_014836555.1 Oerskovia rustica
TGGCGCCGCTCTGAGACGTGCGTCGCCTTCGTCGACGGGCGGTGGGCGTGGTCGCGGAGGGCTCGTGGCGCCGCTCTCGCCGTCCCGTCGCGCGATGTTGGTCGGGGCGTGCCGGATCTGGCACAATAGCCGGGTACTCGGCGTGCCCGGCCCCTCTCTCCGCGCAACGCCGTGTCCCGACACCGTGCTCACCTGGTCCCCACCGGGAGGACGCACGGGTCACCTCACCCAGAACCAGGAGAGACCACCACAGTGGCCACCAAGATTCGTTTGAAGCGCCTCGGCAAGATCCGTGCGCCGTACTACCGTGTCGTCGTCGCGGACTCGCGCACCAAGCGTGACGGTCGCGTCATCGAGGAGATCGGCAAGTACCACCCGACCGAGGAGCCGTCGCTCATCGACATCTCCTCCGAGCGTGCGCAGTACTGGCTGAGCGTCGGCGCACAGCCGACCGAGCAGGTTCTCGTGCTCCTCAAGATCACGGGTGACTGGCAGAAGTTCAAGGGCCTGCCGGGTGCCGAGGGCACCCTGCGCGTCAAGGGCGAGAAGGTCGACCCGGCCGCCGCCATCGAGGCCGCCGCCAAGGACGCCGAGAAGGTCAAGGCGAAGGCTGCCGAGAAGAAGGCTGCTGCGCCGGTCGAGACCGAGTCCGCTGACGCGGCTGAGGCAGCCGAAGAGCAGGCCTGATGCTCGGCGAGGCGCTCGAGCACCTGGTGCGCGGCATCGTGGACAACCCGGACGCCGTCCGGGTCAACGCGAAGCCGCTGCGTCGGGGCGAGCTGCTCGAGGTCCGGGTCCACCCCGAGGACCTCGGTCGCGTCATCGGCCGCGGCGGGCGGACGGCCCGTGCCCTGCGCACGGTGATCGGAGCCCTGTCGGTCGACGGTCCGGTGCGTGTCGACGTCGTCGACGTCGACCGCCGCTGACGACGGCTGAGCGCAAGCCGAACCACAGCACGAACGTGACGGTCGGTCCGCCGACCGCACGCCGCCGAGGCCCGGGCCCCCTCCGGGGGGACCGGGCCTCGTCGTCTGCCCAACACCTGCCGCTGACCGCTCGGCGCCGTCTCGGCACCCGCCGACGGGGCGCGGTTAGGACGTGCGTCCGCGCCCCACGGGTGACACCGTGGGAGCTCCCGGTCGCGGGCTCCGGCACGACCCACGCACGACGAGCACGAACACGACGACAAGGAGCACACGATGCAGCTCACGGTGGCCCGTATCGGCCGCGCCCACGGACTGCGCGGCGAGGTCGCGCTGGACATGCGCACCGACAACCCCGAGGCGCGTCTCGTCGTCGGGTCCACGATCGACACCGAGCCCGCCGAGGCGGGACCGCTGACGATCGAGCGCGCGCGGCTGCACCAGGGCAAGTGGCTCGTGACGTTCGCGGGCGTGGCCGACCGCTCGGCGGCCGAGCGCATGCGTGGCATCACGCTCGTCGTCGAGGCCGACGTCTCCGACGAGGAGGACGCCTGGTACCCGCACGAGCTCGTGGGGCTGCGCGCCGAGCTCGAGGACGGCACGGTCGTGGGAGAGGTCCTGGGGCTCGAGCATCTCCCGGCGCACGACCTGCTCGTGCTCAAGGAGACCGACGGCACACGCACGCTCGTTCCGTTCGTGCACGCGATCGTGCCCGTCGTCGACGTGCCGGGCGGGCGGGTCGTGCTCGACCCGCCGGGTGGCCTCCTGGCGCGCGACGCCGACCTGCTCGAGGTCGCCGAGCCGACGCCGGGCTCCGGCGACGACGCGACCGACGACACGACCGACGGGACGAACGACTGACGTGCGCATCGACATCGTCTCGATCTTCCCGGAGTACCTCGCGGCCCTGGACCTCTCGCTCGTGGGCAAGGCGCGCGTCGCCGGTCTGCTCGACCTGCGCGTCCACGACCTGCGCGACTGGACCACCGACCGCCACCGGACGGTCGACGACACGCCCTTCGGCGGGGGAGCGGGCATGGTCATGCGCCCCGACGTCTGGGGGCAGGCCATCGACGAGCTGACCGCGACCGGACCCGCGCACCTGGTGGTGCCGACGCCGTCGGGCGCGACGTTCACCCAGCGCACCGCGGAAGCGCTGGCGACCGAGGACCAGCTCGTCTTCGCGTGCGGGCGCTACGAGGGGATCGACGCTCGCGTGGCCGAGCACTACCGCGCCGCCGGGCACCGCGTGAGCGAGCTCTCGATCGGCGACTACGTGCTCAACGGGGGGGAGGTCGCCTCGCTCGTCATGGTCGAGGCCGTCGCCCGCCTGCTGCCCGGGGTGATCGGCAACCCGGAGTCGCTCGTCGAGGAGTCCCACGGCGCGGCCGGCCTCCTGGAGTACCCCGTGTACACCAAGCCCCCCGTCTGGTCGGACCTCGAGGTGCCCGACGTGCTGCTCTCGGGGCACCACGCGAAGATCCGTCGCTGGCGCCGCGACCGGGCCCTCGAGAAGACCTCCGCCCGCCGACCCGACCTGATCGCGGCGCTCGACGCGAGCACCCTCGACAAGCACGACCGGGCGTTCCTCGCCTCGCTCGGCTGGGAGGTGCGCGGGGGAGCCCTGCACCGAGCCCCGGGCAGCGCCGAACCCGTCCCCGGAGCCACTGTCGGCGGTGTGGCAGAATAGACCCTTGGTGTGCGCCGGTCGGGCCTCTGCCACAGGGGAAGCCCACCGCACGTCCGCGTGCGCGACCGATCACATGCGAGCACCACCCACGTACTGAACCGGACCCACCTCGCGGTGGGCCACGAGAACGCGTCTGACCTGTGGCAGGGCGGGGAGAGATCAATGCACACGCTGGACAGCGTCGACGCAGCATCGCTGCGTAGCGACATCCCGGTCTTCCGGGCCGGAGACACCGTCAAGGTCAACGTCAAGGTCGTCGAGGGCAACCGCTCTCGTGTCCAGGCGTTCCAGGGCGTCGTCATCGGTCGCCAGGGTGGCGGCATCCGCGAGACCTTCACGGTCCGCAAGATCAGCTTCAGCGTCGGCGTGGAGCGTACCTTCCCGGTGCACTCCCCGACCCTCGAGTCGATCGAGCTCGTCACGCGCGGTGACGTCCGCCGCGCCAAGCTGTACTACCTGCGCAAGCTGCGCGGCAAGAAGGCGAAGATCAAGGAGAAGCGCGACGCGCTCCCCTCGAAGTGATCCGAGCCTGACCCCGCGTCAGCCTCGTCACGCGTCCACGGGCGGCCACCTCCAGGTGGCCGCCCGTCGGCGTTCCGGCGCCTGTCGGCCGGCCCGCGACGGCCGCTCCCGGTTTCGCCCGAGGGCCCGCGCAGTGGCACAGTGAGCGCGTGACAGACAGCGCCGCACAGGCAGCACCCCGCCCCGACCCCGCGCCCGGCGCGGCACCCACGACGGAGACGGACACGAGGAGCCAGATGGACGTAGGTTCGTCCCGTGCGCGGCCGGCGCCCCGGCGCGGCTCGCTGCTGCGCGAGACCGTCATCATCCTGCTCAGCGCGCTGGTGCTGTCCTGGCTGATCAAGACGTTCCTGGTGCAGGCGTTCTTCATCCCGAGCGCCTCGATGGAGGACACGCTCGTCGAGGGGGACCGCGTCATGGTCTCGCGCCTCGTCCCCGACGCGTTCGACGTGCACCGCGGCGACGTCGTCGTCTTCAAGGACCCGGGGAGCTGGCTCCCGCCGTACGTCGCGCCCGACCGTGGCCCCGTCGGCAACGCCGTGACGTCCGCCATGACGTTCGTCGGGCTGCTCCCGCAGGACACCGGGGAGCACCTCATCAAGCGGGTGATCGGGACACCGGGCGACCGGGTCGTGTGCTGCGACGCGCAGGGGCGTGTGAGCGTCAACGGCCAGCCGATCGACGAGACGTACATCAAGCCGGGTTCCGTCCCGAGCCAGGACCCTTTCGACGTGGTCGTCCCGGAGGGCATGCTGTTCGTCATGGGCGACAACCGGCAGCACTCGGCCGACTCGCGGTACAACACCGGCAAGCCGGGCGGCGGGTTCGTGCCGATCAGCAACGTCGTCGGGACGGCCTTCGTCAAGGTGTGGCCGCTCAGCGACCTCACGCTGATGCGCAACCCGGGCGACGTGTTCGCGGAGGTGCCGGAACCATGACGACCGACCTCGGTGCGCCGCTCGTCGCGGGCGAGCCGGAGACCGCGCCGGCCAGGCGCGCTCCGCGCAAGGCGCCGGTCAGGCGATCGACCGGGCCCAAGCCGCCGACGCTGCGCCACGAGCGCGCGATCCTCGACTCGGGCGCCCGGCTCGTCGCGGGCATGGACGAGGTGGGGCGGGGGGCCCTGGCGGGTCCGGTGAGCGTGGGCGTCGTCGTGGTGGACCTGAGCACGGGCACGTTCCCGAAGGGTCTGACCGACTCCAAGATGCTCACGCCTGCGGCCCGCGAGGCCATGCTGCCCGCGGTCCGTGACTGGGGGCTGGCGTGGGCCGTCGGGCATGCCGGACCGGCGGAGATCGACGCGCACGGCATCGTCGTGGCGCTGCGGCTCGCCGGGCGCCGGGCGCTGGCCCAGGTGCGGCGCTCGCTCGGCCCGGTCGACGCGGTCCTGCTCGACGGCAAGCACGACTGGCTGACCCGCCCGGGCGTCGACCTCTTCGAGGCGTTCGACCTCGACCCCGAGGACGACCTCGCCCTGCCGGACCCGGCCGTGCGCACGCTCGTCAAGGCCGACCTCCAGTGCGCGTCGGTCGCGGCCGCGAGCGTCCTGGCCAAGTGCGAGCGCGACGGCCTCATGACGGGCCTCGCCCGCCAGTACCCGGCGTACGGGTGGGACGGCAACAAGGGGTACGGCGCCGCGGTGCACGTCGAGGCACTCAAGGCTCACGGCCCGACGCCGCAGCACCGGCGGAGCTGGCGGCTCCCCGAGCGCGACGAGGCCTGAGCGCGCACCGCGCGGCGGGACCTGGGCGCGGCGGGACCTGGGCGCGGCTGGCCGGGGCGCGGCTGGCCTGGGCGCGGCGCGCGGCAGGACCGGCGATCCGGGGTTGTGGCACTCGATGGTCCATGATGGTGCAGTGAGCGCCGAAGACCTCGAGAACTATGAGACCGAGATGGAACTGGCCCTCTACCGCGAGTATCGCGATGTGGTGGGCCTGTTCTCCTACGTGGTCGAGACAGAGCGACGTTTCTACCTGGCGAACCAGGTGGACCTCCAGGTCAGGTCGGCCGCAGGCGAGGTGTACTTCGAGCTGCGGCTCGCCGACGCCTGGGTGTGGGACGTGTACCGCTCCGCGCGCTTCGTGAAGTCGGTGCGCGTGGTCACGTTCAAGGACGTCAACGTCGAGGAGCTGGCCAAGGCCGAGCTCCAGCTCTAGTCCTCGCTCCAGCAGCAGTCCTGTGGCCCCCCGATCCGGCCGGGCCGCAGGACTGTCGTGCTCCCGCCCGGCCGAGCCGTGCACAGGACCCGGTCGTGGGCACCTCTCCACAACCAACACCTGCGTGCTCCCACCAACGCCCCGAACGGGCCAGGGTGTGAGCCGGAGGTGGGACATGAGAGCGAAGGACGCTGTCGGGCGGTACGGGGAGAAGGTCGCTGCGACGTACCTGGTCGAGGCCGGATGGGTGGTCCTGGACCGCAACTGGCGGGGCACCCGGGGCGAGCTCGACCTGGTCGCCCGTGACGGTGACGTGCTGGTGGCGGTCGAGGTCAAGACCCGGCGAGGGACCGGCTTCGGGCACCCCGCCGAGGCCGTGACCCCGGACAAGCTGGCCCGGCTGCGTCGCCTGACCGGGGAGTGGGTCGCGACGCACCCGGTCCGCCCGGCGTCGATACGGATCGACGTCGTCGCGGTGGTCCTGCCCGCGGCCGGGGCCGCGCAGGTCGAGCACCTCGTCGGTGTCAGCTGATGTCGCTCGGGACGACGTTCGCGGTCTCGCTCGTCGGTCTCTCGGGTCACCTCGTGGAGGTGCAGGCCCACCTTGCCGCCTCGGTCCCGGGCTTCACGCTCGTCGGGCTCCCCGACGCCGCGCTCTCGGAGTCGAAGGACCGCGTCCGTGCCGCGATCGCCTCGTCGGGCATCGAGTGGCCCCAGCGCAAGATCACGGTCAACCTGTCCCCGGCCTCGCTGCCCAAGGCGGGATCGGGCTTCGACCTGTCAAGGGTTGTCAGACCACGTGTTTAGACTGATGGCATGAGAGCAGCCGTGTACGTGAGGATCAGCCGGGACCGCGAGGGCGCGGGCCTTGGGGTCGAGCGTCAAGAACAGGACTGCCGGGAACTGGCGGACCGCATCGGCTGGAACGTGGTCGACGTCTACGCAGACAACGACCTCTCTGCCTATTCAGGGAAGCCGAGACCGGCGTACCGACGAATGCTCGAGGACATCGGCGTCGGCAAGGTTGACGCCGTCGTGGCTTGGCACTCCGATCGACTGCATCGCAAGGTCGCCGAGCTCGAGGAGTTCGTCAGCATCTGCGAGGCCCACGGCACTGCCGTTCAGACTGTCCGCTCAGGGACCGTCGACCTTGCGACTGCGTCCGGCCGCATGGTCGCTCGCATGCTCGGCGCCGCATCCCAGCACGAGATCGACCACGCCAGGGAGCGCATGAAGCGCGCCAAGGCGCAGGCGGCCGCAGACGGCCGTTGGCGGGGCGGAAGGCGCCCCTTTGGGTATGAACCCGATGGAGTGACGGTACGGCCCTCAGAGGCCGCTCCGCTGCTCGAGGCGGCCCGAGGACTCGTGGCCGGGAGATCCCTCAACGCGCTCGCCCGCGATATGAACGACGCCGGAGTGACGACGGCCGAGGGTAAAGCCATCGACGGCAGCAACCTCCGCCGGCTCATCCAGCGCCCCCGCAATGCCGGACTCATCGACCAGCGAGGCGAGATCGTCGGGACCGCGTCATGGGACGCGATCATCCCCGAAGACGTCTGGCGAGCCGCGCTCGCCGTCCTCGCGGACCCCTCGCGCAAAACCACCACTGGTCCCGAGCGACGATGGCTCGGGTCTGGCCTCTACCTCTGCGGCGTATGTGGATCCACCCTCTACGTGTCTCTGTCCAACGGCGCAGCTCGCAGCTACCGATGCCCGAATCGCGCCCACGTCACGCGTGACCAACCCGCCGTTGACGCCTTCGTCCTCGAGATCGTCTCCGGCGTCCTGTCGCGGCCCGATATCGCCACTCTGTTCCACACGCCCGACGACGGCACTGGAAGCGCCGTACGGGACCAGCAAGAGGCCCTCAGGGCCCGCCTAGCCGCCTTCGAAGCTGACTACGCAGCGGGGCTCATCAACGGTCGACAGATGGCCGATGCGACGGCGAGAGTCAACGCCGAGCTTGACGCGCTTGGCGCTAAGGCCGCCGCACGGATGCGGAATACGGCACTGGGGGAGTTGGCCGATCAGACGAGCCCCGGAAATGCGTTCCTTACCGCCAGCCTTGAGCGGCAGCGCGCGATTGTCGATGCCCTCGCGACTGTCACCATCCGTCCCGGACGACGCGGTCGTCCCGCAGGATGGCGGCCCGGCCAGGGGTACACCGATCTGGAGACCGTGGAGGTCGCGCCTCGCGTTTGACCGCCAGTGACGGTGTCTCTACGGGTTGGCTCAGGCCTGGCCTTCAGATGGGCGGTCGGCGTCGGCGGTTGCGCGAGCGTTCTGTGCGCAGCATCGAGTCGGAAGGGGCGACTGCCGTGCGGTCGCGGAAGATCTCTACGCAGTGGTCGTCGAACTTGAGGAGCGACCCGACGCGGTGATGCGGGAGGCTCTTGGCGTTCTTCCGCACCCAGGACTCCGACACGTCGAGCTGCTCTGCGAACCAAGCTGGACCATGGAATGCCAGGGTGAGTCTCGTAGGTTCCTGGGTATCGCTCTCGCCGGTTTCCATGTCGGGCAGCGTTGCAGACTTGAAGACCCGATCAAAGCGCCAGTTCGCGGCACGATACCCGTTCGGGAACTTCAACATCCGTCTGGACACGGTAGGTGCGATTCTCTACAAAACCACCATATCCTTCACGCCATGACGCGAGCAGAGGCCCCCAAACAACACTTGACCGTCGTGGAACTGGCTGAGCGGTGGAAGCGCCGCCCTGAGTGGGTGCAGCAGAACGCCCGCTCGTTCTTCGGCTTCAAGATCGGCCGCGAGTGGCGGTTCGACCTGACCGACATCGAGTCGTACGAGGACCGCCGCAAGCGGGCCGATCCCATGGCGCCGACGGAGCTGTCTGCCAAGCGACAGGCCGCCAAGGACGCGGGGAGGGGTTGGTGACCGAGCGCAATGCGGCTTGGCATCTGATATGCCCATTCGGGCGCAAATATGCCCATTTGGATACGACGGTTGTCAGATGCCGGATGCGTCACCTATCTTCCCGCCTATGACAGAAGCGCAGAACATCCCAGAGGCGCCGTTCGACCGCGCTGAAGCTGCCCGGCGGCTTGGCGTGAAGGAGTCATGGCTCCGGGACCACCGCAACGACATCCCGTTCGTGCGCATGGGCCGGTTCATCCGGTACACGCAAGAGTGCCTCGACGCATACCTGGACCGCCAGACCGTCGACATGCGCACAAAGCACCGGCCCCTGCCGCGGAGGATGACTCCGACGGAGATGAGGCGGGCCGGACTGATCCCCTAGACTCGAACACATGTTCGATCCCCCCCTGCCCGTGAACTCAGAGATGCCGCCCAAGGTTCCCCTCAAGCCCCAGGGCAACCGGCCCGTCATCGCACACATGCTGTGGCTCGACCGTGAGGAGTTCACACCAGGCCGAGCGATCCGCTGGACCTCTACGCACGTCATGGTGTCCTGGCTCGCCGACCCCGCAGACCCGCGCTCCGAGCTCTCCTGCTGGTTCCGTGCCGACGACGTCTCCACACACCTCCCGAAGAGGATGCGTCAGACCGGGTGAACTGTGGCGCAGGCACTATCCGGTCCTCTGACGAGCGCAATAGGGTGGCCCCGGCCGATGACGTCCCCGAGCGATGGAGCAGATATGGCAAGCGTAAAGAAGGACCACGATGAGTTCCGGGCAATCAGTGGGAGAATCCGCGCCACGTCTCCACTGCTAGATCGGTACATCGACCTGGGTGAAGTGCCGACGTGGTACGACTATGCACTGAGTGACATCGCGTTGCTTGTGAGCGCGGACGAGATTCGACACGTCGACTCCGAGTTCACAGCCGACGACACCCAGAGCAATGCCCAGAGTGCCCGCATCGTGATCTTCACGGACACGCTCATCATCGACGTGATTGGCTCGTTCGATGGAAAGATCCACGAGCGCACCGTTACCGCCCGCAAGCGAGTTGTCACCTCGCTTGGAGTCCAGGCTGGCGACAAGGCTACCGGCAACGACGAGGGTGCTCGCATCTGGCCGGGCCGGCTGAAGATTCGCTTTCAGCTTGCAACCGGTGAGGTGTACTCCTTGCCCTTGACGACCGAATCAACGTTCGAGACGAGGGCTAGCCTGCTCGCCCTCCTCTCCGCGCTTCGCGAGGACTTGGCTCGCGGCTGACCAGAACTCAGTCCCGCCCTCTGATCAGAGGGCGGGACTGAGTTCTGGTCAGAGCGGAGGCTCCGGAATAGGGGCCTCCCCATACACGATGTACGTCAACGCCGCACCCCCCTCAGCCTTGCCTCAGTGATGCTGCGACGGTTCATGGCCTCAAGCTCACGGATGGCCTCATGCTCATCACGGACGATGAGCTGATTGACCAGCGGCCCGCCACCAAGGCCGGCCTTCAACGCCGCAGACTCGTCCGGGTCAAGGACAGCCTCAGGGCGGCCCGACAAGTTCAGCGCCATGCCCCCATCGGGAACCCAGCCACCCTTGTCGTGCGTGCCCTTCCCGCGCCCGAGGACGCCACCATTTTTGTAACCCCAGTGCACGTGGTGAAAGTGCATCGACCGTGTCGGCTCCGGGTACATGAAGTTGCGCCCCTTGTACACCTGCGCCCCATTAGCCGGGGAATAGATGATCTCCTTCGAGTCCGGGTAGTTCGCCTTGATCCAGTTAAACGCCGCCATCGACGGCGAAATGTCGATCGCACGACCAGCGCCGTGCATAGACGGCGTACCCACCGCAGTAATCGCACCCGGACGGAACGCACTGTTCAGACGCACACCAGGAACACCAGCAGACACAAGCTGGAACATGCGCTGCCAACCAAGACCGCCCCCAGCAGGATTCCAACCAGGACCAGACGACGCATCAGCAGTAGCCTTCGCCGACACCATCGCCTTCACCTTGTCCGCGAGACCACCAGCAAACTTCACCGGCAGCTCCGTCAAGATCTTCACGAAGTCACCCTTGACGCCAACCTTCGACATCAACGGGTTGATGATCCCGTCCACGACCGCGCGCTTGATAGCACCCAGCGGGTCCTTCATCACCTCGAGACCCATACCGGCCGCATCCCAGATGCCCTTACCGACACCCTTGACCGTGTCCCACGCGTCACCGAAGAAGTCCCACACGCCACCGCCGGCGAACGCCAACGACTGCCCGCCACGAGCTGCGGCGTTGAGCCGGGCAACCCCGGCCGCACCACCGACAGCGCGCGTGAACTCCGGGCGCATGATCGCCTCACCACCACTGAGCGCCAGGCGCCCACCAGTCGGGGAGTAGAACTGGTGCACGTCACGACCCGGCGTGTACCCAGGCAGGACACCACCACTGGCGAACTTCACCAGCGACGCCTTGGGGAGCGCGAGACTGTCCAGTCCGACCGCGCCCGAGATCTTGTTCCACCACTCACGGATCCCGTCGTTGTACACGGTCCCGAGGATGAAGTTCACCGGCTTAGCGGCAATCTCCTTCAACGCATCCCACGCCCGACCGATGACGTCACGGACCGACTCGAAAGCCACCCCGATCAACGCAACACCAGCCTTGAACGGCTCGAACACGTTCGAGTTGATCCACGACCAAGCGGTCGACAAACCCGACTTCACGGCCTCGAACGCACCCACCGCGAGATCCCGGTAGATGCCGAACGCGATACCAAGGACGTCCAGCCACCACTTAATCGGATCAAACACGTAGGTCTTAATCCAGTTCCACACAACCTGAATCGCGGACTGGATCCCCTTCCAAACGTTGCCGATGATGATCCCAGCGGCCTGGAAAGCCATGCCGAACCAGTCGATCACGGCCTTAATCGCAGGCCACGCCGTGCCAGTCCACCACGAAGCAACCGCAGAAATCGCCGACTGAATACCAGACCACGCGGCCTGAACAATCTTCTTACCCGTCTCCGTCTGCGTGAAGAACCACACCAGAGCCGTCACTAGGGCTGTGATGGCAAGAATGATCAGACCAATAGGGTTCGCATGGATTACGGCATTGAACGCCGCCTGAACAGCCGTCGCCGCCGTCGTGATGGCTTTCCATACCGTCACCGCAGTCGTGTACGCCTTGTAGGCGACGACCATCGCGGTGATGCCCACGACTAGCGGAAGCAGGTAGTCCTTGTTCCGCATGATCCAACCAGCCGTCGCCTGCAACGCAGGGATAACCGTGCCAGTCACATAGTCAAACGCGGCACGGGCAGCAAGGCCCAGGCGCTCAAGCACGCCAGCGAACCCGGACGACGTAACGTCGGACCCGCCATCCTGGAACGCGGCGACGAACGCCGTGATGCCGCCCTTGACCTCGTTGAACACCGTGATGGCCGTGTCGCGCATGTTCAGCAGGAACGTGACAACGCCCGAGTCCTCGTCCATGTTGAACGTCTCACGGAACTTCGTCGTGAAGTCGCCCTTGATGACAAGGTCAAACAGGCTAGTCAGGATGTCCTTAGCGGTGTTGATCGCGTTCCCGAACCACTCACCAGCACGTTCCGCGACCGGCCCCAAGTTGTCCAAGAACCCGGTGATGCCCGTGAAGCCGTCCTTGAACATCGGGAACACGCCCGACAGGAACGACTCACCCGCACGCGACAGCGACGCCATCATGTTCTTCATCGCGCCCTGCGTCGTGTCACCAGACGCCAACGCCGCCCCGCCAAGACCCTTCTCCATGGCATTGCGGAACGTGTCGAAGTCAACCTCGCCCTTCGACGCCATGTCCGCAGCAGCCTCAGCCGTCACGCCCATCTCGTTCGCGAGGAACTGCAAGATCGGGATGCCCTGATCGCCAAGTTGCGCGATCACGTCACCCTGAATCTTGTTCGACGCCCCGACCTTGTTGAAGATCGTGCCCATGCTGCCCATGTCGGTACCGGCGATCGTCGCCGCATCCGCCACCAACTTCAGGGTCCGCTCGAGATCCGCACCCGGCTTCACGCCGGCCGCCACGGCGCCAGCAGCGGTAGTCGCCGCCTCACCCATCCCGAACGCGGTCCCCTTCACCGACGCGAGGGCGTTGTCCATGATCTTCGAGACGTCACCGGCCGAGTTGCCCAGGCCCCTCAGCTTCGCCTCAGCGTTCTCCACCGACAGGGCGCGATCCAGGCCGCCCTTGATCGCGAGGCCCGCAGCGATACCAACCCCCGCGAGGGCAGCACCGCCGATGACCTTCCCCATGCCCTTGACCCAGCCGCCGCCAGTCCTCTGGCCGGCAGACTCAACCTCGCTCTGGACCTCAGACGAACCCAGTTCCTTGCCGATGGTCTTCCCGGCACCACGCAGTGAGGGAACGAGGGACAGATATGCCTCTGCTAGTTCGACAGCCACTAGGCGGCACCCCCCTTGCGACGTGCCCGGCGCTCGCGCAGTTCATCCAGTGGCGTGCCTGCCGCGGCATCAGGGGTCTCAAGCGCCCCGATATCGCGCAGAACGTCTTGAAGCCGCGCAGACAACGTCGCCGTCTCTCGCGCAGACGTAGTGACGTCCAAGGTCTCGCCAAGCCTGTCGCGCAAAGCGCGCAGCGACTGCAAGCGATCACCTGAGACGAGGACTTCCTTGATGGATTGGCCTTCAGCCATGTCCACTCCTCTCGGTAGGCCCTCGAGCGCACAGGCGGCAGGAAGGCACGAAAAAACCGCCTGCGACCCGTGAGGGGTCGAGGCGGCTAGCGGGAATTGAGCGGGGGCGTGTGTGTCTCAGACGCCCCCGCTTGGTGGTGTGGAGCTCGGGGGGGTATCGCAGCACCTAGGGTTTGCGTTTGTGCCCCCGGGGGAGGGGGGGGCGGGTGGCTAGTTGGGAACGGCGGGGAGTCCGTTCACGGAGATGAGGCGTCCGCGGTTGTCGTACTGGTAGACGGGCTGGTCGCCGTCGATGGGGTATCCGTTGTGGTCGACTCGGGGTCGCTGTGCCTGCTTGGCTGCGATGGCTCGTTCGATGCGCGCTGAGGTGCCGAGGAGTTCTTCGGGGATGCCGTTGTTCATGGTTGCTCCTTGCTTGGTTGGTTAGGGTCAGCCGGCGATGCGGGTGAGTGCGGCGATGATCTGCGCTGCGGTTGCGGTGCGCCCGCCGTCGGGTGACATGAGGTCGTTGACGGACAGCGCGGCCGTGGTGTCGTAGGGCAGGCTTTCGGTGACCCACTCTTCGAGGGCTGCGGCCTCGGTCGCTGCGGTGATGGCTGCGAGGAGCGGTGCTGCGGCTTCGGCGATCTTGGCGCGTGCCTTATCGGTTGCGGTCGCGTACTTCGGGTCTTCGCGGGCTGTGTCTCGGGCTTCCCAGGCTTCGTCGAAGACGATGCTCTTGGCCTGGGTCATGGCCGCCTGGGTTGCTTCGGCGTTCTCCTTGGCGATGCGCAATGCGTCGACGTGGGCTGTTGCGTTGATGGGCTTGCCCTGGCGGGCTGCGTCGGCGTTGGCCTGTGCGTCGGCGTCCTGCGCTTCCTTGAGCTTCGCGGCGTAGTTGTCGCGGTAGTCGGCGAGGGTTTCCTCTGCGGCTTCGAGGCGGGCGGTGATCTCGTCGTGTTCGGTGAGGAGCTTGGCGAGGGGGCCGGGGAGTGACTTGAGGGGCGGCCGGTTGTAGGGAAGCCAGGCGCTTCCCATGTTGGCTTCGCTGCGTCGGATGCGGGTGGTTGTGGTGGTCACTGGTGGTTCTCCTTGGTGTAGGGGATGAGGTCGCCGAGGGCGTTGGTGCGGTAGACGGTGACGCCCTTTAGTGCGGCGAGGCGGAGCAGGTTGTCGATGTCGAGGCCGGCGTATGGGCCGTCGTGGAAGGTTGCTCGGCGTCGTGTCAGGCGGTCGCGCGTGGGGTCGCTCATCGGGGGTCCTCCTTCGTCCAGGGCAGGGCGTCGCCGATTGCGCGTTCGAGGATGTCGGCGCCATCTACGGTGTTGGTCGCTGCGCGCTCGAGCACTGCGCGGGCTCGCGGCTTGCCGATCGCGTCCACGGTGCTTTCGGCGAGGTTCAGTGCGAGCGCGATGGCGAGCAGGCGGAGTCCGTCTGGTTCGTTCTCTGCCTGTCGGAGGATGCGCGTCTGGGCCTTTGTGTCGCGGTCGAGCACTGCGAGCGCTAGGCGCGCGGCGCGGTGCTGGTCAACGGGCCTCGGTCGGTGGATCATCGGATCTCATTCGTGGCGGCCTTGGAGGTACCATCACGTCGGGCCCTTTGCGCGTCCCTGAACTGGTCAAGATGCCGGTGAAGATCGCGGACTGCTTCCGTGTCCATTCGTGATGCCCGTCGGCCGAGTCCGTGCAGTCGGTTGCCCAGTTCCAGACGCGCAGCTTCTGCCGTCGGATCGAAGTTGTCAGGGGTCAGTGTCATGTCGTGGCTCCCTTGCTCGTTGGTGCGTTGTACTCGCGGTTGCACTCGGGGCAGATGAAATCGTTCGCTGAGGACTCGCTTCCCCAGATCAGGCCGACCTTGCAGTGCGGGCAGCCATAATTTGTGGTGTGGCGGTCACGGTGGTCCTGGAACGTGTCGAGGAGATCTTCGTCGAAGGCGTTGATGAACGCTGTGAACTTGGCTCCCCAGGACGTGGAGCGTGGAGCTCTTGAGCAGGTGCAGTAGTGCATTCCCGTGAAGTCTTCGATGACGGACTGAGCGTCGAGGCCCGCTGCCTGGATCGCCTCGAGTTGGTGTGGCCAAGGCTTCCAAGCAGCGGACAACGGCTGGAGTAGGTGCTCCCAGTTGGAATCACTACTCGCGCCCCGACGCTCGTCGGGGGACTGTCTTTCATGATGTTCAGGATCTGGTGTAGGGACCTGGTGGGGGGACACTGGGTGTACCCCTTGCAGTGCAACCGATGTACCCCTTGACGCAACGGATGTACCCCATGGATCCGCCTGGGTGCTCACTGGTGCGCCCCACACGTCACCCCTTGGGCTCTCCGGCGGGAGGTCTTCGGGCGATCCGCCGCGAGATTCCGAGTCACCCAGGCCATAGCCGGGGCTACTAGGGGAGCTAACGCCAGGGCTAGCAGTGCTCGATGCAGGGCTCGGGAGCGTGAGGCTGTAGACGTTCGCTGAGCCGCGCACTCGCTGGCTCTCCGTGCAGACGAGGAAGCCGCGCGCCTCTAGTGCCTTGACGGCGCTCTTGATCGTCCGGGGGTCGAGGCCGGTGTCGGCGCGGAGCTTGTCCCAACCGGGGTGCGCCCTCGTGCCGTCGGCGTTCGCGTAGGTCTGGAGCGTCATCAGCACCATGTACTGCTGAGGGGTGAGCCCTGCGCCGCGTAGGGCCTTCTGGTATTCGAACTTGTTCACGCATGGCCTCCTTGGCCGTGGGAAGTTTGGTACTCGTAGTCGATTACTTGCGTCGGCCACCGAGAATGACGGCGATGCGGGCTCGGCGGGTGTCGTCGAGGGTGGGCCAGCCGTCGATGATCTGGCGTGCTCTGCTGGGGTTGCGCGTGGTCATGGTGGGACTCATGCGGCGGCTCTGGCTGGCTTGATAAGGGCATACAGGTCAGTGGGGTCGATACGGAGGAGCTTGGGGCCGATGCGATAGGCCGGCAGGACGCCGTCCTCGATGTACCTGTAGACGGTGGATGGTTGGCAGCCAAGTCGTTCGGCCGATTCGGACACGGAGAGCAGTGACATGGAGTTTCCTTTCGTGTGCGTTTGTCTAGATCGGATTTCTTCCAACACCACTGGGAGTCAGCCTTCGCCGCGGTCCTTGTCGTTACGCCGTGTCCGCCGAGTCCGTGGGGGTCGGTCACTGTCGCGCATTGCGCAATGGGGGTCTTGCCGCTGTGGAGTTGTCAATCGCGGGCTGTTTCTTCCCGCACCTCCCATTCTTCCATGCTGCACTGACATTCTTATGCGCTGATCTGTTGAATGGGTGGAGGCAGTATCGGGGGGTTGGCCCGTTGCGCGGTGCTCTGCCTCGAGGCCCCCAGGCATGCATACGTGACCTCCCTCCGCCGGGATTCTTAGACGGCCTTATATGCCGTTACATCACGCGGTGGCGTGGACGCTGCGGCGCACGACAGGGGCCGGATGACGAACGTGGCGCTCACGCTGGGTCGCCGACGGGTCGCGTGTGCTTTGCCAAGATCGCCGCGCACTGCGCAATCTCTGCTGCGTAGACCCGAAGCGCCTCGGGGGTGTCGATCTCCATGATCTGCGGCATGAGCGCCCCCAGCGCCGCGTAGACCGTCCAGCCTGTGCCTTGCGCGTACTCACACATCTCGGCAAGCTCGAGTCCGGTCTCTCCGATGAAGGTGCTGAACTCGACCGTCCATGCCCCGTTGCACTGCTCGTCAAACTCACTCTTCGTCGCCCATGACGGGCGGGCGGGCGGAGTCGGGATGTCACGTACTGCTGAGTTGCCGCTCTCTCCTGCTGAGAGCTCGCGGCTAGTACCGTTGATGCTCATGGTTCCAGTCCTCCTAAGGCTGGTTCCAAGGCCCCTGTCAGGTGCGCCAACACCTGGCGGGGGCCGCTTATGGTGTTCTAGCAGTGTCGCGAGTCACCCTTCGACCTCGCCATCGCGGTCGCGATGCTCGCCGGGGCCCGCAAGATCTCCGTCGGGGACCCCGAGCGTGTCGTGCACATCGGCGAGCTCGGGCTCGACGGACGGCTCCAGCCCGTGCGAGGGGTGCTCCCCGCGGTCGCCGCCGCCGTCGCTGCCGGGCTGCGCGACGTCGTCGTGCCCGTGCAGGACGCGGACGAGGCCCGGCTCGTCCCCGGGGCCCGGGTCGTCGGTGTCGCGAGCCTGGCCGAGATCGCCGCCCTGTACGGCGCCGAGGTGCCGGGCATCACGACACCGACGCCCGCGGCGCGCCCGACCCGCACCGCCGGGCCGCGTCGAGCCGCGGGGGACCTGCGCGACGTCCTGGGACAGGAGCAGGCACGTCGTGCGCTCGAGGTCGCGGCCGCAGGCGGTCACCACCTGCTCCTCGTCGGACCGCCCGGGGCGGGCAAGACCATGCTCGCCTCCCGGATCACCGGCATCCTGCCGGACCTCGACGAGTCCGAGGCGGTCGAGGTCACGGCGGTGCACTCGATCGCGGGGGTCTTCGACCCGGGACAGGGGCTGATCCGCCGCCCGCCCTACGAGGACCCGCACCACACCGCGACCCCGGCCTCGATCGTCGGCGGCGGCAGCGGGCTGCCACGACCCGGCGCCGCGTCCCGCGCGCACCGCGGCGTCCTGTTCCTCGACGAGGCGCCCGAGTTCGGGTCGCGGGTCCTGCAGACCTTGCGACAGCCGCTCGAGCACGGCGAGCTCGTGATCCACCGCGCGGCCGGGTCCGCGCGCTACCCGGCCCGCTTCCAGCTCGTGCTGGCCGCCAACCCGTGCCCGTGCGGTCTCGGGATCGGCAAGGGGCTCGAGTGCTCGTGCAGCCCGCTGGTCCGGCGACGGTACTTCGCCCGGTTGTCGGGCCCGCTGCTCGACCGCGTCGACGTCCAGGTCGAGGTGCGTCCGGTGTCGCGCGTCGACCGGGCGGGAGGGGCCGACATGGAGTCGAGCGCGACCGTCGCGGCGCGCGTGGCGGCTGCTCGCGCGGCCGCCAGGACCAGGCTCGCGGGGACCCCGTGGGGCACGAACGCCGAGGTGCCCGGCACCTGGCTGCGCGAGCGTCTCGGGCCGGACCCCGGGCTGCTCGCAGGCATCGACACGGCCCTCGACCGCGGCACCCTCTCGCTGCGCGGCGCCGACCGGGTCCTCCGGCTCGCCTGGACCGTGGCCGACCTGGCCGGTCGTGCCGCACCGAACGCAGGAGACGTGGGGCAGGGGCTCGCTCTCCGGACGCGAGGACACCATGGCTGAGCCCGGGCCGGCGTTCGACGTCGACGACCCCGTGCTCGCACGCGCGGCCTGGAGCCGGATCGCCGAACCGGGGGACCAGGTCGCCGGCGCGCTCGTCACGCACCTCGGCGCCGGGGACGCCCTGGCGTGGCTCTACGACGCCGCGACGGGCACGAGCCCCGTGGTGCCGCGACGGCTCGAGCAGCACCCGGAACGACCGTCGGTCGGCCGCGTGCAGCGGGCCGTGGAACGGTGGCGTGGTCGCCTCGCGACCCTCGACCCCGGTCGCGAGCTGCGCGCCCTCGACCGGCTTGGTGGTGCACTCCTGGTGCCCGGGGACCCGCGGTGGCCGACGGCGGTCGACGACCTGGGTGACGCAGCGCCCCTCGCGCTGTGGGTCCGAGGCGAGACCGACCTCGGGGACCTTGCCCGGCGGTCGGTCGCCCTCGTGGGCGCTCGCGCGTGCACCGAGTACGGCCGCCACGTCGCGGCCGACCTCGCCTCGGGACTGGTCGACCGTCGCTTCACGATCGTCTCCGGCGGCGCGTACGGGATCGACGCCGCGGCGCACCGGGGGGCGATCGCAGCGCGCGGCCGCACGGTCGCATTCCTCGCGGGAGGCGTCGATCGCCTCTACCCGGCCGGCAACACCGACCTCCTGCAGGCCGTACTGGACGAGGGGAGCATCGTCAGCGAGGTGCCGCCGGGATCCGTCCCGAGCAGGGTCCGCTTCCTGCAGCGCAACCGTCTCATCGCCGCCTTCTCCCGGGCGACGGTCGTCGTCGAGGCGGCCTGGCGCTCGGGGGCCCTGAGCACCGCGACGCACGCGAGCGCGCTGCTGCGGCCTGTCGGGGCCGTGCCCGGGCCCGTGACCTCGATGGCCTCGGGCGGGTGCCACCAGCTCCTGCGCGAGGCGAAGGCCGTGTGCGTGACCGACGCCGACGAGGCCGCGGAGCTGGCCGGGGACGTCGGGACGGACGCACCGACCCCGCGGGCCGGGCGCCCCGCACCCCAGGACGACCTCGACGAGCTGGGCAGGAGGCTGTGGGACGCCCTGCCGTTGCGTGCGCACGCAGCCGTGGACTCGGTCGCCCGCGCGGCCGGGCTCGGGCTCGACGAGACGCTCGGGGGCCTCGGTCACCTCGAGCTCGCAGGTCTCGCGGAGCAGTCCGGCGGCAGGTGGCGTCAGGCGGCCCGGCCACCACAGCGCGTGGGTTCCACCGTGCGGAGGGGGTGAGCAGCGACACTGGGACCATGAGCGACACCCAGCGGCACGGCACCGGTGGCGACAGCGGCGCGAACGGGAGCGGTCGCACCGGCACGGAGCCCGGCCTGGCCGACGGCTCGACCCCGAAGGAGGCGCCTCTTCCGCCCGCGCTGGCCGTGGCCGTCGCCGAGTTCGAGCTGCACCTCGACGTCCAGCGAGGACTGTCGGCCCACACTGTGCGCGCCTACACGGGCGACGTCCGGTCGCTGCTGGCGCGCGCGGTGGCGACGGGTGTGCGAAGCCTGGACGACGTCGACATCGCGGTCCTGCGCGACTGGCTCGCCGACCTCGGTGCTCGTGACCTCGCGCGCACCACGATGGCGCGGCGCGGCGCGGCCGCCCGCGCCTTCTTCGCCTGGACGACGAGCACCGGGCGCACGACGCACAACCCGGCGCTGCGCCTCGCGAGCCCCAAGGTCGCCCGTCACCTGCCGACCGTTCTCGCCGTCGACGCCGCCACCCATCTCATGGAGACCGCGCGCGACGCGGCCGCGGACGGCGCCCCGGCGCGCCTGCGCGAGTGGGTCGCGGTCGAGGTGCTCTACGCCTCGGGCCTGCGCGTCGCCGAGCTCGTCGGCACCGACGTCGACGACGTGGACCTGGGGGAGCGGACGCTACGTGTGGTCGGCAAGGGCGACAAGGAACGGGTCGTGCCGTTCGGCGTTCCCGCGGGGCGCGCGCTCCGCCGCTGGCTCGACGTAGGGAGGCCGGCCCTGGTGGTCGCGGACTCCGGGCCTGCACTGCTCCTCGGCGACCGCGGCCGCCGGTGGGGGCAGCGACAGGCACGCGAGACGGTGCACCGTCTCGCGGCCCTGGCCGGCGTCGACGACGTCGCGCCGCACGACCTGCGGCACAGCGCGGCGACCCACCTGCTCCAGGGAGGCTCCGACCTGCGCAGCGTCCAGGAGGTGCTGGGCCACGCCACGCTCTCCACCACCCAGCGCTACACGCACGTCAGCGCCGACCGCCTGAGGGCCTCGTTCGAGCAGGCCTTCCCACGGGCATGATGTGTGCGACCGCCGGGACATGGAACCTTCGGGCCCCGAGAAGGTGCCCGTGCCGTTCGCACGACCTCGGGCCGGCGAGATGCGGCCAAAGGGGGTCGGGACGGCGCACGACCCCCCGATGGCCTCGTCTCGCGGTGAGCGAGGCTCTGCGTGGACGAGGATCTGCGCGACTCTGCGCGGTGCGGCACCGACCGGCCTCCGGGAGGGACCCGCGGGCGTGAGCGGCGGGGATACGGGGGCGCCGGGCCAGCCTGTCGGGATCACGCGGCACCGGGCCGCACCACGTCGACGACCTGTACCGGGGCCGGACGCCGCTCAGCGCAGCGGGAGCAGCACGATCGGTTCGCGTGGCCCGAGCAGCGCGAGGGGGTCGACGTACGTGTCGTCGCGGCGCACGCCCCAGTGCAGGCACGACTCCGGCAGACAGTGTCCGGCCGCCGCGGGACCGGCCCCGGCGGAGCCGTCGGCCCCGTCGCCCGTGACCTGGACCGTCCCCACGACCTGCCCGCGGCCGACCCTCGTCCCCACGGCGACCGAGCCGTCGACCGGTTCCAGCGAGCTGCGCAGGCCGCCGTCGTGCAGGACGACCAGGACCCCACGGTCCACCACGGTCCCGGCGAACGTCACGACCCCGTCCTCGGGGGCCACGACGGCGCTCGCGGGCGGAACCTCGAGGTCGACCCCGCGGTGCCCGGCCAGCCAGTCCTGGTCGGGCGGAAGGAACCCGCGGAGCACCACGAGGTCGCCGGGGACCGGTGACGTCCATCCCGCCTCGCCCGGAGTCTCGCCCTCGGCGCCTCGGGCAGGAGGCCCGGCGACCACGGTGACCACGGTGACCACCAGGCCGGCGAGGACCAGCGCCGCCCCCGGCGCGCGCAGGAGCGCGCCGGCCCGCACCCTTGTCGGCCCGCCGCCCCGCGCACCCGTCCTCTCTCCTGCCGGCTCGGGCGCCGCGCGCGGGGGGCCGTGGAGCGGACCCACGCGACGGCGTCGGGCGCGGCGCGAGGCCGAGGCGGACTGAGGCGAGGACCAACGGGACGTGAGCACGGTCCGAGCCTCGCGCAGACCGGGCACGGCGCGAGGGGCCGCCTCCCAGGCCTGTGGAGGAGACCCCGTCCGCCCGGCCTGTGCACGGGTCTGGCTGCGGCCCGCGATCAGGTAGACTTAACGCCGCGATCGGCACGTTCACTCGGACGGGCTCACGGCACTCCCGACGGTCACCCCAGAGGTCACCGGACGGACACCGCGAACCCCCCGCTGCGCGCCGTCGACTTCGCGCGTCACGTCTCCGACTCCCGACCTCTCCAGGTCGCCGTCAGGGGCCATCCCGACAACGGTCCGGACCCTCGTTCGCCAGGGCCCGGCGTCGGACCATGGTGTGGCGCCAGGGGTGCAGGGCCAATCCCGGCCGGCACCGACAACCGGAATGCACCGACCGGACGCACTGCGACCGGTCGGACGAATGAGCGTGAGCAGCGGGAGGATCCCGCGTCACGCCTGAAAGGAAGTGCCATGGCCGTCGTGACCATGCGCCAGCTCCTCGACAGCGGAGTCCACTTCGGACACCAGACCCGCCGCTGGAACCCGAAGATGAAGCGCTTCATCTTCACGGAGCGCAACGGCATCTACATCGTCGACCTGCAGCAGTCGCTGTCCTACATCGACCGCGCGTACGAGTTCGTCAAGGAGACCGTCGCCCACGGTGGCACGATCCTCTTCGTCGGCACGAAGAAGCAGGCGCAGGAGCCCGTCGCCGAGCAGGCCGCTCGTGTCGGCATGCCCTACGTGAACCACCGCTGGCTCGGTGGCATGCTCACCAACTTCACCACGGTGCACAAGCGTCTGCAGCGTATGAAGGAGCTCGAGGAGATCGACTTCGACGACGTCGCAGGCTCCGGGCTCACCAAGAAGGAGCTGCTCGTCCTCCGCCGCGAGAAGGACAAGCTGACCCGCACCCTGGGCGGCATCCGCGACATGGCGAAGGTCCCCTCCGCCGTGTGGATCGTCGACACCAACAAGGAGCACCTGGCCGTCGACGAGGCGCGCAAGCTGCACATCCCGATCGTCGCGATCCTCGACACCAACTGCGACCCCGACGTCGTCGACTACAAGATCCCGGGCAACGACGACGCGATCCGCGCCGTCACGCTGCTGACCCGCGTGATCGCCGACGCCGCCGCAGAGGGCCTGCTCCAGCGCCACTCGGGCCGCACGGGCGCCGAGGCCGGCTCCGCCACCGAGGCAGAGCCCCTCGCCGAGTGGGAGCGCGAGCTCCTCGCCGGTGCCGAGGCCGAGGCTGCCGTGGAGACCGCGGCCGCTGCTGAGGTCGTCGCCGAGGCCGCTGCCGAGACGGCAGTCGAGGCCGAGGTCGTGGCCGAGGCTGCTGCCGAGGTCGCCGTCGAGGCCGAGGTCGAGGCTGAGGCTGCCGTCGAGGCCGCCGCCGAAGAGGCCGACGAGTCCAAGTGACGACGTGGGGCGCGCCCGGCCCCCGAGCTCGAGCTCGACCGTGAGTCCGTCGGCCGTCGCGGACAGGACCGGGTCGACCACGAGAG
>NZ_JACSQQ010000051.1 GCF_014836555.1 Oerskovia rustica
CGGGCGCGGCGGCCACGCCCCTGCCGACGTCCTGTGGTCCGTGATCGAGTCGATCGGCGGGCAGCGCGGCTGGTACTCGTGGTCGCTCGCGTGGCGGGTGCGCGGGCTCCTCGACCGGCTCTCGGGCGGGCCGGGCCTGCGGCGCGGACGCCGCGACGAGCGCACGCTCGTGGTCGACGACGTCCTGGACTTCTGGCGGGTCGAGGCCATCGAGCCCGGCCGGCGCCTGCTGCTGCGCGCCGAGATGCGGCTGCCGGGTCTCGCGTGGCTCGAGCTGCGCGTCGACGAGTCGGCCGAGGAGATCACGGGGCCCGACGACGCCGGTCCCGCTCCCGAGGAGGCGTCCGGGCCGGGACGGTCCTACTTCGCGCAGCGGGCGCTGTTCCACCCCCACGGGCTCGCCGGGCAGGCGTACTGGTGGTCGGTCGCGCCGTTCCACGGCGTCGTGTTCGGGGGCATGCAGAAGAACATCGCGGAGGCGGCGGAGCGAGCAGCGGTGGTAGCAGCGGCGGAGAGCAGGTAGGAGCGGGCCACCTGCCGCGGCCGCCCTACTCCTCGAGCGCGGTGAGCATCCGGTCGACGAGCGCGAACGCGGTCTCGCTGACGACCATGCCGGCGAGCGTGACGTCGGTGAGGTCGGCGTAGTCCTCGATGAGCTCGCGGATGTCCTCGTCGAGCACGCCGGGCCGGTGCACGGCGCCGCGGGCGGGCACGGCGCCCGAGACCAGGTCGAACGTGAGCGAGGCGATCGCGGCGAGCAGCGGCTCGTCGGCCGCGACGAGACGGGCGATGGCCGCACGCCCGGCGGCGGACGTCGCCTCTCCCGTGACTGCCTGGAACGCGAGCAGCGCGACCTGGAGCGTCCGGGGTCCGTGGAGGAAGGACTCGTCGAGGCCGGGCAGGACCTCCTGCGCGGCGAGCAGCACCTCGAGCTGGAGGTCGACCTGGTCGGCGGGCTCGCCGGGCAGGTGGGCGGCGCCCATGGTCAGCAGGAGGAGCGCGACCCCGCTGCGCACGTCCTCGGGCTGGCTGTCGTCCCGCACCACCGCCGCGAGGACGCGCAGCGCGGGCACCGACACACCGTAGAGGGCACCCTCGTGGTTCACGACCTGCCACAGCAGGTCGAGCGCCTCGTCCTGCTCGGCCCCCGCCGGCCCGACGACGGCGCGCACCAGAGCAGGGATCACGTCGGCCGCGCCGAACGCACCCTGGTAGGCGCCCCAGTCCACGGCGGCGAGCTCGAGCTCGACGTCGGAGAGGGGCGGCTCGGACCGGGGCAGAACGGGCAGAACGTCTTCGGGTCCGGCGTCGACGGCCACGTCGGCGCCCACAACCTCTACGGTGTCCACGCGCGCATCATGACATCTACCAGGGGTATCCGTCACGGTCGTGTTCGTCACCGGACCGCGGACGCATCCCCCGAGGGCGAGGACACCGGGAGACGTCGGCCGGGCCGGACGGTCTCAGCGCCCTCGGCGACGGAACTCGAGCGGCTCCTCGACGAACGGCTGCCAGGCCGCGCGCTCGGGCTCGGTGATGCGTCGCGGCGCGCCCGTCGCCGCGTCCACGACCACGATCGTCGTCGCCGCCTTGGCGTAGGGCCTGCTGCCGATCGAGGGCCCCGTGCGCTCGGCACCGTCGGGCCACTCGGTGTGCACCTCGTAGCAGACCTCGAGGCTCGCCCCACCCAGGTGCCCGAGCCACATCTCGACGCGCACCGGGCTCCGCGTGAACCCCAGGGGCCGCAGGTACTCGATCTCCTGCCGGGCGACCAGGGTGTGCGACGTCGCGTGCGGGCCCGTGTCGAGGACCGCCGTGGGCCAGCTCTCCTCGATCGAGGCCTCGGGGTGGCGCCAGAACGCGGTGATGCGGGCATCCTCCAGGAGCCGCAGCATCTCGACGTTGTTGACGTGCTGGTAGGCGTCGAGGTCGGACCAGCGCAGGGCGACGGGGACGTGCAGGCGGGTCATGGAAGTCCTTTCTTCGCGTGGGGCTCGCGCCTCTCGTCCGCCGGGGATCGGCGGGGAGGCACCCGGGTCACCTTACGCCCGCCTCAGGTCGCCGCGACCTGGGCGGCCACACGGCACGTGGTGAGCGCCGAGAGCTCCTCTGCGACGGGCAGCCAGACGAGACGCCCCGCGACCTTCCCGATGCTCTCCCGCAGCCTGCGGCGCGCACGGGCCGCGCGCCGTCGGGCACCGAGAGCCCCCGCGAGGCGCGCCGCGAGGGCCAGCACGACGCCGACCACCGCCCCGCCCACGACCAGGAGCGTCGGCCACGGGAATCCGCGCCACACCGGGGTCTCGGGGGCCGGGAGCTGGAGGTAGGCGAGCACCGCGAGCACGCCCAGCCAGACGACCCCCACGACCAGGGCACCCAGCACGACCCACTGGAGGAAGCTGACCACGCCCCACCAGCGCGGACGCCGCGCGGCCTCGAGCTCGGTGCCCGCGACCGCCTGGTCGAGCGCGTCGGCCAGGCCCCCGGTGCTGTCGGTCACGCTCGCCCGCGCGGCGAGCGCCCAGTCCTGCGGGGCACCGGCCGTCATGGTCGACACGTACTCGCGGACGGCGACGTGCGCGCGGGCCGCGACCGTGGGCGAGGCCCGGGGGACGGACGTCCGGGCGAGGTCGGGCCGGTCCGTGCCGCGCGTGAGCCCGAGGCGCCGCAGGGGGTCCACACGGAGCCGCCCGATCCAGCGCGTGGGCGGCCACCCGGTCGCAGCACGGGCGCGCCGGTTCGCCGAACCGCGGACGGCGTCGACCACGGTCGGCACCCCGGCCGCGGCCTCGAGGGCGTCGACGAGCCGCGACCGGGCCGCGTCCTGCGACCGCTCGGGCACCTTGTCCCCGCACGCGTCGGCGATCCGACGTGCGGCACCGCGCACGTCCGCGACCATGCGCGCGACCGCGGCCTCGCGCCGGGCGGCGGCCAGGTCCAGGAGCGCGTCGAGCTCGTCGATCCCCTGCCCCGTCGTCGCCGAGACGCCCAGCACGCGCGCCGTGACGAGACCGTCCTCGGCCACGAGACGGCGCAGGTCCGCGAGGCACGCGGTCGCCTCCTCGGGGGTGAGCCGGTCGATCTGGTTGAGCACGACCACGACGACGTCGCCGTGCCCCGCGAGCGGGCGCAGGTAGCGCTCGTGCAGCGCCGCGTCCGCGTACTTCTGCGGGTCGACGACCCACACCAGCAGGTCGACGCGCTCGACCAGGTGCTCGGCGACCGCGCGGTGGTCGGTCACGACCGAGTCGTGGTCCGGCAGGTCGAGCAGCACGAGCCCGTCGGTGGCCACGCCCGCGCGGTCGGCGGCGTGGTGTCGGTCCCCGACCTCGAGCCAGCTCAGCAACGGGTCGGCCCCCGGCCCCCAGACGACCGCCATCGGGCGAGCCGTCGTCGGGCGCGTGATGCCCGGCCGGGCGAGCGGGGCGCGCGCGATCGCGTTGAACAGCGAGGACTTGCCCGACCCGGTCGAGCCCGCGAGCGCGACGACCGTGTGCTCGGCCGACAGCGCGGTGCGCGTCGCGGTGTGCGCGAGGACGGCGCGCGCGTCGTCGAGCAGGTCGTCGGGCAGGCGGGCCGTGCCGGCCGAGACCGCGGTCTCGAGCGCGGCGACGCGCGCCGACAGGTCCAGGCGGGCCATCAGCGCTCGTCCCCGGTGGGCGCGGCCTCGCCCGGCTCGACCGGACGGGTGCCGAACAGCCGGCGCCAGAACCCGGGACGCTCGGTCACCGGGGCGGCCGCGTGGTCCGGTGGTGCCGACGCGGGGACGGCACGCGCCCCGCGCAGGGCACCCCCCTGCCCGACGGCGCCGCTCACCTCTCCCGTCACGCCCGCCCGGTCGCGCGTCCTCTGCTCGCGCCGCGCGGCCTGGCGCACGTCGTACGCCGCGGCCCGGAGCGGGGCGCCCGTCGCGTCCCCCGTGCCGAGCGCGTCGAGCTGCGACGTGTAGCGTCGGGCCTCGCCGTCGAGGACCGCCGCGACGCGGTCCGCGAGCCGGTCCTGCGCGGTGCGGGTCAGGCGGCGGACCGCGTCGTCGCCGAACACCGCCTCCAGGAGCTTCTGCGCGAGGACCGCGGTCCCGCCCGCGATCCCGATCTCCGCCCCGGTGATGCCGCCCGTCGAGGCGAACACGAGGATCATGAGCGCCACGCCCAGGCCGTTGAGCCCGAACGACAGCGCACGCGCCGTGCCGCGCCTGCCCGCGGCCTGCTCACCGACGAGCGCGAGGACGTCCGACTGCCAGCCCCGGATCTCCTCCGCGACCCGGGTCCGCAGCGAGGCCGAGGCGCGGGACAGGTCGAGCCCGTCGAGCAGCGCGGCGCCGGCCGGGTCGGCACGCCACGCACGGTAGGTGCGCTCGGCGGCCTCCTCCGCGGCGTCGAGCACCACGGACTCCAGGCCGTGCGAGATCGCCTCCTCGACGCCCGGGACCTGGCGCCCCTTGCCGCGGAAGAAGCCGCCGATCGCGTCGCGGACGGAGCCGACCTTCTGCTCGACCGCCCGGAAGAACTCGCCCGTACCCACGAAGTCCTGCCAGCGTGCGAGGACCTCACCACGCAGCATCGCGCCGTCGCTCGTCGCGGCGAGCACCGTGCGCCGCGCGTCGTCGTACGCCGCGTCGACCGAGGACCGCAGGTGGTCGTCGGCCTCGTGCTGAACGTCGACCGCACCGGCGAGCCGCAGCGCGCGCCGCACCAGGTCGTCGACCACGCCGTCCCGCGTCGCGTCGATCACTGCCGAGCGTGCACCCGCGTCGCCACCGAGCGCAGTCAGCCAGCGCGAGATCTCCCCGACCGCGGTCTCGGGCAGCAGGCCGTCCACGAGCGACGCCTCGGGCACGACGAAGATCGGCGCGTCGCCCAGGCCGTTCTCCGAGGCCAGCCGCTGGAGGTCCGCGCCGACGGCCTCCGCCCCGGGATCCACGCGGTCCAGGACGAGCGCCACCTGCGCGCGCCGGGTCGCGGCCTCGTGGAGCAGGTCCCAGGGCACCGCGTCGGCGTAGCGGGCAGCCGTGGTCACGAAGAGCCACAGGTCCGCGGCCCCCAGGAGCTGCGCGGCGAGCTCGCGGTTCTCGACCACGACCGAGTCGACGTCCGGGGCGTCGAGGAGCGCCAGGCCCGGCGGCAGGACCTCGGACGCGACCAGCCGGACCGACCGCTGCGCCCCCTCGGCGGAACCGTGGTCCGCGGGTCCCGTGACGCGCGCGAGCCCCGGCAGGATGCGGTCGGTGCTGAACCAGCGGGCGTCGAGCGGGTGGTGGACCAGCACGGGCGAGCGGGTCGTGGGCCGCAGGACCCCCGGCACGGTGGCCCTCTCCCCCAGGACCGAGTTCACGAGCGTCGACTTGCCCGCCCCCGTCGAGCCACCGACCACCACGAGCAGCGGCGCGGACCGCGACCGCAGGCGCGGGAGCAGGTAGTCGTCGAGCTGGTCGACCGCGAGCGCGAGCGTCCGACGGTCCTCCTTGACGCCGGGCGTCACGAGGGGAAGACGCTGCGCCGTGAGCTCGCCCCGTAGGACGTCGAGCGCCGCGACGAGCTCGTCGGTGCCCTGTACCGACCGCGCGGGCGCGTGCCCCGCGCCGGGGTCCTCGTCCGCGACGTGACGACCGTGACCGGCCTCGTCGAGGCCCTGGCCGGGGGTGCCGATGGCGCGGGAGCGGTCGTCGCCTGCGTCGGTGGGACCGCCGTCGGGAGCACCGCCGACGGGCGGGACGGCGTCGTCGCTCGGGTGGGTCATGCGCCTCAGTCTGCCGGACGCAGCGCCCGCGCGACCGGTGAGCGCGCCGGGACGACGAAGGGCCCCGGCGGATCGCCGGGGCCCTTCGGTCGCGGTGCCGCCCGTCAAGGGCCGAGCACCGGTCGTGCGCTGGTCAGTCGCGCGTCAGCTTGCGGTACGTGACGCGGTGCGGGCGCGCCGCGTCGGCGCCGAGGCGGCCGATCTTGTTCTCCTCGTACGAGGCGAAGTTGCCCTCGAACCAGTACCAGTTCGCCGGGTCCTCCTCGGTGCCCTCGTACGCGAGGATGTGCGTCGCGACGCGGTCGAGGAACCACCGGTCGTGCGAGACCACGACGGCGCAGCCCGGGAACTCGAGCAGGGCGTTCTCGAGCGAGCCCAGGGTCTCGACGTCGAGGTCGTTGGTGGGCTCGTCGAGCAGCAGGAGGTTTCCACCCTGCTTGAGGGTCAGCGCGAGGTTCAGACGGTTGCGCTCACCACCCGAGAGCACGCCGGCCGGCTTCTGCTGGTCCGGGCCCTTGAAGCCGAACGCCGCGACGTACGCACGGGAGGGCATCTCGACGTTGCCGACCTTGATGAAGTCCAGACCGTCCGAGACGACCTCGAACAGCGTCTTCTTGGGGTCGATCCCGCCGCGCGACTGGTCGACGTAGGAGATCGACACGGTCTCGCCGACCTTCAGGTCGCCGCCGTCGAGGGGCTCGAGGCCCACGATCGTCTTGAAGAGCGTCGTCTTGCCGACACCGTTCGGGCCGATCACGCCGACGATGCCGTTGCGGGGCAGCGTGAAGCTCAGCCCGTCGATGAGCTGGCGACCGTCGAAGCCCTTCTGCAGGTTCTGGGCCTCCAGCACGACCGAGCCCAGACGCGGGCCCGGCGGGATCTGGATCTCCTCGAAGTCCAGCTTCCTGGTGCGGTCCGCCTCGGCAGCCATCTCCTCGTAGCGCGCCAGACGCGCCTTCGACTTGGTCTGGCGGCCCTTCGCGTTGGAGCGGACCCACTCGAGCTCGTCCTTCAGACGCTTCGCGAGCTTCTGGTCCTTCTTGCCCTGGATCGCCAGGCGCTCCTGCTTCTTCTCCAGGTACGTGGAGTAGTTGCCCTCGTAGGGGTACAGGCGACCGCGGTCGACCTCGCAGATCCACTCCGCGACGTGGTCGAGGAAGTAGCGGTCGTGGGTCACGGCGAGGATCGCGCCGGGGTACGACGCGAGGTGCTGCTCGAGCCACAGGACGGACTCGGCGTCCAGGTGGTTGGTGGGCTCGTCGAGGAGCAGGAGGTCGGGCTTCTCGAGGAGGAGCTTGCAGAGCGCGACACGACGGCGCTCACCACCCGAGAGCACCGACACGTCGGCGTCCGGCGGCGGGCAGCGCAGCGCGTCCATGGCCTGCTCGAGCTGGGAGTCGAGGTCCCACGCGTCGGCCGCGTCGATGGCCTCCTGCAGGGTGCCCATCTCGGCGAGCAGGGCGTCGAAGTCCGCGTCCGGCTCGGCCATGAGCGCCGAGATCTCGTTGAAGCGGTCGAGCTTGCCCTTGATCTCGGCCACGCCCTCCTCGACGTTGCCGAGGACCGTCTTCTCCTCGTTCAGCGGCGGCTCCTGGAGCAGGATGCCGACCGAGTAGCCCGGCGAGAGCCGGGCATCACCGTTCGAGGGCTGCTCGAGGCCGGCCATGATCTTCAGGATCGTGGACTTGCCGGCACCGTTGGGGCCGACCACACCGATCTTGGCCCCGGGAAGGAAGTTCAGGGTGACGTCGTCGAGGATGACCTTGTCACCGTGCGCCTTGCGCGCCTTGTACATGGAGTAGATGAACTCAGCCACTGGCTCTGTTCCACCGTTCGATCGCTCGCGGGATGCTGTGCGCCCGCCCCGGACCCGGGGTGCCCCAGGTGGGGCGGGCGTCTTCGACCCCCCAGCCTACGCGGTCGGGCCTCAGCGCGTCGCCAGGAGCTCGCCGGTCGGCACGGCCTCGTGGGTGTCGCCGGCCTCGGCCTTCTCGTCGGTGAGGCCCGCGTCGTCGGCGCCCGGTCCCCGCTCCGCCAGTGCGTCGTCCACCAGGCCGTGCTCGGCGTCGTCGTCCTCGGGGAACGGCTCCCCCAGCCGTCCCAGGTCCCACGCGCCGGCGTCGCCCGGTCCCTCGCTCAGGACGCCCGTCCGCTCGCCGGACCCCTGGGTCCCCGAGCCCGGGACCGCACCGGGCGAGGCGGGCACCGGGGCGTCCGCGGCGCCGTCGGGCTGGGCGGTGCGGTGCACCGTGTGCTGGAACTGCGCGCGACCGCGCGTCAGGTCCGGGCCGAGCGCGCTCGCCTCGATCACGAGGTTGGTGCGCGGGCCCTCGGGGCTGGTCCACTCGTCGACCGCGAGGCGGCCCGTGACCACGACCGCGTCGCCCTTGCGCAGCGACGCCGCGACGTTCTGCGCCATGGCACGCCACGCCTTCACGGTGAACCAGATGGTGCGCCCGTCGACCCACTCGCCGCGCGAGCGGTCGAGGTAGCGCGTGGTGCTCGCGATGCGGAAGCTCGTGAAGTCGTTGCCGGTCGGGGACGTGAAGAGCTTGGGGGTCGTGCCCATGAAGCCTGCCAGCGTCACCGTGACGTCGTTGCCCATCGTTCCTCCTGGGTGCGGGGCCGGCCTGGTGCCGACCGCGCACTCAGGCTGACGGTTCGCGCGTCGCGGCGTCCTGGGTCGAGGGCGTGTCTGTGGACAGCTCGCTCAGGTCCTTGGCTGTGGGCAACGTCAGAGGCCCGGTGAGCGGTGACGCCTTGCCCATGTCACGCGCCGACTGCGCCAGCTCGCGCACCCGCCGGTGCTCGTCGAGGAGCTTCTGCGTCGGCCTGCCCATGGTCTCCTGGACCACCCGCTCGACGGCTCCGCGACCCGAGGCCAGGACCGTCGCCTCCCGGCGGCGCGCCAGCGTGCGACGGATCTGGATCCCTGCGAGGAAGAAGCCCAGGGCGACCAGGACCGCGGCCCCGGCAACGATCGCGAACGTCGCGACGATCGCCTTGTCCAGGTCCAGCACACCCAGCGAGCTGAGGATCGCGAGCGCCCCCGTGACCACCGCGACGCCGATCGCCGCAAGAGCCGTGGTGCGGGTCGCGCGTGCCGAGGACGGCCCGCGGGTGTCGAGCGAGACCTTCGACAGCGCGCGCTGCGTGTCCTCGACCAGCCGGTCCGCGGGAGCGACCGCCTCGTCGAGCGCGTGCTTCCAGCCCGGGCGCAACGCCTTGCCGGCCCGCGCGAGCCACCGGCTCCGGGACAGCGCGACGGCGTCGACCTGCGGCGGGGCGAACTCGGGGCGACCGTACCCGTTGCGCACCGCCGCCGCGACCTGCCCCGCGACGGCCGAGAGCCCCGTGGCCTCACCGATCGCCGCGACCTCCTCGTCGACCGCGGTGCTCATGGTCCACGGCACCTCACCGGGCGTCTCCTCGAGCAGGAGCGCACCTGCGCGGTCGAGCTCGCCCGCGACGCGGCTCGCGGCCACGCTCCGGCGGGCCACGGCCTGCTCCAGGAGCTCGCGCACCTGCCCGAGGCCCTCGCCCGTTCGCGCCGAGACCATCGTCACGAACACGCCGGAGAGCCCGTCCTCCTCCAGGAGACGGCCCATGTCCGCGACGAGGTTGCCGCGCTGCGTCGTGGGGACCGTGTCGATCTGGTTGAGCGCGACGACCATCGACGCCTCGAGGCCGACCGACTTCTGCAGGTAGCCCGAGTGCAGCGCGTCGTCCGCGTACTTCTGCGGGTCCACGACCCACACGAGCAGGTCGACGAGCGGCAGGACGCGGTTGACGACCTCCTGGTGCGCGGGCTCGATCGAGTCGTGGTCCGGCAGGTCCAGCAGCACCAGGCCCTCCAGCCCCTGCTCGGCGTCGCCGTCGAGCTCGCTGCCGCGCGTGATCCGGCGCTCCGGGTCGACCTCCAACCAGTCCAGCAGCGCGGTCGCCTGGTCGCTCCACGAGCACGCCGTGATGCGGGCCGTCGTGGGGCGCTTGGCGCCCACGTCCGCGAAGTTGAGCCGCGAGATCCGGTTGAAGAGGCTCGACTTGCCCGAGCCCGTACCGCCCGCGAGCGCCACGACCGTGTGGTCCACGCCGAGCGCCAGACGCTCCCGCACGCCGCCGATCGCCGTGCGGACTCGGGCCGCGACCTCCGGGTCGAGGCGGTCGCCCGCGAGGTCCAGGGCCTTGGCGAGGTCGTCGGTCCGGGACCGGAGCTGGGTGTCGTGGGACGTCATGAGAGCCTCCTGAGCTCGGCGAGGCGCAGGCGCAGCCCGACGGCGGCATCCGGTGCGAGGGCGGGGATGTCGAGGCGGTCGTGCAGGTCGACGGACTCGCGGGACACCATGGCGGCGGCGCGGTCCGCGAGGTCCGAGGTCAAGGTCGCGACCGACGCGTCCCCGGCGTCGCCGAGGAGGCTGTGCACGAGGCGAGCGGCGTCGTCGGACCCTGCGGCGGCCGTGAGGAGCAGCGCCGCCAGACCCGTGGGGCCGAACGCCTTGACCGCGGCCTCGGCCCGGCGCGTCTCGGCCGTCTCCTGCGGCGCGATGCCGGGCTCGTCGACGCCCCGCAGGGCCTCGACGGCGCGGTCCGCGACGGCGACCCACTCGTGGACCTGCGTCGCCGCGGCCTTCTCGCGTGCCGCCTCACGGACCGGGTCACCGTGCTCGGGGGCGAACGCCGGGCCGCCTGGAGGGGCCGACGGGCCGGAGAGCGCAGCGCGCAGGGCGTCGTCGGCGGCGGCCCCCGCCGCGACCAGCGTGCGGGTCGCGGCGGCGCGCACCTCCTCCAGCAGAGGTTCGAGCGCGACCTCGCGCGAGCGCCCCCTGCGCTTGGTCGAGCGCGCCAACCCGTGCCGGACCTTGATGCGGTCGATCTTCTCGGCGCCCGCGAGCTGGGCCCAGCGCGAGGCGACCGATCCCCCGGCCACCACGCCCGAGGCGACGGTCCGACGGGCGGAGGCCTCGGCGTCGGGCAGCGCGCGGTCGATCGTCTCGCGCACGACCTCCGCGGCCTCGACCTGCTCCTGCACCGCGTCCGCGATACCCGTTACCCACGCGGGCAGCGCTGCGAGCGAGCCCTTGAGCGTGCGCACGATCACGGCGCGCGAGCGGTCCGGCCCCGCGAGCATCGTCAGCCAGCGCGCGATGGGTGCGACCGTCGCACGGTCGAGCATGCCCTCGTGCGGGCCGACGTCGGGGATCACGAACAGCGGGACCCCCTCCATGCCGTGCTCGCGCAGGCGCGCCAGGAGGTCGCCACGGATCGTCGTGAGGTTGTGCTGCGGGACCCGGTTGAGGACCATCGCGACGCTTGCGCCACGCTCCATGGCCTGCCCCAGCGCGACCCAGGGCAGGGCGTCCCCGTAGCGTGCGGCCGTGGTCACGAAGAGCCACAGGTCCGCGGCCTCGAGCAGCTGGGCCGCGGTCGACCGGTTCTCCGCGAGGAGCGAGTCCAGGTCCGGGGCGTCGAGCAGCGCGGTGCCGCGCGGCACGCCGTCGTGCTCGACCACGCGCGACATGGCCGTCGTGGGGCTGTGGACCAGGACGTCGACGTCGAGCGGGTTGTAGGCGAAGACGGGCTCACGGGTCGTCGGGCGCAGGACGCCCGCCGTCGAGACCTCCTCGCCCAGCAGCGAGTTGTACAGGGTCGACTTGCCCGCGCCCGTCGACCCGGCGATCACGACGACCGCGGGCGAGGACAGCTCCTTGAGCCGGGGCAGCAGGTGCTCGTCGAGCTGGTTCAGCAGGCGCTTGCGGGCCTCCTCGGCGTCCCCGGCCCCGTCGAGGTCCAGCGGCAGGCGGGCGTCGGCGACGTCACGGCGCAGGTCCCGGCCCACGTCGTAGACGGTGGTCCCGATCTCCTCGGGGGCGTTGCCAGGCGTGTTGCCGGGCGTCCTGCCCGAGGCGGAAAAAGCCCGCGGGGCACGGTCGGCAGCATGTCGGGTCGTCACCCGTTCATCTTCTGTGGTTACCGAGGCGATGCCAAACGCGCGCGCCGATGATCGGGTGACGGACTGCGGCGGGGGCGGGTGAGTTGGCCGACCCGGGGCGTGAGGGCTGGACCGAGGTGGCGTGCGACACGTCGCGGTGCCGCCAGAGCGAGCCTGCCCGACGGCGGCGCTCGCCCCGTGCGACACGTCCGCCTCGCGCGCGTGCGCGCAGGTCACGGCCGGATCCCACTACGATGGTCCCCGCGCCCCGATAGCTCAATGGATAGAGCAACGGCCTTCTAATCCGTAGGTTGCAGGTTCGAGTCCTGCTCGGGGCACCCCTACGCCTGACGCCCGACCTCACGTCCCGCGCCCTCACCGCGTCTTCAGGACGAACCGGTCCACCCGTCGCGGAGGTACTCCCATGCTGGACGTCCAGGACGCCGTCCACGTCACGATCGACCCGTCGATCCTCTACTTCGGGACCCCGGTCGTCCTCGTCAGCACCGTCGGTGCCGACGGACGGCCCAACCTCGCTCCGTTGTCGTCGATCTTCTGGTTGGGCCACACCGCGGTGATCGGTGTGGGGGCCAGGTCGCAGACCGCGATCAATCTGCGGGAGACGGGCGAGGTCGTCCTCAACCTGCCGTCGGTCGAGCAGGTCTCGGCGGTCGACCGGATCGCCCTCACGACGGGTCGTGACCCGGTCTCGGCGCGCAAGTCGTCCGTGGGGTACCGGTACGAGCCGGACAAGTTCGGGCGCGCGGGCCTCACCCCGGTCGGGTCGGACACGGTGTCGGCGCCGAGGGCGGGCGAGTGCCCCGTGCACCTCGAGGGTCGTGTGGTCGACGTCCACGCCCTGCGCGGCGACGACCCGGTCGCGGCGGGGAGCATCCTCGCGGTCGAGATCGCGGTCACGCGGGTGCACGTGCACGAGTCGATCCGTCTAGCAGGTTCGGCCCACCGGATCGACCCCGACCGGTGGCGCCCGCTCATCATGAGCTTCCAGCAGTTCTACGGGCTGGGCGACCGCGTGCTGCCGTCCCGGCTCTCGACGATCGACGAGGAGTGGTACCGCTGATCGGCGACGGCTGGGCCGTCCTGCTCTTCTTCCCCGTCGTGGTCGATCAGCCCCGGGGGGCGGGGGTTACCCGCCACAGCGGGCAGTCAGCAGATGGGCCGCTCCCACGGAAGGTGTCCCGCCCCGGGAGGCGAGCGAACGCCGTCGGGCAGCCTGCGGACCGGGTGAAGATGACCGGCGCCGCCGCCGCGGACATCGACCCTGATCGGGGCCCCCGTGCCGAGAATCCGCACATGGGGAGTTCTCTCCTCCCCCGGGGCGTGAAAGAGTAAAGAACCGGCCACCCGTCGCGGATATACTCCCCGGACCGGCCGGTCGACCGGCTTGCCCGGTTCGCCGGGTTCCAGGGGTGGGTCTCGCACCGACCCCGGTCAGTCACGAGCGAAGGATCACGATGACCGAGGCAGCACCGCTCCAGCCCCCCGCCGCGACCGAGCACCTCGTGCTCTCCGCGCCCGAGCCCGTGAAGCCCGTCGCGACCACGCAGGCCCCCGCGATGGCCCCGCGCGTCGACGAGGCCGCGATCCCCGGCCTGGACCAGAAGGTCACGTCCTACCTCGATGCCCTCATGGCCTCCGACGCCCGCTCGCCCGAGTTCGCGGCCAAGGCCAACGACGTGCGCACCATGGGCGACCAGGACATCCGCACCGCGGCCGACTCGTCGAACCGTCTCCTCGCCACGCCCGTGCGCGCGCTCAAGGAGGGCGGGCTGTCCGAGGGCTCCAAGGTGGGCAGCACGCTCCTGGAGCTGCGCCGCACGGTCGAGAACCTCGACCCGTCCGAGGCGAGCGTGGGTCGCAAGCTCCTGGGCATCATCCCCTTCGGCGACAAGCTGACCGACTACTTCCGTCGCTACGAGAGCGCGCAGGGCCACCTCAACGCGATCATCCGCGCGCTCTACGACGGCCAGGACGAGCTCCGCAAGGACAACGCCGCGCTCAACCTCGAGAAGCAGCACCTGTGGGACACCATGGCGCGCCTCAACCAGTACATCTACGTGGCCGAGCGTCTCGACGCGCAGCTCTCCGCGAAGACCGCCGAGCTCGACGCGACGGACCCGGAGAAGGCCAAGGCGCTGCGCGAGGACGTCCTGTTCTACGTGCGCCAGAAGCACCAGGACCTCCTGACGCAGCTCGCGGTGTCCATCCAGGGCTACCTCGCGATCGACATCGTCATCAAGAACAACGTCGAGCTCATCAAGGGCGTCGACCGTGCGACCACCACGACCGTCTCCGCGCTGCGCACGGCCGTCATCGTGGCGCAGGCGCTCGCGAACCAGAAGCTCGTCCTCGACCAGATCACCGCGCTCAACACGACGACGTCGAACATGATCGCCTCGACGTCCAAGATGCTCGCGGACCAGTCGGCGACCATCCAGTCGCAGGCGGCGAGCGCGACCGTCGGCCTCCCCCAGCTCCAGGCCGCGTTCCAGAACATCTACGCGACCATGGACTCGATCTCGACGTTCAAGGTCCAGGCGCTGGACTCGATGGCGCAGACCATCGGCGTCCTGGAGACCGAGACGACCAAGGCGCGCGAGTACCTGGACCGGGTGGCCCAGGGCGACCAGTCGGGTGCGGCCTCGGGCTCGCTCGACCTCGGGAAGGTCTGACCCGGACACATGGGCTGGTTCCAGAACCTGTTCGGCGGGGGGGGCCGGCGCCCGCCGGAGGTCCCCGTGCTGCCGCCGGCACCGACGAGCGCGGACATCCTGGCCTCGGTCGACGCCGTGCAGGCGCAGATCGAGGGCCGGGTCCCGCCCGCTGTCACGGCGCGCGTGAACCGCATCGCGAAGACGGTCGACGACATGGCCCCGCGCCTCGACCGCCTCGGCGGCGGCAGCGCGCAGGCGCACACGGTCGTCGCGACGGCCACGAGCTACCTGCCGGAGGCCGTCGGAGGCTACCTGCGCCTGCCGCGCGACTTCGCGGACACGCGCGCGGTCAACCGCGGCAAGACGTCGCTCATGATCCTGTGCGACCAGCTCGACCTGCTGGGCGTGACGCTCGACAAGATCTCGGACGCGGTCTCGCGTGCGGACGCCGCGGCGCTCGTGGCGCACGGTCAGTTCCTCGCGGAGAAGTTCCAGTCGTCCTCGATCGCGCTCGCGCCCGACGCGGGGGTGGGCACGGCCCAGCCGCAGGCGCCGGGCACCCCGGGCGGGTTGGAACGGCCGTGAGCGCCGCGCGCCAGGGGGCGCTCGCACGGAGCATCGAGGCGCTCGTGGCGGTGGGTCGCGGCGCGGGCCTCGTGCCCGACGACGTCGCGCACGAGGGCGAGCAGCTCGCCGCCGCGGTGGCCGAGTCGTCCACGGGCGCAGCCCCCGCGTGGCTCGAGGCCGTGGGCCGCGACCCGGGCGACTACACGGCGTTCTTCGAGTCGGCGCAACGTGGCCGGCGGTGGCGCTCGGCCCCGACCGACCAGCTCACGGCTCTCGTCGTCGCGGGCTCGGAGCACGCGGCCGCGTACGCGGAGGCGCTCGCGTCCGTGATCGCCGCGGCCGGCGCCCTGGGTTCCCCCGGGCTCGCGGCCTCCGCCGGCGCCGCGTCCACGACGGCGGTCCAGCGGGCCGCGGCCCAGCCGCACACCGCCGCACCGCGACCTCAGCAGGCGCCGAGCAACCCGCGTTCCCCCGTGCCCGCGTTCGACCCGACGCTCCCGAGCGCCACGAGCCCGTTCGACCTCGGCTCGCTCGTCGGTGCGGGCGGGCTCCGTCCCCCGGCACAGGACGTCGTCCCGACCGTGGACGCGATCCTCGACGCGCTGGGCGCCCGGACCCCCGGCCACCCGGTTGGTGGGCCGGCCTCCGGGACGCACGCGACGCCGTCGGGCAGCGTGGACGGCGCGACCACCGGCGGCGCGCAGACCGCGACGACCGGGGACGCCGCCGCAAAGGCGGAGGACGAGGCCGAGCCGCCGCGCCCGCTCGAGGAGCTCCTCGCGGAGCTCGACGCGCTCATCGGGCTCGACCGGGTCAAGCACGAGATCCGCCAGCAGACCGAGCTCCTGCGCGTCGAGAAGCTGCGCACGGCCGCGGGCCTGACCACGCCCACGCTCACGCGCCACCTCGTGTTCCTCGGCAACCCGGGCACAGGCAAGACGACCGTCGGGCGCCTCGTCGCAGGCATCTACCGCGCGCTCGGGCTGCTCAGCACGGGGCACCTGGTCGAGGTGGACCGCTCCGAGCTCGTCGCCGGATATCTGGGGCAGACGGCCGTCAAGACGTCCGAGGTCGTGGCGACCGCGATCGGCGGCGTGCTGTTCATCGACGAGGCGTACGGCCTCGCGGAGGACCAGTACGGCGCCGAGGCCATCAACACCCTCGTCAAGGACATGGAGGACCACCGCGACGACCTCGTGGTGATCGTCGCCGGGTACCCCGGCCCCATGGCCGGGTTCATCGCGACCAACCCCGGGCTCGAGTCACGCTTCTCCACGACCATCACGTTCGACGACTACACGGACGCCGAGCTGCGCGGCATCTTCGAGCGCATGGCCACGTCGGCCGACTTCGAAGCGCTGCCCGAGACCCTCGACCGGTTCGAGGAGATGGTCTCGCTCGTGCCGCGCACCGAGGGGTTCGGCAACGGCCGCCACGCGCGCAACGTCCTGGACGCGGCCATCGCACGCCATGCGTGGCGCCTCAAGGACACCCCGGAGCCCACGCTCGACGAGCTCCGCCGGATCCTGCCCGAGGACCTGCTGCCCCAGGACGGGACCGCCGCCGAGGGCTCGGCCGGCGTCCTGACCGACGCGGCCGAGCCGCCCGCGCCGGGCAGGCCCGACGAGCCCGACGAGCCCGACGGCCTCCCCGAAGACCTCTCCGAGAACCCGACCGTCTCCCCTCAGGAGGAGCCTGCATGAGCCAGACCCTGACGCCGCCGCCCGGGTCCGCCCCGGCGACCGGTCGGGCCGTCCAGCCCTCCTACCCCGGGCAGCCGTCCGCGCAGCCGGGCGCGCCCGCCGCCACGCAGGCCGAGGAGCGCGCCGCGCGCCGCGCGGGCGTGCGCAGCGCGCTGCGGCGCTCGCCGGGCAAGCTGCGGATCGCGCTCGCGCTGTGCGTGCTCGCGGCGATCGTCTTCGGCGCGCTCGGCTTCCAGGCCGCGCGCGTCCAGGGGATCGCGCTCGACGACGCCCGCGCGGACACGAGCCAGCTCCTGGGCGTCCAGGACGTGCGCAACAACCTGGTCGTCGCGGACGCCGCGGCGACCAACGCGTTCCTGGTCGGGGGCCTGGAGCCCGTGGACCAGCGCGAGCGCTACGACGACGCGATCGCGAACGCCTCGATCCGCATCGCCGAGCTCGCGGGGTCCAACAGCGCGGACGCGACCGAGCTCGGCCGGGTCGCCTCGCAGGTCGCGGTCTACACGGGCCTGATCGAGCAGGCGCGCGCCAACAACCGCCAGGGCTTCCCGGTGGGGTCGGCCTACCTCGACCAGGCCTCGACGCTGCTGCGCGACGAGATCCTGCCGACGCTGACCACGCTCGTGGACGACAACGCAGACCGCGTGGCGTCCGACCTGTCGATGGTGCGCAACGCGCTGTGGATCCTCGCGGCGGGCGTGCTGTGCCTGGCGCTGCTGGTCGCGACGCAGGTGTGGCTGGCCAAGCGCACGCATCGGGTGCTCAACGTGGGCCTGCTCGCGGCGAGCGCGGTCGTGCTGGTCGTGGGGGTCGTGGGCGCAGTCCTGCTGAGCCAGACCAACGGCGCGGCCGCGGCGGTCCGCGACGGCCCGTACGCGGCGACGCTCGCGGCCTCGACCGCGTACTCCGAGGCCAACGACGCCAAGGCCATGGAGAGCTTCACGCTCATCAAGCGCGGCTCGGGCCAGGCGTACGAGGAGTCGTTCGTCGAGCTCACGGCCGACGCGACGCAGCGCCTCGACGAGGCGGGCGCGGCCGGGGTCCTCGACGGGACCGCGGCCGGGTACCTGGCCGACTGGGTCACGCAGCACCAGGCGATCCGTGCGCTCGACGACGCGGGCGACTGGGACGGGGCGGTCGCGCTCGCGACGAGCTCGGCCGAGGGCAGCCCGAACGCCGCGTTCGCAGCCTTCTCCCAGTCCGTCACGAACGACATCACCGACAACATCCGGGCCACGCAGGCCGACCTCGCCTCGGCGGGCACGAAGTCCGCCCTCGCGGGCTGGCTGCTGCTGGCCGCGGGTCTCGTCGCGGCGGTCCTCGCCTGGCGCGGCCTGAACGTCCGACTGGAGGAGTACCGGTGATCACCACGACCTTCCGCAAGAGCGGGCGCCTGGGCGCCCTGGTGGCGCTGGGAGTCTCGGGCGCCCTGGTCCTGGCCGGTTGCGCCACGCCCGACGCCGGGTCGTCCGCGGGTGCGCCCGTGGCCTAGGTCGTCGGGACGGCCGGCAGCACCGCGGCCGGGAGCGGCCCGGCGGGCGCCGCGGTCTCCGCGGCCGCGGCGTGCGAGAACCCAGTCGCGTCCTACGCACCCGACGGACCGCTGCCCGGACCGGGGGCCCTCCCGGCGGGCAGCACCATGGCGGCGATCCGCGACCGCGGCTCGCTCGTCGTGGGCGTCTCGGCCGACACCCTCCAGCTCGGTGCCCGCAACCCCCTGACGGGGCAGATCGAGGGCTTCGACATCGACGTCCTCCACCAGGTGTCGACCGCGATCTTCGGCGACCCGGACCGGCTGCAGTTCCGCGTCATCACGTCGGGGCAGCGCCTCGAGGCCCTGGAGACGGGCGAGGTGGACATCGTGGCGCGCGCGTTCACGATCAACTGCGAGCGCTGGGAGACCATCGCGTTCTCCTCGGAGTACTACCACGCGGGCCAGAAGGTCCTCGTGACGCGTGACTCCGAGGCGCAGGGCATCGCGGACCTCGCGGGCCAGCGGGTCTGCGCCCCGGACGGCACCACGACGCTCGAACGTCTCCAGGAGTACCCCGACATCGAGGCCGTGCCCGCGACGACCCACACGGGCTGCCTCGCGCTCTTCCAGCAGGGCAAGGTCGACGCGATCACGGGCGACGACACGATCCTCGCGGGCTTCGCCGCGCAGGACCCGTACGCCAAGGTCGTCGGGCAGGCGATCTCCGACGAGCCGTACGGCCTGGGCATCCCGGCCGCGAACGTCGACATGGTCAAGTTCGTCAACGGCGTCCTGGAGCAGATGCGCACCGACGGCACCTGGACGGCGCTGTACGACGAGTGGCTCGGCGTCCTCGGTCCGGCTCCGGCCCCGCCGGTCGCCGTGTACGGCCGCACGCCGTGACGCCAGGCTCCTCGTCCTCCCCTGTTGCTGCCGGGCCGCCCGTGGCCCCGCGCACGCAGCAGGCCCCGACCGCGCCCGGACGCCTGGGCGAGGCGAGCCCCGCCGCCGAGCTCTTCACGTACCTCGCGGCGCTCGAGGAGTGGCTGCGGGCACGCCGCACCGAGCTCGACCGCCTCGACGCCGCAGCCCAGGCCGCGGCGTCCCCCGAGACGTACACCGCGGACCTGCTGCTCGCCATGACCCTGTGGCAGGCGGCCCGCACGCGCGCCGACGAGATGGCCGTGGTCTGGGACTCGGGGCGTGCGGACACGGTCGCGCGCGAGAAGATCTCACAGCTGATCTGGGGTCGGCTCAGCTCGCCCGACGGCTCGTCGCTCGTGTCGCTGGTCGAGGCGACGCGGCTGTGCGACGCGATCGTGGCCGCACTGCGCACGCGCCTGTCGTTCGACCCGAACGCCGCCGACGAGGTCGCCCGGTTCCGTGGGCTGCGCGCCGAGCTGGCCCGGTGCGACGAGCTCGCCGGCTCCGACACCTCGGCCCGTGGCCGGGTGGAGAAGCTCCGTGAGCGCTGGACGCGCCTGCGGGACAAGGCGTCGCACGGCGCCGACGTGACCGGCCCCCTGACCGAGCTCGAGGCCGAGGTCGCGCGCACCGAGCGCGACCTCATCGTGGGCGCGTCCGAGCGTCGCGAGCTGGCCCGCGACCGCAAGCAGGCCGTCGAGCGCTACGCGGCGCTGGAGGCGCGCGAGCCCTCGCTGCGCGAGCTCGCGGCCCGTGCCCGCCGAGAGATCGCGGCTCCCCCGCGCCTCGCGGTGCCCGACGTGTCACGCCTCGGCGAGGTCCCGCACGACCGTTCGGGGCTCGACGGCTTCCTCACCCGGCTCGCGACCGTCGCCCGCGCGTTCGACACGGTCGAGTCCGCGTACACCGCGCCGCTGCGCGAACGGGCCGAGCTGCGCTACCGGCTCGACGCCTACCGCGTGAAGGCCGACGCCAACGGCCGCAGCTCCTCCCCCACGGTCCGCTCCGGGCTGGCCGAGGCCCGCGCGGCGGGCGAGGCCGTGCCCTGCGACGTGGTGCTCCTGCGCTTCCTCGTCGAGCAGTACCAGTTCCTGTCCCGTGACCTGCCCGCACACCTCTCGTCGCCCGGACCGTCGCCCGCACCGGGCCAGGAAGGATCGTCCCGATGACCACGACCGCTCAGGAGCCCTGCTCCCAGCCGGGCTGCCCCGGCTTCATCGAGGACGGCTACTGCAACGTCTGCGGCTCGCCCGCCGCGCCCTCGGGCGCGGCCGGTGCTCCCGGCCCGGCAGGGTCGTCGACGACCGCGACCGCTGCCGCCGCGTCGCCGTCGGCCATGCTCGGCACGGGCATCGCGCAGGCCGCGCCGAACTACGCGGCCGGCCCCGGCCCCGAGGGCGAGGCCGTCTCGACCCGCACCGGGCGCACGAGCTCGACCCAGCTCGCGAGCGCCGCGCTCGGCTCGGCCCGCTCGGCCGTCACGGGCACCAAGTCGACACGGCGCGTGGGGACGTCCTCGACACGTCTGCGCGGCCACCGCCTGGGCGCGGGCCTGACGACCGTGCCCAGCGCGCCGGTCCGCGACCCGCTCCAGGCCATCATGGCCGTGCCCGAGCTCGCGGAGTCCAAGCGCTTCTGCCCCACGTGCGGCGCCAAGGTCGGCCGGTCGCGCGACGGCGTCCCGGGCCGCACCTCGGGCTTCTGCCCGCAGTGCCGCACCGCGTTCTCGTTCGACCCGCAGCTCTCGCCAGGCGACGTCGTGGGCGGCCAGTACGAGGTCGTGGGCTGCCTCGCGCACGGCGGCCTCGGCTGGATCTACCTGGCCCGCGACCAGAACGTGTCGGGCCGGTGGGTCGTGCTCAAGGGTCTGCTCAACTCGGGCGACCCCGACGCGTTCGCGGCCGCGATCTCCGAGCGCCAGTTCCTGGCCGAGGTCGAGCACCCGCTGATCGTCGAGATCTACAACTTCGTGATGCACGACGGCGCGGGCTACACCGTCATGGAGTACGTGGGCGGCAAGTCGCTCAAGGAGATCCTCAAGGACCGCCGCGACGACAACGGCGGCGTGGTGAACCCGCTGCCCGTGGACCAGGCGCTCGCGTTCGTCCTGGAGATCCTCCCGGCGTTCGCGTACCTGCACGACCTGGGCCTGATCTTCTGCGACTTCAAGCCCGACAACATGATCCAGCAGGGCGACGGCGTCAAGCTCATCGACCTGGGCGGCGTGCGGCGCCTGGACGACCTGACCTCCGCCATCTTCGGCACGGTCGGCTACCAGGCTCCCGAGGTCGCGGAGATCGGGACGTCCGTCGCGTCCGACATCTACACGATCGGGCGCACGCTCGCCACGCTCGTGCTGGACTTCCGCGGGAACCAGACGACGTACGTCGCCTCCCTGCCGCCGGTCGCCGAGACCCCGGTCTTCCAGCAGTACGACTCGTTCTACCGCCTGCTCGCCAAGGCGTGCGCGCTCGACCCGTCGGACCGCTTCGCGACGGTCGACGAGATGCGCGCGCAGCTCATCGGCGTGCTGCGCGAGGTCGTCGCGACCGACCGCGGCCCGGGCAGCGGCGCGCTGCACTCGGCGGCCTCCGTCCTGTTCGAGGCGCCCGTGTCCGACGACGCCGACCACCCGCTGACGTGGGACGCCCTGCCGACGCTCAAGATCGACGAGTCCGACCCCATGGCGAGCTGGCTCGCGGGCGTCAACATCGCCGACCCCGCGGCTCGCATGGCCGCCCTCGCTGCGGCCCCCGAGTCGACGGTCGAGGTGCGGCTCGCGTACGCCAAGGCCGCGATCGAGCACCGCCGGTTCGCCGAGGTCGACAAGACGATCGTCGAGATCCTCGCCGACGACCCGTGGGAGTGGCGTGCGGCCTGGATCGGCGGGCTCGCCGAGCTCGCGCGTGGCGAGGCCGCGGACGCCCGCGCCTCGTTCAACGCGGTCTACGGCCAGGTCCCCGGCGAGCTCGCGCCCAAGCTCGCGCTCGCGGTCGCGTGCGAGGTCAGCGGGGAACCGGACATCGCGGAGTCGCTGTACGTGATCTGCGCCCGGTCGGACGCCAACTACACCGCTCCCGCGGCGTTCGGGCTCGCCCGCATCCGGCAGGCGCGGGGCGACCTCGACGGGGCCCTGCACGCGCTGGACCTCGTGACCCCGACCCGCAGCTCCTACACCGACGCGCGCATGCGCCGCGCCCGGCTCCTCGCCGGCTCCGACCGCGGGCTCACGGCCCTGGCCGAGGCGCTCGCGAGCGTCGAGTCGGTCGCGATCCCCCAGCGCGACCGCGTGGCCCTCTCGATCGACGTCCTGCGCTCCGCGCTCGAGGAGGTCACGGTCAAGAAGCAGGTCGGCACGGCGCGCCTCGGCGGGGTCGAGCCCAAGGAGCCACCGCTGCGCGACGCCCTCGAGGGGGCCTACCGCGAGATGGCGACGCTCACCGAGGACCGGGTCGCGAAGATCGACCTCGTCGACCAGGCGAACGCCGTGCGTCGCTGGACGACGACGTGAGCGCGCAGGAGAGCTCGCCCGGCCTGCTCGCGCCGTGCGCCACGTGCGGTGAGGTGCCCGCACCCGGGGCGAGGTTCTGCGAGAACTGCGGCTCCGACGTCGGGCCTGCGGTGGCCGCCGGGGACGGGCCGCCCATCCTGGCGCGCCCGCCCGTTCCCGCGCTCCCCGCGCTCAGGCTCCCCGAGCCGCCCGCGGACCTCAAGCCGACCGACCCCGAGTCCGGGTCGGTCCCGCCGCCCCCCCCCCCCCCCCCCCCCCCCCCCCCC
>NZ_JACSQQ010000052.1 GCF_014836555.1 Oerskovia rustica
CCCTCGATGACGACCTCAACCCCGTTCTCGACCTCCGCCGGCAGCGGCCGGCGCTCAGGTGGTCAGCCCTCGCGCGGGCCGTCCACGGGCGACCCGACCAGGAACTGCGAGTACGCCCCGATGGTCAGGAAGGTCGGGAAGTCCTCGGCGAGGGCGACGGCCCGGAACACGTGCGCGGCGTCGTCGACCCGGTTGCCCTCGCCGCGCGGCAGGTCGTCGACGACCTCGGCGAGCAGCGCCTCGACGCGGGCCCGGGTGATCGGCACGCCGTTGTCGGTGCGTGTCCCGGACGCGATCCACTGCCACACCTGCGAGCGGGAGATCTCGGCCGTCGCGGCGTCCTCCATGAGGTGGTCGATCGCTGCGGCTCCCACGCCCCGCAGCCACGACTCGATGTAGCGCACGCCTACCGAGACGTTGGACCGCAGCCCGGCCGCGGTCACGGTGGCGCCGGCTCGGCGCACCGACCCGATGTCGAGCAGCTCGTGCTGCCCCACGCTCACGTCGTCGCGCAGTCGCGCGACCTGGTGCGGCCGGTCTCCCAGCACGGCGTCGAACTCGGCGCGCGCCGCGGGGATGAGGTCGGGGTGCGCGACCCAGGTGCCGTCGAACCCGTCGCCGGCCTCGCGCCGCTTGTCCGCGCGGACCTGCTCGAACGCCTTCTCGGTCACGTCGGGTCGGCGGCGGTCGGGGATGAACGCGCTCATGCCGCCGATCGCGTGCGCCCCGCGCTTGTGGCACGTCGCGACGAGGAGCTCGGTGTAGGCCCGCATGAACGGGGCGGTCATGGGCACCTGCGAACGGTCGGGCAGGACGTACTGGTCGCCGCGCGTGCGGAACGACTTGATGACGGAGAACAGGTAGTCCCAGCGGCCCGCGTTGAGCCCGGCGCAGTGGTCGCGCAGCTCGTGCAGGATCTCCTCCATCTCGAACGCGGCGGGCAGGGTCTCGACGAGCACGGTCGCGCGGATCGTGCCCTGCTCGATGCCCAGGTACTCCTGCGCGAACACGAACACGTCGTTCCAGACGCGCGCCTCGCGGTAGCCCTCGAGCTTGGGCAGGTAGAAGTACGGTCCGCGGCCGCGCTCGACGAGCTCGCGCGCGTTGTGGAAGAAGTACAGCCCGAAGTCCACGAGCGACGCCGACGCCGAGACCGCCACCCCCGCGCGGTCGACGTAGCGCAGGTGCTTCTCGATGAGGTGCCAGCCGCGGGGCCGGAACACGATGGTCGGCAGGTCGGTCAGCTCGGTCGAGCGCAGCGCGTACTCCTTGCCCTCGGGGGAGGTGAACGCGAGCGTGCCGCGGATCGCGTCATGCAGCGCGAGCTGGCCCTCGACCACGTTGCGCCACGTGGGCGACGACGCGTCCTCCTGGTCGGCGAGCCACACCTTGGCGCCGGAGTTGAGGGCGTTGATCGCCATCTTGGGGTCGGTGGGGCCGGTGATCTCGACGCGGCGGTCCTCGAGCCCGGGGGCGCCGTGCGAGCCGGCGACCTGCCACGACGGGTCGTCACGCACGGGCCGGGTCGCGGCGCGGAAGTCGGGGTCGATCCCGTCGGCCACGTCCTGGCGGCGCTGCTGGCGGTCCATGAGCAGCCCGTGGCGGGCGGCCAGGAAGCGGTCGTGCAGCGCGGTGAGGAAGTCGAGGGCGCCGGGGGTCAGGATCTCGCGGTAGCGCTCGCCGAGAGGCCCGGTGACGTCCAGGGTGCCCGACGGCGTCGCGCGTCGTGCGTCGTCGTCGCGCCCTCCGCGGGGGCCGGGGGTGGGACTGCCGGACGAGGTGCGTGACGTCGTCGGGCCGGAGGAGTGGGTCGTGAGGGTGATGGGCATGGCGTGCTCCGATGGTCTGTGCCGCGAGACGGAGGGGAGTCGTCGAGGGAGAGGGCCGGAACCCTCTACCTCGACGCGGGACCTCCACCTCGGCGAGGCGGGGCGGGGCTTAGTGGAACTGGGCGGTCTCGGTGGAACCGGCGAGCGCGAGGGTGGCGCTGTCGGGGTTGAGAGCCGTGGCGACGCGGTCGAAGTAGCCGGTGCCGACCTCCCGCTGGTGGCGGGTGGCCGTGTAGCCGTCGGACTCGGAGGCGAACTCGGCCTCCTGGAGCTCGACGTAGGCGCTCATCGCGCGGTCGTTGTAGCCGCGGGCGAGCTCGAACATGGAGTGGGACACGGCGTGGAAGCCGGCCAGGGTGATGAACTGGAACGCGTAGCCCATCGCGGCGAGCTCCTTCTGGAAGCTCGCGATCTGGGCGTCGTCGAGGTGCTTCTTCCAGTTGAACGACGGCGAGCAGTTGTACGCGAGCTTCTTGTCGGGGTACTGCGCGTGGACGACCTCGGCGAACCGGCGGGCCAGCTCGAGGTCGGGCTCGCCCGTCTCGACCCAGATGAGGTCGGCGTACGGGGCGTACGCGAGGCCGCGCGAGATGACCGTGTCGATGCCGGGACGTGTCCGGTAGAAGCCCTCGGCGGTGCGCTCGCCCGTGAGGAACTCCTGGTCGCGCGGGTCGACGTCGGACGTGATGAGGTCCGCGGCGAGCGCGTCGGTGCGGGCGATGATGACGGTCGGGACGCCCGCGACGTCCGCGGCGAGGCGGGCCGCGTTGAGCGTGCGGATGTGCTGCGCGGTCGGGACGAGGACCTTGCCGCCCAGGTGGCCGCACTTCTTCTCGGACGCGAGCTGGTCCTCCCAGTGCACGCCCGCGGCGCCCGCCTCGATCATCGAGTGCATGAGCTCGTAGGCGTTGAGGGGCCCGCCGAAGCCCGCCTCGGCGTCGGCGACGACGGGCGCGATCCAGTCGCGCTCAGGCGTGCTGAGAGGTGATTCGGCGGTCTCGATCTGGTCGGCGCGCAACAGGGCGTTGTTGATGCGGCGCACGACGGCCGGCACCGAGTTCGCGGGGTACAGCGACTGGTCCGGGTAGGTCTGGCCGGACAGGTTGGCGTCGGCCGCGACCTGCCAGCCGGACAGGTAGATGGCCTTGAGGCCCGCGCGGACCTGCTGCACGGCCTGGTTGCCGGTCATGGCGCCGAGCGCGGCGACCCATTCCTCGGTGTGGATGAGGTCCCACAGCTTCTCGGCGCCGCGGCGGGCCAGGGTCCGCTCCTCGCGCACCGAGCCGCGCAGGGCGACGACGTCCTCGGCCGTGTAGTCGCGCTGCACGTCGGACCAGCGGGGGTCGGTCGCCCAGGACAGGGCGAGGTCGGCGGCGGTCTGTCGCTGGTCGCCGGGTCGTGAAGGCGTGTGCCCGGGGGTGTGGCCGGACGGTGCGACGGGGGCCGTGACGTCCTCGGTCCGGGAGGTCGCGGACGCGCGGGGCGTGGCGTACTCGTTCTCGGAGCGGCGGCTGATGATGGGCGGGGTGGTCACGGGGTGCCTCCAGAGCTTCGTTGCGTGCGGTGGTACTCGTTCCGGCGTGCCGCCCGGATGAGCGGTGGCCGTGGAACGACCTTCCTTCGCCGCGCAAGGGGTCCGCAAGGACTTCTTCGGCAGAAGAAATGCACTTCTTCTGTTGTGCGCAAGGAGTGGCGTGTGTCACCCTCAGTCATGGCATCTGACGCGCAGTCAGCACAGAAGTTCCTCGGACGGCAGGGCGGGGCGCCTGCGGGCGGCACGCTGCCCGTCGAGGACGAGGCCGACGCCCTCACGATCGGCCGTCGTGTCCGGCACCTGCGGACCGAGCGGGGCATGACGCTCGACGAGCTCGGGGCCGCGATCGGCCGGGCGCCCTCGCAGGTCTCGGTGATCGAGAACGGGCGCCGCGAGCCCAAGTTCTCCCAGCTCCAGGCCATCGCCCGCGCGCTCGGGGCCAGCGTCGAGGACCTGCTCTCGGCCGAGCCGCCCACGCGCCGCGCGGCCCTCGAGATCGAGCTCGAGCGTGCCCAGCGCGGCCCGCTGTTCGCCTCGCTCGGGCTCGGCGCGGTGCGGGTCGGCAAGTCGCTCCCGAGCGACGCTCTCGAGGCCATCGTGGGCCTCCAGCGAGAGCTCGAGCGCCTGCACACCGAGCGGGCCGCGACCCCCGAGGAGGCCCGCCGTGCGAACACCGAGCTCCGCGCGACCATGCGCGCCCAGGACAACCACTTCCCCGAGCTCGAGACGACCGCGCGTGAGCTGCTCGACGGCGTCGGGCACGCTCGCGGTCCCATGTCGCAGCGCGTGGCCGCGGACCTCGCGACGCACCTGGGCTTCTCGCTGCACTACGTGCACGACCTGCCGCACTCGACCCGCTCGGTGATCGACCTGCGGCACCACCGCGTGTACCTGCCGAGCACGGGAACGCGCGCGTCGAGCGACCCGCGCTCGGCCCTGCTCCAGGCGCTCGCGTCGCACGTGCTGGGCCACCACGAACCGCGCGACTACGGCGAGTTCCTGCGCCAGCGCGTCGAGGCCAACTACCTGTCGGCCGCGCTCCTGCTCCCCGAGCGCGATGCCGTCAAGCTCCTCAAGGAGGCCAAGGACGCGCGCGAGATCTCGGTCGAGGACCTGCGCGACGCCTTCTCGGTGTCCTACGAGACCGCGGCTCACCGGTTCACGAACCTCGCCACGACGCACCTGGGCATCGGGGTGCACTTCATGAAGATCCACGAGTCGGGGATCATCCACAAGGCGTACGAGAACGACGGCGTACGCTTCCCCGCGGACCCCCTCGGGGCTGTCGAGGGGCAGTACGTGTGCCGCAACTGGACCGCGCGCACGGTCTTCGCGGTCGAGGACCGGCTGAGCCCGTTCAGCCAGTACACCGACACCCCGACCGGCACCTACTGGTGCACCTCGCGGGTCCAGGACTCCGACGACGGCCAGTTCTCGGTGAGCGTCGGCGTGCCGTTCGGGCACGTCAAGTGGTTCCGCGGGCGCGAGACGACCGAGCGCACGGTCTCGCGCTGCCCCGACGAGTCGTGCTGCCGTCGCCCGCCCGCGGCCCTGACCGAGCGCTGGGCGGACCGGTCGTGGCCGAGCGCCCGCCCGCACGCGAGCATGCTCGCCGCGATGCCGGTCGGGGCGTTCCCGGGCGTCGACCAGACCGAGGTGTTCCGGTTCCTGGAGTCGCACGCCCCGGCGCTGCGCTAGGGGTCAGCCCAGGCGCGGGAAGACCGGTGTCGGGGTGCCCACACGGTCGGGCCCGGCCGTCTGGGCGCCCTGCGGGGAGCCGAGCTGCTCGCGCAGGCGCGCGGCGCCGTCGGGCACGAACGGCGAGAGCTCGACCGCGACGACCCGGCACGCCTCGACGAGCCGTGCGAGGACGAGGTCGAGCAGCACGGCGGCGCCCTCCTCTCCGGCGCGCTCGCGGGCCGCGAGCTCCCACGGCTTCTCCGCGTCGACGTACCGGTTGGCCGCGTCGACGATGCGCCGGACGGCACCGGTCGCGGCGCGCAGGTCGGCGTCCGCGAGGGCCGCGTCCACGGCCCTCCCCACCTGCCCGACGGCGGCGCTCAGCTCGTCGGGGCCCGTCGCCCGGTCGTGGGGGAGCGCGGGCACGCGGCCGTCGCGGAACCGGTGCACGAGCGTGAGCGTGCGGTTGACCAGGTTCCCCACGCCGTGTGCGAGCTCGTCGTCGTGCCGGGCGACGAGGCGCTCGGTCGTGAACTCGGCGTCTCCCAGGAGCGGGACCTCGCGCGCGAACCACCACCGCAGGGCGTCGGTGCCGTACGCGTCCACGAGTCCGACGGGGTGCACCGCGGTGCCCGCCGACTTGGCGAGCTTGGCGCCCCCGGCCGTGACGTAGTCGTGCACGTGGATCGTGGTGGGCAGCGGCTCGCCCGCCGAGAGCAGGAGCGCGAGCCAGTAGACCGCGTGGAAGCGCGTGATGCCCTTGCCGATCACGTGCACGCGCTCGTCGCCGCCTGCCCACCAGGTGCGGTAGTCGTCCGCGGAGCCCGGGGCGGCGGGGTCTGCCCCGTAGCCCAGCGCCGTGACGTAGTTGGTCAGCGCGTCCCACCACACGTAGACGACCTGGGACGGGTCCCCGGGGACCGGGACGCCCCAGCCGTCCGAGCGGGACGCGGGTCGCGAGACGCTGAAGTCCTCGAGCCCGGCGTCGAGGAACGCGAGCACCTCGTTGCGCTTGGCGGCCGGGTTGATGCGCACGCGTCCTGAGACGATCGCGTCGCGGACCGCGTCGGCGTGGCGGGACAGCCGGAAGAACCAGTTCTCCTCGACCACCCGCTCGGGCAGCGGCAGGTGCTCGGGACAGCGCCCCGACGCGTCGAGCTCGTCGGGGGAGTAGAACTGCTCGCAGCCCGTGCAGTACAGGCCCTCGTAGGAGCGGCGGTAGAAGTCCCCGGCGTCGGCGCACCGTCGCCACAGCGCCTCGACGCCGGGGCGGTGCCGGGGGTCCGTCGACGTCGACAGGAAGTCGTCCGTGGACAGTGCCAGCGCAGGGCGCAGCGCACGGAAGTCCTCGACGTGCTCGGCGACGAACTCCCCGACCTCGCGGCCCGCTGCTCGGGCCGCCGTCACGTTCTTGAGCGCGTGGTCGTCGGTGCCCGTGAGGAAGCGGGTCGGGCGTTCGCGCAGGCGCGCGTGGCGGGCCAGGACGTCGGCCTGGACGAGCTCGAGCGCGTGGCCCAGGTGCGGGTCGCCGTTGACGTAGGGGATGGCGGTCGTGACGTAGAAGGTGGGCAGGGCGGGCGTGCCGGCGGGGGTGGTCTGCGCGGTCATGGTGGGAGTCCTCTCGGGGACGGCGGGCACCCTCGACGGGTGCTGTGGCGCCTCGACCGCACCGGGCCCGGACACACGAAAGGCCTCGCTACGGCGAGGCCTTGGGTGGTGGAGCGTGTCAGCGCATCACGAAGGGCCCCGGGTGGGGCGCATCATGACGGTCGACGAGCTGCTCATGCGTCGACCCTAGCAGCGGGGTGCATGTGGCGTCATGGCAGGAGCTGGCGCTGGAGCGCGTCGGTGGCCCAGTCCTGCCACGCGGGGGGCGTCCAGCCGCCGTCGAGCACGAGCGTCCCGTACGTGTCGGGGCCGAGCAGGGTGTACGTCACGTCGGCTGCGGTCGGGGTGCTCGTCCGCAGGCGCGCCTTGTCGGCGAGCGCGGCGGTGAGGGTCGCCGCGACCGTGCGGCGCTGCGACTGGTTCGCCGCCCACAGGACCCCGAGCTCGGGCACGGCGGGCGAGGCGTCGCGCAGGACCCTCAGGAGCGGGGCGACGCGGTCGAGCACGGCGCGTGCTCCGGCGACGTGCAGCGCGAGGTGGACGGTGGCGTCGGGCTCGGCGAGGACGGCGCGCGCCCAGGGGCGTTCGAGCGTGGCGACGTCGTCGTGGTCGCCCGCGACGCTCACGTCGAGGAGCTCCTTGAAGAGCGCGTGCTTGGTGCCGAACGTGTAGTAGATCGTCTGGGTCGCGACCCCCGCGGCGCGCGCGACGTCCTCGACCGAGGTGCGCGTCCAGCCGTTCTCGACGAACAGCCCGCTCGCCGCGTCGAGGATGCGGGTGCGGGTCGCGCGGGCCTTCTCGGCGCGGGTGGGGGACATGAGGCTCCTGCTGACGACCGTCGACGATTGACTGTAGTGAGACTACAGTGATATTCACTAGAGCATGACTCTAGTGAATTCTCCGGCTGTCCTCGTCGTGGGTGGCTACGGGGCGGTCGGCTCCGTCGTGTGCGAACGGCTCGCCGAGGCCGTGCCAGGACGCGTGGTCCCCGCCGGTCGCAACCTCGACGCAGCGCAGGCGCTCGCCCGGCGGATCGGCTCGGCGCGTGCCGAGCGGGTAGACCTCGCCGATCCCGCGACCCTCGACGCGGCCCTCGACGGCGTGGGCCTCGTGGTCCTGGCCGTCGAGCCCGGCGACGACCGCGTCGCCAGGGCCTGCCTCGGGCGCGGCGTCTCGCTCGTGGACGTCTCGGCGTCGCGGTCCCAGCTCGAGGCGACCGAGGCCCTCGACGAGGCCGCCCGGGACGCCGGCGCCGCAGCCGTGCTGAGCGTGGGCGTCGCGCCCGGGCTCACGAACCTGCTCGCGCGTCGAGCCCACGACCTCGTGGGCGGCGCCCAGGAGATCGACCTCGCCGTGCTGCTCGGAGGCGGCGAGGCGCACGGCGCGGACGCGATCCGCTGGACGGTCGACGGGCTGGTCGGCCCGCGCACGGGTGAACCGGACACGCCGGGGGCCCCGGGTGGTCCGAGCCGGGAGGGCACGTCGCGCGGTGGCGCACGGGCGCCCGACGGCGGCGCGCGCCAGGTCCTGCTGCCCGGCTTCGGGAGGCGTACCGTCCACCCGTTCGACTTCTCCGACCAGCACGCCCTGCGCCGCACGCTCGACGTGCCGCGCGTGACGACGCGGTTCGCGCTCGACTCCCGGGCGCTCACCGCGGTGCTGTTCGGGGCGCGCCGCGCGCGCCTCCTGCGAGCGCTCCGCAGCGAGCGCGGACGCCGGCTGCTCGCGGCGGTGTTCGGGGCCGTGCACGTCGGGGGAGCCCGGTTCGCCCTCGCCGCGACGGCCCGCGACGGGGAGCGTGAGGCGCAGGTGTCGCTCGTCGCGCACGGCCAGGGGCGGGTCACGGGACTGGTCGCGGCCGAGGTGGCGCTCGCGGTCCTCGCCGGGCAGGGGCCGCCGGGCGTCCGGCACGTCGAGCAGGTCGACTCGCTGGCCGATCTTCCGGAGAGGCTCGCGGCAGCCGGGGGAGAGGTGGGCCTCGAGCTGTTCGTCGACGGTGTCGCTCAGTCGCCCGCGGTGGTCCCGCTGTCGCGGGAGGTCCACAGCGCGAGCCAGTCCTCCCACGAGGGGCCGGGGGTCAGGTCGGCGGAGTCGGGGGCGGCGGCGTCCGCCGTCGAGGGCGCTGGCGCGGCGGCCTGCGCGAGCCCAGCGAGCACCAGGCCGAGATAGCGCAGGTGGAGGGCGTCGGCCTGCTCGCGGGGCAGGGGGAGGGGTGGGCGCAGGTGGGTGATGAGCAGCATCAGGTCCGCCGGGGTCAGGGCGTCGGGCACGAGGCCGGCCGCGCGGTCCGTCGCGAGCACCTGCTCGAGCGCCTCGTGCAGCGCGGCGGACGCGGCGTCGACCTCAGGCGTCGCGGGCGGGTGCTCGCCCGAGGAGATGATGAGCGGGCCGAACGACTCGAGGATGTGCCGCCGCAGGAAGGTCTCGACGGCGCCGGACGTGGTGCTCTCCCCGGCGTCGATGCCCTCGGTGCACTCGCGCGCGATCTGCGCGAGCTCGTCGATCGCCGCGACGTGCAGGGCGCGGACCAGGGCGCTCTTGGTGCTGTAGCGGCGGTAGATGCTGCCGACGCCCACTCCTGCCCGCTCGGCCACCTGGGCGACCGTCGCCTCGGGACCGTGGAGGGAGAAGACCTCGCGCGCCGCGACCAGCACGTTGCGGTCGTTGGCGAGGGCTTCGCGCTTGCGACCGGCGAGCGGCGGCGAGGTCGGGTCCTGGGGCATGTCTTCACGGTAGCCGTCGTGGGTGCTACTTTGGAACGGAACGGAGATTCCGTTCCGATCCATTGCCCGCCGGTTCGCCGGCCACCGACCGAGAGCCGTGCCCGTGACCCGTCCTGCCCCCACGTCCACCGACACCCTTCACAGCACGGCGCCGTCGGCCCCGCACGACGAGAGCGACTCGGGAACGCCGGCCCGGCCGGCTCTCATGATCCTGGCCCTGTCGACCGCGGTCCTGGCCTTCTCGCTCATGCAGACGCTCCTGGTGCCGGCCCTCCCGACGCTCGGGGAGGCCCTCGGGTCGGGCCCCCAGGGGACGGGGTGGATCCTCACGGCCTTCCTCGTCGCGGGCGCCGTGCTCGCCCCGGTCGTCGGCTCGCTCGGTGACCGCTACGGGCACCGTCGGGTCCTGGTCGTCACGCTCGTCGTCTTCGCCGCGGCGACCGTGGCCGCGGCTCTCGCACCCAGCCTGGGCGTCCTGCTCGCGGCACGCGTGGTCCAGGGCGTGAGCACCGCGACCTTCCCGCTGGCCCTCGCGATCTCGCGTCGGTCGCTCGACGGTCGGCACCTGGTCACAGCCCTCGGGTGGCTGTCCGGGATGGTCGGGGTCGGGGCGGGCGTGGCGCTCGTCCTGGGCGGCCTGATCGTCGAGTCGCTCTCGTGGCACTGGCTGTTCTGGTCGACCGCGGCCCTGGTCCTCGTCGCGCTCGCGATGGTCCTCGCCTGGGTCCCGGCGGTGCGTGTCCGGCCCGAGGGACGCGCGACACGCACCGACTGGGCGGGGACGCTCCTGCTCGCGGGAGGTCTCGCCGGGCTGCTGCTCGCCGTCTCCCAGGGCCGGTCGTGGGGGTGGGCGTCGCCGCTGACCTGGGGCGTCGGGCTCGCCGCGGTCTGCGCCCTGGTCGTGCTCGTCCTGGTCGAGCTGCGGTCGGCCGCGCCCCTGGTCGACGTGCGCACCTTCCGCAACCGGTCGCTCGTGATCACGAGCGTCCTGACCCTCGCCCTCGGGTTCGTGCCCTACGTGTTCTACGTGAGCCTGCCGCTGATCCTCCAGGCGCGGCCCGACGCCGGGTCGGGGCTCACGGTCACGCAGACCGGTCTGGTGCTGCTCCCCAGCGCGGTCCTGGTGTTCGTGGGCGGACGTGTCGCCCCGGCGCTGAGCATCCGCTTCGGTGCCAAGTCGCTGGCGATCACGGCCGTGCTGGTCATGGTCGTCGCGGGGGTGGGGCTCGCGGTCTGGCCTGGCCAGATGTGGGCCGTCCTGGTGTTCTTCACGGTCCTCGGGCTTGGCAACGGGATCGGGTTCGCGGTGTGCGCACAGCTCGTCACGATGCTCTCGCCGGCCGACGAGGTCGCGGCGGCCACAGGGCTCAACGCGGTGCTGCGCACGGTCGGGTCGGCCGTCGCGGCACCGGTCACGACCGCGCTCCTGGCAGGCGCCGTGGCCCAGGGCGGGATGGTCTCGTCGACGACACCGTTCTCGGCGGCCTTCGGGCTCGCTGCCGCCGTGGGTCTCGTCGCGCTGGTCGTCGCCACGGCGCTGCCGTCGGCGCGAGGGGCCGCCGCTCGCCCCTGACCGGCGTGCTCACCCACGACAGCCGACGGCGGCCCGCACCCCGAGAAGGTGCGCGCCGCCGTCGGGCAGGAGAGCGGCTGCCTCAGCCCGTCGAGCTCGACGCCGCCGGCTGCTTGGTCAGCATCTGCTCCTTGAGCCGCGCGGTGTCCGCGTCCGTCCAGCCGGCGGGGGCGTTGAGCGCCGACCAGCCGTCGGCGTACTCGAGGTAGTACACGTGCCCGTGACCTGCGGGGATGTCGGAGGCGGCCGCGACGAACAGGTCGCCCGTGAGCTGCCAGAACGTGACGAAGGGTCGCCACTGCACGGCGTCGAGCACGTCGGGGCCGCGCGGCTCGCGCATCCAGTCGGGTTCGGACCACAGGGTCGTGGGGGACCACCAGGTGACGCCGTCGGACGCGTGCTGGACGTAGACGACGCGCGGGGTCTCCCACGTGCCGGGCACGGACCAGACGTTCGCGGCGCTCGAGACCTCGGTGCCCCAGCGGATCTGGCGTCCTTCCTCGTAGACGGGCGAGTACTCGGGCGAGCCCTGGTCGCGGTTCGTGGTGAAGTACGTCCAGTTGGGCGTGAAGTTGGGCGTACCCACGAACATGGCGCCCTCGGTGCGGGTCGTCATGTCCTGCAGGCCGCTGAAGGCACCCTGCGCGCCGAACGAGCCGAGCGAGATCCCGAAGGCCATGAGCTTCGGCCGGGAGTCCTCGGGCTGCTGCGCCCAGGCCTCGTACACGGCCTCGTAGAGGGCCTTGCCCGCGTTCGGCGGGGTGCTGCGGTCACCCACGAAGCTGATCCAGCTCGGCAGGTACGAGTACTGCATCGAGGCGATCGCGGTGTCGCCGCCGTGCATGAGCTCGAGCGAGTTGCTCATGCCGGGGTCGACCCAGCCGGTGCCCGTGGTGGTGGCCACGACCAGGACCGACCGGTCCCACGCGTTCGTCCGGTCGAGCTCGTCGACGACGCGCTGCGCGGTCGCGTCGAGGTCGCCCGCAGGGTCGAGGCCCGCGTAGACGCGGATCGGGACCTGGACGTCCGCCGGGTCGACCACGTCGCCGCCTGCTGCGAACTCGGCGAGCTCGGCCTGGGTCGGGCCGAGCGTCACGAAGCGTCGCCCCTCGGCGCCGAGCGACTCCCACGACGAGCCGGACTCCGGGGAGCCGGACCGCTCGGGTGAGGTCGGTGGGGAGAGCTTCGGGTCGATCTGCTCGTTGGCGCTCGCGTAGACGTTGTTGAGCAGGTGCAGCACGCCGGCCCAGATCACGCCGTTGAAGAGCAGCACGACCACGACCGCGACGATGACCCCGCTCAGGAAGCGGGCGATCGGCTTGGGCATGATGTTGTCGACGACCAGGCTCACCCACTGCGCGACGCGACGCAGAGCTCGGCCCAGCTGCAGGACGCCGATCGCGATGAGAAGGGCCACGAACACGGTCGCGACGTCGTTGGCGGGCGCCTGCTCGGGCATGCCGAACAGGGCGCGCAGCTCGTGCTGCCAGCGCGCGCCCAGGACGAGGAACAGGGGGACGAGCACGAGGGTCGCGGCGCCGAGCACCCACCACGCGATGCGGCTCACGCGCGGGCTCCAGCGGATCCGCAGCCCGACCTTGAGGGCGAACCACTCGACGAACGCCCCGATCCCGTAGCCGCCGACCATGCTCATGCCCGTGATGAGCGCCTGGTAGTACCAGGCGCGGGGGATGAGCGAGGGGGTCAGGGAGTAGCAGAAGAAGAGCAGGGCCAGGACGAGCCCGGTCGTGGAGAAGCGCCGTGCGTAGTGCTGGAGCCACGCCCATGCCCGACGGCGCAGCGGGGGTCGGGCGGGCCGCTCACCTCTCGGGGACGCGTCAGGTCGGGCCGACGTTTCCGGGGTGGCTCCGGGCCCGGCGACGTCCTCCGCAGCCGTCGCGATCCTGGTGCTCGGGGCGGTCTCCGACTGGCGCGGGGCGTCTGGCGTCACGGGTGCGATCGTACGGGGCTGGCAGGATCGCGCCACCGAGAGCGTCGCGGGCGGGTCGTGGGGCTCAGGGCAGGTAGCCACCGATGAGCGCGTCGACCCACGCCTGCTTGTCCCCGCCCGAGCAGTCGCTCGTGTAGTTCACCCAGGAGGCGCCGAAGCGGATCGCGACACAGTCCGCGACCTTCTCGCTCGCGTTGGAGCCGAAGGCACCCGCGAGGAGACCGTCGATCTGCGACCACGACATGCCGTGCGCCGCCATGAGCCGGCCCTGGTAGATGTGCGCCATCTCGTGCCGGATGACGTCCTTGGTCTTCGACGGCTGGCCGGCGAGCCGTGACGCGTTGACGAGGATCGTCGAGGTGTTCCCCTTCCATACACCGCCGAGGTGGCCGGAGAGGCCAGGGTCGTCCCACGAGAGCGAGACGCCGCCGTTGCCCGGAAGGCTGCGCAGGGTCGCTTCGCCGATCTCCTGGATCGACTGCGAGGGGGCTGCGGGCGCCGGCGAGGAGGTGGCGGCCCCCTGCGGGGCCGCGGTCACCGTGTCCCTCGCCGCCTTCGCCGCTGCCGCCCTGTCGGCGGCGGCCTGTTCTGCGGCCGCCTGCTCGGCCGCAGCTTGTTCTGCCGCGGCCTGCGCGGCGGCTTGCTCTGCGGCCGCCTGCTCGGCCGCGGCCTGCTCTGCTGCCGCCTGTTCGGCGGCAGCCTGCTCCGCCGCTGCCTTCTCGGCCGCGGCCACCCGGGACCGTTCGTACTCGAAGCTCGAGATCGCCAGGCGCACCTGGGCGTCGAGGCCCTCTGCGTGCTCGACGGCGTCGCGGAGACGTGTGAGCCCTCGGGCGAGGAGGGGGCTGGGCGTGCGTGCCGTGCTCGCGGCCTGCACGTCGACCTCGTCGACCGCGCGGCGGAGGGCGTCACGAAGGCCTTCGTCGACCTTCCCGGCGGCCCGTTCGACGGTGCGGGTCGCGCGTTCGACGAACCTGATCGCCTTCTCCTGGGCGTTCGCGCGCTCGGTGTCGCCGGTCGCGGCGGCCGAGGCGCCGGTCGTGGTCGCCGCCGGGTCGCGGGGGATCGCGGCGGTCCCGCTCGCGAGCGCCATGACGAGCGCCACTCCGAGGAGCCGCGCCCCGAGCGTCCGACGTCGTCGGGCCCGCTCGGCGCCCGGTGACGCCCCGCACCGGCACCGGTTCTCGTCGCACCCGGCAACGCACGTGCGGTCGGCGGTCGGGGTCAGAGAGTCGCGCATGCTCTCTCAATGCAGTTGCCTCGGGCGTCAGCAGGTCTCCGTCGGACGGTCGCTGACGGAGACCTGCCGGGTCAGCGCTCGTCGTCCGCGGCGTCGCCGATGTACGTCGAGATGTCGTCGGGCAGCCCGTCCTCGTTCATGTCGTCGGAGCGCTTGCGCCGGGCGTCCCAGCGCAGCGCGGCGGCGGCGAGCAGCGCCGAGGCGACCGAGGCGAGGAGCACCGCAGCCTTGGCCGACTCGGTGTGCCCGGAGTCGGGGAAGGACAGCTCGGCGATGAGCAGGGAGACCGTGAAGCCGATGCCGGCGAGCAGGCCCACGGGCAGCAGGTCGCGGACACCGATGCCGGGAGCGAGGCGCAGCGGCGTGAGCTTCGTGACGAGCGCCGTGACGCCGAGCACGCCGATCCCCTTGCCGACCACGAGGCCGACGATGATGCCGATGGCGACCGGCTGACCGATCATCTCCCCGACCCCGCCGCCGTCGACCAGCGAGACGCCCGCGGCGAAGAACGCGAAGATCGGCAGAGCGATCCCCGCGGAGATCGGCTTGACGCGGTGCTCGTACTGGTGGGTCCGGGAGGTCTTCTCGCCGTGGATCGCGAGCGCGGGGACCATGAAGCCGAGCAGGACGCCCGCGACGGTCGCGTGGATTCCGGACGCGTGGACCAGCGCCCACACGACGAGGGCGAGCGGCAGCAGGAGCCACCAGTGCGTGCGGCGGCGGCGCACGAGGAACGCGAACAGTGCGACGCCCACGAGGGCGAGGCCCAGCGGCGCCCAGTGCAGGGTCTCGGTGTAGAAGACGGCGATGACGATGATCGCGAGCAGGTCGTCGACCACGGCGAGCGTGAGCAGGAAGGTGCGGATCGCCGTCGGGAGGCCGCGGCCGAACACCGCGAGGACCGCGAGCGCGAACGCGATGTCGGTCGCGGTCGGGATCGCCCAGCCGTGCACGGCGTCCGCGCCGCCGCCCCACAGGGCGACCGTGACGTAGAGGATCGCGGGCACGACCATGCCGCCCACGGCCGCGAGCATGGGCACGCCCGCCTCGCGAGGGTTGCGCAGCGACCCGGCGACGAACTCCTGCTTGAGCTCGACGCCCACGACGAAGAAGAAGATCGCGAGCAGGCCGTCGGCGGCCCACGTCGACAGCGACAGGTCCAGGTGCAGCGACGCGGGGCCGACCGTGAAGGCGGCGAGGTCGAAGTACGCCGCGCGCCAGGGCGAGTTGGCCCACAGCAGCGCGAGGATCGCGGCCCCGATGAGGAGCGCGCCGCCCGTGGTCTCCCGGGTGACCCAGCGCTTCCAGCGCCGCCCGGCGCTCGGCCGCTCGGCCGTCGCGAGGGGCAGAGCACCCGACGGCGTCGCTCCCGTGGAGGGCGCCGGCTCGCCCGTGCGGGGAGACTCGTCGGGGGTGGGGGTGTGCTGCTCGTGCGTGCTCACAGGTCTCCTGTGGTTGAGGGGTCGTCGACGTCACGCCGACCAGACTTCCCGGCACACCAGCCTCCCATCCTACCGGGCGGCCGGCCCGGCCGGTGGAGCCGTGGCGCGCGTCAGCACTCCGGAAGGAGGACCTCGCCGGACCGGAAGTCCGCCGAAAGGGGGATGTCTCGGGCATGCGAACCACGGGAGGCTGACCGTGTGCACGAGAAGATCCATGAATCCTTGACCACGGACGCCGTCTCCCACGACCCCACGGAGACGGTCGTCGGGGCCGTCTCTGGTGAGACCCGCTTCCTCCGGGTCGTCCTGCCGATCCTCGGCGCGGCGGCAGGCGTCGGGCTGCGCTGGCTCGCCGCCTGGATGGCGAGCCTGCCCTGGATCCCGTGGCAGGGGCTGGCTCGTTCCGTCGACGCCCTGGCCGACGTGTGGGGCACGTGGGCCCTCGTGGGGCTCGGTGCCCTCGGTGCCGTCGTCGGGGCGTGCTTTGCGCAGCACCTCGTGGAGAACATGGGCCGGATCGCGGTCACGGGCACGGGAGCGGGGTTCAAGGACAAGGACACGCTCGAGACGGTCGGGCGCGCCGAGGTGACCGACGTGTTCGTCGAGGGCACCGAGATCGTGCTCCTGCGCGGCGGCCGGGAGCTCCACCGGTGGCCCGCGGACCTGCCGACCCGGGAGGTCGCGGCGGCGTTCACGGGTCACGGCTGGCCGTGGCGCGACGGCGGGGACCCCTTCCGTGCTGCGTACCGCCGCTGGGACGTCGGCGACGACACGCTGCCCGCCGGCGCCGACGCGCTGCTCCGTGCACGGTCAGGTCTCCTCGAGGCGGGCAAGGAGGCGCACGTCCGGGACGTGCGGGACGACCTCGCGGCTCTCGGGGTCGTCGTGCGCGACGAGGGCACGGTCCAGCACTGGCGCCTGGTGACCGACGGCGCCGGGGCCGGGGCGATCGGCGTCGAGCGCCGCGCCTGATTCCCGCGTCAGCCCACGGCGTCCACGAGCGCGGCCAGCCTGGTCACGGTGTTCCAGTTCCTCGCCGTGCCCCACACGCCGAGCGCCCTGAGCAGGACGGCCGGCGTGAGCTTCGAGGGACCGACCCCGCCTTGGAACCACGTGTAGCTCACGGGCCCCGACCACGCCATGTGCGTGATGCCGTAGCGAGCGGGGTCGAAGGCCTCGACCCGGTCGGGAGCGGGCGGGTGCGGGTGGAACGTCAGCAGCAGGTGGGACGGGTCCTCGCGTGCGGCCTCGTCGAACGGGTTCGCCGCGATCGCGGCCGCCAGGTCCGCACCGGTCAGCGTGAGCACGTCGACGTCGAGACCCAGGCGGTCGGCGAGGCCGGTCCGCACGAGGTGCGTGACGTCGTCGGGTCCCGTCGCTCCCGACGTGCCCGGGGCCACCACCAGGTTCCCGCTCGCGAGGAGCGTGCGTGCCCCCGCGAACCCGGCGTCCTGCGCGATCGCGCGCAGGTCCGCCGACGGGACCTTGCGACCGCCACCCACGTTGACGCCCCGCAGCAGCACCGCGAACCCCGACGTCACGCCTCAGCCCAGCAGGTTGCGCGCGGAGGCGGGCATCGTCGGAGAGGTCGACGCGACGGGCACCGGGGGACGCACCACGCAGCGGAAGCCGATGTGGCTCGTCGCCGTGTCGACCGCCTGCGGCGAGCGGGCCGCAGGCCGGTAGCGCAGGCAGTACTCCGGCGCGCACAGGTGCGAGCCGCCCTTGAGGGCCTTGCGGGGGATCGTCGACCCGGGCTCGGCGCTCGCGGCGGCGCGCGGGTCGACGTCGGTCGCTCCGGACCCGACGGCCGCGCCGTGCGCGCTCCGGGCCTGCCCGGCGCTCGGCGAGCAGCACGCGGGCATCTCCACCGTGAGCGCGGACCGGGCCGCCTCGACCTCGGCCGCGGACCGGGCGTCGGCCGCATGGTTCGGGGTGTAGAACGACGTGGTCCACTCCCACACGTTGCCGATCATGTCGACCAGCCCGAAGCCGTTCGCCGGGAACGTCCCGACGGGGCTCGTCCCGACCCACCCTGCCGCTCCCGTGTTGCGGTAGGGGAACGAACCCTGCCAGTGGTTGGCGAGGAGCTCGCCGTCGGGCCGGTACTCGTCGCCCCAGGCGAAGCGTGCGCCGTCGAGCCCTCCCCGGGCCGCGTACTCCCACTCGACCTCGGTGGGCAGCGAACGGCCCGCCCATGCGGCGTACGCCTGCGCATCCTCGAACGAGACCTGCACGACCGGGTGGTCCTCGCGACCCTCGATCGAGCTCCCCGGACCGTGGGGGGCGCTCCACCGGGCGCCCGGCTGCCAGCGCCACCACTGCCGCCAGTCCGAGAGGTCGACCGGACCCGTGGTCGGGGTGAACACGAGCGCGCCCGGCACGAGGTCCTCGGTCGCGACGCCGGGGTAGTCGGCGGGGTCGAGCGGGCGCTCGGCCACCGTCAGGTAGCCCGTCGCGGCGACGAACGCGGCGAACTGCGCGTTGGTCACGGGGTGCTGCTCGATCTCGAAGGGCGCCACCGCGGCCTCGTGGACGGGCCCCTCGTCGGGGTAGAACTCGCTCGAGCCGCGGTGGAACGATCCAGCGGGCAGCGCGACCAGGGGCGAGAGAGCTGCGCTGTCGCCCCCGCGGCCGCGAGGCGTCTCACGTGCTGGTCCTTCTGCCGAGAGGGCTGCCGGTGACGTGCCCGCGGTCGTGTCCATGCGTCTCCTCGTGTCGAGCTCGTTCTCGATGCTGCCCGGTGCCGTCGGTGGGCGGGCCCCCGGTGCTCGCGGGGCCATCGGTCGCACGGCCCGACGGGCACGCTGACCTGCGGCGACGCTCGGCCGGCCGGGACCGGACCTGCTTCCCCCCGACCCTAGCGCCGGGGACCACCCTCCGTCTGCCCCGCGGTGCGGCCAGGTCGGGTCGTCGGACGGGCTCCGGGCGTGGTGCGTGACGCCGCTCACGACCAGCCGGCACCCCTCGACCTGATCGTTGCCCGAGGCGTATATTCCAGCCGGAGTATTCCACCAGGAACGACCACGAGGAGGCGACACATGGCACGCAAGGAGCTCTCTGCCGCTGCGCTGCTCCTCCTCGGGCTGCTCCACGAGCGACCCATGCACCCGTACCAGGTCCACCAGACCCTCAAGCAGCGCGGGGACGACCGGCTCGCGAGCATCACGCCGGGTTCGGTCTATCACTCCATGGACCGCCTCGCGTCGGACGGCCTCGTCGAGGCCGTCGGTACCGACCGTGACGGGAACCGCCCCCAGCGGACCACCTACCGGCTGACCGACACCGGACGCGAGGCCTTCGCGGCGCGCACGGCCCTGCTGCTCGGCGAACCCCGGCAGGAGCACCCCGGCTTCCCGCTCGCGCTGTCGCAGGCCCACGCGATCGACCGCTCGGGCGCGGTCGCCGCGCTGCGGGCACGGCGTGCCGCGATGGCCGAGGAGCTCACCGCCTGGTCCCGCAGGTACGACGTCGTGCGGAGCCACGGCCTGCCCCGTCGCCTCCTGCTCGACGTCGAGTACGACCTCCACCGGATCGAGTCCGAGCTCGCGTGGCTCGACGGCCTGCTCGCCGAACTCGACTCCGGCGCCCTGGACTGGGACGAGCCCGTCCCGCAGTCCTTCCGCGACTTCGTCGCCGCCCGTTCGCGGGCGCAGGCCACGGACTACGTGCCCTGACCTGCCGCCGGGATCGCGCCCGGCAGCGGCTGCTCGCGCAGCCTCCTGAACACCACTGCCCTTCTTCGACCTCAGAGGACCCCATGACCCCGACCCCTCCTTCAGGGAGCCTGCCCGCGACCGGTACCACTGCCTCCGCAGAGCCGTCGGACCCTGCCACGCGGTCCGCCACGGCCACCGCGCCCGCTGGGCCGCCTGCCGACTCGCCGGCCGGCCCCCCGCTCGTCGACCTCGGCGGGCGCAGCCCGTGGAGCATCCTCCCGGCCCTGTGCCTGGGCTTCTTCATGATCATGGTCGACACCACGATCGTGAACATCGCCGTCCCCACGCTGGTCGACACGTTCGACACGACCCTGACCGCGGTCGGCTGGGTCAACAGCGCCTACCTGCTCACGTACGCGGTGCTGCTCCTGCTCGCCGGTCGCCTGGGCGACCGCTTCGGCCCCAAGCCCGTGTTCGTGCTCGGCCTGGTGGTCTTCACGCTGGCCTCGCTGTGGTGCGGGCTCTCCGGCTCGGTCGAGATGCTCATCGTGGCGCGCGCGGTCCAGGGTGTGGGCGCCGCGCTCATGACCCCGCAGACCATGTCGATGATCACGCGCGTCTTCCCGCCGCGTCAGCGCGGTGCCGCGATGGGGCTATGGGGAGCCGTCGCGGGCGTCGCGACCATCGCGGGCCCGCTGCTCGGCGGCGTGTTCGTCGAGACGTGGGGCTGGGAGTGGATCTTCTTCGTCAACATCCCCGTGGGCGTCGTGGCCCTCGTCCTGGCGCTGCGGAGCCTGCCGTCGCTGCCGACCAACAAGCGCAGCTTCGACATGGTCGGCGTCGCGCTCTCGATCGTGGGTCTGTTCCTGTTCGTGTTCGGCCTGCAGGAGGGCGAGACCTACCACTGGGGCACGGTCGTGGGACCGCTGAACATCTGGACGATCATCGGCCTGGGCGTGCTGGTCCTGGCGGCCTTCGTGCTGTGGCAGCGCCACCTCGGTGAGCGCGCGCTCCTGCCGCTCACGCTGTTCCACTCGCGCAACTTCTCGCTCGCGAACGTGTCGGGCATGGCCGTGTCGTTCGGCATGATCGGGATCTTCTTCCCGCTGACGATCTTCCTCCAGTCGATCCTGGGGCTCTCGCCCCTGGAGGCCGCGCTCATCAACCTGCCCGGTTCTCTCGTGTCGGGGGTCGTGGCGCCGTTCGCAGGCCGGCTCTCCGACCGGGTCCCGGGCAAGTGGGTCGTCGCGACCGGCTTCGCGCTGCTCACGGCCTCGGTCGTGTGGCTGAGCGTCGCGGCCACGCCCGACGCGAGCGCCTGGTCCATCGTCGCGCCCATGACGCTGTTCGGGATCGGGACGGGCGCGCTCTTCTCGCCGCTCGCGAACCTCGCGACGTCGGGGCTCGACCACCGCACGGCCGGCGCGGGCGCGGGCGCGTTCAACACGTTCCGCCAGGTGGGCGGCGTGATCGGCTCGGCCGCGATCGTCGCGACGCTCACGAGCCGGCTCTCGGCGACCCTGCCGGCCGCCGCGCGCGACGCGTCGGCGGGGCTGCCCGCGGAGTTCCGTCAGCAGTTCGTCGACGGCTTCGCCGCGGCGGGCGGCGCGTTCACCGGGGGAGCGCAGCACATGGAGCTCCCCGCAGGCATCCCGCCCGAGGCGGCCGCTCAGATCCGCGAGGCCGCGACCACGGCCCTGCACCAGGGGTTCTCGCTCGCGGTCGGTCAGACGCTGCTCGTCACGGCAGGCGTCCTGCTGATCGGGCTCGTCGCGGCGCTCGCCATGCGCGCGACGCACGTCGCGCACGCGGACTGAGGCCCAGGTCCGAGCGCACCTCTGAGCCGACCCACCACGGACCCGGCCCGCCGCCGGCCCGC
>NZ_JACSQQ010000053.1:0-10648 GCF_014836555.1 Oerskovia rustica
TTCTCAAGCAACCGACACGCACCGACTCCAACCCACCAGGGGCCTTCACTCGGGGCAACTTCTCTAACCTACCAGACTCATTCCCGCGTCTCAACTTCGCCGTGTCCGGTGAAGGAGAGCCGCCTGAGCCGACCGCCCCGGCGGCTTCTCATGACACGCAGAGATGCCCTGAGAAGATCTGAGGGGTGGCCACCCGGGGGATCCAGCCACTTCGCGGCGGCTCCGAAGAGCTTCGCAGTGGTGTCTGTTCCTCCCTGCCGGGCTGACTTCGAGAACATTACGGGGTGCCCGTCGCCCCCGTCAACTCGCCTCCCGGAACCGCAGCCGGTCCCCCGGTCGGAGCTGCGCGGCGACGTCGAGCGCGCCGGTCCGGACGACACCGATCACCGGATAGCCACCCGTGACGGGATGGTCACGGAGGAAGAGGACGGGTTGTCCGTCGGGCGGGACCTGGATCGCGCCGGGCACGAGCCCTTCGCTCGGCAGCTCTCCGCTCCGTCGTCCGACCCGCCCACCCGACAGCCTGAGGCCGACCCGGTTGCTCGCGTCCGTCACCTCGAACGTGACGCCCAGGAGGTCGCGCCAGGCGGCGTCGTCGAACCACTCGTCCCGCACCCCGCGGCGCACCGTCAGCTCGACGATCCCCGTCGTCGCGGCGCGGGGCGCCGCCAGGTCGACCATGGGCAGACGGGACGGTCGCGGCCCGATCGCCAACCGGTCCCCCGCGCGCAACGGCGCGGGCCCCAGGCCGGCGAGGACGTCGAACGAACGCGACCCCAGCACGGGCGCCACGTCGAACCCGCCGCGCACGCCCACATAGGTCCGCGTCCCGCGCGCGGCGAACCCGAGGTACAGCTCGGCTCCCCGGCGCACCTCGAGCACCGCTTGCATACCGACCGGCGTGCCATCGAGGACCGCCGGCGCCGTCGCGCCCGCGAGCGCGACCGTCGCCCGCTCGTGGAACCTCAGGACCAGCCCGCCGAGGGTCACCTCGAGCGCTGCGGCGGAGTCGTCGTTGGCGAGCAGGCGGTTGAGCAGGCGCAACGCCATCTTGTCCGCGGCGCCCGACCTCCCCACCCCCGACGACGCCCAGCCCGGCCGCCCCTCGTCCTCGACGAGCGTCAGCGGCCCCGGCGCGAGAACCTCGACGCCACCGGCACGGTCACCCTCGGCAGGCCGTCGGTCATCCTCGGCGGAGTGCGCGTCACCCCCGGCGGACAGCACGTCACCCTCGGCGGACAGCGCGTCACCCCCGGCGACAGCAGCGTCACCGTCGGCGTCGCCCGGCAGCCGGTCGACCTCTCGGAAGCGCACCCTCGTCCCCGCGGTCAGGAGCGCGGGCGGGTCGCGGTCGACGTCGAACAGCTCGACGTCGGTCCGGCCCAGCAGTCGCCACCCGCCGGGAGTCGCACGGGGGTAGACCGCCGTGAGGTCGCCCGCGAGCGCGACCGACCCGGCCGGCACCCGGGTCCGCGGGGTCGCGAGGCGGGGCGCGGCGATCGCCGGGTCGACCTCGGTCAGGTACCCGAAGCCCGGCATGAAGCCGCCGAACGCGACCACGTACTCCCGTCCGCTGTGGCGCGCCACGACCTCGGCGACGGACAGCCCGGCCCACGCGGCGACGTCGGGCAGGTCCTGCCCGTCGTAGACGACCCGGATCTCCACGAGGCGCCCCTCCCCCTCCTGCGCGACCGCGCTCCGCGACTCCCACGCCGCCCGGACCGCGTCCTCGACCCGGGCCAGGTCCGCGGTGGTCGCCGCGTCGTCCAGCAGCACGAGCACCGTGCGCGCCGCGGGCACGACGTCCACGACGTCCGGCACGGCCGCGGCGCGCAGCGCGGCGGCCAGCGCGTGCACGTCGTCGAGCCCCGCGAGGTCGACCATGAGGGCGTGGTCGCCGTACGCACCGATGCGGGGCCCGCCCGACATCCCCGGCACGGTCACCGCCCGATCGCCTGCACGACGACGCCGCTCGCCTGGAGCACCCGGCGCACCTCGGTCAGGAGCGCGACCGCGCCGGGGGTGTCCGAGTGGACGCAGACCGAGTCGGCCTCGACCGCGATCTCCCTGCCGTCGGAAGCGACCACGACGCCCTCGGTCACCAGGCGCAGCGCGCGGTCGGCGACCTCGGCCGGGTCGTGCAGGACCGCGCCGCGTGTTCCCCGGGGCACGAGCGACCCGTCGGGCGCGTAGCCACGATCGGCGAAGACCTCGTGCACCACGGGCAGCCCCGCCTCCGCGGCGAGCCGCAGCACGGCCGACCCGGACATCCCGACGACGGGGAGCGTCGGGTCGTACCCCACGACCGCTTCCACGACGGCGCGCGCCTGCTCCTCGTGCCGGACGATCGCGTTGTAGAGCGCGCCGTGCGGCTTGACGTACCGGACCCGGTCCCCCGCGAGGCGCGCGAACGCGTCGAGGGCGCCGAGCTGGTAGACGACGTCGGCCGTCAGCTCGGCGGGCGTGACCGCCAGGAAGCGCCGCCCGAAGCCCGCGAGGTCGCGGTAGGCGACGTGCGCACCGATGCTCACGCCCCGCTCGACGGCCGCGCGCGTGGTGGCGCGCATGATCATCGGGTCCCCCGCGTGGAAGCCGCACGCGACGTTCGCGCTGGTCACGAGGTCGAGGAGGGCATCGTCGTCCGCGAGCGCCCACGGCCCGAACCCCTCGCCCAGGTCCGCGTTGAGGTCGATGCGGCGCGCGTCGGGCGCCGGGAGGTGCGTCATGTCCCCATCATCGCCGAGAGCACGCGCGTCGGCCGTGACCCGCGGGTCACGACCGGCTGTGCTGTCAGGTGCTGCCAGGTGCTAGTCAGGTGCTCGTCTCGTGCCGTCGGGCACGTCAGGCACGTCAGGCCATCGACGGCTCGGCGTCGACCAGGTCGGCACGGATGTCCTCCCGCAGCTGGGGTGTGGGTTCGTGACCGTGCTTGCTGATCATGTGGTCGTACGCGGCGTCGAGGACTTCCTCCTCCTCGCCGGCGATCGTCAGCGTGCAGTTGATGACGCTGGGCGTGGTCCGACAGTCGACCATCTTCCTCATGTGTTCTCACCTCCCCTCACGCGGGCCCCGTCGTCGGGGCTCCGGCGGGGGCGGCGTCCGTGGGCTGGGCGGGCGACGTCTCCGGTCCTTCCACCGTCCTCCGGGCGGGGCGGGGTGTCAACGGCCCGACGGCGGGACGCCCCTCCCGCTCGTCGGTGCGGCCGGGTAGATTTCCGCGGGTGACGACCTCCCTGCGCACCGCGACCCCCGCCGACGCCGACCGCCTCGCGGCCCTGGCCGCGATCACGTTCCCGCTCGCGTGCCCGCCAGGTTCCGACCCGGCGGCGGTCGCCGAGCACATCCGCACGCAGCTCTCCCCGGAGAGGTTCGTCGCGTGGACCGCGAGCGCCGACCACGCGCTGCTCGTGGCCGAGTCGCCCGGGTCGCCCGGGTCGCCCGACGGGGCTGCCGAGGCCGGAGGGGCCGACGCGTCCGACGGCGCCGGAGACCTGGTCGGCTACGCGCTGCTCGTGCGCGGCGTGCCCGACGACGCCGACATCGTGGCCGTCGTGGGCGACGAGCCGACCGTCGAGCTGTCGAAGATCTACGTGCACCCCTCGTCCCAGGGCACGGGGGTCGCGAGCGACCTCATGCGGGCCGCGCTCGACGCGGCACCGGCCCTCGTCCCGGACCGGGCCGTGTGGCTCGGTACCAACGGGGAGAACGCGCGGGCCCAGGCGTTCTACCGCAAGCACGGGTTCGCGTTCGCGGGCACGCGCACCTACGTCGTGGGCGGCGAGGCGCACGACGACGTCGTGATGGTGCGCCCGCTCGACTGACCCCGTGCTGAGCCCGACGCCTGGGCCACACCGTGCGCCGCGGTGAGCGGCGCCGTCGGGCCAGGGCGTGGCCCACGTGCCCGCGGGCGCCGGACGACGGCCCGGGGGCGGGAACCCGAAGGTTCCCGCCCCGCCCGCTGCGGTCACACCGTCAACCGGTCAACCGGTCAACCGGTCACCCGCAGCTCGTCGCCGCGTAGGCGACGTCGAAGGTCGTGGTCCGACCCCCGGCCGTCGCCGTGACCTGAGCGACGCCTGCCTCCACCGCGCCGGCACGCGCGCTGAACGACTGGTGCGCGGACTTCCCCGGCTGGACGCCGAGGAAGGTCTTGGTGCCGAACGGCGTGGTGACGACGATGTCCGCGGGGACGTCCTCGTCGTTCACGACGCGCACCGAGACGTTGGCCGTGCGCCCCACGCACTGGGACTTCACCGTGGAGGTGACCTCGACCTCGGGCTCCGGCTCGACGGTCAGGTCCTTGACCTGCACGTCCCGGAACGAGACGTCGTCGCCGTTGCCGTGGTTCTGCAGCCCGACGAAGCCGGACGACAGGTCGCGGGACGGCTCGGTCGAGGTGAAGTCGTTGATCAGCGTCCCGTTGAGGAACACCCGGATCCGCTGGCCCTCGACCCTGATCTCGTACGCGTTCCACTCCCCCGGCGCCTTGAGGACGGCGTCGCGGGCGGCGAGGTCGGCGCTCTGGAACGTGTAGATCGCACCGGTGGTGCGGTCGTCGGCGTCCGTCGCGTCGATCTGGATCTCGTACCCCTGGTTGACCGCGACCCACGGGTCGTTCCCCGGGTCCGGGAACCCGACGAAGACGCCCGAGTTGTCGTCCCCCGCCATCTTCCAGTCGAGCGTGAGGCTGTACGCCTCGAGCTCCTCGGGGTACCAGAGCAGGCCCATGCCCCCGGTGGACAGCATCGAGCAGTCCTCCTGGAGCTCGAACCCGCCCGGCCCGGCCATCTTCCAGCCCGCGAGGGACTCGGCCGTGCCGTCGAACAGCATCCGATAGCCCTCGGCCGGGGTGGCCGGCTCGCAGACCTCGGGCTCGTCGTCCACGAACGTGACGTCGCCGAACGCGACCGTCGTGGGAGCCGTCTGGTTCTTGCCGAGCGCGAACGGCCCCGGGGCGATCCCCGCGAGCGTGTCGTTCGTGACCGGTGCGAGGTCCGTCCAGGTGACGCCGTCGAGCGACCAGGACCCCGTGAAGGTGCTTCCGTCGCGCGACAGGCGCACGTGGTAGGTCTTGTCGGCCTCGCGCGGCAGGTCGGACACGCCGGGCTGCGGGTCCTGGACCACGTCGCCCTTCTCGCTGCGTGCCTCGAAGCCGACGGTCCCGGCAGCCGCCCCGTTGTGGATCACGCCCACCTTGACGTAGTTGGCCGGGTCCTTGAAGACCATGAGGCCGCCCTGGTGGTAGTTCTGCGTGAGGTCGGCCGTGACGGTCGTCTCGACCGTCCACGTGTCACCCGTGACGACCTTGTTGCGCAGGATGTTCGGCACGGTCGAGTTGGTCGCGCCGAACACGTCGTCGTCCGTGGTGGTCAGGCGCAGCGCGCCGTCGCTCACCGCGAGCCTGGACGCGTCCGGGTTGACGACGTACCAGCGGCACGGGTCGAGCTCGGTGCCCTCGAACGTGTCGCTCGCCGTCGTGCCCTCGCACGTGGGCGGCGTGGTGCCGTCCACGAGGCGCACGTAGTCGAACGCGACGTCGATCTGCGCCGCGCCCGCGAGCTTGCCGAGCGCGAAGACACCGACCCCGGCGTCCTGGGCCGCCGGGTTCTTCACGCCACCCGGCAGCGCTGCCCAGGTCTGGCCGTTGTCGACCGAGACCTGGCCCGTGAACGTGTCACCGGCGCGGGACAGCCGCAGCTGGTACTCGCCGTAGACCGGCTTGGCGAGGTTGTCGATCCCCGGCTGCGGGTTCTGCGTGACGTCGCCGACCTCGCTGCGCAGCTCCGCCCGCACCGAGCCGTCGTCGTTGCCGACCACGTCGAGCTTCACGTAGTTCTTCTCGTCGAGGTAGACGATGAGGCCGCCCTGCTGGGCAGACCTCGTGAGCGGCGCCGTGAACGACGTCTCCACGGTCCAGGTGTCTCCCGGCTGGTCGGTCGTGACGATGTTCGGCACGGGCGAGTTCGCCGTCCCGTAGAAGTCGTCGTCGGTCGTGGTGACGACCCACTTGCCGTCGCGGACCTCGGCGAGGTCCGGCCGGTAGCTGTGGACGTCCCACCGGCACGCGTCGATCGACGCGCCGAGGAACTCGTCGACCGGTCCGCGCTGCGGGTCGGTCTCGGTGCACTCGAGGGTGCCGAACGTCGTCACCTTCACGGTGCCCGACGCCGAGGCGCCGGCCGGGTCGGTCACGGTCACCTTGGCCGTGAACGCGCCTCCCGTCGTGTAGGTGTGCGTGACCTGCGCGCCCGTGCCGGTCCCGCCGTCGCCGAAGTCCCACGCGTACGTGAGCGCGTCGCCGTCGGCGTCGGTCGCCGCGGCCGTGAACGTCACGTCGAGCGGGGCGTCACCCGTGGTGGGCGTGCCCGTGACCGACGTGACCCTCGGTGCCACGTTGTTCGCCGCACCCTTGCCCGCGAAGTGGAGCGAGTCGACGTCGAACATGTCGCCCGTGCCCCCCGACGCCGAGCGCGCGACGAAGAACAACGTGTTCGTGCCACCCGGGTCCGTGATCGGCACGACGTCGGACGACGCGTGCGTCTCCCAGCTGCCCGTCGAGCCCATCGTGATGGTCCCGAGGAGCGGACCGTTCGCCGCTCCCACGCGGACGTCGATCAGACCGCCCGCGTTGCCCGACGTGTAGCGCGCCGAGATGCCCGTGATGTCCTGGAGGTTCATCCGGTCGAACGCGAACCAGTCGCCCGGGGCGATGTAGCCGAGCTGCTTGGCGCCCTCGGCCGCGGCCTTGTCGACGACCTGGACACCCTGCTGGGCCGTGAAGTACTCGGCCTGCTTGGTGCGCGTGTGCAGGACGGCCTCGTCGTCGCCGCTGAGCGCGGGCACGCCCTCGGCTCCACCGTCGGTGTAGGTCGCGTTGACCACGCCGAAGATGTTGGCGTCGAGTCCGTGGCCCTCGTCCTTGACCGTCGTGAGGACGCCCTCGCAACCGGTCGCGCTCGAGAGCGGGTGGCCGTGGTTGTCGTGGCCGAGGATGTACTCGACGACGACGTTCTCGCAGTCGACCTGGTTGCCGTCCTCGGCGTCGGTCACCGTGACCTTGAACGGCACCTGGTCGCCGAAGTCGAAGAACTGCCCGTCCTGCGGCAGCTCCAGCGTCACCACGGGAGCGGTGTTGCCGACCGTGACGGTCGTGGTGGACACCCCGGTCTTGCCGTCGGGAGCGGTCACCGTCAGGCGGGCCGTGTACTGGCCCTTGGCCGTGTAGGTGTGGGTCACCACGGGCTCGGTCGAGTCGACCGTGCCGTCCGAGTCCACGTCCCACGCGTACGTGAGCGGCAGGTTCTCGGGGTGCTTGGACCCCGAGCCGTCGAGGACGACCTCGAGCGGCACGCCACCGTTGGTCACCGACGCCTCGATCTCGGCGACGGGAGAGCGCGAGCCCTTGACATAGTCGATGCGGTAGACCGCGGAGTCCGCGGCGCCGCCGAAGTAGCCGCTGCCGTAGTCGAGCACGTACAGCGAGCCGTCCGGACCGAACTCCAGGTTCATGGGACGACGGATGTTCAGCCCCGTCAGCGCCGGGGCGAAGCCCGCAGGGCTGCCGTCCTCGTTCAGCACGGCCTCCTTGATCCAGCGCCGCTCCCACTCGTACAGCAGGGGCTTGCCGTCGTAGTACTGCGGGAACTTGGTCTCCGAGTCGAGCTCGGGGTCGTAGTCGTAGACGACGGCGCCCATGGGCGACTCGCCGCCCGAGCCGAACGCCGGGACGTTGCCGCCGTCGTAGGGCTGCCAGGCAGCGATGGCCGGCGGCAGGTCCACGAGGCCCGTGTTGTTCGGGCTCGTGTTCTTGGGGGCGCTGCAGTCGAACGCCGCGCCCGAGGTGCCCGTGGCGAAGTCGTGGTCGACGTAGGGGACGTTGTCCCCCACGCAGTACGGCCAGCCGTAGTTGCCGGGCTCGGTGATGACGTTGAACTCGACCGAGCCACCGGGGCCGCGGTTCGGGTTGGCCCCGCCCGCGTCGGGCCCGTAGTCGCCGAGGTGCACGTAGCCCGTGGCCTTGTCGACCGAGAACCGGAAGGGGTTGCGGAAGCCCATCGCGTAGATCTCGGGACGAGTCTTGTCCGTGCCCGGTGCGAAGAGGTTGCCGTCCGGGATCGTGTAGGTCCCGTCGTCCTTCATGGTGATGCGCAGGAGCTTGCCGCGCAGGTCGTTGGTGTTGCCCGAGGAACGCTGGGCGTCGTAGGCCGGGTTGCGCGTCGCCCGCTCGTCGATCGGCGTGTAGCCGTCCGAGGCGAACGGGTTCGTGTCGTCACCCGTCGACAGGTAGAGGTTGCCCTCGGCGTCGAAGTCGATCTCGCCACCCGCGTGGCAGCAGGTGCCGCGCGAGGCCTCGACCTCGAGGATCTTCTTCTCGCTCGCCAGGTCGATCGTGTTCTGGTCCGTGAGCGTGAAGCGCGAGAGCTGGTTGTAGCCGTCGAACGCCTCGAACGACTCGGGGCCCGTCCCGTTCTCCGGGGCGTCGCCCGCCGGAGTGCTCAGCCTCGGCGCGTAGTAGAGGTAGACCCAGCGGTTCTCGGCGAAGCCAGGGTCGATCGCGACCCCCTGGAGCCCGTCCTCGTCGTGCGAGTACACCGGGATGGTGCCCGCGAGGGACGTCGACGCGTCCGCGGTCGTGTACCAGACCCGCCCGTCCCGCGAGGTGTGCAGGACGTCGCCCTCCGGCAGGACCGCGAGCGCGATGGGCTCACCGGTCTTCTCGGCGCCCTTCGCGAGCGTGATCTGCTCGTACGAGCTCTCGACCGTCGCGCCGCACTCGGCGTCGACCGCACCCGCGGCGGTCTGGATGCCACCCAGCAGGTGCTGGACGAACGCCGGGTCGGTGTACGACTCCTGCGTGTGGCCGCCGCCCGTGTACCAGGAGCGGCCCCCGGCCACGTCCTGGCACCAGGCGGTCGGGTGGTCGGCGCCCATGGCGCCTCCTCCCGGCGAGTACGTCGACTCGTCGAGCGTCGCGAGCACGTGCACGTCGCCGCGCGGGTTCTCGCGGAAGTTGTACCACTCGTCGTACCGCTCCCACGAGGCGGGCAGGTGCGCGGTGGAGGGGTGGTCCTTGTCCGCGACCACGACGGTCGCGGTCTGGTTCTGCGGGTGCGCCGAGAAGTACGCGCCCACGAGGTCGCCGTACCAGGGCCAGTCGTACTCCGTGTCGGACGCCGCGTGCACGCCCGCGTACCCGCCGCCGTCGGCGATGTACGCCTCGAACGCGGCCTGCTGGTCGGCGTTCAGCACGTCGCCGGTCGTCGAGAGCCACACGACCGCGTCGTAGCCCGCGAGGTTCTCCTCGGTGAAGGCCCCCGCGTCCTCGGTCGCGGTCACGGCGAAGTGGTTGTCCTCGCCGAGCTGCTTGATCGTCGCGATCCCGGCCGGGATCGCGTCGTGCCGGAACCCGGCGGTCTTCGAGAAGACGAGCACGGAGAACTCGTCGTGGGCAGCGGCGGGGGTCGCCGTCAGGGCCAGGGTCGGGGCGGCGAGCGTCAGCGCGACGAACGCGCTCACCCCTGCCCGTCTTCTTCGGTGTCGTACGGTCACAGCTTTCTCCTTTGAAAGTCGATCGTCGTCCTCCGCGGCGGCGGGGCCGCCGGTCCTGCGTCCGTCCTCACCTCCTCGTGCGCACGGTGCCCCTGGGCGCCCGCCGGGACTCGGCCCACCCGCAGGTGGTCCCGGCGGGCACCGGTCTAGTGGTCGCTCTCGCCCAGGCTCGCGGCGCCGTCGCCCGCGTCGTCCGGGTGGAGCGGGAGGAACACGTGGACGTGCCCCTGGTCGGCGCCGACGCTCAGCTCGTCGAGCTGGGTCGCGGCCATGGCCCACGTGTCGGCTGCCCGCAGCCGCAGGTCGGCCGCGAGCGCCAGGAGCTCTGCGCGGGCCGGCTCGGCCGCGCCCTCGGCCAGGACGAGCGTGTCGACCGTGTCGCCCAGCAGCGCGATCGAGACGCCCAGCCCGTTGCGCGTCACGTTGTACCCCGACGCACCGGCGGGCAGGGACTCGGCCTCGGTCGTCAGGGTCGCGAGCGCCTCGCGCCAGGTCGCGACCTGCTCGGGCGTCGCGGGGGTGCCGGGCGAGCCGTCGAGCGGCAGCGCCACGGACAGGTCGTTCATGGTCGGGACCAGGCGCTCCTGGGCGGAGAGCGCGAAGTCGGTCACGACGCCCAGGTTCTTGGCGTCGCGCGCGGCCTCGGCGGCCTCGAGCTCGGCCACGCGCGCGGGGTCGACGGCGTACGCGCCGGACGCTCCGTCGTCGGGCGCTCGCGTCACGGCCCACACGACCACCGCGACGACGACGCCGACGACGACCACCGCGGCGACCGCGAGCCACGCGCGGCGAGCGCGCGAGAGATTCCACGGCCACCGGGCGCTCGTGCGCTCCGGTGGCCGCTGCTGGGGACGGCCGGCACCGTCCCCGGACCGGGGGCCCGCTCCCCGAGCGGTCGCCGACCGGGCCGCGAGGTCCGCCTTGCTGCGTCGTGCTGCGGTCTTCTGCGCCACGGGTCGGTTCCTGTCTGTCGAGGGCGGGAGGTCGTGCCGACGCGCGAGCCTGGCACGAGGAGGGGGCTCGACGAGGACGAGCCGACGAAGAGGCCTGCCGGGAGACACGGCAGGGACGCGCTGTCAGGTGCCGCGCGTCGTCCGAC
>NZ_JACSQQ010000053.1:10658-17846 GCF_014836555.1 Oerskovia rustica
CCCGCGGCAGGCGCCGCCCCCTGGGGGGCGACGCCTACCGTTCGTGCATCAGCCGCAGGACGCGGCCGCGTAGTCCACCGTGTACGTCGACGTCCGGTCCCCGATCGTCGCGACGACCGTGGCGGAACCCGCCTCGACCGACGTGGCGCGCGAGGCGAACGACTGCGACGCGGACTTGCCCGGAGCGACACCCGTGAAGGTCTTCGTCCCGAACGGCGTGCTCACCTTGATCGTCGCCGGCGCGTCGTCGGTGTTGACGACCCGCACGTTGACGAGCACCTTGCCCGCCGTGCACTGCGCGCGCGGCGTGACCTCGACCGTGACCCCGCCCTCGACCGGCGGTACCGAGAGGGTGAGCGGCTCGCTCACGTTCCCGGCGACGTCGACCGCGCGGTACGAGACCTCGACGGCCCCGTCCCCGACGACGACGGGCTCGGTGTACTCGAGCCACTCGTCCGCGGGGGTGTCGGCGAGTCGGTACTCGACCCGGGCGAGGCCCGAACCGGTGTCCGCACCGGCCAGGGTGACCGTGCGCTCGGACAGCTCGGCCGTCGCGGTCGGTGCCGTGGCGTCGATCTTCACCACGTGCACGACCTCCTGCGACACGTTGCCGGCCTCGTCGCTCGCGCGGAAGGTGAGCGAGTGCTCGCCGCCCGCCGTGAGCGCGATACCGTCCGTGTACGGTGCCCAGTCGGCGCCCGCGACCTTGACCTCGATCGACGGCGCCTGCGAGACGTCGTCGGTCGCGGTCGCGGTGACCGTCACGGCACCGGTGTTCCAGCCGGACGCGCCGGCTGCGGGGTCCTGCGCGACGGCCACGACCGGTGCCTGCGTGTCCTCGTCACCCGTGGTGACGTGGAACCAGTCGAAGGCGACCTTGACGGGGACCTCCTGCTCGGGGCCGATGGCCACGAGACCGAAGGACGTCAGCGCCGCGTCGTTGGTGACCGGGGCCCCGAGGGACGTCCAGTTCACCCCGCCGTCGCTGACCCAGCCCTGGTAGGTGTTGCCCACCTTCTCCATGCGCAGGTACCAGTAGCCCGACTCGGTCGTGTCGGCGATCTCGAGCTGGCGGTTGCCGCCGCTCGAGGCCGCGTTCTTCTCCGACGCGAGCTCTGCACCCAGGTTGAGCGGGGCGCCTGGCTGGTTCTTGGCGACCACGTCGAGCTTGACGTAGTTGTCGTCGTCGCCGTAGGCCATCAGACCGGCGTACTGCCAGCGGTGCAGCAGCGGTGCCTTGAAGCGCGTCTCCGCGACCCAGTCACCCTCGGGGGCTGCCTGGAGCACGAAGTTGCGCGGGCTGATCGGGTTCTGGTTGTTGATGTCGCCCGGCTGCGTGGTGATGCGCAGCTCGCCACCGGCGACCTCGACCTTCGAGGCGTCGTAGCGGACCACGTTGTTCCAGCGGCAGCCGTCGAGCGCGGTGCCGTCGAACTCGTCGGACGGCTCACGGGTGCCGTCGTCCGTCGAGTCCGGCGTGACCTTGAACCAGTCGACCAGGGCGACCGAGTCGGCCGTCCCCGTGTCGCCCGCGGCGATGACGCCGAAGGTGGCGTTCGCCTTGACCGGGGCGGAGCCCGAGATCGCGGTCCACGTCTGGCCGTCCGCGGAGTACGCGGCCGTGATGGCCGTACCCGTGGAGGTCAGCTTGAGGTAGACCGACGACGGGAAGTCCGCCGCGACGTTCGTCTGGCCGTGCCACGTGCGCGCACCGCCGGTCTCCGTCTGGAACTCCAGGAAGCGGTTGCCGTTCTGGTTCTTCGTGAACGCGAACTTGGTGTACTCGTCGTCGTTCACGTGCACGAGGAGACCCGCGTGCTGCCAGTGCCGTGCGAGCGGGACCTCGACCTTGGTCTGGATCTCCCACGCCCCGGCGGGTGCCGGCTGGCCCAGGTAGCTGATCGGGCCCGGGACCGCCTCGTTGATGTCGCCCTGGACGACGGGCAGGACCGCCTTGCCGTCCGCGACCGTGATCGACGTCCCGGGTGCGGTACGCACCACGGTCCAGCGACCGGTGTTGACGTCCGCGGCGTCGAAGTCGTCCGACTTCTGCGCCGCGCACTGCGGCGGGGTGTCCGTCCCGGGCTCGGTCGGGTCGACCGGGTCGTCGTCGAACGAGAAGTCCTGGAACTCGACCGCGCTCTGGTTCGAGCTGTGCGCCGTCACGAAGAGACCGACGTCCTGGACCGACGCCGCTCCCGGCAGGGACACCGGGTCGCCGATCTGGGTGAAGTTCTCGCCGTCCTTGCTCCACGACGCGGTGTACAGGTCACCGTCGCGCTCGATCCGCACCCACGCGGGGTAGCTCGTCGAGCTGGCCGCCGAGGACGTCACGAGCTGCCCCGCGGCGTTGCCGCGCAGCCACTCGAAGCCGCCGCTCGGGCGGATGCCCAGGGCCGCGTAGCCCGGCGACTTGCCCGGCTGCGTCACGTCGTTGCGGACGATGAGACCCGCCTTGGCGGACCCGTTGGTGTTGCCCTGGCTGTTGACCTTGACCGTCGCGGACCACTTCTCGTCCGCGCCGGCCTCCTTGTAGATGGCCGAGTACTCGTCGGTGCCCTGCCACATGTTGGCACCCGCCGAGCTCACGAGGTACTTGCCCTCGGACAGCTGCTCGAACGTGCCGTTCGCGTTGGTGAAGGTCTTCATGCCGGCGAACAGGTCACCGACCTGAGCCATGACGATGCGGGACTTCGTGGTGAGCCCCTTGTCGTTCGTGGCGACCGCGGTCAGCTTGTAGTAGTTGTCCGCCGTGGCGTTCCACGTCGTCGCGAACGGCGCGGACGTGTCGGTGCCGATCGACTGGCCGTTCACGAAGAACTCGACCTGGGTGACCGTGTTCTCGGCGTCGGTCGCGTCCGCGGTGACCGTGATCGCGCCCTGCTCGAGCTGGACGCCCGCCTCGGGAGCGGTCACGACGACCTCGGGACGGGTCGTGGCCGAGATGCCCTTGCCGTGCGCCTCGATGAAGTTCAGGCGACGCTCGCCCGCACCGGGGAACACGACGTACAGCGTGAAGCTCTCGCCCGGGTCCGCCACGTCGACGCGCACGTCGGTGAAGGTACCCAGCCCGGTCTCCGGGACGGAGGCCGTGGCGAGCAGCTCGCCGTCGGGAGCGTCACGACGCAGCTCGACGGTGCCCGCCTGCGCTGCCGAGACGCGCAGCGACAGGGCGCTGATCTGGTGGAGGTTGAACGGGTCGTACGAGGACCAGGCCCCGTCCTTGCCCGTGATGACGGACCCGCCGCCCTCGACGTCCCGGCTGGGGAGCTGGGTCGTGCCCTGGGTAGCGGTCTGGAACTCGGCCTCACGCTTCTTGCCGAACACCAGCGTCGTGTCGGAGCCGGTCAGCGCGGGCACGTCGCCCTCGCCGCCGCCGTCCGTGTACCGCGCGTCGAGCACGTAGAAGACGTTCATGTCCTCGCCGTGGCCACCGCCCAGGCCGGTCTCGACCGAGCCCGTCGTGCCGTGGAGCGGCTCGGAGGGGTGTGCGTGGGCGTCGTGCCCGAGCGCCGGCTGGATGATGACGTTCTCGTCGACGATCGAGGAGTCCTCGGCGTCGCTGACCTCGACGTCCCAGTCGATCCGGTCGCCGAAGTCGAAGAACGACCCGGTCGGCGGCAGGTTGAAGTCGACCTCGGGGCGCGTGTTGCCGACCGTGATCGGGACCGTGGCGGTACCGACCTTGCCCGACGGGTCGCTCACCGTGAGGCGGGCGTCGTAGACGCCGTTCGCGGTGTAGGTGTGGCTCGGGGCCGCCTCGGTCGAGTCCGTCGTGCCGTCACCGTCGAAGTCCCACGCGTACGTGAGCGCCTCGTTCTCGGGGTCGGTGCTCGCGGCGCCGTCGAACGTGACGGTGAGCGGGGCCGTGCCCGAGTCCGGCGTGGCGGCCGGCTTGGCGACCGGGGAGCGCGAACCGGAGATGTAGTCGATGCGGTGGAGGCCCGAGTTCGGGTTGTCACGCCCGAAGCCGCCGCCCCAGTCGAGCACGTAGAGCGCGCCCTCGGGGCCGAACGTCGAGTCGATCGGGGCGAGGAACTGCTCGTTCGACAGGAACGGGTTGACCTTCTCGACAGCCGCGCCCTTCGGCGTGGAGTCCTTCAGGTCGATCGAGTACATCTTGTTGCGCGCCCACTCGTAGAAGAAGGGCTTGCCGTCGTAGTACTCGGGGAACTTGGTGTCCGACACGAGGTCGGCGTCGTAGCTGTAGAACGGGCCGCCCATGGGTGCGAGCCCGCCGCCGGCGTTGATGACACCGGGGGCCGACGTGCGCTGGTAGCCGTAGTACATGTCCGCCGGCTGGGCGGCGGGGAGCTGCGTCAGACCCGTGTTCAGGATCGAGTCGTTGACCGGGTTCGCGCAGTCGAAGTTGGCGCCGACCGTGACCGGGTTGGTGCGGTAGTCGACGTCACGGAAGGGCTCGTTCTTGCCCATGCACAGGGGCCAGCCGAAGAAGCCCGGCTCCTGGATGTAGTTCCACTCGGCGATGCCCGCGGGACCGCGGTTCGCGAGGTTGTCGGAGCCGTTGTCCGGGGAGTAGTCGGCCACGCCGAGGTTGCCCGTGGCGGGGTCGATCGTGAACCGGAACGGGTTGCGGAAGCCCATCGCGTAGATCTCGGGCAGCGTCTTGTCGGTGCCCGGGGCGAACAGGTTGCCCTCGGGGATCGTGTACGTGCCGTCGGCCTCGGGGTGGATGCGGAGCACCTTGCCGCGCAGGTCGTTGGTGTTGGCCGACGTCGCGCGTGCGTCGTGCAGGCGGCCGTCACGCTCCGAGAGCGGGGCGTACCCGCCCGAGGGCTCCGAGTGCGGGTTCACGTCGTCGCCCACGCCGATGTACAGGTCACCGGTGCGGTCGTCGAAGATCAGGCTGCCGCCCGTGTGGCCCGGCTCGTCGGGCAGGCGCCCGGCCGGGACCTCGATGAGGACCTTCTCCGAGGCCGGGTCGATCACGGTGCCGCCGGGACCGCCGTCGGTCACGGTGAAGCGCGAGATCCGGTTGAAGAAGTTCTCCGGGTTCGTGTCGTCGGCCGAGGCCGGCGAGTAGTACTGGTAGAGGTACCCGTTGGTCGCGAAGTCCTTGTCCAGCGCGATGCCCAGCAGGCCGTCCTCGCCGCCCGAGTACACGGGGATGGTGATGGCGGTCGAGGTGTTCTGGGTGCGCGGGTCGTAGACGCGGATCTGGCCGCGCACGAGCTCGGTGAAGAACACGCGACCGTCGGGCGCGACGTCCATGCCGAACGGTGCGCTCGTGTTGGTGTCGAGCGCGACCTTCTCGAACTGGCCCCAGTCGGTGCCGCCGCAGTCCCCGGCCACCTGGCCGGACGCCCACTGGACGCCGCCCACGATGTGCTGGACCAGGTCCGGCTCCCCCGTGAAGTGCGCACCGAAGTGGCCCATGCCGGTCATCCAGGCACGGCCGCCGTCGTAGGGCTTGCACCACGAGATCGGGTGGTCGGCGCCCATCTTGTTGCCGCCCGCGTCGTACGTCGACTCGTCCATCGTGGCCAGCACGTGCGCGCTGCCGCGGACGTTGGCCGAGTAGTTGTACCACTCGTCGGCGCGGTTCCAGCGCTGGTCGAGGTGCTTGGTCGAGGGGTGCACGCTGTCCTCGACGCGCACCGTGCCGGGCAGGCCGGGGCTGTTGCCGGTCGCGGCGTGACCGGGCATGAGCGCCCCGATCATGTCGTCCCACCAGCCGTAGTTGCCGCGCATGTCGGTCGCGTTGTGGATCGCGACGATGCCGCCGCCGGCCTGCTGGTAGCGCTCGAGCGCAGCCTTCTGGTCGGCGTTCCACGGGTCGCCCGACGTCTGGAACATGACCAGTGCGTCATAGTCCGCGAGGCCTTCGTCGGTGAAGACCGAGGAGTCCTCGGTGTGGTCGGAGGAGATCCCGACGTCGGCGAACGCGGCCTCGAGCACCGGGGTGCCCTGCGTGATCGCCTCGGAGTGCCGGAACTGGGTCGTCTTGGTGAAGATGAGGACCTTGCGGTCGTCACCGGGAGCATGTGGTCCGTCGTGGGCAGCAGCCATCGTCGCGGGCGCGAGAGTGAACGCCAGAGCTCCGATGGTCAGCGCCGCGACGGCTCTTCCCCGCAGGGGAAGTCGCGCAGCCTTCATGTGTCTTGCCTCCAGGGCAGTCGGCACGTGGCGAGAGAGTCCGTGCCCCGCTCGTCGGTGAACGGGGCCGCACGTGCTGTGAAGAGTTACGTCGTCCCACGGCGTGCCGGCGCCGTCGGTACTGCACCTACCGATCGGTCAGCCGCGCATCAGTCCTTTCAGGAAGTCCAGGCCATCGACGGCGATGGCGTCCTGGGTGGGGGCGAGCGGTCGCCAGATCGAGGCGGCCGTCGCGATGGTCGCGTTGTCGGCGGTGAACGACTCGATGCAGAGCGAGCCGTCGTAGCCCACCTGGTCGAGCGCGCCGAGGAACGCGTGCCAGTCGAGGTGGTCGCTGCCGGGGGCCCCGCGGTCGTTGCCGCAGACCTGCACGTGCGCGATGCGGTCCCCGGCGCGCGTCACCGCGGCCGCCAGGTCCGTCTCCTCGATGTTCATGTGGTAGATGTCGAGCATGAGCCCGATCCCCTCCGAGGGGAGGGGCGCGACGACGGCGAGGCCCTGGTCGACCGTGTTGACCAGGCTCGTCTCGTAGCGGTTGAGCGGTTCGAGGCCGATCCGCACGCCTGCGGCCATCGCGTGCTCCACGACGGGGGCCAGGTGGTCGACGAGCTCGGCGTACGCAGCCTCGCGCTGGCCGGCGGTCATCCGCCAGGTGCGCCCCACGGACGCGTACGCCGGTCCGCCGATCACGCGCGAACCGACGGCGTGCGCCATGTCGACGACCTGGCGCAGGTAGTCCTGGGTCCGGCGGATCGTGCCGGCGTCGGCCGAGACGAGCTCGCGCCCAGGGCCCATGACGAGCGAGACCGAGGCCGCGAGGCCGTTGTCCGCGAGGACGCCCGCGGCGAGCTGAGGGTTCCAGTCGGTCACGTCCTCGACGGGCAGCTCGAGGACGTCGAAGCCCCACCCGGCGACGCGCGGGGCGATCTCGCGCAGGGAGGCGTCGGACAGGGGCGAGGTCCACACCCAGGTGTTGACCCCCAGGGGGCGCGTGCGAGCCACGGTGCTCTCTTTCGTCGGTGGGTGCGCTGCCGGTCCGCCCGACGCCGGAGCCCACCTTCGCGGGGAAGG
>NZ_JACSQQ010000053.1:17856-18237 GCF_014836555.1 Oerskovia rustica
CGGCCGGTCCCTCGAGGAGAGCGAGGGGCCGGCCGGGCGGGGGTCAGCGGTTCGTCCAGGCCTCGGGGTAGCCGGGCAGGTCCTCGCCGCCGAACTTGGCGTAGTGCAGCGAGGGCATGTCCTTGTTGGCGTCGAGGTAGGCGTCCAGGTCCTCGCCCGTGATGGGCGACTGCGGGAGGACCCACTCGGCCGGGACCTGCTCGCCGTTCCAGATCTTCTGGGCCGCGAGGATCGGGGTGCGCCACTGGAAGTTGGAGTACACGGCGCCCAGGGCGGTCATGTCCGTCTCCTTCCACTTGCGCATGAAGCTCAGCTCGTCCTCGCCCATGAAGACCGGGTAGGGCTTGCCGGCGTCCTCGAACGCCTCGACCGCCGCGACCG
>NZ_JACSQQ010000054.1:0-9169 GCF_014836555.1 Oerskovia rustica
CCCCCCCCCCCCCCCCCCCCCCCCCCCTCTCGTCCTTGGGGGAAGCGTCAGGCGCGCCGCGACCGGCGGCTCAGCAGCACCGCGACGATCCCGGCGGCCAGCAGCACGACCGCCCCGGCCGTGACGAGCAGCGCGTTCGAGCCGGTCGCCGCGAGGCCCTCGTCGTCGGCCGCCGTCGCCGCGCCGGGTGCCGCCGCACCAGGCGTGGCCGCACCAGGTGCCGCCGATGGGTCGGCCTGCGCGACCGGTGTCGCACCTGCGACGGGAACGTCCTCGGGCGCGGGGCCCGTCGCGGCGAGCTCGCGCTCGGTGACCGGAGGCGCCGTCGTCGGGGTTTCCGCGACCGGAGGCGAGGTGGGCGCCTCGACCGGCGTTCCGCCGTCGGGCACCTCGCTGCTCGGGACCGGCGACGGGGCGGGCCGCGTGACGGGCGGGGCCGGGCTCAGCGGTGTCGGCTCGGGCGTGCACTCGGGCGCCTGGCCGCCCTCGCCGAAGTGCTCGTCGAACCCCTCGACCTGGACCCACGTCACGCAGAACCCGGCGGGGAACGCGGCGACGGCGCCCGCGAAGTCGAGAAAGCTCGCGCCCACGTAGGCCGCGGTCGATCGCCCGTTGGCCGTCTCGAGGTGGACGTTGAAGCTCTGCTCACCGGTCCCGTCGAGCGCGGTCGCGCGGTAGTTGACGTGCCCGTGCTCGCGGAACACCTGGCCTGCGGGCAGGCTCACGCCGCTCGCGGTCACGGTGTACGGGGTGGGGGAGTCGGACCCTGCGGACGCGATCGTGGGGGTGGCCACGAGGATCGCTGCCGTGAGGAGGGCGACGGGCGCTGCGCGCATCGAGGAGGACCTTTCGGGGGGTGGTCGGAGGGGTGCGCCCTCGGCTCTCGGGTGCGAGCGGGGCTGTGCCGGACGGTTGATCACCGTACTCGTCCGACATGCCCGGATCGACCGGGCGAACGCGACATATCAGCGCCAAAGGTACTCGGGACCGGGTGATTGTGGAAGCGCTCCCAGCGTGTCGCTCGCGTGTCGCCCGCATGTCGGTTCGCCCAAGGGCGACGACCGACGTGGCTACCCTCGTCGCATGGCTCCCGCGAGCACGCCCCCGGCTCCCGCCCCGCCCCTGCTCGTCCCCGTCCCCGGCGGCGCGCTCGCCCTGCGCGACGCGCGCACCGGATCAGCCCGGGACGTGACCCTCCAGGGCTTCGAGATCGGTCGGACCCCGATCACCTGGGCGGAGCTCCGCTCCGTTCCCACCCCGCCGGGCAGCACGCCCCAGAGCAGCGCGCCCCCGGACGGCTCCCGGCCCGGCGACGCCCCCGCGCACCCCGTGACCTGGTTCGATGCGGTGCGCTGGTGCAACGCGGCGTCGGCCGCCGCAGGCCTGGCTCCTGCCTACGTGCTCGACGGCCGTGCGGTCCGGTGGGACGTCGGCGTCGACGGGTTCCGGTTGCCGACCGAGGCCGAGTGGGAGTGGGCGTGCCGCGCGGGGACGACCACTCCGACCTACGGGCCGCTGGCCGCCGTCGCCTGGACCGCTGCCGACCAGGTCCAGGGCCCGCAGCCGGTCGGCCGCAAGGCACCCAACGCGTTCGGGACGCACGACCAGCTCGGCAACGTCTGGGAATGGTGCTGGGACCACGCCGACACCGCGCGCTACGGCGACTACCGCAGCCTGCGCGGGGGAGGGTGGGCAGACCGCGAGTGGAGCGTGCGCGCCTCGGTACGCCGGGGCAGCGCGCCCGACGCCGTCCTCGAGGACGTGGGCTTCCGGGTGGCGCGTGGCGCCGTCGGGCTGCGCGGGGCGCTCGAAGCACAAGGGTGGTCGGCTGCGGCCGACCGCGAGCGTGCCGACGTCCGCGGACCGCGGCCGGTCGGCTGGACCCCGCTGCGCGGGCTCTGAGCGGCGGAGCTCAGAGCGTCGCGAGCCACCGCACGACGGCGTCGCTCACCGCCGCGTGGTCGTTGCGCACGTCGTGGGCGCCGGGCAGGCGCACCTGGGTGACCGGCCCCGGGATCGCGGCGACGTGCTCGTCGAACTCCTCGGGCGAGCCGAACGGGTCGGTCGTCCCGGACACGAACAGCACGGGGACCGTGAGCTGCGGCAAGTGGTCGACGCGGAGCTTGTCGGGCTTGCCCGGCGGGTGCAGGGGGTAGCTCAGCAGCACGAGACCGGCCGCAGGCAGGCCCTCGGCCACGGCGATCGAGCACATGCGCCCGCCGTAGGAGCGGCCGCCGAGCACGAGCCGGTCGGGCGCGAAGCCTTCCTCGGTCGCGAAGCGAGCGGCCTCCTCGACCAGGTGCGCGACCGCGACCGGCGCCCGGTCCGGCATGCGCTTCCCGGCGAGCCGGTACGGGAAGTCGACCCGGCGCACGGGCAGCGGCACGACGGCCTCCTCGACCGCGACGAGCGTCGGGTGGTCGCGACCCGCCCCGGCCCCCGGCGTGAGAAGAAGCCCGCCGACCGCTGCGCCTGATGATCGCGTCATGGTTCCAGTCTGGCAGCGGCGGCTGACCAGGACCTTTCCTGCGGTCGACCACGGGGTTGAGGTCGTCAATCTGCCCAGAACGACCTCAACCCCGTGCTCGGCACCTGGCTGGAACCGCTAGAGGGCCAGCAGCAGGTCCTGCATCTCCGCGATCTCCGACTCCTGGGCGTCGATGATCTCCTGGGCCAGGGCGAGCGCCTCGGCGTTCTCACCGTCCGCGATCTCGGCCTTCGCCATGTCCACGGCGCCCTCGTGGTGCGCGATCATGCCCTCGAGGAACAGTCGTGAGACGGTCGCGGCGTCCGCCGCCTCGAGCGCCTGGATCTCCGCCTCGCTCAGCATCCCGTCCATCTCGTGGCCCGAGTGGTCGCCCATCGGCTCGGCGCCCCACTCGTCGAGGAAGCCCTCCATGGTCGCGATCTCGGGCTCCTGCGCGCTCTCGATGCGGGTTGCGAGGTCGACGACCGCAGGGTCGACCCCCTCCGTGTCGAGCACGATGCGCGACATCACGAGCGCCTGCTCGTGGTGCGGGATCATCATCTGCGCGAACATGACGTCCGCGTCGTTGGCCCCGGCTGCGTCCGCGCCCGTGTCCTGCGACGGCGAGCCGTTGCCCATGTCGTGGCCCTCCATGTCTGCGCCGTCGCCGGCGTCGGTGCAGCCCGCGAGGACCAGTGTCGAGCCGAGGGTCAGGCCGATGCCGACCTTGGTGAGGGTGTGCGTGTTCATGAGTCGTCCTTCGGGTGATCGGTCGGTGTGCCACGGGTGCCCCGCGGCGGTGACGGTGTGCTGCGGCCCTGGTCGGGCCGAGCTCCTATCTCCGACTGATCCCGAGCGCGACGAGCGACGGCGGCCGCAGCACCGACCCGAGCCGCCACCAGGGCGCGACGACGCGCGCGAGGTGCGTGACGCCGTCGGGCAGGCGACGCACCAGCGCCGGGCCACCGAGCGAGACCATCGCGACGAGCACCAAGAGGCACATGGCCTCCATCTCGCCGTGCCCCGTGCCCGACGGCGCCTCCTCCTCCGCGCCCACGTCGCCCGAGGCATGGGGAGCCGCCTCGGCGGCGACGGTGTGCGCGGGGCCGTGCGCCACGGGGCTGCCCGACATCTGGTGCATCCCGACGAACCCGCCGAGCAGCACCACCATCCCGAGCAGCACCACGAACCGCCGGACGAGACCGGCGGTTCGGGAGGGCCGGACCGCGTCGCCCAGGTGGGCGGTCGACACGGCCCCGGCCGGGGCGATCGGGGACATCTCGGACATCGCCTACGAGGCTGCCACGCGCTCGGGGTCGAGGTCCAGCCGGCGCAGGAGCTGCGCGTTGAGGGCCACGATCACGGTCGACAGGGACATGAGCAGCGCGCCCACCGCCATGGGCATGACGAACCCGACCGGCGCCAGGACGCCCGCCGCGAGGGGCACCGACACCAGGTTGTATCCGGCGGCCCACCACAGGTTCTGCTTCATCTTGCGGTAGCTGGCCCGGGACAGCTCGATGACCGACAGGACCGAGCGCGGGTCGTCGCTCGCGAGGATGACCCCGGCCGACGCGATGGCCACGTCGGTGCCCGCACCGATCGCGATGCCCACGTCCGCCTGGGCGAGCGCGGGGGCGTCGTTGACGCCGTCGCCGACCATCGCGACCTTGTGCCCTCGCGCCTGGAGCTCGGAGACCTTGTCGCCCTTGTCGCCCGGGCGGACCCCGGCGAACACCTCGTCGATGCCGAGCTCGTCCGCGACCGACTGCGCCACCGCCTGTGCGTCACCCGTGATCATGACGACCCGGATGTTGCGCCGGTGCAGGGCGTCGATCGCCTCGCGGGACTCGGGCCGGATCTCGTCGGCCAGCGCGAAGCCGCCCAGGACGCGCGGGGTACCGGAGCCCAGGTCGAGCGCGTGCAGGACCGTCGCGCCCTCGCCCTCCCACGCGGCGGCGTCGGGCACGGGGTCGAGGCCGTGCTCCCGCAGGAGCGACGGGCCGCCCACCGTGACCCGGCGACCGTCCACGAGACCCGAGACGCCCACCGCGGTCGAGGACTGGAAGTCCTCGGCGCGCGGAACCCGCACGCCCTTGTCCGCGGCGGCACCCACGATCGCGCGGGCCAGGGGGTGCTGCGAGTCGGCCTCGACGGCCGCCGCGAGCGCGAGCAGCTCGTCCTCGCTGCCCGACGTCGCGACCAGGTGCGTCACGACGGGTTCGCCCTTGGTCAGGGTGCCGGTCTTGTCGAACAGGACGGCGTCGACCGTGCGCATCTGCTCGAGCGCCATGCGGTCCTTGACGAGCACGCCCGCCTTGGCCGCGCGCTCGGTCGAGATCGACACCACGAGCGGGATCGCGAGGCCCAGCGCGTGGGGGCACGCGATGACGAGGACCGTGATGGTCCGGATCAGCGCGCTCTCCGGCGTGCCCCAGACCGTCCACGCGACCAGCGTCAGCACCGCGGCGCCGAGCGCGAACCAGAAGAGCCAGCCCGCGGCGCGGTCCGCGAGGCGCTGCGCGTGCGAGGACGACGCCTGCGCCTGCGTCACCAGGCGCTGGATGCCCGCGAGCGCGGTGTCGTCACCGACCGCGTCGACCGTGACGCGCAGCGCCTGGTCGGTCGCGACCGTCCCGGCCACCACGTGGTCGCCGACGGTCCGGCGCACCGGGCGCGACTCGCCCGTGATCATCGACTCGTCGACGTCCGCCGACCCCTGGGACACCACGCCGTCCGCGGGCACGCGCCCACCAGGACGCACCACGACGACGTCGCCCACGACCAGGTCGGTCGGGGACACCGTGGTCGCCTGGCCGTCGGCGCCCACGCGCTCGGCCTCGTCCGGCAGCAGCGCGGCGAGCGACTCCAGGGCCGACGACGACTGCGCGAGCGAGCGCATCTCGATCCAGTGGCCCAGCAACATGATGACGACCAGCAGCGCGAGCTCCCACCAGAAGTCGAGCTCGTGCGACAGGATCCCCAGGCTCGCACCCCACGACGAGACGAACGCGACCGTGATCGCGAGCGCGACGAGCAGCATCATGCCGGGCTTGCGCGCCTTGAGCTCGTCGACCGCCCCCGTGAGGAACGGCTTGCCGCCCCACACGTACATGACCGTGCCGAGGACCGGCGAGATCCATGCGATGCCCGGGACGTCAGGGAGCGAGTAGCCGATGATCGAGGCGAACATCATGCTGGCGCCGACCGTCGGGACCGCGAGGGCGAGCATGATCCAGAACAGGCGACGGAACATCGCGACGTGGCCCGCATGGCCGCCGTGGCCGCCGTGGCCCTGGTGGCCGCCGTGCGCCGAGTGGTCCTCGTGGCCGCCTGCGTGGGCCGAGTGGTCGTCGGGGTCGGCGTGGCCGGCGTGGGCCGAGTGCTCCGTCGCGGTCATGGTCGACATGTCGTGCCCGGCGTGGTCCGTGCCCGCGTGGGCGTCGTGGCTCGCGGCAGGCGCGGCGGTCGCTGCGTGGCTGGTGTGCCCCGCGTGCGAGCCGTCGCTGCCCACGTGGTGCTCGTGGTCGTGACCTGCGTGCCCGCCGTGACCCGTGTGGTCACCGTGCTCGTCGTGGTCCATGGGATTCACTGTCCCGTCCTCCCTCGTATCGCGCCGGGCGACCTTGGCGCTCCGGCGATACCCCCTAGGGGTATCGATAACTCCTGATACTGCCGCAGCATTCCCGGTCCGTCAAGAGCAAGCCGCGCGACGCCGACGCGCGGTGCCCCGATTGCGGACCTAGCCTGAAAGCCCGACGACGGGCGGAGCAGCCATGACCCTGGTCCTTCACGACGAGCTCTTCGACGCGCAGCTCGTCCGAGCGCTCGCCTATACCGCGCAGGGCGGTGCAGAGATCGGCGAGTGCCTCGAGACGGCCCGCCGCATCACCCGGACCGACGGGAACCAGTGGTACGACGAGTGGTCCGCGACCGCCGCGCGCGTCGAGAAGACGGCCGAGGAGAGCGACATCGCAGGTCACCCGGTCAGTGCCCGCGGCTCCTGGCTGCGCGCCTCGAACTACTACCGCACCGCGGGGCTCTTCCTCATGGGGGCTCCCGTCGACGACCGGTTCCGTGAGAGCTCGCGCCGCCAGACCGAGACGTTCCGCAAGGGGGCCGCGCTCCTGGACCTTCCGCCGGACGTGCTCGAGATCCCGTTCGAGGGCGGGACGCTCCCCGGCTACTTCTTCCGGGCCGCAGACGACGGGCGCCCGCGCCCCACGGTCCTGCTCGTCGACGGCTACGACGGCACCGCCGAGGAGCTGTACTTCGCGAACGCGGTCGCTGCCCTCGACCGGGGGTACGACGTGCTCGCGTTCGACGGCCCGGGCCAGGGCAGCGTGATCCTCGACCAGGGCATCGCGTTCCGTCCGGACTGGGAGACCGTGGTGAGCGCCGTCGTCGACCACGCCCTGACCCTGGACGAGGTGGACCCGCAGCGCATCGTGGTGCACGGCTGGAGCTTCGGCGGCTACCTCGCGCCCCGCGCCGCGTCCGGGGAGCACCGCCTCGCGGCCTGCGTCGCCGACAGCGGACCCTACGACCTGTTCGGCACGGTCACCGCGAAGTTCCCCTCGCTCCTGGCCGGCCACCTCGACGACGACCGCGGTGCCGCGCTCCGGGTCGTCGAGACGACGCTCCACCAGCTCCTCAAGAAGCCCTCGGCGGGCTGGGCACTGCGCCGGAACCTGTGGGTGCACGGCGTGCGCGACCCGCTCGACTTCATCCGGCTGTCCCACGACTACACGATGCGAGGGCGTGAGCACCTCATCCGCTGCCCGGTGCTCGTGTGCCGCACCGTGGGCGACGACCTCTCCGCCTCGGCCCGGACGCTCGCCGAGAACCTCACGTGCCCGACCGAGTACGTCGAGCTCGGCCCCGAGGACGGCGTCACAGGCCACTGCGAGATGACCGGCCGCGGGGTCTTCCACCAGCGCGTCTACGACTGGCTCGACGAGACCCTCGAGTACGACGGCGCCCCCACGTAGCCGGGGTCCCCACGTAGCCGGGGTCCCGAGAACGGGACTGGGGACGTCCTGCGGTGGATGACGACCTCAACCTCGTTCTCGGCACCCGGGTGCATAAGTCAGGGTGCCGTGGGCACGCTCGTGACCGTCGTCAGGAGGAACGCCGAGTCCTCCAGGGCGGCGACGGCGTGCCGCTCGTGCGTGAGCACGCGCAGCTCGCCCGGCCCGACCTCCTCGTCGCCCTCCAGCGCGGTGACGCGGACGCGGCCGCGCAGCACCTGGATGCTCGCGGCGGGCGGCGAGTTGTGCTCGCCGAGCTCGACGCCCGCGAGGATCGCGATGATCGTCTGGCGCAGCACGCCGTCGTGCAGCACGACCTCCGCGCTGCGGCCGTTGTCGCCGTCCCGGGCGCGCGTGAGGTGCGCGTCGGTGAGCAGCTCGAGGTTCGTCATGGGGTTTCCGTTCGGGTGGGGGCGGGGTTTCCATCATGGCGGTCGGGCGTCCGGTTCGCCCGGTGCGCGCGGGGTGCCCGACGGCGCCGCGCACCCGCGCGGTCGTCGCGCCCTGCGGATGTGACCTCCTGGGAGAGGGCGCGTGCGGATCGTGTGACGCCCGTCACTCGTCGGCAGGTCGGCGCGCGATCCGGGGACGGGTGACAGAGCATGGGGTGATGCACGTGCCCACCTTCGTCGACGTCTGGCAGCTCCTCAACGACGCCGATCGCGAACGTCTCGCCGAGATCGACGAGACCGAGACCGAGATCCTCGACTTCCTGCGGACGCAGCCGGTCGAGGACGTCGACGCGCCCCTGTTCTCCGACCTGCAGGTCGAGCGCCTGCGCGTCTACCGGGCAGCGCTCGAGCGCGCGAACCCGGGCGAGTCCCAGCCCGAGGCCGCGTCGGCCTAGAACCGCGCGCCACGTCGAGTGTGCACTTGTGGCGGTCGACCGCCGCGACGGACGACCACAACTGCACACTCGGTGGGCGTGACGGTGAACCCAGCACGCCGACGACGCGTGCCGGTGGCCCGGGCGGCGGATCGGACGGCCGCGGGGCACAGCCGGGGTCAGTGGGTCGGCATCTCCAGGCAGCCGCCGTCGGCGATCGGGCCGCCCGCCTCGAGGGTGACCCCTTCCGGGGTGACGCCGCCGTAGACGCAGCCTCCCGGGACGCTCACGCCGACCCCGAAGCTCGTCGCAGGGTCGCCCGACGGCGTCGTCCCAGGGGTCACGCCGAACGTCTCGAACCCCGCGCCGGTCAGTGCGGCCACGACCTCGTCGTGGCGCAACGGGTCGCCCGTGACGAGCGGGGCGAGCGCGGCCTCGACCGCCGGGACGGACAGCGCGGCCTCGGCGTCCGACGCGGGGGTCCCGCGGCGCTCGCGGTAGGCCTCGTTCGAGGAGTCGAGCCCCTGGTTCTCCGGCTCGGGAGTCGGGTCCGTCGACCCGGTGACCGCGGGGGGCGCTTCCGGAGAGACGTCGTAGGCGTCGGCCCACCGGTTCACCAGGACGACGTAGCCCACGACGGCCACGACGAGCGCGACCGTGACGAGGGCCGCGAGCCCGACCACGACCCGGACCACCCACGTGGCCGCACGCGAACGACCGGCGGGCGTGACGTCGTCGGGCAGGGGGTGGCTCATCCGGCGAGTCTCGCTGCGCTGCGGCCGACGCGTCCAGCGCAAGGCTCGACCCTGCGCGAGATCTTCACGCACGGCACGCGACGGGGGGGGG
>NZ_JACSQQ010000054.1:9179-16499 GCF_014836555.1 Oerskovia rustica
CCCCCCCCCCCCCCCGCGTCGTGCCGTCACCGTCACGGCCTACGTCACCGGCAGCCGCAGCGCCTCGCCGAGCGGGACCGACGGTCCCTGGAACGGGACCACGTCCTGGGCGCACGTCGCCCCGTCGGTCGCCTCGAGGTCGACGAGGTAGCGGGCCACCGCGGCGTCGGCGCACGCCGACTTGCCGACGATCGTGTGCCCCCACCCCTCGACGGTGAGCACGCGTGCGTCGGGCCAGCGGTCGGCGTACGGCTGCGTGAACGCGTAGGGCGTCGCCGGGTCGAACCGGGTGCCGACGACGAGCACCGGCGCTTCGGTCGTCTGGTCCCACGGACCGGTGAACGCGTCGCGGTCGGTCACCGGGACGAACTCGCACTGGATGCCGACCCAGCCGCGGTAGCGGCCGAAGTGCGGGTACTGCGCGTCGAGCGCGTCGACCTTCGCCGCGTACGACCGCGGGGCGCCCGGCGTCGTGACGTCCACGCACAGGCTCGCGAGCGCGCCACCGACCGACGGGTAGTCCTGCGCGTACCCGGCCCGGCGCAGGAGCTCCCCGAGCGACGGGGCGGCGCTGCGGGCGCTCGGCGCGTCCGCGGCAGGCGGCCCGACGGCGCCGCTCAGCACCGCGAGGCCTGCGAGCGTCAGGTCGAGGTCGCCCCAGGCGACGGGCTCGTAGAGGTAGGAGAAGACGAGCGCCACGGTCTCGGGATACCCGATCGGGACGGTCGACCCGTCCGGGAGCGGCACCTCGACGGGCGCCTCGCGCAGGGCCGAGTACGTCGCCTCGACGACCTCGGCCGGGTCGCCGAGCGACGCGAGCGCACAGGCCGACGGGCCCGCCTCGGCGCACAGCCGCGCGAACTCCTCGAACGTCTCCGTCGCGCCGGCAGCCTGCCCGATGCGCGCGCCCAGCAGCTCGTCGGAACCGACGCCCGACCACGCGTCGACGTCCATCGTCCCGTCGAGCACCATCGCGCGGACCCGGTCCGGGAAGAGCGCCGCATAGGTGGCCCCGAGGACCGTGCCGTACGAGTAGCCGACGTAGCTGAGCTCGTCGTCGCCCACGGCCTGGCGCAGCAGGTCCATGTCGCGGGCGACGTTCGCGGTCGACGAGTGCGAGATGCGGTCCCCGGAGAACAGCGTGCACGACGCCCCCAGCGTCGCCATCTGCCCGAGGAAGCGCCGCTCCTCGCGGTCGGTCACGGGGAACGCCGGCACGTCCGACAGGAACGCCGTCTCGCGCCCGGCGTCGCGGAAGCACGTCGCGGGATCGGACGTCCCGACGGCGCGCGGGTCGAACCCGATCACGTCGAACCGGGCGAGCACCTCGTCGTCGAACAGCATGCCGCCGAGCTGGTGGAGGCCCTCGACGCCCGGGCCGCCCGGCCCACCGAAGTTCGTGAACAGGCTCCCCACGCGTTGCGCGGGGTCGGTCGCTGGGAGGCGGGTCAGGCCGATCGTCGTCGTCCGGCCCCGCGGACGGTCGTAGTCCGTGGGGACCTCGACGCTCGCGCACTCGAACGCCTCGAGGCCCGTGCCGTCGCACGGACCCCACGCGATCTGCGGTACCGGGGCCTCGACCTGCCCGCCCGGCGACGGCGGATCACCACCCGGCCCGGTGGCGGCCACGGCAGGCACGCCACCCAGGAGAAGGACCGCCGCCAGCGTGGACGCTGCGGCGCGGACTCGTGTCGTCGTCGATCGCGAAGTCATCGGGACCATCCGAACACGATCATGTCGGACATGCACCTCGGGGCCCGGGGGCCCCGGGGCCTCGACGCACGAGCGTCGACGAGAGGAGCGTCCTCACCCGACGCGTGTCCTCCTGCACTCACCCGCCGGGAGCGGGAGAGTAGGGGCCATGCAGATCCTCTCCTCGATCGGGACGGCGCTGTTCACCGCTGCTGCCACGCTCGTCATGGTGCTCCTGCTCGCGGCGACGGCCCGCAGGGTCCTCGGGGTGCCGGTCGGGTGGATCCGGTCGATCCTCATGACGATCCTCGTGGTGACGCTCGGGTCGTGGGGGCTCACCGAGGGGTTCCAGCAGCTCGGGGTGCAGGAGCCCGACGGCTCGCTCACGGTCCACCCCGGGGTCGTCCTCGTGATCATCGTCCTCGCGTGGGCGTGGTCGTTCGTGATCGGCCTCGGGCTGCTGCTCGTCCTGGAGCTCCTGGTGCCCACGGGCAGCATCCCGACCCCGTGGCGCGCAGTCGTCGAGCTGCGCAGCGGGTCCAAGGACCTGTGGCGCTACACCCAGATCATGGGGATCATGGTCCGCCACGGCCTGGGCGGGTTCTTCGGGCGCGGCGCCCGGCGGCGCAGCCACCAGCGGACCACGGACTCCGAGGAGAGGGCCGTCGCGCGCGAGCTGCGGGCCGCGCTGAGCGACGCTGGCGTGACCTTCGTGAAGCTCGGTCAGATGCTCTCGACCCGCGCGGACCTGCTGCCCGCGGTGTACGTCGAGGAGCTGTCGCGGCTCCAGAGCCAGGTCCCGCCCGCGCCCTGGGCGCACGTCGAGGCCATGGTCACGCGGTCGATCGGCGCCCCCGTGGACACCGTGTTCGCGCACCTCGACCCCGACCCCATCGCGTCCGCCTCGGTGGGACAGGTGCACTGCGCGACCCTGCTCGACGGCCGCGAGGTCGTCGTCAAGGTCCAACGGCCGGGGGCACGCCAGCAGGTCCTGGGCGACCTGCGGATCGTGCTGCGGATCGCGCGCAGGCTCCAGCGCGACACGTCGTGGGGGCCGTCGCTCGGCATCCTGGACCTCGCCGAAGGCTTCGCGGCCTCGCTGCGCGAGGAGCTCGACTACACGACCGAGCTCGAGAACACGCTCGACGTGCAGGGCGCGCTCGCGACGATCCGGCGTTCCAAGCGGCACCCGCTGCCCGGTGCGCACCAGGTCGACGACCCCGACGCGAACGTGCCCCTCGTCGAGATCCCCCGCGTCTACCCCGAGCTGTCGAGCTCGACGCTCCTGGTCATGGACCGCCTCGACGGCACGCCCGTCGGGGACGCGGCCGAGCTCCTCGCGACGTTCGACGACGACGCGCGCCACGACATCGCAGCCCGCCTGCTGCGCGTCACGCTCGACCAGATCGTCGTGACCGGGGTGTTCCACGCCGACCTGCACCCGGGCAACGTCCTCCTGCGTGACGACGGATCGCTCGGTCTGCTGGACTTCGGGTCGGTGGGCCGGCTCGACGAGGCCGAGCGGGTCGCGCTCGCGGCCGTGCTGCTCGCGGTCGAGGCCGACGACTCGATCGCGGCGACCGACGCGCTCATCGAGCTTCTCGACCAGCCCGACAGCTTCGACGAGCGCCGGTTCGAACGCTCGGTCGGGCAGCTCATCCTGCGGTTCCGCGGGGGAGGGGCCGCGAGCAGCGGCTCGCTGTTCGCCGCGATGGTCCGCCTCGTGAACGACGCGGGCATGGGGGTGCCGCCGCAGGTCGCCGCGGCGTTCCGCACGATCGCGGCGCTCGACGGGACGCTGCACGTCCTGTCGCCCTCGTTCGAGCTCGTCTCCTCGGCGCGCGACGAGGGCGAGGAGCTGCTGCGCAACATGGTCAGCCTGCGCAAGATCCGGGCCAAGGCAGGGGCCCAGCTCCTGGCGTTCGCCCCGTCGATCGAGCGCCTGCCGCGGCGCCTCAACAAGATCACGTCGGACCTCGAGGCGGGGAGGTTCACGGTCAACGTCCGGGCGTTCTCCGACCCCGGTGACCGGAGGTTCGTCACGAGCCTCGTGCAGCAGGTCATCTCGACGATCATCGCGGCCGCGAGCGTCGTGGGCGGGGTGTTCCTGCTCATCGCGGAGAACGGGCCGCAGCTCACGAACGACCTGAGCTGGTACTCGGTCTTCGGGGCCGTGATGCTGTTCGTCGGCGCGGTGCTCAGCATCCGGGTGCTGATCTACGCGTTCCGCGGCGCCCCGGCGGACAGGGGCTGGTAGGAGATGTCCCGCCGCGAGCTCGTCGTCCTCGGCACCGCCAGCCAGGTGCCCACCCGGACACGCAACCACAACGGCTACGTCCTGTTCTGGGACGACGAGGCCGTCCTGTTCGACCCGGGGGAGGGCACGCAGCGACAGATGCTGCGTGCGGGGGTGTCCGCGACGGACCTCACGCGGATCGCGATCACGCACCTGCACGGCGACCACAGCCTGGGGCTGGCCGGCGTCGTGCAGCGGATCAGCCTGGACGGCGTGCCGCACACGGTCCCGGTGTCCTTCCCGGCGTCGGGCGCGACCTGGGTAGACCACCTGCTCGACGCCACGTCCTACCACCACCGTGCGGACCTCGCGCTGCAGCCGTTGTCCGCCGACGGGGTCGTCCCGCCCGTGGGTCCTGACCCGGGCTTCACGCTGCGGGCCGAGCGGCTCGACCACGGCGTCGAGGCGTTCGGCTACCGGCTCGACGAGCCCGCCGGTCGGCGCATGGTCCCCGACAGGCTCGCGGCGGCCGGGATCCACGGACCGGCGGTCGGGCTGCTCCAGCGCGAGGGCGTCGTCGAGGTGGGCGACGGACGGACGGTCCGGGTCGAGGACGTGAGCGTCGTGCGCCCGGGACAGTCGTTCGCGTTCGTGATGGACACGCGGCTGTGCGACGCGGTCTTCTCGCTCGCGCGCGGCGTCGACCTGCTCGTGATCGAGTCGACGTTCCTCGACCGGGACCGCGACCTCGCGCACGCGTTCGGTCACCTGACCGCGCTCCAGGCGGCGACGGTCGCGGCCGAGTGCGGGGTCCGGTCGCTCGTCCTGACCCACTTCTCGCAGCGGTACCAGGACCCGGCCGAGTTCTGGGCCGAGGCCAGGACCGTGTTCGACGGCGAGCTCACGGTCGCCGAGGACCTCGACCGGGTGCAGGTCCCGCCGCGCGTGCACTGAGCCGGTGGCCGGCCGGCTGCGGGCAGTCGAGAACGGGGTTGAGGTCGTTCTCGTGGGGATAGCGACATCTTCCCCGTGCTCGACGGCGCGGAATCCCGTGCTCGGCACCACTACCCTCGGAGCATGCCCGACGCGCCCGATGAGCACGGCCAGCCCGACGCGCCCGACGACGCACCCCGCCGCCTCCGCTGGGGCTGGCTGCTTCTCGCCGTGGTGGTCGCGGTCGTGTCCTTCCTCGCGGTGAGCGTCCAGGCCGGCCAGTGCGTCGACTCCGTCACGCCCGGCGCGTCCTACTGCACCACCGGTCCCGTGCTCGGCACCGCTGGCTGGCTCGTCGGTCTCGCCGGAGCGGGGTTCGTCATCTACGCGGTGCGCCGGGGGCTCGGTCGGAGGTAGGCGCCAGGACCGTGGGTGCCTCCCGCTACGGTCCACCTCATGGCTGATCGCGCGCACGGCACCCCCACCCCGCCCACCGACTCTTCGGTCGATCGCGAGGACTGGTACGGCCGGGACCTCGACGGCGAGACGTTCGAGCGCGTCGCGTTCGGTGACTGCGACTTCTCCGAGATCACGACGACGGGCGCCACGTTCACGGAGTGCACGTTCCGCAACGTCCGGTTCAACGCGTCGACCCACACCGACTCGGCCTTCGCGAACTGCACGTTCTCGCGCTGCTCGTTCTTCGACACCACGTTCACACGCTGCAAGACCGTGGGGTCGACGTTCACCGAGTGCACCTTCGACCTCCTCAAGGTCGTGGGCGGCACCTGGTCGTTCGTGACGATGGCCGGGGCGGACCTGCGCAGCGTCACCGTCACCGGGGCGCGCATGCGCGAGGCGGACCTGACGGGCGCTCGCTGCCAGGGGGCCGTGCTGCGCGACCTCGACCTGTCCGGGGCCTGGCTGCACAAGGCCGACTTCACGGGCACGGACCTGCGAGGCAGCGACCTCAGCGCGCTCGATCCCCTGAGCAGCATCGTGCAGGGGGCCATCGTGGACCCTGCGCAGGCGCTCGTGGTCGCGGAGGCCCTGGGCCTGGACGTGCGGACGCACTGAGCGTGGGTGGGCTGTGCGGACGCACCGAGTGCGGGTGGGCCGTGCGGACGCACCGAGTGCGGGTGGGCAGTGCGCCCGCCGACGACACGCCGACGACGCCCGACGCCCCGGTGAGACGCGTCACGTTCGCGTCATGATCGCCGCGCGAGCGTGTCTCTTCTCCTGACAGGCGCTTCACGCCCGACCGTCGGGCACGCCGTGGAAGGACCCACCCATGTCGACGACGAGCGAGACCGACCTCCGGGCCTTGGCCGACGAGGAGCTGGTCGACGCCGTCCGCGGGGGCTCGCAGGACGCGTACGCGGTCCTGTGGTCGCGTCACTCGGGTGCCGGGCGCGGCGCGGCCCGTCGCGTCACGTCGTCGTTCGACCCGGACGACCTGGTCCAGGAGTCCTTCCTGCGGATCCTGCGCGCGATCCAGGCGGGCAAGGGACCGACCGGTCCGTTCCGCCCGTACCTCTACCAGACCATCCGCAGCGTCGCGATCACGTGGTCGCACGCGCCGGACCCGATCGCGGTCGACCAGGTGCCCGAGGTCGCCGACCCCGTGGACATGGCCGACGTCGTGGTCGAGGGGTCGGTCACCGTCACGGCCTTCAAGGCGCTGCCCGCCAGGTGGCAGGCCGTGCTCTGGTACACCGAGGTCGAGGGCATGGACGCCCGCGAGGTCGCGCCGCTGCTCGGCCTGAGCGCGGGGTCGGTCTCGGCCCTGGCCTACCGGGCGCGCGAGGGGCTGCGCCGGTCCTGGCTCCAGGCCCACGTCAACACGGCCGCGGTCTCCGACGAGTGCCGCTGGGCCGCGGAGCAGATGGGCGACTACAACCGGGGCGCCCTGAGCGCACGGAACAAGGACCGTTTCGAGGAGCACCTCACGGGGTGCCTGTCGTGCTCCATCCTGGTCGACGAGGTCGACCAGGTCGCCTCGCGGCTGGGCCTCCTGCTCGTCCCGCTGGTGCTGGGCGTCCCGGCCGTCCTGGGCGGCAGCTCGGCGGCCCTCGGCGGAGCGGGCTTCGTCGCTGCCAAGGGCGTCTTCATCGACCCGACGGCGGATCTCGCCCTCGGCGCCGCGGGTGCCCCGGGCGGGGCAACGGCCAGCGGGTCCGGCGGCGGTGCGGGCGGCGACTCGACCGGGTCCGGCGGCTCTGCGGGCAGCGCCGCCGCGGGTGCAGCAGGTGCCGGGGCTGTCGGTGCGGCCACGACGTCCGGGCTCTCCGGCGGGGCGATCCTCGCGCTCGTCACCGCCGGTGTCGCCGTCGCGGTCGGGGCGGTCGCGGTCGCGCAGCCGTGGGGCGCCACCCCGCCCGCCGTGGCGGAGCACTCCGGACCGGGCCCGCAGACCTCGGCCGCCGGGGCGTCCCAGGCCCCGTCGGCCGCCGGGCTGG
>NZ_JACSQQ010000055.1 GCF_014836555.1 Oerskovia rustica
CCGACACGGTGGCGACCTCGATCCCGTTCTCGGCGACCGTGCGGGGGACCCTGGGCTCAGGTGGCGGTGCGACACTGGCGTGATGTCCTCGCCGCTCCCCGCACCGGCGCCCGCCCGGTCCGGCCCGGGCGCCCCGCTCCCCCTCGCCCTGCGGTCCGAGCGCCCGCTCGACCTGCGCTCGACGCTCGCGAAGCTCGCGCGCGGCCCCCATGACCCCACGTTCCGCGTGGTGCCGGGCGGCCCGCACGCCGGGACGTGGCGCACGAGCCTCTTCCCGACCGGACCCGTGACCTACCGCCTGGTGCAGGCGGGGGTGCGTGACGTCGTCGGGCAGGCGTGGGGGCCCGGGGCGGGCGAGCTCGCCGCGTCGCTCCCGTCGCTCCTCGGCGAGCCCGACGACGCAGCCTTCTTCGAGCCCCCGGCCCGCCTCGCGGACGCGCACCGCAGGCACCCCGGGCTGCGCGTCCCCCGCACCGGGCGCGTGCTCGAGGCCCTGGTGCCCGCGGTCCTGGAGCAGAAGGTGCAGACCGTGACGGCGCACCACGCGTGGCGCTGGCTGCTCGCGCGGTACGGGACGCCCGCGCCGGGGCCCGCGCCCGAGGGCATGCGCGTGGTCCCCGACGCCCGGACCTGGGCCACGATCCCCACGTGGGACTGGCACCGGGCGGGCGTCGACCCGCGGCGGGCACGGACCGTGGTCGAGTGCGCGCGCGTCGCCCGGCGGCTCGAGGAGTGCGCCGCGATGGACCCGGCCGCGGCGCAGGCGCGGTTGCAGCTCGTGCCCGGGGTCGGGGTGTGGACGGCTGCGGAGGTCGCGCAGCGGGCGCTCGGGGACGCCGACGCGGTGTCGGTCGGGGACTTCCACCTGGCGAAGGCCGTCGGATGGGCGCTGACCGGCGAGCGGACGGACGACGCCGGGATGCTGGCGCTGCTCGCGCCCTACGCGCCGCACCGGTACCGGGTCGTGCGGCTGCTCGAGGTGTCGGGCCGGGGACTCGCGCCGCGGCGGGGTCCGAGACTGTCGATTCAGGATCACCGGGGCAACTGAGCACGAGGTTCCGCGCGGTCGAGCACGGGGTTGGGGTCGCCAGAGCCGTCAGAACGGCCTCAACCCCGTTCTCGGACGTCGCACCGCCAGCATCTTGCGGCCGGGGCGCGACACGACCCGGCCGGGAGATGACAGCACGTTGTGAACCATCCCACTGGGTCGCGCGGGCCCCCTCCGTCGAGGGCGCCCAGGTCATGAGGTTAGCCTTACCTCTAGCACCACCACCCCCGTGCAGCACCGACCGAGGAGTATCATGTCTCGCACCGTCTCTCGACGGCTCCGGCCCGCAGCGCTGGTCGCCGCGACCGTCGCCACCGCGTTCGCCCTGGGCGCCTGCTCCGGCGGGTCCACCGACGACGCCTCGTCGCCCGCAGGCGGCAGCGCCGCAGCCGAGGGCGCCTTCCCCGTGACGATCGACAGCGCGCTCGGCGAGGCCGTCATCGAGGAGAAGCCCGAGCGTGTCGTGACGTGGGGCTGGTCGACGCAGGACGCGGTCCTCGCGCTCGACGTCGTGCCCGTCGCGATGCCCGCGTACAAGTACGGCGGCAACGCCGACGGCTTGCTCCCCTGGGTCGCCGAGAAGCTCGACGAGATGGGTGCCGAGACGCCGACGCTGCTCTCGGGCGGCGACACGAGCGAGGTGCCGTTCGAGGAGGTCGTGGCCGCCAAGCCCGACGTCATCCTGGCCCCCTACTCGGGCATCACGCAGGAGGAGTTCGACAAGCTCTCCAAGATCGCTCCGGTCGTCGCGTACCCCGACGAGCCGTGGTCCCTGTCGTGGCAGGACCAGCTCGACATCGTCGGCAAGGCGCTGGGGCTCGAGGACGAGGCCGACGCCCTGCTCGAGGAGACGAACGCCGGCATCGCCGCGCAGTCGGACGCCTACCCGGTCATCAAGGACAAGTCCTTCTTCTACGCGGCCGCCAACACGGCCGACCAGCTCAACGTCTACCGCGCCGGGGACCCGCGTGTCCAGGTCGTCGAGGACCTCGGCATGACGCTCTCGCCGAGCGTCGCGGAGCTCGACGCCGACCCGTCGTCCGGGACCTTCTGGTACCCGCTGAGCTACGAGAACGTCTCCAAGATCGAGACCGACGTCCTCATCATGTACTTCGCGACGCAGGCCGACGTCGACACGTTCGTGGCCGACCCGGTCATCGCCGCGATGCCCACGATCACCGAGGGCCGCTTCGCCCCGATCGTGGGCGAGTCGTTCGTCATGGCGTCGAGCGCCCCCACGGCCCTGTCGATCCCGTGGATGCTCGACCAGTACGTGCCGCAGCTCGCGGCCGCCGCCGAGAAGGTGTCGTAGTCTCACACCACTCATGAGCACGACCCACAGCACGGACGCCGGCACGGGCCGGGCGACCTCGCGTCGCCCGGCCCGTGCTCGGCGTCTCGTCGTGGGGCTCGTGGTCCTGGTCGTGGCGCTCGCCGCGGTGTGCGCGCTGAGCCTCGCGGTCGGGGCCAACGCCCTGCCGCTGAGCGTCGTCATGGACGCGCTCACGAGCTACGACCCGACCAACCCCGACCACCTCGTGGTCATCGAGAAGCGCGTGCCCCGCACGCTCGTCGGACTGGTCGCGGGGGCCGCGCTCGGCGCCGCGGGCACCCTCATGCAGGGCCTGACGCGCAACCCGCTGGCCGACCCGGGCCTGCTCGGCATCAGCGCGGGCGCGTCGCTCTTCGTGGTCGGCGCGATCTCGTTCTTCGGGGTCTCGCAGGTCGGCGGGTACGTGTGGTTCGCGTTCGCGGGCGCCGCGATCGCGGCGGCCGTGGTCTACGGGGTCGCGAGCGTCGGTCGCGAGGGCGCGACCCCCGTCAAGCTCGCCCTCGCCGGTGCGGCCGTCACGGCGGCGCTGACGTCGGTCGTCACGGCGGTCCTCCTGGTCGACCGCGCCACGCTCGACCTCATGCGCTTCTGGCAGGTCGGTTCGCTCGCGGCGCGCGGCTCGACGGTCGTGTGGCAGGTGCTGCCGTTCGTCGTCGTGGGCCTGGTCCTGGCGCTGGCGCTCGGGCGCTCGCTCAACGGCCTGGCCCTGGGCGACGACGTCGCGCGCGGCCTCGGGCAGGACGTGACCCGCACGCGCGTCGTCGCGGGCATCGCGATCGTGCTGCTGTGCGGGGCCGCGACCGCGGCCGTCGGACCCGTGGCCTTCGTGGGGCTCGTCGTCCCGCACGTGGCGCGCTACGTCGTCGGGCTGGACTACCGGTGGGTGCTGCCGTACGCCGCCGTCGCGGCGCCCGTGCTGCTCATCGGGTGCGACGTGATCGGCCGCGTCGTGGCACGGCCGGGCGAGCTCCAGGTGGGCGTGGTCACCGCGGTCGTGGGCGCGCCCCTGTTCATCGCGCTCGTGCGGCGCGGGAAGACGGTGTCGCTGTGAGCACTCCGACCACCGCTCCGCACGGCCTGCCCGACGGCGTCGCTCCCCCAGGCGTCGACGTCGCCCGGGCCTCGCGTCACCGTGGGCGCCTGCGCGAGGCGCGGCTCGTGACGGGGCTGTCGGTCGCGCTCGTCGTGCTCGCCGCGGTCGGGATGACGCTGGGCGACGCCGCCGTGCCGTTGTCCGGCATCCTCGACACGGTCCTGGGCCGCGCCGACGTCCTCACGCAGTTCGTGATCGTCGAGCTGCGCCTCCCCCGTCTCCTGACGGCCCTGGTCGTGGGGGCAGCGCTGGGCCTGTCGGGCGCGCTCTTCCAGTCGATCGTGCGCAACCCGCTCGCGAGCCCCGACATCATCGGGATCACGCAGAGCGCGAGCGCCGCGGGCGTCCTGGGCGTCGTGGTGCTGGGGATCAGCGGGCTCGCGCTCACGGGCCTGGTGCTCGCCGGGTCGCTCGTCGCGGCCGTCGCGATCTACCTGCTCGCGTGGCGCGGCGGCGTCGCCGGATACCGGCTCGTCCTCATCGGCATCGGCGTCGCGGCACTGTGCATGAGCGTCGTCTCGTGGGTCCTCACGACGAGCGACGTGCGCGACGCGCAGGCCGCGCTCGTGTGGATCACGGGCTCGCTCGCGCGCTCCGACTGGTCGACGCTCAACCCGCTGCTGGTCTGCTTCGCGGTGCTCGTGCCGCTCACGGCCTACCTGGCTCCGTGGCTCCGCTCGCTCGAGCTGGGCGACGACGCCGCGGCCGCGCTCGGCATCCGCGTCGAGCGCTCCCGGCTCCTGCTGATCCTCGTGGCCGTGGGCCTCGCGGGCTCCGCCGTCGCGGTCGTGGGTCCGGTCGCGTTCGTCGCGCTCGTCGCGGCCCCCATCGCCCGCCGCACGCTGGGCGACGGCCGGCTCGCGCTCGTGCCCGCGGCGCTCGTGGGTTCGCTGCTCGTGCTCGGCTCCGACCTCGTCGCACAGTTCGCGATCCCCGACGTGACGCTGCCCGTCGGCGTCGTCACGGGCATCGTCGGCGCCCCCTACCTGCTGTGGCTGCTCGTGCGCACCAACCGTTCCGGACGCGGAGGCTGAGAATGACCGACCACCCCGAGACCTCCGGGGGCGCGCCCGAGGCGAGCGACGCCGTCGGGCATCCTGGCGACGGGCGGACCGCGCGCGCCGGGGCCACCGGCACACGGACCGCCGGGACCCACACGCTCGCCGCCGACCACGTGTCGCTCGCGTACGACGAGCGCCGCGTCGTCGAGGACCTGAGCCTGACGGTCGCGGCCGGGAAGATCACGTCGATCGTCGGCTCGAACGGCTGTGGCAAGTCGACGCTGCTGCGCGGCCTCGCTCGCCTGCTCAAGCCTGTGGGCGGCGCCGTCCTGCTCGACGGCGAGGACATCCGTTCGATGCCCACCAAGCAGGTCGCGACCACGCTCGGCCTGCTGCCGCAGAGCCCCGTGGCGCCCGACGGCATCACGGTCGCCGACCTCGTGGGTCGCGGCCGCTACCCCCACCAGGGCTGGTTCCGGCGCTGGACCGCGGACGACGACGAGGCCGTGGCCGACGCGCTCGCCTCGACCGGGACGCTCGACCTCGCCGAGCGGTCCGTGGACGAGCTGTCGGGCGGGCAGCGGCAGCGCGTATGGATCGCGATGGCGCTCGCGCAGCGCACCGACCTGCTGCTGCTCGACGAGCCGACGACGTTCCTCGACATCGCGCACCAGATCGACGTGCTCGACCTGCTCGTGGACCTCAACGAGTCGCGCGGGACCACGGTCGTCATGGTGCTGCACGACCTCGACATGGCGTGCCGCTACTCCGACCGTCTCGTCGCGATGCGCGACGGCCGGGTCCACGCCGAGGGAGCGCCGGGCGACGTCGTGGACGCGCAGATGGTGCGCGAGGTGTTCGGCCTGGACTCGCTCGTCGTGCCCGACCCGATCACGGGGACGCCGACGCTCGTGCCGATGGGCCGGCACCACCGCGGCTGAGTCGCTCGCACTGCCCAGAACGGGGTTGCGGCCGTGCCGAGGGCCAGAACGGCCTCAACCCCGTTCTCGACCGCCACCCGGTCAGCCGAGGGTCAGCCGCTGATCACTCGGGGAGAGCGCACACCCCGTCGACGCACACCGCGGCGTCGTCGCTGCCGACCATCGTGAACGGCGCGGCGGCCTCGGCGGCCGAGACCGTCACGAGCGTCGTGCGGCGCGGGTTCGCGATCGAGTGGAAGAGGTTTTCCTGGGTGTCAGTCATGGGATCTCCTGATGTCACGTGCTGCGGTGCTCGTGGGTGGTGGGATGGCCGGCCGTCTCGACGGGCGGACGCCTGCGGGGCCACCGGGACCAGCGACGCTGCGGGTTTCCGACAGTCTGGCTGATACTCGGTCGCATTCGCTACCGCTCCTGTTGTGATCTCGGTCGCATTCCACGTGGTAGGTGGAGGCGGCCCGGGACAGGGGCGAACCGGGGCCTCAGGCCACGGACTCCGCGGCGTCCGCGACGACCTGGTCGAGGACCTGCGTGAAGACGGCCGGGTCCTGTGCGCCCGAGACCCCGTACTTGCCGTTGAACACGAAGAACGGGACACCGCTGATGCCGTAGGCGCGCGCCTGCGCGATGTCCTGCTCGACGTCGTCCGCGAAGTCGCCGTTCTCGAGGGCCGCGCGGACCTCGTCGGCGTCGAGGCCGACCTCGGTCGCGAGGGCGACGAGCTCGTCGATCCGGCCGACGTGGCGCCCCTGCTCGAAGTACGCCTTGAGCAGACGCTCCTTCATCTCGACCTGCTTGCCGCGCGACTTCGCGAGGTGCAGCAGCTCGTGCGCCTTGAGGGTCTTGGTGTGCTGGAGCGCGTCGAAGTCGTACGCGAGCCCCTCGGCCGCGGCGACCGTCGTCATCTGACCGAGCATCTGCTCGACCTGCCCCTTGGGCATGCCCTTGTGCGTGGCCAGGAAGTCGACCTCGGTCCCCTCGAAGTCGACCGGGGTGTCCGGTGCGAGCTCGAACGAGTGGTACTCGATCTCCACCTCGGGGGCGTCGGCGCGGCCTGCGAACCCGGCCAGGGCCGTCTCGAAGCGGCGCTTGCCGACGTAGCACCAGGGGCACGCCACGTCGGACCAGATGTCGACCTTCACCTTTTCGCTCATGACCGTTCTCAACGGCGGCGACGGGCCGGGGATTCCCCGGAAGCGTGTGATCCTGCCGACGCCTCTCCGGTTGCGGGCCGACCAGCCCTGTGAGGAGGATTGGCGACGTGCCCACTACGGGGCATTCGGATGAATCAGGGGAGAACATGCGAAACAAGGTCATCGGAGCCCTCGTCTCCGCAGCAGTCGGCGTCACCGCTCTGATCGGAGCTGCGGCCCCGGCGAGCGCGGCGCCCCACAGCGGCCAGGCCGCACCTGTCAGCGGGCAGGTCGCACTCCTCAGCACACCGGTCGTCGTCGGTGGCTTCTCGACGCTGGCGAGCTGCAACGCCGGACGCGCCGAGTGGCGCAACCGCGGGTACATCGTCAGCTCCTGCACGTACGCGGGCGGCGAGTACCGCTTCACCGCCCGGCGCTGACCGACGACCTCGGCGACGTCGCCGAGAGGACTGCTACGGCCCCGTCCGCGTAGCACGGCGGCGCGCCGCCCCGGGGGGGGGGGGCCCCCCCGCCGTCGGGCCGCAAGGGCGTCCTCCGTGAGGGACGTGAACTGCTCCTCGAGCTCGGATCGACTCAGCCCGCGGACCGCGCCCGGTACAGGTCCTGCAACACCATGATCTCAGCGCCGTGGTGGATGAGCTCGCGGTTCATGTGAAGCACGAGATGCCCGAACGGCGCCTGGGCGTCGATCTCGGTCGCCTGGCCGAGCCCGACCGTGAACACCTCGTCGTCGGGCAGCGAGTCGACGCCGTCGCGCCACAGGTCCACCCAGCGCGTCAGCCCTTCGATCGCGGGGTCGACCTCACCCGAGAACGCGACGGCGTCCCGCCGGGCGATGCGGTCCCCGAACGTCCACTCCCACCGCTCGAAGAACGCCTCGGTGAGGTGCGCGACGAGCCACGCGATCGTCCGGGGCTGCGGCGAGTCCGACCCCTCCGGCCACTCCATGACCCACTCGCCGACCCCGAGCGTGCGGGGCGAGCGCTCCTCCCCTCGCCGCACGACCCGCAGCGCGTCCGGCCCGGGCTCCCACCCGAACTCGTCCTGGTCGAGGGTCACGAGCCGTCCCAGCACCTCGAGCCACGAGAACCCGAGCTGCCCGCGCACCATCGCGAGCGGGGTCGGGACGGTCAGCACGGACCAGTCGAAGACGGGGCTGCCGTAGGTCGCGTCGTCGCTCATGCGGGGCTCCTGGGGGTCGCTCCTGCCCGACGGCGTCGCTCGCCCGGGCGTCCTGCTCACCTTCGCGATCATCCCCCGGGGCGCACGCGGTCGCCTCCCGGGGTGGCGACCGCGGGCGCGTCGCAGCAGGGGAACCGCTCGTCGTGCGGCAGGGTGCGGCTCGACCACCGTCCCAGGCGAGGGCAACAGCGCGGCGGCCGCTGCGCCGTCGGGCAGCGGGGGCCGGGCCACCCGGCTACGTGAGGGACAGGAAGAGCTTCTCGAGCTTCTGCACGTCCGCCGTGCCGTTCTCCTCGTCCGTGAGGCACTGCTTCATGCCCGAGGCGATGATCGCGAACCCTGCACGGTCGAGCGCCTTGGACACCGCGGAGAGCTGCATGACGAGGTCGGCGCAGTCGCCACCGTCGTCGACCATCCGCACGACCGCGGCAAGCTGCCCCTGGGCACGCTTGAGCCGGTTCGAGACCTTCTTCATCTCGTCCTTGTCGAGCTCCATGACACTTCCTCTCATCGCGCGCACGCGTCGCGCGTGCTGCTCGTGCGCTGCACCAGCCCGAACAGGACAACAGCCAGCGCGGGCAGCACCATCCCGACCTGGTGCGGCGCCTGGCCGACCAGGAACACGGCGGCGAGCACCGTGCCGCCCGAGACGACGGCGCACGGCGAGCACCCGAGGGTATCCCGCCAGGACTCGCCCCGGGCCGGGACGTAGCTCGCGAGCGTGAGGCCGCCGACGACGGCCACGACCGCGAGCAGCCCCAGCCACAGGGGGGTGAGGTGGTGGGTCCAGCCCCCGTCCGCCTCCACGAGCAGCGCGAGCAGCCCGGGAGCGAGCAGGGCGCCGACGACGAGCCGTCGCCTGCCCCACGTGGGGCGCCGCACCCGGACGGGCAGCGGAGCGGCCGTCTGCCCGGGTACGGGCGGCGGTGCCTCGGACGGGGCGTCGGGCACGGCGCGCCGGGGCGCCGGGCTCATCGGCAGGCGCAGCGTTCGGAGGGCTCGAACTCGGCGAGGACCTCGTCGGCGTGCATGCCGCAGCCGGTCCACGTGATCTTGCGGCAGTTTCCGCAGCGGGCGGGGCTGCACATGGGGTTCTCCTCGTGGTCGTGGTGGTCGCGTCGGGGCGGGTCAGCGCTTGAAGAGGCGCGCGAGAAAGGATCCCCGACCCGGCGCCTTGGCCTCGGCCGCGTGGCCTTCGCAGCGGTCGGCACGGGGTACGCCCCGCATGACCTGGTCGACGTGCTGGCCGCAACCGGCCCACGTCGTCCTGCCGCACTTCTTGCAGGTCACAGCTCTACACACGCTCGTCCTCCTCGGTGGATGTGATCCCACTATACCCCCGGGGGTATAGTGCTCCTCGACCCCCAGGAGGAAAGCATGAAGATCGTCATCGTCGGAGGCGTCGCGGCAGGCATGTCCGCGGCGACCCGTCTTCGCCGCCTGTCGGAGGACGCCCGGATCGTCGTCCTCGAAGCCGGCGAGCACGTCTCGTTCGCCAACTGCGGCCTGCCCTACTACGCGGGAGGAGTCATCGAGGACCGCGACGCGCTCCTCCTCCAGACCCCCGCGTCGCTCGCCGCCCGCTTCCGGATCGACGTCCGCGTCCGCCACCGCGTCACGGGAGTCGACGCCGACGCCCACACCGTCACGGTCCGCGACCTGGCCACGGGCGAGGAGTCCGTCGAGACCTACGACCGGCTCGTCCTGAGCCCCGGGGCCCGCCCGATCGTCCCGCCCGCCCCCGGCATGGAGCGCGCCCTCGTGCTGCGCGACGTGGCCGACGTCGACCGGATCGTCGCCGCGATCGACGGCACGGGAACCGACGGCACGGGATCCGACGGCGCACGCGCCACGACGACGCCCGGCCGGGTCCAACCACCTGCCCGCTCGGCCGTCGTGATCGGGGGCGGGTTCGTCGGGGTCGAGGTCGCGGAGAACCTCGTCCACCGCGGCCTCGACGTCACGCTCGTCGAGCTCGCCGACCAGGTCCTCGCCCCGCTCGACCCGGAGATGGCGATCCGCGTCCAGCAGGAGCTCGAGGCCCACGGCGTCCACGTGCGCACCTCGACGCAGGTCAGCATGCTCGGCCCCGACGCCGCCGAGCTCTCCTCCGCCGACGGCTCGCCCCGCGGCACGGTCCCTGCGGACCTCGTCGTCGCCGCGATCGGCGTGCGTCCCGACGTCGAGCTCGCGGTCCTCGCCGGAGCACAGGTCGGACCCCGCGGCGGCATCCTCGTCGACCAGGACCTGCGCACCTCGGTGCCCGACGTCTACGCCGTGGGCGACGCCGCGACCAAGCGTGACGCGCTCGCGCCGACCGGCTCCGCCCCCGGGACGGCCGGCGACGAGCCGACCACCCTCATCCCGCTCGCCAACCTCGCCAACCGGCACGGGCGCCACGTCGCCGACGTGATCCTCGGTCGCCGCAGCGGGATGCGCCCCTCGATGGGGACGGCAGTCGTCGGTGTCTTCGGGCTCACGGCCGCGAGCGTCGGACGCAACGAGAAGCGCCTCCAGGCCGAGGGGCGCCCCTACCGTGCGATCCACACGCACCCCGCGCAGCACGCGGGCTACTACCCCGGCGCGACCCAGATGGCCCTCAAGCTGCTCGTCGACCCCGAGACCGACCTGATCCTCGGCGCCCAGGGCGTCGGGCGCGACGGCGTCGACAAGCGCATCGACGTGCTCGCCACCGCCATGGCAGGCGGGCTCACGGCCTCCGACCTCGCCGACCTCGAGCTCGCGTACGCCCCCGCGTACGGCTCGGCCAAGGACCCCGTCAACATGCTGGGCTACGTGGCCGACAACCTGCGCACGGGCGAGACCCGCAGCGTCCAGTGGCACGAGCTCGACACGCTCGTCGCGCAAGGTGCGACCGTCGTCGACGTCCGCACGCCCGGCGAGCACGCGCGCGGGACGGTCGAGGTGGTGGGTGTCGCCGGCGGGACTGCGCTCAACGTCCCGCTCGACGAGCTGCGCGATCGGGCCGCGGCCGAGATCCCGTCCGGGGCACCCGTCGTCGTGCACTGTCAGGTGGGGCAGCGCGGGCACACCGCCGCGCGGCTGCTCACGCAGCTCGGCTACGACGTGCACAACCTCGACGGCGGCTACCTCACCTGGCGCGACGGGACGCGCGCGCTGCGCGCTGCCCATGACGACGAGCTCGTGCCGTCCGGCGACCCTGCGGCCTGACGGGACAGGGGCGGGCAGGGAGACCCGCCCGCCCCGTCGCGCCGACCGCCTCCGACAGGGCCCGCGCCGGGAAGGCACCGGTCCTGCCTACGATGGTCGGGTTCCCTCACCGCGCCCGGACGACCGGCGCGCGACCCCGACCCCGGCAGGAGCCCCATGCCCGTCCGTCCCCGCACCGTCCTGCTGATCTCGGTCGGTGTCGCCGTCGTGCTGCTCGGGTCCCTCGTGGTCTTCCTGTCGATCGTGGGGATCGACGGCGTCGCCTGAGGGCGACGTCCTGACCTCGATCCCGCGGTGAACGCAGCGAGCCCGGCCCCTGGAGGCCGGGCTCGGCACGGCGTGCGTCAGATCTTCGTCAGCACGTAGCGTGCGACACCCGCCCAGGTGTTCGGGCCGAGGACGCCGTCGACAGGGCCCGTGTATCCGCCCTTCTGCGCGAGGAGCTGGACCGCCCTGTAGGTGTTGGGCCCAGGAATCCCGTCGATGGGGCCCGAGTAGCCGACCGACAGCTTCAGGTACTGCTGGAATGCCCTCCAGGAGTTGACCCCGGGGATGCCGTCGATCGGACCCTGGTACGGCCCCTCGGCGATGTACCCGCCCCCGACCGTCCGGTGACCGGTCCACTGCTGCACCCGGCACCATGCCGTCTGCTCGTTCGTGTAGGCAGAGTTGCGCATGACGGTGCTGCAGTACGAGCTGACCGGTCCGGCGGCAGCTGACGCCGGCGCCGCGGCGACGACAGGGAGAGCGAAGGTCGCCAGTGCGACCGTGCCCGCGACAAGTGTGCGCTTCATCCTCAACGAAGTACCCCTTTGTGCATCGATGGAGTGAGGGCGGCCGGGGGTCACCCCGGCACCCGTGGGTGAGACATCGCCAACGTAGCGGAGAGGTGGTGAAGAGGCGACAGATAGGGAAAGAGGCCCTCATCGGACTCCGGAGGGCACATCCATCTCAGAACGTCCGACACCCGACCGCACGCAGCAGACGCGCGACGCCGTGTGCGGGACCCCGCCCGGTCTCCGCCGACCCGCGGTCACCGATCAGGACGCGGTGACGCTCCCCGCACCGAAGACGCGGCGCCTGGTCTCGCCGAGGGCTGCCGCGAGCGCCCCGTCGACGACGCCGTCGCCCTGCGCGGTGGACAGGAGCACCGAGGTCGGCGTGCCGTGCTCGGCGCGCAGCGCCGCGGCGCCGCGGGCCCGCAGGGCCTCCCCACCGGCAGCGGCGACCTCGCCGCCGAGCACCACGGCGTCGGGGTCGAGCACCCCGACCGCCATGCTCAGCACGACCGCGAGGCGCCGGGCGAGGTCGTCGAGGAAGTCTCCCGCATCACCCGACGGGTCGGCCGCCGCCGCCGCGAGCGCCAGGGTCGCGGCCTCACGGACCTGCGGGCTGCGCGCGAGGTCGGACGCCCGGCCGCCGACCGAGGGGTCGATCCGCAGCGTGTCGAGGGGCGCGGCGTCGAACGGTGCGAGGCGGTAGGCCTGCGCGAGACGCGCGACGGCGTCGAGCCGGACGAGGTCGGCGACCGTGCTCCGCCCCTCGGGCGCGCGACCACGCCGGGCCGGGTCGGGGACGGGAACATGGTCGATCTCACCCGCGCCGCCGTGGCGACCTCGCCGGATGCGCCGGTCGAGCAGGGTCGCGGCCCCCACCCCCTGGTCGACCCACAGGACGAACAGGTCCCGGACGTCGGCCAGGTCCTCGCGCGCGACCTCGGCGAGCGCCACGAGGTTGACGTCGTTCTCGACCGCGACCCTCACACCGAGCGTCTCGGCGAGCTGCGCCCCGACGTCCTGGTCGTTCCAGACCGCGAGGTGCGGGGCGTACGCGAGGCGCCCGGTCGCCGGGTCGACCGACCCGGGGAAGCCGACGACGACCTGAAGGAGGTCGGCACGGGAGATCCCGGCCCGTGCGCAGGCCTCGTCCACGACGGCCCGGACGACGTCGAGGTGCGCGCCTGGCGAGAGCGCGCCGGACGGGTTCTCCTCGGCCGTCCAGGCGACCGCGCGTGCCGACCTGCCGAGCACCCTGTCGGTGAGGTCGGCGACCACGACCGAGACCTGGCCGACCGTCACGTCCACACCGGCCGCGTACCCGGAGTCGCCGCGCAATGTCCAGACGACGGCACGCGGTCCGGGCCGACCGTCGCGGTGTCCCGAGCGCTCGACGAGGCCCGCGGCCTCGAGCCGCGCGACGAGGGTCGCGGTTGCCGGCTTGGACAGCCCCAGGATCTCCTGGAGGCCGGCCGAGGTCATGGGGCCATGACGGAACAGCGCCTCGAGCGCGGCCCCGTCGTTGAGGGCGCGCAGGACGGTCGCGTTACCGACCCTCTTGGTGCTCGTGCTCACGGCGTCGTTCTCCTCCTCCGGCCCCGGCGTCCGCGGTGCTCGGGCACAAGCGTGCCCGAAACCCGGAGCGGCATCGAGACCGGACCGGCGCGGGGCACCGAGGTGATCGTCTGTAAACTTGACTGGCAGCACGTAACCCGTCGACCCCCGCACGAGGTCTCGCCGAGACGGCGCGACCAGGAGCGCCCGGCGACCCCCCGGACCCGAGGAACAGCACCACCGTGAGAATCCGGCCCTACGCGCCCCACGACCTGGACGCGCTGTACGACATCTGCCTGCGCACGGGCGACAACGGCCGCGACGCGACCGGGGTCTACGCCGACCCCCGCCTGCTCGGCGAGGTCTACGCCGCCCCCTACGCGGCCCACGACCCGTCGCTCGTGACCGTTCTCGTCACCGACGACGACCGCGTCGTCGGCTACGTGATCGGCTGCCGCGACACGCTGGCCTTCGAGGAGTGGCGCGAGCGCGAGTGGTGGCCACCCCTGCGCGAGCGGTACCCGCTGCCGGACCCTGCCGACCCCTCGCCCGACGCGCGCCTCGTCCGCCAGATCCACGACCGCACCCCCGCGCCGCCGCGGCCCTGGCTCGTCGAGCCCGCGACGCACCCCGCGCACCTGCACATCGACCTGCTCCCCGAGGCGCAGGGCACCGGGTGGGGACGACGCATGATCGAGCACCTCCAGGGCCGGCTCGTGGACCTCGGCGTCCCGGGCCTGCACCTCGGCGTCGGCGGCGAGAACCACGGCGCGATCGCGTTCTACTCACGGCTGGGCCTCGAGCCCCTCTCCGCTCCTGACGACGGCGGGCTCACCCTGGGGACGAGGCTCGGCACCCAGGACGCGGCCCGGCCTGAGGACACCCCGTCCGGTGCCCTGCGCGCCCGGTAGCCGGCGGGTCAGACGACCTCGTGCGCCCCGGTCCACGACGCGACCGTGCGGTCGTCCGAGGTCTGCAACGAGAACGACGTGAGCGGCAGGTTCCCGCTCCGCTTGCGTGACCGGACGACGTCGAGCGCCGCCTCGTCGGTCTCGGCCTCGAACGGTTCGCCTCGCAGCGCAGCGGTCGCCGTCAGGATCGAGTAGGTGGTCATGACGGTCGAGCCTAGGGCCAGAACGGGCTCCAGGACGACCCCCGACTCCGTCACACCGGCTCCCGAACCCCCCGTGCGCCCGGCGCCGCAGGCCCTCCGGCAGCGGCCGGCCCTCCCCCGGGGGACCCGTCCCCGAGGCGCGACGGGCGCCCTGCGGGTGCTCCGCCGTCGGGCCTGGGGGATGCTCGGAACAGCAGCCCGACCCCGGAGGACACCATGCCCGAACCCCAGCTCGTGCTCCTGCGCCACGGCGAGACCGAGTGGAGCCGCACCGGCCAGCACACCGGCACGAGCGACATCCCCCTGACCCCGCACGGCGAGGAGCAGGCCCGCGCCGCCGGGGCGTTCCTCGCCGGGCGGTCGTTCGCCCTCGCCCTGCGCAGCCCCCTGCTGCGCGCCCGGCGGACCGCCGACCTCGCGGGACACCCCGACGCGGTCGCCGACCCGAACCTCGCCGAGTGGGACTACGGCCCCGTCGAGGGCCGCACGGCCGACGACGTGAGCCGGGAGATCGGCCGAGACTGGCTGATCTTCCGCGACGGCGTGCACGTCGTGCCCCGCGCGGACGGTGCCCCCGGCGAGCCGGGGACCCGGCACGGCGAGACGCTCGACGACGTCGCCGACCGGGCACGGAGCGTCGTGCGGCGCGTCGACCCCGTGCTCCGCGACGGCGGCGACGTGCTCCTCGTCGCGCACGGTCACCTGCTGCGCGTGCTCGCCGCGGTCTGGCTCGAGCTGGGCCCCGCGACCGCCGCCCGGTTCGAGCTGGGCACAGCGAGCATCAGCCTGCTCGGCCACGGGCACGGCCTGCGCACCGTCGAGGGCTGGAACCTGCCGACGGCCTGACCGGGACACCGTGCCGCGACGCCCGCCCGAGGTGGCACGATGCTCCCCATGAGCGTCAACAAGAACCTCGCCGAGGGCGAGACCGTCGTCATGGAGCTGCGGACCCACCCCAAGGCCCTGTTCCTGCCGGTCCTGGTCCTGGTCCTGATCGTGGCCGCTGCCACGGCGATCCTCTGGTTCTCCCCCGAGCACCCCGTGATCCTGTGGGGCACGCTCGGCGTGGCGGTCGTCGCGGCGTTCGTGTGGGTCGTCGTGCCGCACCTGCGCTGGCTGACCACCCAGTACACGGTGACGACCAAGCGCCTGTCGACGCGCACGGGCATCCTCACGCGCACGGGCCGCGACATCCCGCTCTACCGCATCAACGACGTCACGTACGAGAAGGACCTGGTCGACCGCATGTTCGGCTGCGGGACGCTCATCATCTCGGACGCGACGGCCAAGCCCGGCATGACGCTGCCCGACGTCCCGCGGGTCGAGGAGGTCCAGGTCCGGCTCCACGAGCTGCTGTTCGCGGCCGACGACGGCTCGGACGACGGTGAGTGGCCCCCGAGCGAGCCGCGGCGCGCCTGAGCCGTCCGGCCGTCGCCGTCCGGCCCGCCGCTGAGTGCGTGATTC
>NZ_JACSQQ010000056.1 GCF_014836555.1 Oerskovia rustica
CAGAGCGAGCGTGGCCCCATGTTCACGCTCGTTCTGACAAGTCCGTGGTCCGCGTCCTCAGACCTTCACGCCGAGGTTCTGCATCTCGAGCACGAGGCCCTTGATCGCCGCGGCGGGCACCTGTCCCCCGCGCTCGACGAGCGCGGCGACCGACGCCGGGATCTCGGCCTCCGAGCACAGGATCAGGGGTGTGTCGGCCGCGGAGTCGGGCAGCCGTCCGTGCGTGCCGCGCACGTAGGACGCGTCGAGCGGGACGGTGCTCATGGCGTAGCGGAGACCGAGCTTCTTCTTGACGAGGTTCATGCCGGCCTTGGCCTTGGCGAGCGGGTCGGCGGGGTCGAAGAACAGCTCGGCGGGGTCGTAGCCGGGCTTGCGGTGGATGTCGACGCCGCGCGCGTACTCGGGGGCGCGGGCGTCGTCGAGCCAGTAGTAGTAGGTGAACCAGGCACCAGGCTCGGCGACCACGACGAGGTCGCCCGAGCGCTTGTGGTCGAGCCCGTAGCGGGCCTGCGCCTCGCGGTCGAGGACCTCGTCGACGCCGGGCACGCTGCGCAGCAGGTCCTGCACGCGCGCGAGGCGGGACGGGTCGTCGACGTACACGTGAGCGACCTGGTGGTCGGCGACCGCGAACGCCTTGGACGTCCACGGGTCGAGCTGCTCCTTGCCGTCCTGCACGTAGACCTCGAGCAGGCCCTCGCGGCGCAGGATGCGGTTGAGGTGCACGGGCCGGTTCGCCTCGGCGATGCCGTACTCGGAGACCACGACGACCGCGACGCCGTTGTTGGCCGCGTCGTCGAGCAGCGGGGTGAGGACGGCGTCGAGCTCGGCCGCGGCGGCGTCGGCCTCGGGGGCGTCGGGGCCGAAACGCTGGAGGTCGTAGTCGAGGTGTGGCACGTAGGCCATGGTGAGCTCGGGCGAGTGGGTGCGCAGGACGTGCCGGGTCGCCTCGACGATCCAGGCGGAGGACGCGATCGCGGCCGTCGGACCCCAGTAGGTGAACAGGGGGAACTCGCCGAACCGCCCGGTGAGCTCGTCGTGCAGCGCGGGCGGGCGGATGTACGCGTCGGGCGACTTGCGCCCGTCGGCGTGGTAGATCGGGCGGGGCGTGACGGTCACGTCGGTCGTGGCGCCCATGGCGTACCACCAGCAGACGTTCGCGGTGCGGTGGTCGGGGTTCGCGCGCCGGGCGGCCTCCCAGATCTTCTCGCCCGAGACGAGCTTGTTGTGCTGGCGCCAGAGGAACACCTCCCCGAGCTCGCGGAAGTACCAGCCGTTGCCCACGGCGCCGTGCTGGGCGGGGGCGAGCCCGGTCATCATGGTCGCCTGGACGGTGCACGTGACGGCGGGCAGCACGGTCGCGAGCTGGGTCTGCCAGCCGCCCGCGGCGAGCTGCCGCAGGCGCGGCATGTGGGCGAGGGCCTTCTCGGTGAGCCCGACGACGTCGAGCAGCAGCACGGGCTTCATGCGAGGACTCCTGAGGTCTGAGGGGTGGTGGTGGAGAGCGCGGGCCCGAGCAGGTGCTCGGTGGCCCACCGCAGCTCGGCGGCGATCCCGGCGACGAGCGGCCGGTCCGCCGAGGGTGACGCGTCCTCCACCGACGGTGACGGTGCCGGGGCCGGGAACGCAGGCGAGCCGGGCGGCAGGACGGCCCACGTGTAGGTCTCGACGTCGAGGTGGGCCTCGTCGCCGTGCGGCGCGGCACGCACGGCCGCGACGGCGTCGCGCAGCACGTCGGTCGTCGCCGCCAGGGGCGGGGCGGGCTCGTGGTGCAGGGGCACGTGGAAGTGCACGCGCCACGGCCCCTCCCCCGGTAGGCCGGGCGCCGCACCGGCACCCAGGGCGTCGGGCAGGTCGTCGGCAGGCAGTACGTCGCCGCCCGGGGCGAGCTCGCGCACCTGGTGGATGTAGCGCTTCTCGACGAACTGCCCGACGGCGTCGCGCGCCCCCGGCGCGGACGGCTCGGCGAGGTGCAGCGCGGCCGAGGCCTGCACCTTGACCACGCGCAGGCCGGCCCCCGTGATGCGCTCGACGGCGGCGGCCGGGTCGGCGAACGAGACCGCGAGGTGGCACGTGTCGAGGCAGACGCCCACGAACGCGGGGTCGATGCCGCTGCTCACCTGCTCATGAGCCCGACCGACCGGGCCGGGCGCGAGCCGCGCCTCGAGCCAGGTCACGACGTCCTCGACGGTGTCGAGCACGCACCCGGGCTCGGGCTCGACCGCGACGCGCACGACCTTGCCCGTGCGGGCGGCAAGGTCCCGCAGTCCCGCGGAGAGGTCCTCGAACGCGCGCGTCGCCGCGGCGTCCTGGGCGGGCGACCACGCGACCCCGTCCGGCTCGCGCCAAGCCAGCGGGAGCGTCGAGATCGACCCGTCCACGCCGTCGGGCAGGAGAGCCGCGAGGACCTCGGCGCACTCGAGCGTGTAGGCGAGGCGCTCGGCGTCGGCCCACGTGGGCGAGTAGACGGCGAGCTTGACGACGTCGTCGTGGAACCCGCCGTAGGGGAACGCGTTGAGCGTGTGCACCTGGAGGCCGTGCTCGTCGAGCGCGGCCCGCAGCCGGGCCATGTCCTCGGCCGCGCGCGGGGACGCCGAGAGCCGGTGAGCGAGCGAGGCCGGCAGCCACAGCCCGACCCCGAGCACGTCGAGCCCGGCCGCCTTGCGCACGGGCCCGGCGTACCGGGCGAGCTGGTCCACCACGCCGTCGAGGTCCTCGGCGGGGTGGACGTTGGTGCAGTACGAGAGCTGCATCAGACCCGGGCCCCGCGCAGCACCGAGCTGCCCTCGTAGCTCGCGGACGCAGCGGGGGCCTCGCCCTCGACGAAACCGGGCACGGGGTCGAGCAGCAGGTTCCCCGACTGCCCGTAGAACGCCACGGGGTTGCGCCACAGGACCTTGTCGACCTCGTCGTCGCTGAACCCGGCCGCGAGCATCGCCCGCCCGGTCTTGAGCGTCTTGAGCGGGTCGGAGCGTCCCCAGTCCGCGGCCGAGTTGACGAGCACGCGCTCGGTGCCGTGCTCGAGCATGATCGCGACCATGCGGTGCTCGTCCATCTTGGTGTCGGGGTAGACCGAGAAGCCCATCCACGCCCCGGCGTCCTTGACGAGCGCGACGTTGGTCTCGTTGAGGTGGTCGACCACGACCATCCCGGGGGCGATCCCCGACTCGCGGACGACGTCGAGCGTGCGCCGGGTCCCGACGAGCTTGTCGCGGTGCGGGGTGTGGACCATGACGGGCAGCTCCGCGTCGACCGCCATCGCGAGCTGGCGCGTGAACGCCTCGTCCTCGGCGGGCGTCATGGAGTCGTAGCCGACCTCGCCGACCGCGACCACGCCGTCCTTGGCGAGGTAGCGGGGGATCTCGTCGAGCACCGGGGTGCAGCGCGGGTCGTTCGCCTCCTTGGGGTTGAGGGCGATCGTCGCGTGGTGGCGGATCCCGAACTGCGTGGCCCGGAACCGCTCCCATCCCAGCAGCGCGTCGAAGTAGTCGAGGAACGACCCGACGGTCGTGCGGGGCTGCCCGAGCCAGAACGCCGGCTCGACGAGCGCGCGGACGCCCGCGGCGTACATGGCCTCGTAGTCGTCGGTCGTGCGCGAGGTCATGTGGATGTGGGGGTCGAAGATGCGCATCAGGCGTCCTTGCTGTGGTTCGCGAGAGAGATCGTGGGCACGGTGGGCAGGGTGGGGGCGCCGGTCCTGTCGGGCGCCCCGGGCGCGATGCGCGCGACGTCGTCGGGCACGACGCGCCCCGCGGCCCGGCGCTCGGCCGCGAAGTCGCGGGCCATGCGCGCGAGCTCGTCGTCGGCGCGGTCGTCGAGCCCGGCGACCGCGTCGAGGCTCACGCCCATGAACACGAGCTTGAGCACCGCGTGGCGCCACGCGTGGTCGTCGAGGTGCGCGGCCGCGAACGGTCCGACGGCCGCCGCCACGAGGCTCTGGTCGTTGGCGCGCAGCGCGTCGGCCGCGAGCGTCGTCCCGGCACGGACTACGGCAGGCGGCAGGGTGTCACTGGGCTTCCCGGCGAGGGTCAGCGCGTCGAGCCCGCGCAGCACGCCCCGCCGCTCGGGCGTGTCCCCGCGCTGGTAGGTCTCGGTCAGGCGCGTCGCGAGGGACTCGCCGTCGGGCGGCAGGGCGCCCGCGAGCGCCACGACGAGGCGGGCGCGCGCGGCGTCGTCGAGCGTCCCGTGCAGGACCCCGGCGGGGTCCAGGTCGGGGTCGAGGGACGTGCGTCCCACGGCGCGTCCGGCGCGTGCCAGGTGCCCGACGGCGGAGCCCGGGTCTGCGGCGACGTCGCCGCACGCCGTGGCCAGCCAGGCGGCCTGCTCGTCGGTGAGGAGGCCCGCGAGGGCACCTGGATCGCCTGCGGTGGTCGGGCGGCCCGGCGCGTCGGTGAGGTCGGGGGTGGTCATCGGAGTGCCTCCTGGGGTGTGGATGCGGAACCTGTGGTGGTCTGGTGCCAGGCGGCCCAGGCACCCGTCATCGCGGCCATGCTGCGGTGCGCGAGCCCGGGGGCGTCGTACGAGTGACGGGGCAGCTCGACGGCTGCGACACCCGTGTAGCCGATCTCGCCGAGCGTGCCCAGGGCGAGCGCCAGGTCGAGCTCGCCGTCCCCGAAGGGCAGGTGCTCGTGCGCGGCGGGGCGCATGTCGTCGACCTGCACGTTCAGCAGGTGAGGGGCCGCGGCGAGCAGCGCGCCGCGCACCCCGTCGGGCTCGACGACGACGCAGTGCCCCAGGTCGACCGTCACGCCCAGCTCGTCGGGAGCGCCGACGTCCTCGCGCAGCCGCAACGCGTCGGCGACGGTCTCGACGAGCATCCCGGGCTCGGGCTCGAGCGCGAGCCGGACCCCGTGGTCGCGGGCGTGGGCCACGACGCGCGGCACCCGGGCGAGCAGACGCTCCCACCCCTGCTCCGCCGTCGTGCCCGCGGGCAGAACGCCCGAGAAGAAGGACACGCACTCCGCGCGCAGGCCCGCCGCGACCTCGACCGCGCGGCACAGGAAGCGGACCCGGAGGTCCGCGAGGTCCGCGTCGGGGTCGAGGAACGTCGGGTGGTGCTTACGGAACGGGTCGAGCAGGAAGCGCGTGCCCGTCTCGACGACCACGCGCATCCCCAGGTCGTCGAGACGACCGCGCAGGCGGGCGACCTGCGCGTCCGCGTCGTCCGCGAACGGGTCCAGGTGCGGGTGCCCGAGCGTCAGGGCCACCGCGCCGTACCCCTCGTGCGCGAGGACGTCGAGCGTCACGTCGAGCGGGTGGTCGGTGAAGCCGTTGGTGCCGTAGCCGAGGGTGTACGGCATGCGAGGGACGGGGGCCGGCACCGAGGTCTCGCTCATGACTCGCTCAGGCCCGGGTTCGGGCTCACGCTGCGCCGCCCCCGGGCCCGCAGGGCACGCCCCGCGAGCTCGACCCCCGCGAGGACCGCGACCGAGCCCAGGCTCCCACCCCGCGCCGCGAGCGCCGCCTGGAGCGGGACCATCGACCGGATGCCGGCCTTGGTCGCCGCGAAGGCGTTCTTGGCGTCCGGAGAGCCCACCGCAGCGGCCTGGTGCGGCAGGCACGAGGCCACGTAGACCCCCGCCGAGACGAGTGCGGCCGCCGCCGAGACGACGGCGCGTGCCCGGCCGAGCGTGTCCACCTGCCCGCCCGACGACCGGACCGCCGACGGCGCAGAGGCGAGCGCCGCCGTCGGGCGCGTGCGCAGCGAGCGCAGCGCACCCACCGTGACCGCGCCTGCGACGCCCACCGTGCCCGCGGCCACCGCGGCGGCGACGGGCTGCGTCGTGCCGTGGACCTCGCCGCGCGAGAGGACCGTGACCCCGGCCGTGTGCACCGTGAGGGCCGCCGCCGCCGGGAGCGCAGCGCGCACGCGGCCCAGACCCGCACCCATGAGCACGTCCAGGCCCCGGCAGGCCGCCATGACGGCGGGACCGGTCGCGTGGTTCTTCGCGACCAGGTCGTACGTCCACACGCTCGCAGCGAGCGGGACCGCGAGCGCGAACGAACGCCGACCACCTCCGACCCCCGCGAGCGCGAGCCCCACGACCGTGAGCCCCGACGCGACCCCGAGGGCCTGCGCGGGCGAGACCCGGCCCGAGGGCAGCGGGCGCTCCGGGCGCTCGACCGCGTCGAGCTCGCGGTCTGCGTAGTCGTTGAGAGCCATCCCGCCCGCATACAGGCACGCGGACGACAACGGCAGGAGCGCGAGGCGCCACGGCCTCACGTCGGTCCCGGCCCCGGCCGCGGGGCGTGCGGGGCCGAGCCGACCGCCCGCCGCCGCGCCGGCGAGGGTGTCCCCCAGGACCGACAGGACCGCCGGGGCCCGGACCAGGTCGAGGTAGTCGCGCAGCGTCACGGCTCGCCGACCTCCGCGCGTGCCTGGTCCGCCTGCGCGCTCGTCCGGTGCGCCCACACTCCCAGCTCGCGCGTCTGCTCCGCGAACGAGTGCACGTCCGAACCCCACGGGTCCTTGAAGAAGAAGCCCATCTCCGGCACCGGCCCGGACAGGCCCGCCGCGTCCGCGAGCGCCAGCAGGCGTGCCAGGTCCAGCACGAGCGGGGCGGCGAGCATCGAGTCGTACGCGCTCCACGTCGTCTGGAGCGTCAGGCGCGAGCCCAGGAAGCCCTCGACGTGGATGTGGTCCCACGCGACCTTGATGTCGCCCAGGTCGGGGACGTTGTCGATGTGCAGCGGGGTCACCTTCGTCCCCGTGAGGTCCTGCAGCCCACGGTTCTTCGAGACGAGCTTGCTCTGGACCGCGTGCGGGTCCGCGAGCGTCGCGCCGTCGCCGCCCCCGAGAAGGTTCGACCCGGCCCAGGACAGCACGCGCAGCCCGCGGGCCGCGAGCGCCGGGGCCAGGACGGACCGGAGCCACGTCTGACCGGTCTTGCCGTCCTGTCCCGCGAACGGCACACCACGCTCGACCGCGAGGGCGTGCAGCGCGGGCAGGTTCATGCTCGCCGACGGCGTGAAGCCCGCGTACGGCGCCCCCGCGAGGAGCGCCGCGTACGCGGTGACCGAGCTCGCGGGCAGGACCTCGCGCTCCGGGTCCTCGATCGCGGCGCGCAGCAGGTCCAGGTCGTCGAGCTCGGCAGCCGGGTCCGGCAGGGGCTCGGTCGAGGCGAGGTCGACCACGACGACGCGAGCCAGGCCGTGGCGCTCGCGGAAGGACCGGATGTCCGCGGCGAGGCGCTCGGCGCTCGCCGCCTGGGAGCCCGTGCGGTGGGCGGGGTCGTAGCCGGGCCTGATCTCTGCGTCGGCCGCGTCGAGCTGGGGGCGCACGGCCTCGAGGAGGCGGTACGGGATCATGCCCGCCTCGACGAGCATCTCGGCGCGCTTGCCGAGCGGGGTGTCGCTGATGTCGTGGCCGCCGACGACGAGGTCGGTGAACGCCGGGAGGGCGACCGTGTCGAGCGGCGACTGCGCGGTGACGCAGCCGGTGGGGGCGCTGAGCCCCGAGGCGATCGCGGCCAGGCCGAGCGTGGCGGTCGTCGCGACGGATCCTCGTGCCCCGACGAACCAGATGCCGGTGCGGCCGTGGTCCCAGGTGGGCTGGTGGGGTGAAAGGTGCATCGTCGCTCCTGGTCCCGTCGGTCCCCGCTGACAGGACCGAAGTGCGGAGTCGAGGGCCTCGTCGCCCTCGACGGGCTCCGTCCCGTGGCGGGCACGCTCGCGCGAGCGAGGCGTGCCCAGTCCTGCCGGGCTGGTGGCCGTGCAGCGACCCTAACCCCCCTTTTGTCGATGGTCAATCAAAAGCCGGATGGCTGTTGCGCCGACTCTCAGATTCGACGACAAAAGAAAGGTGCCGAGGGCAACGCTCTCGCGTCACCCTCGGCACCCCCCGGCGCGTCACCCTCGGCGCCCTTGCGCGTCACCCTCGACGAGGACGGCGTCACCCTCGGCGGGCGGGGGCGTCGCCCGGCGAGGTGTGCCGGCCCGTCAGCCGGCCGGCGAGAAGTCCAGCTCGTCGTCGGCCACCGCGATGACCGACCACGTGCTGCCCTCCGCGTCGCTCAGCTCGTACGACGGGACCAGCACCGCTCCGCCGTCTGCCTGGTAGTGCACGGCCCAGCCGAGCCGTGCCGACGTGATGGTCACCTCCTCCACGGGCCAGGAGAAGGCAGCGCCCGCGTCGGCGGTCGGTGGGACGCCCGGCACCTCGGGCTCGACCGGCGCGACGTCCGTCGTGGCCCCGTCCAGCAGCACCGACGCGTCCCCGCCGCGCGCATAGGCGATCATCCCCGGGCTCCCGAACCGCGGGTCGCCCAGACGCTCGACGGCCGCCGTGGGGCTCACCACGGCGTAGTCCCCCATCGAGACGGTCGGGGCGAGCGAACCGTAGAGCGACGACAGTCCCGCGCCCGAGTAGGTCATGCTCCACACGATGCCGGTCCGTTGTCCCTCGACCACCTGGGCTGCGCTCACGGCGAGCACCTTCCCCGCGCCGTCGTACGACTCGGTCGTGTACTCGAAGGCGGCCGGGTCGAGGCCGAGCGAGCCGAGCACGTCCTTGCTCGTCGAGATCGCGGCGTCGGGCGCGGGTGCCGGGCCGAGGTCGGACTCGCCGCACCCCGCCTGCGGGTCGATCTCCATCTCCTCGGTGGTCGCCGTGCCGCTCCCGGGGGTCGCGACGACGGCACATGCCCACGGGTCCTTGCTCGGGTCGTTGAACGAGACGCTCGTCGTACCGTCCGGCTGGACGCTCACGGTGGGCCCCTGCCCGTCGTTCGGCCCGACCGTCCACGCCCCGTACTCCTGCCGGGGCTCGCCTGCGACGCTCAGCGCCGAGGCCACCTTCTCGGCGGTCTCGGCCGAGAAGGTGCCTGCGGCGTCGAACGCCCACGCGGGAGCCGACGTGCCCCCGGTCCCGAGCCCTGCGGACGTGAACACGGTCCGCCCCCCGAAGCCAGGCATGCTCGACATCTTCGCGTCGGCGGCGCCCATGGCCGCCCCCTCGGGCGCGGCCCCCCGACTGCCCGCCGCGAGGTCCTGGAGGGCGATGGGCGCGTCCGCGGTCGCGACCGATGCCCCACCCCCCGAGCTCCCCGCGCTCCCGAGCGCGTACCCCCCGACACCGAACGCGAGAACGCCCGCGACGGCCGCGGCCGCCGCCCCGACGAGCGGCACACGGCGCCGCTTCTTCTCGCGGTGCACGGCGAGCTCGTCGGGCGCGTCGGTCGCCCCGCCCGACGGCGTCGCACCGGCCGTGGCGTCCGGCTCCCCCGGACCGGTGGTCGGTGCGGGACCGTAGGACTCCCCCAGGTGCGCCCGCACGGTCGCGTCCTTCGCGGCGATGGCCGCGAGGTCGGGGGTCACGGTCGCGGCCGGGTCGGCGTCGCGGACGCGCTCGTACGCCTCGTCCGGGGTCCGACCGGCGTCGGGTCCGGTTCCGGGTCCGGTTCCGGGGGCAGATCCAGGGGCCTGGTCGTCGGTGCTCATCGGGAGCCTCCAGCTCGTCGATCCGGGGGCCCGGATCCTCTACCCCGTCTGTGTCGTCACCGCTCGGACTCTTGCACGGGCCGCGAGGACTGCGCGGGCTGTGCGGCGGCGCGGGCGCGGACCTGGGCGACGGGCAGCTCGCCCGTGTCGCCGGCGCGCGCCTGCGCGGCCCAGGCGTCCCGCAGGCGGGAGCGCGCTCGGGACAGGGCGGCGTCCGCGCCGCCGCGGCTCACGCCCAGCACCTGCGCGAGCTGGTCGCCCGTGAGGCCGTCCCAGGCGTTGAGGAGCAGGATGCGCCGGTCGCGCGGGGCGAGCACGCCGAGCACGCGGCGCACGTGGTCGTCGGACAGCGCGAGGGACTGCGGGTCGACGTCGTCGGCCTCCTCGGGCACGTCGGCCACGAGGACGGGACGCATCTTGCGTCGGTGGTTGGCGAGGACGAAGCCTGCCGTGCGGTAGAGCCAGGGCAGCTCGGCCCCTTCGGGGACGTCCTCCCGGCGCCGCCAGGCCGTCGCGAAGACCTCCGCGGTGAGGTCCTCGGTGTCCGGGGCGGCTCCTCCCGCACCTGCGGGGAGCCTGCGCCGGAAGTAGCGGTAGACGGCAGTCGTGTGCGCGGTGAAGAGCGCCTCGAACCAGGCGTCGTCGCGGGTCGGGGGCGTCACTGAGGCTCCAGGTGGGATTGCCGGCATCGTCAACCTCCCTGTGTCGTGGCACCGTCGATCCTTGCAGGAGCGCCGCGGACCACCGTCGGGCCATGCGGCCCGCGCCCGCGCGTGCTGCTCCGATCATGCCTCTACCCTGATGCCATGAGCGCCACCGACGACGCAGGCCCGACGACGCCACCGACCTCTCGCCGTCCGCGTCGCGCGGGGCGTCGTGCAGGCTGGATCGTCCTCACGATCTTCCTGGTCCTCGTCGGGTTGCTGGTGTGCGCGGGCCTCCTGGTGCGCGACGCGCTCGCCGCGCGCTCGTCCCTGACCGACGCGATCGACCGGCTGCCCGCGGTCGAGGAGGCGCTCCGCGCCGGCGACGGCGCCGCCGCCGAGGCCGCGCTGGCCGAGGTCCAGCCCCTCACGGCCGACGCCCGCAGCCACACCGACGGCCCCCTGTGGTGGGTGGCTGCTCGTCTGCCGTTCGTCGGTGCCGACGTGAGCGCGTTCTCGACCGCGGCCTGGGCGGTCGACGAGATCACGCAGGACGTCCTGCCTCCCCTCACCGGGGCCGCGGCGCTCGTCTCGGAGGGCGGGATCCAGGTCCAGGGCGGGACGGTCGACCTCGCCCCCCTCACCGCCGCCGCGCCGGCGGTCGCCGAGGCCGCCGACACCATGTCGACCGTCGTCGGTCGCGTCGGCGACATCGACGTGTCCGCGCTGCAGGACGTGCTCGCCGGTCCGGTCTCCGACCTCCAGGACAAGGTCTGGACGCTCGACGGGCTCGTGGCGACCGCCCACCGCGCGACGACGCTCCTGCCCGCCATGCTCGGGGGCGACGGGCCACGGACCTACCTCGTCATGGCGCTCAACAGCGCCGAGCTCCGCTCCCCCGGCGGCATCCCCGGGTCGTTCGCCGTGATCGGCACCGACGCGGGGCGCATCACGCTGCTCGACCAGGCCTCGACGCAGGACGTGGGCCCCTTCCCGGAGGGCATCGGCCCCCTGGCCCCGGCCGACGAGGAGCTCTTCGGACCGAACATGGCCGTCTACGTCCAGGACACCGTGTACACGCCCGACTTCCCCACCGCGGCTCCCCTCGCCGCGGCGATGTGGGAAGCCTCGAAGGGGCAGGCCGTCGACGGTGTCCTGACCCTCGACCCCGTCGCGCTCTCCTACCTGCTCGAGGCCACCGGCCCGATCGACGTCGCGGGCGCCACGATCGACGCCGGCAACGCGGTCGACGTCCTCCTCTCCGACGCCTACGCGGAGCTCGAGCCCGGCCCCGAGACGGACGCGTTCTTCGCCGCGGTGGCCGCGCAGGTCCTCACCACGGCGCTGTCGGGCGACACGGACCCGCAGAGCCTGCTCGGCGCGGTCCAGCGCGCGACGAGCGAGCACCGCGCCCTCGTGTGGTCGAGCCACGAGGACGAGCAGTCGATGCTCGCCGACACCGTGGTCTCTGGCGACATCTCGTCGTCCGACCGAGCCGCGGACACCGTCGGCGTCTTTTTCAACGACGCGACCGCGGGGAAGATGAGCTATTACCTCGACTCGGCCGTGCAGCACGTGTCGAGCGAGTGCACGGCGTCGGGCCGCGCGGACACGTTCCAGGTCGACCTCACGTCGACGGCACCCGCCGACGCCGCGACCGACCTGCCCTGGTACGTGACCGGTGGCGGGATCTCCGGGACCCCGCCCGGGAGCATCCGCACCGACCTGTTCCTCTACCCGCCCCGAGGGGGGCGCATCCTGAACGTGACCGCCGACGGGACGCTCGCAGGCAGCGAGGTCGTCGAGAACCAGGGCCGTGCCGTCGCGACGCTCCCGCGAGAGCTCGCCCCAGGGCAGAGCACGAGCGTGACGTTCACGGTCGCGACCACCGACGGCGACGGTTCGTCGGGCACGCGGTGGATCGATCTCTGGTCGACCCCGACCGTCGACCAGCCGGGGCTCGCGACGATCGAGGTCCCTGTCTGCGGATGACCGCCGGAAATCACGGCGAGACAACGATTTCCCAGGAATGTCTTTTCACCCGGACAACCGTCCACTTCCTGACCGATAGTCGCTACCCTCAAAAGTCCAGGGTCCAGTGACGGTACGAAGGCACGCCGAGGCTTCGACCCTCCCTTTCATCGACCGCCACGACCAAGACTGGTGAAGACGCCATGAGCACTTCAAGGACCACACTCTGGGCGCGGGGGCTCCTCGTCGCAGGGCTCGTGGGTGCGACGGCTCTCGTCGGCCCCGCGGCGAACGCTTCCGTCGAGTCCCCCGAACCGCCCCCGGCCGGGGGCGACTACGTCGAGACGACGCCGCCTCCCACGATCGAGCTCACGGTGCTCCAGCCCGTGTGCGACGGCGACGTGCCCTACCTCGAGTACGACGTCGACGTGACAGGAACCCCGAACGACACCGTGACCATCACGTGGCTCAACCCGTCGGGCGCGAACGTCGTCCAGGCCGGGCTGCCCCTCTCCGGTCGTGTCCTGTGGCCTGGAGCCACGGTGGACGACGCCGGCAACCCCACGGGCTGGCCGGGCTGGGTCTTCGAGAACGGCGAGTGGGTCGAGGGCGGCACCTTCGGCTGGGTCCGCCCGACCGTGAACGTCCTCTTCCAGGTCAACCCCGAGACCACGGTCTCGGTGGACTACCCGCCGTCGAGCCCCAACTGCAACACGAACCCTCCGGGCAAGACGACGCCCCCGGGGACGACGACGGTCGACGGCAAGGTCACGACCGTCTCCAACAGCGCCGGCGCCGAGGAGAGCGGGCTCGCCGCGACGGGCGCGACGGTCGGCAAGTTCGTCGGCATCGGCGCAGCGCTCCTGCTGGTCGGTGGCGGACTCGTGCTGGTCGCGCGTCGCGGACGCAAGAGCGACGCCTGACGCACCGCACCCCGTGACAGCAGGAAGGCCCCCGGGGGTGTTGACCGGGGGGCTTCCTGCTGTGCGGCGGGCTCAGGCGCCGGTCGCGCCGCGCGGCACCGGGAGCGCTACGCCGAGGCGGTCGCCCACGTCGCGGCGTACAGGCGCTGCTCGAGCCCCTCGAACGCCCAGCGGTCCGCGATGAGGGTCGGCCCGTTGGGCGAGTCCGGCACGAACCACTGCATCTGCTCGACCGTCATCTGCTCGGCACCCGAGGCGTCGACGCAGCTCAGCTCGAAGCGCGTGAGGGTCGCGGGCTGCCCGTCGATCTCGACGTCCAGCTTGCTCGTCTCCGTGGACGCGCCCACCGTGAGCTTCCCGGTCCCGGGGCAGAAGGACCCCTCGGGGACGTAGGCCTGGGTCGTGTCGACGTCGGCGACCGGGTCGCCGTTCAGGACGTCGAAGGTCGGGCACGCCTCCGACTCGGGGCACCCACCCGCGCGCACCTGGGTGAGCCCCTCGGAGGGCTGCACGACCGACCAGTAGTCGGCCGCGAAGAGAGCCAGGGGGCCGACGTCCACGGTGTTCGTGTGCTGCCCCTCGTGCCCGTCGTGGGTGTCGGCGGCCGCCGGGCCGGAGCCGGACGGGTCGGTGCTCGCGGTGCCCTTGTCCGTCGCTCCACCACCGGAGCACGCCGAGGCAAGGAGCCCCACTCCCAGGACGACCCCGACGAACGGGACCAGACGCGCACGTGCGGTGCCACGCCGTCGGGCCTGCGGGGACGTCGCCGCTGCTGCGGCCGAAGAAAGGATCACTCGGTGCTGGTGCACGGGTACTGCCTCACTCATGTAGGTCGGCCCCGGCGTGACCCACTGGGGAGGGTCGCGCCGGGGCCTCGGACGATTTCACGCTACTGATGGCTGCCGGAAAGGGTGATGAGGGGATCCCACATCCTTGCCGGGGAGGTACGGGTAATCCCGTACCCGACGACGTCCATGGGGCGGGCGGGCCGGCCGAGGCGGG
>NZ_JACSQQ010000057.1 GCF_014836555.1 Oerskovia rustica
AGGTAGACTCTCGGGAGGTCTACCTCGCGCACACGGGTCTACCTCGGCGAACCGGTCAGAGCGCCAGGTCCAGGTTGCCCGCGCCCAGCAGGCCGGACCCCGTGAGCCCGGCCCGGCCCACCATCCCGTCGACCGGCGAGCTCGCGAGCGCCTGCTCGCGGCGCGGGATGCGGCCCGCGAGCGCCGCGAGCCGCCCGGCCTCGACCGCGAGCCGCATGGCCGTGGCCATCCGCACCGGGTCGGCGGCGCGCGTGACCGCGGTCGCGAGGAGCACGCCGTCGCACCCGAGCTCGAGGGCGTGCGCGGCCTCCGACGCGGTCCCGATCCCCGCGTCCAGGATCACGGGGACACGGGCCGCAGCCGCGATGGCTGCGATGTTGCGCGGGTTGAGGATGCCGAGCCCCGACCCGATGGGCGCGCCCAGCGGCATGACCGCCGCGCAGCCCACGTCCTCGAGGCGGCGCGCGAGGATCGGGTCGTCGTTGGTGTACGGCAGGACGGTGAAGCCGTCGCGGACCAGGGTCTCGGCGGCCTGGACGAGCCCGATCGGGTCGGGCAGCAGCGTCACGTCGTCGGCGATCACCTCGAGCTTGACCCAGTCGGTACCGCAGGCCTCGCGGGCCAGGTGGGCCGTGAGGACGGCCTCCTTGGCGGAGAAGCAGCCCGCGGTGTTGGGCAGGGCGCGGATGCCGAGGCGGTCGAGCAGGCCCCAGATGCCGGTCTCGCCCGTTCCGTCGGCGGAGCCCGGCCCGCCCGGCGGCCGCACGCGCGCGACGCGGCGCATCGCCACGGTCGTGAGCGCTGTCCCGGACGCGACGAGCGCCTCCTCGAGCGTGAGCAGGTTCGCGGCACCGCCCGTGCCCATGACCAGGCGCGAGCCGAGCGCCACGCCCGCGACGACCAGGGAGTCGTCGGCCGCGCGGTCCGGGGTGTCAACCACCCTGCACCGCCGTGACGACCTCGACGCGGTCGCCGTCGCGCAGGGCCGTGTACGTCCACGTGCTGCGGGGGAGCACGGCGTCGTCGATCGCGACCGCGACGCCGCGGGGGACGGTGCCCGTGTCTCCGACGAGCTCCGGCAGCAACGTGGCGACGAGGTGTGCGACGGTCGTGGGGGCGGCGAGCGGATAGGGCTCGCCGTTGACGAGGGCTGTGCCGGTCATGGGGTCCTCCGGGGGGTGGCGACAGGGGCGGGGGAGAAGCGCATCGGGTCGATCGCCGCGACCGCGGGCGGCAGCGGGTCCCCGGCGAGGAGCGCGTCGACCGCGGCCCCCGTGACCGGGGCGAGCAGCACGCCGTTGCGGTAGTGGCCCGTCGCGAGGACCAGGCCGGGCACGCTCGTGGGTCCCAGGAGCGGCAGGTTGTCCGGGGTGCCCGGGCGCACGCGCGGCGTGACCTCGACCAGGGCCAGCTCGTCGAGGCCGGGCAGGAGCGCGCGGCCGTCCCGCAGGAGCGCGAAGACGCCGCCCGCGGTCGCGCGCCGGTCGTCGGGGTGCTCCTCGCTCGTCGCGCCGACGACGACCTCGCGGTGCCCGTCGGGTCCGGGCGTACGCGGTACGACGTACACCGGACGTCCCTGCACGACGCCGCGCACCACGTGGTCGAGCGTGAACCAGGGCGGGGCGTCGAGCCGGAGCGTCTGCCCCTTCACCGGACGGGTCGGGGCCGTGACCTCGGGGACGTCCGCGAGCAGGTCCCCCGAGTCCGCACCTGCCGCGAGGACCACGGTCCCCGCACGGTGCGCGGCGCCCGCGTCGTCGAGGGCCCCGGTCACGGGGGCGTCCGGTCCGGGCGAGCGCAGGAGCCGGACGGCCCGGCGGTGCACGACGGCGGCGCGCGGGTCCCGTGCGAGGGCCGCGGTCAGGGCGCGGTGCACCGCCCGCGGGTCGACCTGGTGGTCGCCCGGCGCCCAGAACGCGCCCGCGACGCGCTGGCCGACGAGCGGCTCGCGCTCCCGGGCGGCCGCGACCGTGATCTCGGTCGAGTCGAGCCCCCACGCCTCCTGCAGCGCACGTACGCGCCGCCCGACGGCCAGGTCGTCCCCGTCGTAGACCAGCGTGAGCGTGCCCGTGGTGCGCAGCCCCACGTCGAGCCCGGAGTCCGCCTCGAGCTCGGCCGCGAACGCGGGCCACCGAGCGGCGGAGTCGGCGCCCAGGCGCAGCGCGGCCTCCTCGCCGAAGTCGGCCTCGGTCACCGGGGCCAGCATCCCGGCCGCCGCGTGGGTCGCGCCGTCTCCCGGGGACGGGTCCAGGACGGTCACGCGCAGGCCGGCGCGCGAGGCCCGCCACGCCGCGGTGAGCCCCACGATGCCGCCGCCCACGACGAGGACGTCCGTGGCGCCGTCGGGCCCCGGTGGGCGCGCGGGCACGGCGGGGTGATCGGTGGACAGGGCTGCGCTCATGCGCTCGCTCCCTTCGCTGGCATGACCCAGATCAGGTTCGACGGTCGGCTCTCGCCCTCTCAGCCCCGTGCGGGGCTCCCGTGCTTCGCGGCCACCCTACAACGTGGCCAGGGCCGGGCCGGGGCACGACCACGGGCTGCGCCACGGCCGCGCACCGCACGGGGCCCGCCTATCCTGGGCGCCGTGACCACCGCCCCGACCGGCGACGCCGAGCGCCGACAGCCCCCCGCGCCCCGCCACCGCTCCGACGACCGCGACGCGGCCCGCCAGGCTGCCGTCGAGCGGCTGCGCGCCGCCCGGCTGTACCTGTGCACCGACGCGCGCGAGGAGCGCGGCGACCTCGAGGACTTCCTGCACGCGGCGCTCGCGGGCGGGGTGGACGTGGTCCAGCTCCGGGACAAGACGCTCGACGTCGCGCGCGAGCTCGAGCTCCAGGAGACGGTCGCGCGCGTCGCGACCGAGCACGGGGCGCTGTGGGCCGTCAACGACCGGGCCGACGTCGCGCTGCTGACCGGGGCTCCCGTGGTGCACATGGGCCAGGGCGACCTGCCCGTGCCCGCGGTCCGGTCGCTCCTCGGTGCGGGCCCGCTCCTGGGCCGCTCGACGCACTCGCTCGCCCAGGCCACGGCCGCCGAGGCGGATCCCGAGGTCGACTACTTCTGCGTCGGTCCCCTCTGGGCGACGCCCACGAAGCCGGGGCGCGACGCCGTCGGGCTCGACCTGCTGCGACAGGTCGCGGCGACACGGCCGACCACGCCGTGGTTCGCGATCGGGGGAGTCGACGCCGACAGGCTCGACCAGGTGCTGGACGCGGGCGCCGAGCGCATCGTCGTGGTCCGGGCGATCACGGGTGCGCCCGACCCGGAGCGGGCCGCGCGCGAGCTGCGCGAGCGGCTGCCCGCCTGACGCGCGCAGTGATCCCCGTCGCACGTCGTGGACCGATGCCGGGGATCGGCGCCGAGCCAACTATCCTGGGCTGGTGACACCCACCCCCTCAGCCCCCCGGCCCGTATTGGTCGTCGACTTCGGCGCACAGTACGCCCAGCTGATCGCGCGTCGCGTGCGTGAGGCCAAGGTGTACTCGGAGATCGTCCCTCACACCTTCACCGTCGAGCAGATGCTCGCCAAGGACCCGGCAGCGATCATCCTGTCCGGCGGTCCGTCGTCCGTGTACGCGCAGGGCGCGCCCTTCGTGGACCCCGCGCTGTTCGAGGCCGGCGTGCCCGTCCTGGGCATCTGCTACGGCTTCCAGGCCATGGCCAAGGCGCTCGGCGGGACGGTCGCGCAGACCGGCCTCAGCGAGTACGGCGGAACGGCCGTCGAGGTCTGCCAGGCCGGCGCGCTGCTCGCGGGCTCGCCCGACCAGCAGACCGCCTGGATGAGCCACGGCGACGCCGTGCACGCGGCCCCCGAGGGCTTCGAGGTCCTCGCGACCTCGGCAGGCTCGCCGGTCGCAGCGTTCGAGGACATCGGGCGTCGCCTCTACGGCGTGCAGTGGCACCCCGAGGTCAAGCACTCCCCGCTGGGCCAGAAGGCCCTCGAGAACTTCCTCTACCAGGGTGCCGGCCTTGCCGGCGACTGGACGCCGGGCAACGTCATCGCCGACCAGATCGCGCTCATCCGCGAGCAGGTCGGGGACTCCCGCGTCATCTGCGGCCTGTCCGGCGGCGTCGACTCCTCGGTCGCCGCAGCCCTCGTCCAGCAGGCCGTGGGCGACCAGCTCACGTGCGTGTTCGTCGACCACGGCCTGCTGCGTGCGGGCGAGGTCGAGCAGGTCGAGCGCGACTTCGTCGCCGCCACGGGCGTCAAGCTCGTCGTCATGGACGAGAAGCAGCGCTTCCTCGCCGCGCTCGCGGGCCACTCGGACCCCGAGACCAAGCGCAAGATCATCGGCCGCGAGTTCATCCGCGCGTTCGAGCAAGCGGCGCGCGACATCGTCGCGGACGCGGGCGAGCACGGTGGTGAGGTCAAGTTCCTCGTGCAGGGCACCCTGTACCCGGACGTCGTCGAGTCCGGCGGCGGCGAGGGCACGGCGAACATCAAGAGCCACCACAACGTGGGCGGCCTGCCCGACGACCTGCAGTTCTCGCTCGTCGAGCCGCTGCGGGCCCTGTTCAAGGACGAGGTGCGCGCCGTGGGCCGCGAGCTCGGCGTGCCCGAGGTCATCGTGGCCCGTCAGCCGTTCCCCGGTCCCGGGCTCGGCATCCGCATCGTCGGCGAGATCACGGCCGAGCGCCTGGAGATCCTGCGCGCGGCCGACGCGATCGCGCGCGAGGAGCTCACGAAGGCCGGGCTGGACGACGAGATCTGGCAGTGCCCCGTGGTGCTCCTGGCCGACGTCCGCTCGGTCGGCGTCCAGGGCGACGGCCGCACCTACGGTCACCCGATCGTGCTGCGCCCCGTGTCCTCCGAGGACGCCATGACCGCGGACTGGACCCGTCTGCCGTACGACGTCCTCGCGATCATCTCGACGCGCATCACGAACGAGGTCAAGGACGTCAACCGCGTCGTGCTCGACGTGACGAGCAAGCCGCCGGGCACCATCGAGTGGGAGTGACCTCCCGCTGAGCCACGAAGGGCCGGCCCCCGCAGAGCGATCTGCGGGGGCCGGCCCTTCGGCGTCCGGGGTGGTGCGGGGTCGGGCTGCACCCGCAGGCCCGACGGCGGCGCGCGCCTCGGGTCGGGACTCCTCCCGCCTCGTCGAACGGCTGCGCACGAGCGTCGGAGGTCCGGCCGAGCCGGGCACCGCAGCCTGCGCCTTAGCTCTTTCCGAGCGCCGCCCGCTCCTCGCGGTACGCCGCCGCCTTCCCGTACGCCTTCTCGACGTCCGCGAGCACGCTCGGCCACCCGCTCGACGGCCGGACCTCGCGGTTGTGCGCGACGATGCGGTCGAGCAGGCCGTCCTGCGTCACGAGCCGCACGATCTGGTCCGTCATCGCGTCGTCGTCGTCGGCGAGCAGCCCGTCGACCCCGTCCGTCAGCCGTTCCGCCACCCCGGACTCCGCCCGCGTCACCACGGCCAGGCCCGCGGCCTGCGCCTCGAGCGCCGCGATCCCGAACGACTCCTGGATCGCCGGGGCGAGGAACACGTCGGCGCGCGAGTAGAGCCGCTTGAGCTCGTGCGCGCCCAGGCGTCCCGGGAGGCTCACGGTCGTCGAGAGGCCGTGCTCCTTGACGAAGCGTCTGGCCGCGTCGAGCTCGGGTCCCTCGCCCGCGATCGTCGCGAACAGCGCGTCGTGCGGGAGCCGCTCGACGGCCTGACGGATCGACTCGAGCAGGGGCAGGACCCGCTTGCGGGGCGCGAACCGTGTCGCGGCGACGACGTGCACGGCCTTGCCCTCGCCGCGAGCGTCCCGTTCGACGCGCGGCACGGCCCACTCGTCGAGGTCGAGCCCGTTGTGCAGGATCTCGACGGGCACGTCGGGTCCGGCGATGCGGCGCAGCGGGGCGGCGGTCAGCTCGCTCACGGCCGACAGCAGGATCGGCAGCCTCGACCAGTGCGTCAGGCGGTCGAGCGCGGCGAACCACGGTTCGGCCGAGCCCCACACGCTGTGCACGGTCAGGACAGCGGGTAGGCCCAGTCGGGCGACGGGCTTGAGCGACGACTGCACCGACGGCGTCAGGACGCCCATGTGCAGGTGCACGACGTCGGGTCGCGCGTCCCGCAGGATGCGCGTCACGTGGTGGGCGGCACGCGGGTGCACGGGGTACCCACCGGGGACCCGGGCCGCGACGCGGTGGATCGTGACGCCGTCGTGCACCTCGCGGCTCACGCCGTGCTCGCCGCGCGACGCGGGCGTCGTGGTGACCACCTCGACGTGGTGGCCGGCCGCGGCCTGCTGAGCCGCGAGGCGGCTCACCTGGGTCTCGATGCCGCCGAGCAGCGGCAGGTAGCAGTCCGTCACATGGGTGATCCTCACCCCTGGATTGTCCCATCGACGCGTCCACGGCCCGTGCCCGGCTGGTCTGGTTCGGGAGTGATCGGACCGTTCGTCCGGCGGAAACGACGAATCGTCGCTACGTTGACATCAAAGAATCGGCTCGGGGAGGGATATCGCAATGTCCAGCACTGTCACGGTTCGGCCGGCGAAGGGCGTAGGGGTCATCGGGATCCTCACCGTCATCGCCGGGATCGTCATGATCATCGCGGGCGGCGTCACGTGGGGAGTCGTCACCTCGCAGCTGTCCGCCGAGGACATCACGGTGTCGGACGACGCGGACTTCCTCGCGGGACGCCACGTCAACGGTCCGCTCACCGCCTACGCCCAGGCGGAGGTCATCAACAAGCACGCGCTCGAGATCAGCGACGGCCAGACCTACGCCGAGCTCCCGCAGGACGACGAGCGCCGGGCCACGGTCATGAACGCCTCGTTCCTGCGCGCGTCGCTGTTCACCTCGGTCGTCGCCTACGGCGTCGCGGCCCTGGTCATCGGCCTGGGCATCCTGTTCATCCTCATCGGGATCGCGCTCCGGCGGATCGCGAGCGGTCCGGCCGTCGCGGTCGAGACCGCAGGCGGGTACTCCTCGGACGGCAACCTGTCGGCGGCCCCGCTCCCGGCGACGCACACCCCGGCCCACGCCGCGCCCGCGGCGCCGGTCACGCCCGCACCGGTGACTCCGGCTCCCACGACCCCGCCGGTCACGCCGCCGACCCGCACGTCCACCCACGCGGCCCCCGTCGAGGAGCCCAAGAGCCCGGGCGTCCCGACGACGCACACCGACCCGCTCGTGGAGCCCAAGAGCCCGGGCGTCCCGCCCACCGGGACGGACACGCCTCCGGACACGCCTCCGGCCACGCCTCCCGCCGGGGACCCGCCCCCGCGCTGAGGTACTTCTCCAGGTGCACGACGGCGGCGCACCGGTCCACCGGACCGGTGCGCCGCCGTCGTGCTCACCTCTTCTGCACCGGCGTGCCGGGCTCAGCGCCGGGCGCGCTCGCGGGCGCTGCGGCGGCTGCTCGACACGATCGAGCTCACCACGAGCACCAGGCCCGCGACGCTCAGCAGGGCGATGAGCGCGAGGTCGAGGTCGTACGTCGCGCCGAGAGCCAGCGCGAGGATGCCGGCCCCGACGGCCACGATGACGAACCCCCACACGACCGTCCCGACCCGCAGCCCGCGATTGCGCGGGTCGTCGCCCAGAGCGGGGTCGGTCGGCGCCTGAGCCCTCTGCTGCGCGGTGGCGTTCCACTGCGCGGCGGGGTCGACCGCGGGGGTCGGCCCGGGAGCCGGTGCGGGAGTCGGCGACGGGGCCGAGACCGAGACCGGCTCGGGGTCGACCGGCGCGTCCTGCACCGGGTATGCCTGCGTGTGCGTCGGGGCGGGCTCGCCGGCCGGCAGCGTGCCGGTGGGCAAGGCCTGGGTGGGCAGAGCCTGGGCCGGGGGAGCGACCGGCAGGACGAGCGTGGGGTCGGCGACCGGCAGCGCCTGGGTCGGCTCGCCCCGGAAGATCTCGTCCGCGAGGTCGTCCTCGTGCGCCAGGCCGTCCTGCGCAGGGCCGGCCTCGATGATCTGCGTCGCGTCGGGGTCGTCACCCGCCGACGTCGCGGCGTCGGTCTCGGGAAGCGTCTCGTCGGTGTCCTCGGGCGACTCGCCCTCCCCGGGGGCCGCGTCGTCGGCGTCCTCCTCGTAGCGCCCGTCCTCGGTGGCCTCGCCCGGCGTGACGGGCATCTCGATCGTGGGGTCGACCGGCGGGAGGGCCTGGGTCTCGCGCGCGTCGTCGGACTCGTAGGGGTTCTTCTCGGTGGTCATGATTCCTCCCGGATGGTCACGTCGCCGGCGGAGACGTCGACCTCGAGCAGGAGCACGGGGCCGGCGCCGTCGGAGACGGAGTCGGTGACGAAGGTGTGCGGGCGGGTGTTGACGCCGTTGATGGAGCGGCGCTCGCCGTCGACCGTCCAGGTCGCGTTGCCGGCGAGGACGCGGACCTCGGCCTCGACGGGGGTGCCGGCGGGGACGATCACGGTGAGGTCCCCGGCGCTCAGGTCGATCGGGACGACGACCGGGTCCTCCCCGACGGTGCTCAGGTCGAGCTGGCTGAGGTCGACCACCGGGTTGCCGAACGTGAAGGCGAAGCCGTTCTCGGCGTCCTGGACCGAGGTCACGGTGTACGTGGCGTCGGAGACGCGGGCCGTGAGGTCGGCGTCGAAGCGCTCGACGCTGTTCAGGCCGGCGATCGGCAGCGCGACGATGGTCGCGACGATCGCGAGGCCTCCCAGGGCGCCGCTCGTCCGGCCGCGCAGGCCGGAGACGATGACGCCGAGCCCGAGCAGGACGATCGTCGCGCCGATCCAGGTGTAGAAGAACGGCACGTCGATCACGGCGCGACGCTCGAGGAGCATGAGGACCGCGGCGCCCAGGAGGCTCACGCCGAGGGTGATCCCCACGACCGCCGTCCCGGGGCCTCGCGGACGCCGGGCCGCGCGGGCACGCTGCTCCTCGGCGCGACGCTGGCGCTCGGTCTCGCGCTCGGCGCGGCGACGGGCGTGGTCGTGGGCGCGGGCTGCCTGCTGCGCGGCGGCCTGCTGGGCCGCGTAGGCCTGGGGCGGGACCGGTCGCTGGGCCGGGTAGCCCTGCGGCGGCACCGGCGCGGAGGCGGTGTACACGGGGCCCGACGGCGCCGCGGGGGTCGCAGGGTACGCCGCAGCGGGTGCGGGCTGGGGGCCGGGGGCAGGTGCTCCGTACGGCGGGCGCGGCTGCTGCCAGCCCTGCGGGGGCTGGCCCTGCTGGCCGGGGGCGCCGGTGAAGGGCTGCGCGGGGTAGGGCTGCCTCGGCGGCACGGGGCCACCCGGGTGCTGGGCGTTCTGGGCGCTCGCCCGGTTCGCCGCGTACCTGCGGTAGTCGCTGCGCCGGTTGACGACCAGGACGATCACGACGATCACGGCCGCGGTCCACAGCAGGCCGTTGAGCCACTCGAGCCCGGCGAAGTGCCACCAGGAGAGCCAGCCGTTGTTCCAGCTCAGGCCGACGATCGTGGTGGCCGCAGCACCGAGCATGGCCACGTCGAAGTCGCCGCGGATCGCCTGCTGGAGGTGGATGCGCCCGTCGCGGGACTCGGGGAGCAGGGCCCACGCGAGCCCGTACAGGACGAGGCCGGCGCCGGTGAGGAACACCGAGACGACGAGGATGCCGCGCACGATCAGGGGGTCGATCCCGAACCGGTCGGCGACGCCGCCCGCGACGCCCCCGACCCAGCGGTCCTCGGACCGGGAGATGCCGATGCGCCGCACGGTGTCGAAGAAGCCGTCCATGCCGCTGGACTGGCCGTCCGGCTGGGCGCTCGACGGGCCGGGCGGCTGGTTCGGCGTGCCGCCGGGGGCCCCCGGCTGTCCGGGCACGGGCTGGCCGGGGCCGCCCGGTGTGCTCGTCGCGGAGGGAGGCCCGGCGTGCTGCTGGGGCGCTCCGGTCGGTGCGGAGCTCCCGGCCGGGGGTTCTGGGGAGGTGTCCTCGGTGCTCATGGCTCAAGCCTGGCCCGGGAGGCGGCCCCAGGGGTATCGGGTGATCCCCTGATCCGACCCTGATCCTCCGGACGGTCGACCCTGAACTTTCGCCTCGGCAGCGGACGAACGGGGCGTTCCGGCCGGTGGAGCGGTCCGGGCGTGTGACCATCAGAGAGTGACACCGACAGAGCGACCAGCCAGGAGACTTCCCCTCCGGCGCCCCGAGCAGGGGCGCTGGGTCGGTGGCGTGTGCCGTGGCCTCTCACTGCACCTCGACCTTCCGGTGGGCGCGGTACGCCTCGTGCTCGCGCTGATGGCGCTCGCGGGCGGCGCAGGCATCGTGCTGTACGTCTTCCTCTGGGTCACGGTCCCCGCGGGCGACCCGGCGCAGGTGGCCGACGAGGAGCGTCCCGCGTCGCTGCGCCGCATCGCTCCGCGGCTCCAGGGCCGGGTGCGCAAGCTGCCGGTGCGCGACGTCGCGATCGGTGTGGTCCTGCTGAGCGGGGCGGCGGTGCTCCTGGCGTCGCGAGCCGGCGTGAACATCGAGGTCTCCTGGGTCCTGCCCGTCCTCATCGCGCTCGCCGGCACGGCGCTGGCCTGGTCCCAGCTCGACGCCGCGCAGCGGGGTCGGTGGCTGTCGAGGGCGGGAGGACGCACCCCGGCCGGGGTGGTGCGGCTCGCGGGCGGCCTCTTCCTGGTGCTCGTGGGGGTGCTGCTCCTGGTGGGGCAGGACTCCACGGCCTCGGACATGGTCCGGGCGACGGTCGCGTCGGTGGCGGTCCTCGCGGGCGCGGCGATCGTGCTCGCGCCGTGGTGGCTGCGCCTCGTGCGTGAGCTGGGCGACGAGCGGGCCGCCCGTGCCCGGGAGGCCGAGCGGGCCGACATCGCGGCCCACCTGCACGACTCGGTCCTCCAGACCCTCGCCCTCATCCGGTCGAGCGCGGCCGACGCCGACACGGTCGCGCGGCTCGCGCGTGCGCAGGAACGTGAGCTCCGGGAGTGGTTGTACAACGACCGGCCTGCTCCTGGTACATCGCTTGCGGCAGAGCTCCGGACGCTCGTCGGAGAGGTCGAGGACCGGCAGAGCTGGCGGCTCGCGGCGGGGGCCGCGGCGGCGGCCGGGGTCAGCGCGGCGGGAACCGTCGGGGACGGCGGCTCGGCGGGGACGGCGGCCGTGGTCGTCGACGTCGTCGTCGTGGGGGACTGCGTCCCGTCCGACGAGACGACCGCCCTCCTCCAGGCCACGCGTGAGGCGCTCGTCAACGCCGTGGCCCACGGACGACCGCCCGTCTCGGTCTACCTCGAGGTCTCGGACGACGCCGTCGAGGTGTTCGTCCGTGACCGCGGGGACGGGTTCGAGATGAAGGACATCGCCCAGGACCGCTTCGGGGTGCGGGAGTCGATCATCGGCCGCGTCACGCGCAAGGGCGGGAGCGCCGAGGTCGTCTCGCGGCCGGGCTGGGGCACCGAGGTACGGCTCAAGGTGCACCGAGCCGCCGAGAGCGCAGCCCCGCCAGCCGCCGAGACTGCGGAGGGAACGACGTCCGGACCTAGGATGCCCGTGGAGCCCGACGCGGGTGCGACGCCGGCCGGGCCCGAGAGGCCGTCGCCGCGGACCGCGCAGGGCCCGGAGCCGGTCCCCGTGCCGCGCCCCGGACAGCCCGCCCGAACGACCCAGGAGCGAACGTGACCACCATCCCCAGCCCCGCGCAGAGCTCGCTCCCGGGGGCGCCGGTCCCGGTCGTCCTCGTCGACGACCACCACATGTTCCGGGCGGGAGTGCGGGCCAGCCTGGACGGACGGGTCGACATCGTCGGGGAGGCCGACAGCGTCGACGGCGCGGTCGAGGCGATCCGCACACTGCGCCCACCGGTCGTGCTGCTCGACGTGCACCTGCCGGGAGGCAACGGAGGCGGTGGGGCAGAGGTCATCACGCGGTGCTCGGACCTTCTGGGGTCCACACGGTTCCTCGCGCTGTCCGTGTCCGACGCGGCCGAGGACGTCGTGGCGGTGATCCGCGCGGGTGCCCGGGGCTACGTGACCAAGGCGATCTCCGGACCCGACCTGGCGGGGGCAGTGGTGCAGGTCGCGAGCGGTGACGCCGTCTTCTCGCCGCGCCTCGCGGGCTTCGTGCTCGACGCCTTCGGGACCGGCCAGGCGGACGTGGCCGTGGCCGACGACGAGCTCGACCGGCTCTCGGCCCGAGAGCAGGAGGTCATGCGCCTCATCGCCCGCGGCTACGCGTATCGAGAGGTCGCCTCGGAGCTCTTCATCTCCGTCAAGACGGTCGAGACCCACGTGTCCTCGGTCCTCCGCAAGCTCCAGCTCTCGTCGCGGCACGAGCTCACGCGCTGGGCCGCCGCGCGACGGCTCCTGTAGGCCCGGCGCGCGGCGGGCCGCGAGGGCCTCGACCGCCTGTCAACCGCGAGATGTCGCCGTATTGCCAGGTGAGAAGCAGGGTTCCCGTGCCCCGCCGGAGCGATAGCCTGGAGGCAGCCGGTGAAGCCCTCCGGCCCCGACGAAAAGGAACCTCCGCCGTGACGTACGTGATTGCTCAGCCTTGTGTGGACGTGAAGGACAAGGCGTGCATCGAGGAGTGTCCGGTGGACTGCATCTATGAGGGCAAGCGGTCGTTGTACATCCATCCGGACGAGTGCGTGGACTGTGGTGCGTGCGAGCCGGT
>NZ_JACSQQ010000058.1 GCF_014836555.1 Oerskovia rustica
CCGCCGGGCTGCGCGAGGCCGAGGGGGAGCGCCTCCCCCGGCGGCGACGGGGTTGGGGTCGGCCACGGCGTAGACGACCTCGGCCACGCCCGCGTCCAGCAGCGCCTGGGCGCACGGACCCGTGCGTCCGGCGTGGTCGCACGGTTCGAGAGTCACCACGGCCGTCGCGCCCCGCACGTCCACGCCGCGCTCGCGGGCGTCGGCCAACGCTGCGGCCTCGGCGTGCAGGGTGCCCGCGCCGCGGTGGAAGCCCTCGGCGAGCACCACCCGGGGCGAGGCGTCCACGGGGCCGGGGGCGGCGGCGTCGGGCAGGGAGTCCGACGGGCGGGGCGCTGGGCCCAGCAGGACGGCGCCCACGCGCGGGTTGGGGCCGTGCGCGGGGCCCCGCGCGGCCAGCTCGAGCGCGCGCACCATCGCGGCGTCGATCGTGAGTGTGGGCCTGGCGCCCATGCGTCCTCCTCCCGGTGAGCACGACGCTCCGGGGTGAGGGGGTCGACGACGTCACGGGACCCGAGGGTCCACGGACGTCACGACACCACGGCACAGGGCTTCGCCCCGCGCCGCCACGTACTTCCTCCCATCCGGACTTTCACCGTCGGTCCTGGAGTTCCACCAGGTCAACCACGCCGAGGCGTGGGTCGCGGACTGTCACCGCCGGCTCGGAATTACACCGACCCCGGAGCACGTGTGTGCGTACTGCTCGTTCTGCTGCCGTCGAGCCCCGGGCCCGCGCTCCCTGAGGGGCGCTGCGTCCGGCGGCTCGTCTCCACCCAGCATGCCACACCGGCATCCCCCGGCAGGACCTCGATCCGGCCCGTCCCGCGAGCTGGACCGATGTGAACAGCTGTGAACCGCTGTGAACCGCTCAGGGATGCGGTGACCGCCCGGCGGTGCGCCGGGAGCGAGCTGCCGGACGGTCGGTGGCGGTCAGTGCGTGTGCTGGTCCGCGAGCGCCCGCAGGGCCGCGATCTCGCCGGGGACGTTCTCGGCCCCGTACACGGCCGAGCCGGCGACGAACACGTTGGCGCCGGCGTCGGCCGCACGCTCGATGGTGGCGCGCGAGATGCCGCCGTCGACCTGGACCCACACGTCGAGCCCTGCCTCGGACACGGCGTCGCGGATGCGGCGGACCTTGGGCAGGACGCCCTCGATGAACGACTGGCCGCCGAAGCCGGGCTCGACGGACATGACCAGGAGCATGTCGAACTCGGGCAGCAGGTCCAGGAACGGCTCGACCGACGTCGCGGGGCGCAGCGCGAGCCCGGCGCGCGAGCCCAGGCGGCGCAGCTCGCGGGCCAGACGCACGGGGGCCGTGGCGGCCTCGGCGTGGAACGTGACGGACGCGGCGCCGGCCTCGGCGTAGCCGGGGGCCCAACGGTCGGGGTCGGCGATCATGAGGTGCGCGTCGAGCGGCACCGGGGACACCTGGGCCAGGCGCTCGAAGATCGGCAGCCCCAGGGTCAGGTTGGGCACGAAGTGGTTGTCCATCACGTCGACGTGCGCGTAGTCGGCGGTCGCGATCGCGCCCAGGTCGCGCTCGAGGTTCGCGAAGTCGGCGGACAGGATGCTGGGAGCGATGAGTGCGGACATGGGCACCAGCCTAGAGGGCGCCCGCGCGCCGTGCGGAGGGCGCGCGACGGCCGGGCCGGGTGGCCTTCACCACCCTGCCCGGCCGCCGGCGGGTGCGTCTCAGGCCCGACGGCGCAGCAGCGTCAGGTGCATCGCGTCGGTCCCGTGGACGTGGGGCCACAGCTGTACGTCGGTGCGGTCCGCGAGCGGGATGTCGTCCCCCGCGACCTGGCGCACCGCGGCGGCCGCGTCGAGGACCTCGACGTCGTCGCGCCCGGCCAGGACGTCCTTGACCACGAGCTGGGTCTCCGCGAGGTGCGGGGAGCACGTGACGTACCCGACGACGCCGCCCGGGCGCACGGCGTCCAGGGCCGAGCCGAGGAGCTCGCGCTGCAGCGTCGTGAGGGTCGCGATGTCCCCGGGGGTGCGGCGCCAGCGCGACTCGGGGCGGCGGCGCAGCGCGCCCAGGCCCGTGCAGGGGGCGTCGACGAGCACGCGGTCGTACGCGCCGGGCTCCTCGACCCCCACCTGGCGCCCGTCACCGACCTGCACCCGCTCGACCGCGTCGGCGGGCACGGCCGCGAGCGCCTGCTCGACCAGGCGGGCCCGGTGGGGTGCGACCTCGTTCGCGACGATGCGTGCGCCCTGCTCGCCCGCGAGGGAGGCCAGGAGAGCGGCCTTGCCGCCCGGGCCCGCGCACAGGTCGAGCCAGCGCTCGTCGGGGTTCGCTGCGCCGCCGGACCGGTCGCCCGCCGCGGCGTCGCTCGTCGCGGGGAGCGTGGGCGTGCCCGCGAACGCGAGCGTCACGAGCTGGGAGCCCTCGTCCTGGACCCCGGCGGCGCCGTACCGGACCGCGGGGATGGCGGCGGGGTCCGAGCCCGACAGGACCAGGGCCGTGGGCGTCCAGCGCCCGGGGGTGGTCGTGGCGTCCCCGCGCACGTCGTGCGCGACCTCCCCCGCGAGGCGCTCGCGGCTGACCAGGCCCGGGCGGGCGACGAGCGTGACGCGCGGCGCGGTGTTGTCGGCCTCGAGGAGCTCGGCCAGGTCGTCGGCGGAGCGTCCCGTCCCGACGAGGGCCTCGCGCATCGCCCGGGCGATCCACACCGGGTGGGACTGGGTGGTCGCGAGGCGCGTGACGTCGTCGGGCGCGTCGAGCGTGATGGCCTCGAGCCACTCCTCGAGGGTCGAGCGGGAGATCTTGCGCAGGACCGCGTTGACGAACTGTGCGCTGCCGGCCCCGGCGCGCGCCCGGGCCAGGCCCACGGTCTCCGAGACGGCCGCGTGCTGGGCCACCCGCATGCCCAGGAGCTGGTGGGCGCCGAGGCGCAGCAGGTCGAGCACGTTCGGGTCGACCTGGTCGAGGGGGCGGTCCACGCACTGGGCGATGATCGCGTCGTAGCGCCCGCGCAGGCGCAGGGTGCCGTAGGCGAGCTCGGTCGCGAACGCGGCGTCGCGCCCGCGGATGCCGCGCGCGCGCAGCAGCGGGGGCAGGACCAGGTTGGCGTACGCGTCGGAGGTCGCGACCTCCTGCAGGACGTCGAACGCGACGTTGCGCGCCGGGTCGGCACCCTTGGCGCGCTGCGAGGGCGCCGCCTCCGAGCGCTGGCCGGCCCCGCGGGCGCGGGCAGCGCCGCGCTCGCGGCCGTGCGCGTCGCGACGGTCGGGGCTGCCGGAGCCGCCGCGACCGCCCTGTCCGCGTTCGTGCCCGGGGGTACCGCCGGTGCGTGCCTCGCCGCTCATGCCTGGTCCTTCGTCTCGTCAGGGGTGCCCAGGACGACGCGCTCGCCCAGGCGGGCGCCGCGGGCCCAGTCGGTCGCGGCCATGTGCTTCTTGCCCACGGGGGCCACCTCGCCGAGCGCGACGGCGTGCGTGCCGGTGCCCACCAGGACCTCGCGCTTTCCGGCCCGCAGCTCGCCGGGCGCCAGGTCGTCCACGTCGGGGCGCGGCGTCACGGGGCCCAGGCCCAGGCGGGCGCCGTCGGGCAGCGTGGTCCAGGCGCCGGGGGCGGGCGTGCAGCCGCGCACCTGGCGGTCGATCGCGAGCGCGGGGTGCGCCCAGCGCACGCGGGCGTCCTCGGGGGTCAGCTTCGCGGCCGTGCTGATTCCCTCGGCGGGCTGCACGACCGGGGACACGATGCCGTCCTCGATCGCGTCGAGCGTCGCCACGAGCAGGCCGGCGCCCGAGGTCGCGAGCCGGCCCAGGAGGTCGCCCGAGGTGTCGCGGGGGCGGATGGTCTCGGTCGCGGTGCCCAGCACGGGCCCCGAGTCCAGGCCCTCCTCGATGAGGAACGTCGTGGCTCCCGTGACCTCGTCGCCCGCGATGATCGCGCGCTGCACCGGGGCCGCGCCGCGCCAGGCGGGCAGGACCGAGAAGTGCAGGTTGACCCAGCCGAAGCGGGGCACGTCGAGGACCTCGCGGCGCAGGATCTCCCCGTACGCCACGACGGGCGCGCAGTCGATCTCCAGGGCCGCGAGACGGGCCACGAACTCCGCCCCGCGGGGACGGTCGGTGATGACCGGGATCCCGGCCTCCTCCGCGCGCACGCGCACCGGGCTGGGCGTCAGCCTGCGGCCGCGACCCGAGGGCGCGTCGGCGCGGGTGAGGACGGCGACCACCTCGTGCCGGGAGTCGATCAGGGCATCGAGGGCCGGGACGGCCACGTCCGGGGTTCCGGCGAAGAGCACACGCATGGGGCGAGTCTAGGCGGTGCGCCCCTCCCGGCCCGCGCCGGGATCCGCCCCGGGCGGTCCCCGGTGGGTGGGTGCCGGCCCCCCGCTCAGGCCTCGCGCACGCCGACGCCGAGGTCGCGCAGGGTCGCGCGCAGGCCCGCGGCGTCCTCGAAGTGCAAGGTCCGGAAGCCCAGCGCCCGGGCGGCCGTGACGTTCGCCACGGAGTCGTCGACGAACAGGGTGCGCGCGGGGTCCAGGGCGAAGCGCTCGGTCGCGGCCTCGAAGATGCGCGGGTCCGGCTTGACGAGCCCCACGCGCCCCGAGACCAGGACGTCCTCCATGAGGCCGATCGCGGGCGCCGCGGGCTCGGCCTCGTGGAACATCTCCGCGGACCAGTTCGTCAGGCCGTACAGGCGTACCCCGAGCGTGCGCAGCTCGCGCACGATCTCCTGCGTCCCGGGAACCGGTCCCACGAGGCTCGCCGCGAAGTTATCGGTGTACACGTCCAGCATGCTCACGTGCTCGGGGTGGTGCTCGGCGAGCTCGCGGCGCGCGTCGGCCCAGGACCGGCCCGCGTCCTGACGCGCGTTGAACGTGGGGAAGTCGACGGCCTCGAAGAACGCCTCGACGTCGGCCCTGGCCATGCGCCCGGCGTAGGCGGCGTAGGGGTCCCAGGTCACCAGGACGTTGCCGAAGTCGAACAGGACCGTGTCGATCCGGGCCCGGGCCGAGCTCTCGGACGGGGTCTCGCGCGGGACGGTGCTCACAACATCTCCTTGGGGTCGAGCTGGACGCGTACGCTCCCACCCTCGCGCTTCGCGGAGCGGACCGCCAGGGAGGCCGAGAGCTCGCGCGCGAGCCGGCGTCCCTCGCGCAGCGGGACGCGCACGATCGTGCGCACGGGAGGCTGCAGCGAGGGGTCTCGCCCGGCCCCGCCCCGTGCGGGGCGTCCCACGGCCTCGGGGACCTCGACGGGCCCCAGGGTCGTCGAGGGGTCCGCGAGGCCCACCCGGGCCACGACGGCGTCCACGGCCTGCCGGTCGCCCGTGATCGCCGCGACCCGCACCGCGGGCGGCAGGTCGAGCTCTCGACGCTCCGCGAGCTCGCGGTCCGCGAACCCGGCCGGGTCCCAGCGCACCAGGGCGTTGGTGGGTCCGGGGGCCGCGTCGCCCACGAGCAGCACCTGCCCGCCCTCGCGGGCAGAGCGCACCAGGCCCGCTGCCGCGAGCCAGCGGTGCAGGGCGTCCTGGGCGACCGCGAGCCCCACGTGCGCGGTGCTCAGGGCCGCGTCGAGCAGGAGGGCGGCGGCGTAGCCGCCCTCCGCGACGGGCTCGGCGCCCGGTGTCGCGACGATCACGGCAGGGCGCGGCCCGACGGCGGAGAGCACCCCGCCCGGCGCGCTCGCCCCCGAGACGCGCACCGTGACGCCCGGGAAGGCCCGCCCCAGCTCCTCGGCCGTGCGGCCCGACCCGACGCGCACCGAGCGCAGCCCCGTCCAGTGGCACTCGTCGCACGACCACGCCCCGGCCAGTGCCCCGCACCACGCGCACTGCGGTGGTGCGCCCGGACCGGGCAGCATGAGGGGACCGTGGCACGTGCCGCAGTGCGCGGCCGTCCGGCAGCGTGCGCACGCCACGACGGGCATGTACCCGGCCCGCGGGACCTGCACCAGGACGGGCCCGGTGCCCAGGGCGTCCCGCACGGCCCGCCACGCCGCGCTCGGCAGGCGGGCGGCGGCCCCGGCGCCCTCGGCCGCGAGCTCGACCGACGTCAGCGCCCGCACCCGAGGGGCACGCGCGCGCAGCACGTCGCGGGGGGCCGCGACCTCCCGGGCCCACCCCGACTCGAGGAGCGCCTGGGCCTGCACCGTGCGGCTGACCGAGCCGAGCAGGAACGCGGCCCCCTCCTGCTCGCTGCGCAGGGCCAGGACCTCCCGGGCGTGCGGGTAGGGCGAGCGCGGCTCGGCGAGGGTCTCCTCGCCGTCGTTCCAGCAGGCGACCAGGCCCAGGTCCTGGACGGGCGCGAACGCCGCCGCGCGCGTCCCGACGACGATGCGCACCTCGCCCCGCAGCGCCGCCAGGAAGCTGCGGTACCGGGGCGAGGGGCCCTCGTCGGCCGTCAGGCGCACGAACTGCCCCGCGCGGCGCGCGGTGTGCGGGGCGTAGCCCGCGAGCTCGAGGGCGAGGGACATCTGGTCGACGTCGCGCGCGTCGGGCAGCACCACGAGCGCGCCACGCCCGCCCGTGACCGCGGCACGCACGGCCTCGGCGAGCGCCAGGGCCCAGTGCTGGACGCCCTGCGCGGGGTCCTCGTCGCTCGTGCCGTGCCCACCCGCGGCCCGGGCGACCTGGACGGGCACGCCGTCGGCCACGCGGCCCGGCAGGGCCGTCCAGACCGCACGCGGCGCCGACCCGCCGACCAGGTGGTTCAGGAATGCCGCGCCGCCGCGGTAGGGAGCCCACTCGGAGGGGCGTGAGGGCGCGGCCTTCTGGGCGCCGGGGGCGCTCGCGCGCCCCTCGTCGTCGGTGCTCGGGTCCGCCGGTGCGTCCACGGCGATCGCCTCGCTGCCCGACGGCGCCGCCTCGGCGCGCGCGTGGCGCGGCGGGATCGCGAGGCGCAGCACGTCCGAGAGCGTGCCCGCGTAGTGGTCGGCGACCGTGCGGCACAGCTGCGCGACCTGCGGGGTGAGCACCCGCTCGGGCGAGACGAGGCGCTTGAGAGGGACGAGCCGCCCGTCGTGGTCGCTGTCCTCGGCCCGCGCCAGGACGAACCCGTCGACCTCCTGCGGTCCGAACCGCGCCTTGACCCGGACGCCGGGCTGCGCGCCGTCGGCCATCGAGGCCGGGACCAGGTAGTCGAACGTCTGGTCCAGGTGGTGCGGCACGAGGTCCAGGACGACGCGCGCGACCGGCAGCGCGCTCGCGATCTCGAGCGCGCCCACCGGCCGGGCGGGCCTGCCGCCCGTGCGGCTGCCACCCGGCGCCTCGGGCGCGGGGAGCAGCGTGAGCTGCTCCCCCGCGTCCTGGGGCACGTCCTGGCTGGTCATGGCCCTATCTCAGCACGCGCCACCCACGCCGGGCGAACCCGTGCGACGTGGCTCAGACCGCGGCCTGGAGGGCCGCCACGCGATCCGTGCGCTCCCAGGTGAAGTCGGGCAGCTCGCGCCCGAAGTGCCCGTATGCCGCGGTCTGCGCGTAGATGGGCCGCAGCAGGTCGAGGTCGGCGATGATCGCCGCGGGGCGCAGGTCGAAGACCTCGTCGATCGCGGCACGGATGCGCTCGACCGGGACGGTCTCGGTGCCGAACGTCTCGACGTACAGGCCCACGGGGTGCGCCTTGCCGATCGCGTACGCGACCTGCACCTCGCAGCGGCGCGCGAGGCCCGCCGCGACGACGTTCTTGGCGACCCAGCGCGTGGCGTAGGCGGCCGAGCGGTCGACCTTCGACGGGTCCTTGCCCGAGAACGCGCCGCCACCGTGACGGGCCATGCCGCCGTACGTGTCGACGATGATCTTGCGGCCCGTGAGCCCCGCGTCGCCCTGGGGCCCACCGATGACGAACTTGCCGGTCGGGTTCACGAGCAGGCGGAAGTCCGCGACGTCCAGGTCGAGGTCCTCGACGACCGGGGCCACGACGAGCTCGGCGACCTGGGCGCGCAGCGTCTCCTGCAGGACGTCCTCGTCGTGCTGCGTCGACAGGACCACGGTGTCGAGGCGGACCGCGCGGTCGCCGTCGTACCCGATCGTGACCTGCGTCTTGCCGTCGGGACGCAGGCCCGGCAGCGACCCGTCCTTGCGGACCACGGCCAGGCGCTCGGCGAGGCGGTGCGCGAGGAAGATCGGCAGCGGCAGGAGCGTGGGGGTCTCGTCGCTCGCGTACCCGAACATGAGGCCCTGGTCGCCGGCGCCCTGGGCGTCGAGCGGGTCCAGGTCGGACGTGTCGTCGCGCTGCTCCAGGCTCTTGTCGACGCCCTGGGCGATGTCCGGGGACTGCTGGCCGATCGAGACCGAGACGCCGCACGAGTCGCCGTCGAAGCCGATCGCGGAGGACGTGTAGCCGATCCCCCGGACGACCTCACGGATGATCTGCGGGATCTCGACGTACGCGTTGGTCGTGACCTCTCCCGCGACGTGGACCAGGCCCGTCGTGACCATGGTCTCGACCGCGACGCGGGACGTGGGGTCCTGCTCCAGGAGGGCGTCGAGGATCGCGTCGGAGATCTGGTCACAGACCTTGTCCGGGTGGCCTTCCGTCACGGACTCGGACGTGAACAGGCGCAGGTCGTCAGAACTCATGTGGTCCAGCGTACTGTCCCGCCAGGTGATACCCGACATCCGACCACTGAGACGTGGACGGGATCTCAGTCCGTGGGCGACGAGATCGGGGGCGAGGCCTTGAGGACCGTGTCCCACACCGCGTCCGCGACCTCGCGCTTGGTGCCCTGGGCCTGGGCGACCGTCTCGCCGTGGGCGTCGACGATCAGGACCTCGTTGGTGTCCGTCCCGAAGCCCTTGCCGTGCCCCACGGGGTTGATCACCAGGAGGTCGGCGCCCTTACGGCGGGCCTTGGCACGGCCGTGGTGCCAGACGTCGCCCGTGTCGTCGCCCGTCTCGGCCGCGAACCCGACGACGACCTGACCCGGGCGCAGGCGCTCGCGCGCGAGCTCCGCCAGGATGTCGGGATTCTCGACCAGCTCGATCGGGGCGGGCCCCTGACCGGGGACCTTCTTGATCTTCGAGGCCGGTGTGCGGGCCGGACGGAAGTCCGCGACCGCGGCCGTCATGACCACCACGTCGGCGTCCGGCGCCAAGAGACGCATCGACTCGCGCAGCTCGGCGGTGGAGCCGACCCGGACGACGTCGGCGACCCCGTCGAGCGGCTCGGTCAGGTTCGCCCCGACGAGCGTCACGTCGGCGCCCCGGTCCTGGGCGGCGCAGGCCAGGGCGATGCCCTGACGCCCGCTGGACAGGTTCCCGATGAAGCGCACCGGGTCGATGGGTTCGCGCGTGCCGCCGGCCGAGACGACCACGCGCAGTCCGGCGAGGTCCTGGGCCACCACGGGCGCGGCGGCCCGTGCGGCGACCTCCAGGGCGACCCGTGCGATGTCCTCGGGCTCGGGCAACCGGCCCGGGCCCGTGTCCTTGCCCGTCAGCCGTCCGCTGGCAGGCTCGATCACGTGCACCCCGCGCGAGCGCAGGGTCGCGACGTTGGCCACGGTCGCCGGGTGCTGCCACATCTCGGTGTGCATGGCCGGGGCCATCACGACCGGGCACGACACGGTCAGCAGGGTCGAGGTGAGCAGGTCGTCCGCGCGGCCCGCGGCCGCCCGGGCGAGGAGGTCCGCCGTGGCGGGGGCGACGACCACCAGGTCCGCGCCCTGGCCGAGCGCGACGTGCGCGACCTGCGGGACGTCGTCGAACACCTCGGTGCTGACCTTCTCGCCCGACAGGGCCTCGAACGTCGGCGCCCCCACGAAACGCAGGGCGGACGCGGTGGGGACGACCCGCACCTGGTGCCCCTGCTCACGCAGGAGCCGCAGCAGGAGGACGGCCTTGTAGGCCGCCACTCCCCCGGAGACCCCGAGAAGGATCCTCATCGGTACGAGCCCTCCCTCTGTGCCGTGCACGCCGCGCCCACCCGGACCGCGGAGCCGCCCGCAGGCGGCCCGGCGGTCAGGAGGCGGGTGCCTCGACGGTCTCGATCGTGAGCAGGCCCTCGTTGATCTCGCGCATCGCGATCGACAGCGGCTTCTCCTGGTTGCGGGTCTCGACGAGCGGGCCCACGTTCTCCAGCAGGCCCTCGTTGAGCTGCGAGTAGTACGCGTTGATCTGACGCGCGCGCTTGGCGGCGTAGATCACGAGCGCGTACTTGGAGTCGGCGCGCTCCAGCAGGTCGTCGATCGGCGGGTCGGTGATGCCCTCGGGGGCGGCGATGGTTCCAGACACAGTCTCACTCCGTGAGTCAGGGGGGGCCTGCGGCGGCTCAGACGGTCGCCCGCAGGATGGTTCAAAGAGGTTGCGCGCGCTCATGACGCACACGCCTGACGACCAGTCTACTGGGCAGGCACAAATCGTCGTGGTGCCCACGCCCGGGGCGCGGCACCTCGACGGTCATGCGACGGGCGTCAGACCCATCGCCTCGACGAGCGCGTCGGTCGCCCGGTGCACCTCGTCGTTGACGATCACGACGTCGAACTCGGGCTCGGCCGCCAGCTCGACGCGGGCCGTGGCGAGGCGACGCTCGCGCTCCTCGGGTCCCTCCGTCCCGCGCCCGACGAGCCGACGCTCGAGCTCCTCCCAGCTCGGCGGGGCGAGGAACACGAACCGGGCCTCGGGCATGGACGCGCGCACCTGGCGTGCGCCCTGCAGGTCGATCTCGAGCAGGGCCGGGACCCCCGCCGCGAGCTTCTCCTCGACCGGCCGGCGAGGGGTCCCGTACCTGTTGCGTCCGTGCACCACGGCCCACTCCAGCATCTCGCCCGCCTCGACCAGCCGGTCGAACTCCTCGGCGCTGATGAAGTGGTAATGGACGCCGTCCACCTCGCCGGGTCGAGCGGCACGGGTCGTCGCGGACACGGACAGCCACACCTGCGGGTACCGCGCGCGGATGTCCGCCGACACGGTCCCCTTCCCGACGGCGGTGGGCCCCGCCAGGACGGTCAGGCGGGCAGGGGTCGGTGATGCGGCAGGCGCCGGGGCGGCCTGCTCGGCGGGTGAAGCGGAAATGTCAGCCAAACCTCTCGATGAGCGCCGCGGACTGGTGGGGTCCCAGCCCGCGGACACGACGTGTCTCGGCGATCCCGATCTCCTCCATGATCGCCCGGGCCTTCACCTTACCCACGCCGGGCAGCGACTCCAGCAGCGCGACGACGCGCAGCTTGCCGATCACGTCGTCCGTGCGTCCCTGCTCGATCACCTCGGCGAGGGAGCCCTGGGAGTGCTTCAACCGGTTCTTGACCTCGGCCCGCACCCGACGGGCCTCGGCCGCCTTCTCGAGTGCCGCCGCGCGCTGCTCGGGGGTCAGGGATGGTAGTGCCACGCAAGTCACCTACTTGTCCTCAGACGGATGGGCCCACACGTGCACCGGGGCCGCCGACCGGATCTGATGCCCCCGGTGGCGACCTCGACACCCTCGAAACTAGCCACACCTGGCAGGTCAGGCAACGTTCACACGCCCTGAGCAGCGAACTTCCTCGCGATCTTCGCCCTGGTCGCAGGCCCGGCGCCGCACGCGTCGAGGTAGCCGTCGATGCTCCCGAACTCCGTCTCGGCGAGCGTCCAGGCGCCCTGGAGATACTCCGGCTCGACGCCCAGGAGGGGGGTCAGGGCGTCCTTGTCGAGGCCGGGGATCGGGGGGATCACGGCTGAGAGCCCCTCGACGGCCGCGCCGCTCGCGAGGTACTCGGCGAGCCGGTCCTCCTCGCTCACACCACACACGTGCTGGACGAGCGCGACGATCCAACCGGTCCGGTCCTTGCCCGCCGAGCAGTGCACGACGACGGTGCCGTCGGCCTCGGCGACGTCCTCGAGGGCCTCCCCGACCGTCCGGCGGATGGTCGGGTCCGTGACGAACGTCGCATAGACGCCGTGCATCATGGCCCGTGCGAGCGCCTGCGGGTCCTCGGCGCCGAGGAGGCGTCCGATCATCGCGGCCGTGTCCGCGGAGCGCTCCTCGGTCGCGACGTCCTCGGCGTCGGGCACGCGCTGGTCGGCGGCCGACCCGTCGCCCGCGCCCAGCGCATGCCCGACGCCGACGCCCGGGTCCATCCGCCGCGGCACCACCCGCGTGGTCGCCTGGACGACGTCCTGCCCGTCGCGCTCGACCTCGTCCTCGCCGCGCAGGTCGAGGTCGAGCGTCACGCCCAGTGCCGCGAGCGCCGCGACGCCCTCGGGAGTCAGCCGCGACAGGCTCGCGGTCCGCACGAGCACGCCCGTGCGCAGCGGTGCGGTCGCGCCGGCCGGGACGGCACGGCCGCCCACGTCGCGCGCGTTCCAGGTGCCGGGGATGTCGAGGGTGTCAGGGGTCTGCCGGTCCGAGGCGGCGAGGGAGGAGGTCATGGGACGAGTCTGTCAGGCCGGCGCACCGACGGCCCCCTGTCGGCCCCGTGCGGGTCGCCGTCTCCGGGGGATTCACCCCGGACCCCCCCCCGGGCGCCCCC
>NZ_JACSQQ010000059.1 GCF_014836555.1 Oerskovia rustica
CCGCGGCGACGCTCGGGCCGGACGCGGACGTCGAGGCGGCGGTCGCCGCGATCGACGACGCGGTCCGCAGCGTCCAGGAGGACCTCGCGGCACGCGCCGCGAGGGCGACCGGCACCGCCGTCGAGGTCCTCACGGTCACGGCCGCCATGGCCGCCGACACCACGCTCTCCAAGGAGTCGGCCCGCAAGGTCCGCGACGAGCGGACCGTCCCCGAGCGGGCCGTGTGGGAGGCGGCCGGCGACCTCGCGGCACGCCTCGAGTCGCTCGGCGGCATGATGGCCGAGCGTGCGCACGACGTCCGCGACGTGCGCGAGCGCATCGTCGCGGCCCTCACGGGCCGTCGGGCGCCGGGAGTACCGGATCTCGACCACCCGTTCGTGCTCGTCGCGACCGACCTCGCGCCGGCCGACACCGCGACGCTCGACCCCGCGCGGGTCCTCGCGATCGTCACGAGCGGGGGAGGCCCGACGTCGCACACCGCGATCCTGGCCCGGTCGCTCGGGATCCCGGCGGTCGTCGCGGCGCCCCGGGCCACCGATCTCGCGGACGGCGAGACCGTCCTGGTCGACGGCTCGCAGGGCACGGTCGAGCGCGACCCGTCGCCCCAGGACGTCGCCCGGGTGCTCGACCGCCCGCGCGGTCCGCGTGCGTTCGACGGCCAGGGCAGGACGGCCGACGGCGTGCGGGTCCAGCTCCTCGCCAACGTCGCGGACCCGGCCGGGGCCGAGGCCGCGGTGGCCGCAGGGGCGGAAGGGGTCGGTCTGTTCCGGACCGAGTTCTGCTTCCTGGGACGCACCGAGGAGCCCGGGATCGACGAGCAGGTCGCGGCGTACCGTGCCGTGCTGAGCGCGTTCGGGGGCCGCAAGGTCGTCGTCCGCACGCTCGACGCGGGCGCCGACAAGCCCCTGCCCTTCGTCACGGCCGAGGACGAGCCCAACCCGGCGCTCGGCGTCCGCGGGCTGCGCACCGCCGTGCGCCACCCCGAGGTCCTGACACGTCAGCTCGACGCGATCGCCCAGGCCGCGGCCGCCGAGGAGGCCGACGTGTGGGTCATGGCCCCCATGGTCGCGACCCCGGACGAGGCCCAGGAGTTCGCGGCAGCCTGCCGGGAGCGAGGCCTGGCGACCGCGGGCGTCATGATCGAGGTCCCCGCCGCGGCGATCCAGTCGCGCTGGGTCCTGGAGCAGGTCGACTTCGCGAGCATCGGCACGAACGACCTGACCCAGTACACGATGGCCGCGGACCGGGAGACGGCGGACCTCGCCGCGCTCTCGACGCCGTGGCAGCCTGCGGTGCTCTCGCTCGTCGGCGCCGCGTGCGCGGGCGGGGCCGAGCACGGCCGCCCGGTCGGGGTCTGCGGGGAGGCCGCGGCCGACCCGGCCCTGGCGCCGGTCCTCGTGGGCCTCGGGGTCACGTCGTTGTCGATGACGCCTCGCGCGCTCGGCGACGTCGCAGCCGTCCTCGCTGCGACGACCTCCGAGCAGTGCGCGGCGCTCGCGAGGATCGCGGTGGCCTCGCCGACCGCGTCGGCAGCCCGTGACGCGGTCCGTGCACAGCTGCCCGTGCTGGAGGAGCTGGGACTCTAGCCGTCAGGGCGGTGCTGCCTCACCGTCCACCCCGCAGCACGCAGCCCGTGCCCCCTCGCAGGAGGGGGCACGGGCTGCGTGCTGTCGTGCGTTGGCCCTGCGTCGCCGTCGAGCGTGACGTCCGGGTCGCGGGATCCGTCACCGGACCGCCCGAACGTCACACTCGGTGACGGTGCCGGGACGAGAGGGTCAGACCGTCTCGCGCCCGAGGAACTCGGCCAGCGCGTCGAGGGCCGCCTCGGCCTCCGCGCCGTCGGTCTCGGTCGCGAGCACGACCTGGTCGCCTGCCGCCGCGCCGAGCGTCATGACGCCGAGGATGCTCGCGGCGTCCACGGTCTCGGCGCCTTCCTTGGTGAGGGTCACGGCGACGGGCTGCTTGCCCGCCTCGGCCACGAACAGCGCCGCAGGGCGTGCGTGGAGTCCCTCGGCGATGGCGACGGTGACGGTTCGTTCCATGACGTGCTCCTCCTGGAAGTGGTATAGACCAGTCCACTGTAGCGGAGGTGGGTGCGGACGGCGGCCCGGGGTGGGCGGGGCCGTGGCGCGCCCCCGGCGACCCGTGCACGAGGCGAGGCTCCGGACGCGGACGGGAGCGGCGCCGTCGGGCAGGAGGAGCGCGCCGACGGGACCGGGGACCCGACCGCCCTCAGGCCGAGTCCTGCTCCAGGTACGCCACGAGCGACTCCAGGGCCGCGAGCGCGCGGGCGTCGTCCGTCTCGGTCGACAGGACGGCGTCGTCGCCCGGGCCGAAGCCCGGACGCGTCGTGCCGACGGTCGAGGGCGAGGCGGCGTCGGGACGATCCATGCGCACTCCAGTGCTCCGGGCGGTTCGGTCGAGCAGCATCCTGCCAGAGTTCGAGGGGTGCTCTGGACGCCCCTGTGAACACCGCTCACCCGCTGGGTCTAGGGTGTCGGACATGCGTGAAGCGACGACGCCCGACGCCCAGCCGCCCGTCCAGGGCGTGGCCCGAGGGGGTGAAGCAGGCAGGGGCGAGGAGCCCCGGATCAAGGTCACGCTGTCCAGCGCCAGCGTCTACCCGCGCAAGGCGCCGTTCGCCTTCGAGGCCGCAGCCCACCTGGGCTACGACGGCATGGAGGTCATGGTCTGGTCGGACACGACCACGCAGGACGCGAAGGCGCTCGCCAAGCTCTCGGCCGACGTCGGCATCCCCATCCGCAGCGTCCACGCCCCGACGCTCCTCGTGAGCCAGCGGGTCTGGGGGCGTCTGCCCGGACCCAAGCTCGAGCAGACCGTCGACCTCGCCCTGGAGCTCGGGGCGCAGACCGTCGTCGTGCACCCGCCGTTCCGCTGGCAGGGCCTGTACGCGCGCGGCTTCGCGGACCACGTGCGAGAGCTCAACGCCGCCACGGGCGTCACGGTCGCGGTCGAGAACATGTACCCGTGGCGCGGGCGCAAGCGCGAGGTCCAGGCCTACCTGCCCGGCTGGGACCCGACCGACCACCCCTACGACGCCGTGACGCTCGACCTCTCGCACGCCGCCGTCGCACGCCAGAACAGCCTCGACCTGCTCGACGTGTTCGGTGACCGGCTGGCTCACGTCCATCTCGCCGACGGCACCGACTCGATGAAGGACGAGCACATGGTCCCCGGGCGCGGCACCCAGCCGTGCGACAAGGTGCTCGGCGAGCTCGTGCGCCGCGGCTGGGAGGGGGACGTCGTCGTCGAGATCGCGACGCGGCGCGCCCGCACGGCCGCCGAACGCTACGAGGACCTCGCGGCGTCGCTCGCGTTCGCGCGCACCTACCTCCAGCCCGAGCCGCACGCCGAGTACCAGCCGCCGCCCGGCCACGAGCACCGGCACCTGGACGCCTGGTAGGACCTCGGTGCCGAGAACGGGGTTGAGGTCGTCCCGTCGCCGATGCCGACCTCAACCCCGTTCTCGACCCCGGAACGCTGGCCTGCTAGCCCGCCAGCGCCGCCCTTGCGTCCTTCGCGGCCGTGCTCTGCGCGAACGCGGCGACCAGGATCACGACCCCGGTGACCACGAGGTACAGGCCCAGCAGCACCGTGATGGTCTGCAGTCCGGTCACGGGGCTCACGAGCACCAGGACGCCGAACACGACCCACAGCGCGGCCGTCGCGAGCTCCCAGTCCCAGCCCGGCTCGCGCGTGCGGCGGGCGCGCAGCGCCCCGACCAGGCCGATCACCCCCGCGACCAGCGCCCAGACGCCGACGAGCCGCAGCACGAGGGTCACGCTCGCCGACGGCCAGAACGCGAGGACGAGACCGATGACGATGCTCAGTCCTCCCACGACCCAGCGCCACACCGCGCCCTCGCCGTCCTTGCGCTGCCGCCCGGCCTCGACCAGGAACAGGATCCCCTGGAGGACGGCCATCGCCGCGACGAGCCACGTGAGCCACTGGATGCCGCGGTCCGGCGCGACGAAGAGCACGACGCCGATCACGAGGAACAGGGCCCCGCGCAGGTAGGCCAGGCCCCACAGGCGGCGGGCGATCTTGGTGGTGCGTCCGGTGAGGGACTCGTCCTGCTCGGTCATGGGATCCACCGTCCTCGCGCGGCCGGCCCCGCGGCGGGTCCGTGGGGCGTCGCAGGCCTCGTCCTCGGAACGTAGCGCGCGGAGGCGGCGGGCGCGCGGCGGGTTCTCCCGTCGACAGTTCCCCGCGGTCGAGAACGGGGTGGAGGTCGCTACGGGCGCCGGGACGACCTCAACCTCGTTCTCGGCACCTCGGGGAGGGGCAGGGGGAGGAGAGGGGTGGGGAGGGTCAGGGGCGTTCGTTCGCCCGGTCGATCGTCATCTCGACGCCGTCGAGCAGCCGGTCGAGCGACGCGTCGAACGGGTCGCTCGGCGCGTGGAACCCGCCCGCCTCCCAGATGCGCGTCATGACGGGGTAGCGCTCGACGTCGAACCAGTCGGCCCAGAAGCTGCTCATCGACGTCCAGTACTCGTCGCTGCTCATGCCGCTCGCGTCGTTCTCGACGGACTCGGCGACGGCTGCCCGCGCGAGCCCGCGCACGAACGCGTCGACCAGACCCAGGATCTCGACGACCCGCTCCGCGGACAGCCCGGTGTCGACGAGCGTCCGCAGCCCGGCCTCCTGGGCGTCGAGCACGTGCGGCGCCAGGGGCAGGCGCCACATGTTGGTCTGCAGGATCCAGGAGTGGCGCTGGTACAGGTGCCAGACCTCGCGCGCGTATCGCGACAGCCCGTCGCGCCAGGGGGCGTCGGCCGCGGGGAGGTCGAGCTCGGCGAACGCCCGGTCGATCATGAGGTCGACGAGCTCGGTGCGCCCGGGGACGTACGTGTAGAGGGACATCGCGCCCATGTCCAGGCGGGCGGCGACGCGGCGCATCGAGAGCGCGTCGAGGCCGACCTCCTGCGCGACGGCGATCCCGGCGGTCACGACCTCGTCGAGCGTCAGGCGCGCCTTGCGACCGCGGGTCGGCGGGGCGGGCGGGTCCCACAGGAGCGCGAGGCGCCGGGTCACGTCGGCGGGGCGGGGGACCTGGTCGGTCGGGTCAGGGGCGGTGTCGTCCGCGGACGAGTTGCCCTCAGACGCGTGGCCCTCAGACGCGTCGCCCTCAGACGCGTCGCCCTCCGGCGCGTCGCCCCCGGAGCCGGCGAGCGAGGCGTCGAGCGGCGCGTCCGCCGATGAGTCCGGGGTCCGGGCGGAGTCCACCCCGTCGGAGGGGACCGGGGCGACGGTGTTGCTGGCCATGGTGCCCGATCCTCCCACCTCCGCGCTGTGCCGGGAGACCCTTCAATTCCCGTACACCGTATGCTAGCGTGAAAACCTATTCCAGTACACCGTACGCGAGAGGCGTGAGCCATGATCCACACCGAAGGGCTGACCAAGACCTTCCATCGCAAGAAGGAGGTGGTCGAGGCGGTCAAGGGCATCGACGTCGACGTCCACGAGGGCGAGCTCGTCGCGTTCCTCGGTCCCAACGGCGCCGGCAAGTCGACGACCCTGCGCATGCTCACGAGCCTCCTCGAACCCACGTCGGGGAGGGCCGAGGTCGCAGGCTTCGACATCCGCACCCAGCCCGCCGAGGTCCGGTCGCGCATCGGGTACATCGGCCAGGGCAACGGGGGAGGGTTCTCCTACCGGGTCGCCGACGAGCTCCACAACCAGGGCCGCTTCTACGGCATGGCGGCCTCGGAGTACCAGCGCCGGGCCGCGGACCTCCTCGAGGCGCTCGAGCTCGACGGCCTCGGCAAGCGCACGGTCCAGAGCCTGTCGGGCGGGCAGCGTCGCCGCCTCGACGTCGCGCTCGGCCTCATGAACCACCCGCCGCTGCTGTTCCTCGACGAACCCACCACGGGCCTCGACCCGCACAGCCGCGCGAACCTGTGGGAGCACATCGGCGTCCTGCGAGAGAGGTACGGCATGACGATCGTCCTCACCACGCACTACCTCGACGAGGCCGACTCGATGGCCGAGCGCGTCGTCGTCATCGACCACGGCACGATCGTCGCCGACGCCCCGCCCGCCGCGCTCAAGCGCGACCACGCGGACGACGTCGTGACGCTCGTCGTCACCGGCACGTCCGGCTCCCAGGGCAAGGTGCCCGACGACGTCACGCGCGTCCGCGCAGCCCTCGCCCGGGTCGTGGGCGACGCCGGCGCGGGAGGTGCCGACGGGGCCGGGAGTGCCGACGGCACCGATGGCACGAGGCTGCAGGCGACCGTCGGCGCCGGGGGAGACGTCACGGTGACCCTGTCGACGACGCACGGCGCGGACCGTCTGCCCGAGGCGATCGAGTCCCTGCGGGTCGCGGGCCTCTCGGTCCGGTCGGCCGGGCTCAAGCAGGCGAGCCTCGACGACGTGTTCCTCAACCTGACCGGTCGGAGCCTGCGCGAGGAGGCGGCGTGATGGACGAGCAGACGAACCCCGGCCAGGGGGCCGAGCCCGAGGTCGGGCAGGTGGCCGGGCCGACGACCGGGCAGACGACCGGGCCGCGCAGCGGGACGAACCTCGGGCTCGACACCCGGACCGCACCACAGGCCACGGCGAGGCAGGCGACCGACCGGCGCTCCGACGTCGGGCGCTCCGGGGCAGCGAAGTTCCTCGGCGACACCTGGGCGGTCTTCACGCGCGAGATCCTCCTGGTCCTGCGCGACCCCTTCACCCTGATCTTCTCGCTGCTCCAGCCGCTGATCTTCCTGGGTCTGTTCGGGCCGCTCCTGACCGGCGCCGTGGGCGGCGGCATGGGCGGACCCGGCGGGTCCACGGCCGCGACGCTCCAGTGGTTCGTGCCCGGCGTGATCGTCATGATCTCCCTGTTCGGGACCTCCATGACGGGCTCGAACCTGCTCTACGAGATGATGACCGGCTCGTACGAGCGCGTCCTCGCGACCCCGCTCGACCGGTCCGCGATCCTCGTGGGCCGCGCGCTCAAGGAGTTCGCGCCGCTCGTGGTCCAGGGCCTGCTCATCGCGCTCGTGTGCATCCCGTTCGGGTTCACGTTCTACCCGCTGCACGCGATCGCGGGGCTCGCGCTCCTGGGCCTGTTCGGGATCGGCGTCGGTGCGCTGTCCTGCGCGCTCGCGCTCGCCGCGAAGAACCGCGAGTGGCTGTTCTGGGGTGTGCAGCAGTCGCTCCTGTTCCCGCTCCTCATCCTGTCCGGCATGATGCTCCCGCTCGAGGCCGGGCCGTCGTGGATGCAGACCGCCGCGAAGTTCAACCCCCTGACCTACATGGTCGACGCCGAGCGCGCCCTGTTCGGCGGGACGTTCGCGAGCACCGAGGTCCTGTGGGGCGTCGTCGCGGCCGCGGTCACGTGCGCCGTCGGCCTGTGGGTCGGCATCCGTCGTACGCGGAAGTCGGTGTGAGCCGCATGGGTAGGGTCACGTTCGACGTCGGGCTGTCCCTCGACGGGTTCGTCGCGGGACCGCACCAGTCCCTCGAGAACCCTCTCGGCGAGGGCGGCGAGCAGCTCCACCGATGGATGTTCGAGGAGCCCGAGGCCAACACGGCCGCGCTCGAGTCCGTCGCGGCACCCACCGCGTTCGTCATGGGGCGCAACATGTTCGCCCCCGGTCGCGGCCCGTGGGACGAGTCGTGGCGGGGCTGGTGGGGCGACGAGCCGCCGTACCACGCACCCGTCTTCGTGCTCACGCACCACCCGCGCGAACCCCTCGTCATGGAGGGCGGGACGACGTTCTTCTTCGTGACCGACGGGATCGAGTCCGCCCTGTCGCAGGCGCTCGCGGCGTCGCGGGACGGGCACGTCGGGATCGCGGGCGGCGCCTCGACCATGCGGGCGTACCTCGCCGCAGGGCTCGTCGACGAGTTCGGGCTGCACGTCGCGCCCGTGCTGCTCGGCGCGGGCGAGCGGCTGCTCGACGGTCTCGGCGGCCTGAGCGTCGAGCCCGGGCCCGTGAGCAGCAACCACCTCGTCACGCACCTGTCGTACCGCGTGGTGCGGGGGCTCGTCGGGGAGTGACGTCGACGTCGAGCGGGCCGTGGCGGAGAAGTGGCTCGTGTGGGAGACGGAGGTCGGCGCGGTCGAGGCGCCTGGACAGGGGGCGGCGCGGGGCGTTGCGGCCGCGCGGCGGCCACGCCAGGATGTCCGGCATGACGCCGCCCGCACCCGCCCCCCGTCCTCGTCCCCGCAGCCGTGGCGCCGTGCTCGGCCTCGTGGTCGGGGTGCTCCTCGTGGGCGTGGGGGCGTGGCTCGCGTCGCGGCCCTACTGGTGGACCTCGTTCGGGTGGTTCGCCTACGCCCCGCTCGCGGACACGACGTTCGTGCCGCCGAGGCCGTGGGCGCAGACCCTCGGGATGGTCGCGCTGGGGGTCGGGCTGCTGGTGCTCGGCTTCGTCGCCGGGTGGGTGGTCGCGAGGCGTCGGGGCGGGCAGGCCGAACCGGTCGACCCGCCGAGATAGAGGGCCGCGGGAGAATCGATCCCGTGACCTCTGCGAACCCTCCCTACCGACTGGCCCTCCTCGACCTCGACGGGACGCTGACCGACTCGGCCCCCGGCATCCTGTCCTCGGTCCGCCACGCCTACGCGACCCTCGGGATCGCGCCGCCGACCGACGAGGCCCTGCGGCTGTTCGTCGGACCGCCCCTCGCCGAGACGTTCGCGCTGCACGGCGTCCCGGCGGACCGGGTCCCCGAGGCGGTCGCGGCGTACCGCGACGTCTACGCCGCCGGGCGCATGATGGAGAACTCGCTCTACCCCGGCATCCTCGAGTGCCTGACGGCGGTGCGCGACGCAGGCGTCCGGCTCGCGGTCGCGACCTCCAAGCCCGAGGTCTACGCGCGCCGCATCACCGCGCACTTCGGGATCGACCCCCTCGTCGAGGGCGTCTACGGCGCGACCCTGGACGGGACGCGTGGCTCGAAGGCGGACGTGATCGCGCACGCGCTCGCGGCCACGTCGCCCGCCGACGCGCCGCCGCGCGAGGAGATCGTCATGGTCGGCGACCGGGAGCACGACGTGCTCGGGGCCGCCGCGCACGGCATCGGGTGCCTCGGCGTCTCGTGGGGATACGCGGCGCCGGGCGAGCTCGAGGAGGCGGGCGCCCTCCGGGTCGTGACGACCACCGACGAGCTCGCGCGGGTGCTGCGAGGGGAGTGACGCCGTCGGGCCGGAAGCGACCGAGGGTTGACCTTGACGTAACGTCAACTTCTAGGGTCGATCGTGCTGCCTCACCCGAGGCGTCCAGGACCCTGGGAAGGAGGACGCATGACCACGCCCACACCGGAACCCGCGACCGACTGGTCCATCCAGGAGATCGCCCGCCTCGCCGGGACAACGAGCCGCACGCTGCGTCACTACGACGACGTCGGGCTGCTCGCGCCCAGCCGGGTCGGGCACAACGGCTACCGGTACTACGACGGGCCCGCGCTCGTCCGGCTCCAGCGGATCCTCCTCCTGCGGGACCTCGGCGTCGGCCTCCCGGCCGTCGCCGAGATCCTGGGGCGGGACGAGGAGGAGAGCCCCGCCGTGCAGGCGCACGCCCTGCGGACCCACCTGGACGCCCTCCGGGCCGAGCAGCAGCGGCTGGCGCGACAGATCGCGTCGGTCGAGCGCACGATCACGACCATGGAAGGAGGTGGGCGACTCATGGCGGACGACATGTTCGACGGGTTCGACCACACGAAGCACGAGGCAGAGGTCACCGAGCGGTGGGGGGCCGAGGCCTACCGGACGGGCGACACCTGGTGGCGCGGGCTGTCCGCGCAGGACAAGGCGGCCTACCAGGAGCGGACCCGGCAGCTCGCCGCGGACTGGACGGCCGCGGCACAGGCGGGCGTCACGCCCGAGAGCGACGAGGCGCAGGCGCTCGCGGAGCGGCACGTCGAGTGGCTGAGCAGCATCCCGGGCACCCCGGGCCACGGTGGGGCGCCGGTCAAGGAGTACGTCGTCGGGCTCGGGGAGATGTACGTGACCGACGAGCGGTTCGCCGCGAACTACGGCGGCGTCGAGGGCGCGCGCCTGGTTCGCGACGCCCTGGCGGTGTACGCGGACCGGACCCTGTAGGCCGCCGGCGGAGGCCGAGGTAGACCCGTGCGCGCGAGGTAGACCCTAGGGAGGTCTACCTCGCGCGCACGGGTCTACCTCGGCGGCGCCGCCAGGGAACGCGCCGGCAGGATGATCGGCGCACCGCCGTCGGGGTGCTCGACCACCTCGACCGGGTAGTCGTACACCTCGCTCAGCAGGCCGGCCGTCAGGACCTCGCGAGGAGAACCGTCGGCCACGACGCGCCCGCCGGACAGCAGGGTGACCTGGTCCGCGTAGGCCGACGCGAGGCCCAGGTCGTGCACGACGACGACCACGGCGCCACCGGCCGCCGCGTGGCGGCGCGCGATCTGGAGCACGAGCTCCTGGTGCTTGAGGTCGAGCGCGGCGGTCGGCTCGTCGAGCATGAGCAGCCCGGTCCGCTGGGCCAGGACGCGGGCGAGCGCGACGCGCGCCCTCTCGCCCCCGGACAGCGACGGGAAGTGCCGGCCCGCGAGGTGCGACACGTCGGTCGCGGCGAGAGACTCGGCCACGACCTCGTCGTCGAGCTCCTCCAGGGGCGTCCCGCGCCAGGGCGCGCGACCCATCTGGACCACGTCGAGCGACGTGAACGGGAAGCTGAGGTGGATCTGCTGCATGAGCACGGCCCGGCGCATCGCGAGCTCGGTCGGCGTCCAGGACCGCAGGGGAGCGCCGTCCACCAGCACCGACCCGTCGTCGAGCGGCAGGTCGCCCGTGAGCGCCCCGAGCAGCGAGGACTTGCCCGCACCGTTGGGGCCGAGCAGCGCGCGCACCTCGCCCGCGCGGACCTGGACGGACACGTCGCGCAGCACGGGCGTCCCGTCGAGCGAGAGCGTCGCGTCGCGCGCCTCGGTCACGACGTCGCCGGCCACCGCGACAGAGGGCAGCCGCGACGACCGTCGCCGCCCCGTGACCGCGGTCCGCAGCGACGACAAGAAGCTGCTGCCCTCGTGGCGCGAGTCGAGCTCGACCAGTGTGCGGCTCATGCCCAGCCTCCTTGCCGCGAGCGCGTGCGGCGCAGCAGGTAGAAGAAGAACGGCCCGCCCACGAGCGAGGTGATCATGCCGAGCGGCAGCTCGACGTTGTCGACGAGCGAGCGTGAGACCAGGTCCGCGAGGAGCAGCACCACGGCGCCGCCGAGCGTCGAGGCCGGGATGAGCCAGCGGTGGCTCGGCCCGCAGACCATGCGGACCAGGTGCGGGACCACGAGCCCGACGAACGCGATGATCCCCGTGAACGCCACCCCCGCGGAGACGAGCAGCGCCACGAGGACGATGACGATCTGGCGCAGCCGCTCGACTTCCACGCCGAGGTGGTGCGCGGCGCGCTCCCCGAGGGACAGGAGGTCCATCTGGCGGCGCAGCAGCATCGCGCCGGTCACGCCGACGACCGCGATGGGTGCGACGACCGCGACCGACCCCCACGTGGCCCCGCCGAGGGAGCCGAGCTGCCAGAACACGATCTGCTCGCGCGCGGCAGGGTCGGCGACGAACGTGAAGAACGCGAGCAGCCCGCCCGCGAACGCGTTGACCGCGATGCCCGTGAGCACGAGCGTCACGACCTCGGTCCGGCCTCCCGAGCGGGAGAGCGCGTAGACGAGGAACGTCGTGATCAGGCCGCCCAGGAAAGCCGCGGCGGCGACCCACGTCCCCGACACGAGCGAGCCCGCGGTGACGATGACGGCGCACGCGCCCACGGCCGCGCCCGCCGAGACCCCGATCACGCCGGGCTCGGCGAGCGGGTTGCCGAACACGCCCTGCATGAGCGCGCCCGAGCACGCGAGCGCGGCCCCGACCAGGATCGCGAGGACCACGCGCGGGAAGCGCACGACCCACAGCGTGTTCTCGCCCTGCGGGTGCGAGGGCATGGGGCCGATGTTCAGGCCCATGTGGTGCATGAGCGAGCCGAGGACCTCTGACGGGGACACGGGCACCTGCCCGGTCATGCCGGACAGCACCGTGAGCACGACCAGCGCGACGCCCAGGCCGACCATGAGCCAGGTCGCGGCACGTCGCCGCGACCTCCCTACGCCGGGGAGCGCGGCCTGCGCACCGCCGGCAGCACCAGCACCACCCGGCCCGACGGCGCCGCGCACCGGTCCGTCCGGCTCGCCGCCGGTGGTGCTCGTCGCGCGCGGGGTGCGCTGCTCGGTGGTGAGGGAACCCGCGGTGGTGCGCGACGGCGGCGGGCCGGCGGGGCCAGAGG
>NZ_JACSQQ010000005.1:0-24901 GCF_014836555.1 Oerskovia rustica
GTCGGATCCCGACGCCCACCGCGTGTTCGGCGAACGCCACCAGCATGTTCGGTACCGGGGGCCGGGGGGCAGGGCCGTGCGGAGGGGGGCTCAGCCCCGGGCCACCATCGTGTCCAGACGGCGCAGCGACAGCCGGATCATGAGGTCCAGCACGCGTGCCGCGAACGGCGCAGTCACGGCCCGGGGCAGCGGACCGGCGAGGTACACGTCCTCCCACCAGGTCACGGCGCACCGCGCGACGGGCTCGTGCGGCGTCGTGGCGGGCAGGTGGTGGCCGGCGAGCGGCACGACGACGATCCCCGCCTCCCCGAGCAGCGCCGGCCCGAGCTTCAGGTACGTCGCGCGACCCGCCTGCCCCTCGTCGCCGGGCGGCTCCCAGCGGGTGATCCGCATCCGGTCGGGGAAGCCCGGCGCTCCCTGGGGTGCGAACGGTCCCGAGACCATCGTGAACTCGGCGCCGACGCCCGGACGCCAGGCGGTCGCGGGCACCGGCGAACCCTCGGGACCGTGGAACACCCCGCGGCTGAGCGGCACCCACCGCGGGTGCGTCCGCACGTCGGCGACGAGCGCGAACGCACGCTCGGCGCTGAGCGGGAGCACGTGCGTGAGCTCGACGCGGCCGGGCGTCGACGCGCGACCCCCCTGGTCCTCAGGCGTCACGAAGTCTTCCTGGGTCGGCGCCAGCGCACCGACCGGATGCCGCGCGGCGTGCCGTCCGTCCCGGCCGAGCCTCCGGCCCGGCGAGCGGCGTCCCGTTCGGCGGCCTCGTCGACCACTCCGGGTCCCGCACCGGGCACCGGGGCGTCGACGATGCCGAGCCGGTCGGCTGGTGCGGGGACGAGCAGCGGGGGAGCGGCGCCGTCGGGCACCTCGACGACCTCCAGCACGGGCCGGAACGCCTGCGGCGGTGGACCGAAGGCCCGCCGCGACTGGCTGATCACGGTCTTGCCGAGCGCGCGGGACCCCGCGACCCCCACGACCGCGCCCACGCCGAACGGCACGAGCCGCCCGATCGCGAGGCCCCCGTGCTTGACCATCTGGGTCCGCAGGAACTTGTTCGTCAGGGCCTTGTTGACCTGCTTGAGCGTGCTCGCCGGCATGCTCGTCATGAGGACCTTGCCCCACGCCATCGCGGACCCGCCCACGGCCTTCTCGACCTGCTGCGAGCCCTTGTCCCCGAGGACCGACGCGAGGAGGAGGGCGCGGCGGCGCGCGGCGTCGTCGACCTCGAAGCCGTACACGTCCGCGACCGCGAGCGAGAACGCGGCCGATGACCCGAAGTACGTCGCGACGTCGCTCGCGGTCAGCGCGATGCCCACGCCCGTGCCGACCGCCGGGAAGGCCGCGGCCGCCCCGACCGCGCCCCCGGCCGTGCCGATGACCATGAGGTACTCGCGCTCGAGGATGCCGATGATCTGTGCGGGCGACGCGTGCGGGTTGCGGCGGCGCAGCCCGTCGACGTGCGCGTGGATGACGGACGACGGGATGGTGACGGCCTTGTCGAGCGCGGCGTCGAGCAGGGGCGTGCTGCGCAGGTCGCCCCAGTCGTCGGCCGGCGCCCCCTCGGGGGCGTCCTGGACCGCCGTCAGGTGCGAGTGCGGCTGCGGCACCGGTCGTACGCTGTCCGACGTTCCCCAGACGGCCATCTGGGTGTCGGTGTCCTTCTTCTTGCGACCCATCGGACGACTCCCTCCTGTGGCTCCTGGTGACCCCGCGACCGAGACCGCGGGATCAGGCGGCGATCACTCGCCGACCGCACCCACGACCGGGCCGAAGGTGTGCTCCACTGTCGCACCGTTCTTGACCGTTCGCCCTACGGTGCACGTGGTCTCGATCGCGCGGTCCGCGACCTTCAGGAGACGCTCGCGCGCGTCGTCCTCGAGGCCCGTCAGATCGATCTCGAAGTGCTCGGTGATGGCCGTGTAGCGGTCCTCGGCCATGTCCTTGGCGCCGTCGACGCGGATCGTCACCTCGTAGTCGTCGCCCAGGCGGCGCGCGAACGGCGCGTCGCTGCTCATGCCCGCGCACGCGGCCAGCGCGATCTTGAGGAGCTCGCCCGGGGTGAAGACGGCGCCCGCGCTCGCCGGGCCGATCGACACGCTCGCGCCACGCGCGGAGAAGCCGGTGTACGTGCGGGTGCCGGTGCGCTCGACCCACAGGGCGTCCGCCGGGGACGGGGACGACGCGGGGATCTCTTCGGCTGCGGCTGTGGGGTTCGTCATGCTGTTGATCTTCCCATCCTCGGGGTGGTGCCGATCCGGGTGTTCGGACCGCAGGACACCTCGTGGTCCGGAGCGCGCTGCGGTGATCGGTTTGCCTACACTCGCAACATGCCCGCGCAGCAGCCGATTCCCACGCCCTACGAGGACCTTCTCCGGCTCGTCCTGGAGACCGGGACGCACAAGTCGGACCGCACGGGGACGGGGACGCGCAGCGTGTTCGGCCACCAGATGCGCTTCGACCTGTCGCAGGGCTTCCCGCTCGTCACGACCAAGCGCGTGCACCTGAAGTCGATCGTCTACGAGCTGCTGTGGTTCCTGCGCGGCGACTCGAACGTGCGCTGGCTCCAGGAGCACGGCGTGAAGATCTGGGACGAGTGGGCCGACGAGGACGGCGAGCTCGGCCCCGTGTACGGCGTCCAGTGGCGCTCGTGGCCCACGCCCGACGGCCAGCACGTCGACCAGGTCAGCCAGGTCCTCGAGACGCTGCGCACCAACCCGGACTCGCGCCGGATGATCGTCTCGGCGTGGAACGTGGGCGAGCTCGGGGGCATGGCGCTGCCACCCTGTCACATGATGTTCCAGTTCTACGTGGCCGACGGCAGGCTCTCGTGCCAGCTCTACCAGCGCAGCGCGGACCTGTTCCTCGGCGTCCCGTTCAACATCGCGTCGTACGCGCTGCTCACGCACATGGTCGCGGCGCAGTCCGGCCTCGAGGTCGGCGACTTCGTGTGGACGGGCGGCGACTGCCACATCTACGACAACCACGTCGAGCAGGTGCGCGAGCAGCTCAGCCGTGAGGCCTACCCGGCCCCGACGCTGCGCCTGGCCCCGCGCGACTCGCTGTTCGACTACACGTACGAGGACGTCGAGGTCGTGGGTTACCAGCACCACCCGACGATCAAGGCCCCGGTGGCCGTGTGAGCCGTCCGGTGCTCGGACTGGTCTGGGCCCAGGCGCGCGACGCCGCGGGCCGTCCCGTCATCGGGGCCCGCGGTGGGATGCCGTGGCACCTGCCCGAGGACCTCGCGCACTTCCGCCGCGTCACCACGGGCCACCCGGTCCTCATGGGCCGCGTCACGTGGGACTCGCTCCCGCCGCGCTTCCGCCCCCTGCCGGGTCGGCTCAACGTGGTCGTCACGCGCCAGGAGGACTGGCTGCCCGACGGCGCCGCCCGCCCGGGCGGGACCGGCACCGGCGTCGTGGTCGCCCCGTCCGTCGAGGAAGGGCTGGCGCGCGCGTCGGCAGCCGCCGAGGAGTCGGGCTCGGGACAGGTCTGGGTCATGGGCGGCGCGCAGGTGTACGCCGCGACCCTGCCCCTCGCGCACCGCTGCATCGTCACGGAGATCGACCTCGAGGTGGACGGCGACGCGTTCGCGCCCGCGCTCGCTGCCGGTCCGGATGGCGACTGGGCGCTCGCGGGCTCACCGGGTGGCCCCGGCGGTGCGGGGGAGGTCCTCGAGGACTGGCAGACCTCGGCCGACGGCGTCCGGTTCCGGTTCCTCACGTACGAGCGGCGGCCCTAGCCCGGTCCGACCGGCCCGCGTCCTCGCCTGCGGGTGCGCTTCCGGGCGTGCGGGTCGATCCTTGTCGTGCACCGCGACCTGCGACCCCGGAGGCCCCGCATGACGACCGAGACCACGCTCGCCGAGTCCTTCGACGGACGCCGGTTCACGTACCGCCTGCCGAGGGAGTCGAGCATCGGGCCGGGGGACTTCGTGACGATCGGCGTCACGTTCCCGGAGGCGGCCGAGCACCCCGGCGCCGCCCTGGTGATGGGGCAGGTCCTGACGCGCGCGACCAAGGCGGGCGACGCCGTCGGGCACGGGCGGGTCCTCGGGGAGCTGCGCCCCGACGGCACGGTGGTCGGGTCCGGGGGCGACCCGTTCACGTCGCACGACCTCACGCCCGCCGGTGCCGGGGTGCTCGAAGCCCTCCAGGCGCGCGAGCGCGCGACCCTGCGCATCGGCGAGCTGCACCACAGCCGCGGGAACGTCGACGCCCTGCTCCAGCCGCACCGCTTCAACCGGCACACGTTCCTGTGCGGGCAGTCGGGCTCGGGCAAGACGTACGCGCTCGGGGTGCTCCTCGAACAGCTCCTCATCGACACCGACCTGCCCATGGTCATCCTCGACCCGAACTCCGACTTCGTGCGGATCGGCGAGCTGCTCGAGACCGCGTCGCCCGACGACGCCGCACGCCTGCGCGAGCTCGACGTGCGCGTCCTGCGCAACGACGGCGACCACCACCCGGTGACGGCCCGGCTCACCGCGATGGAGGCCGCGAGCCAGGCTGCGGTCCTGCAGCTCGACCCGCTGACCGACCGCGGCGAGTACAACACGTTCCTGCGGATGCTCGAGAACGCCGCAGGGCCGGGGGACCTCGCGGGCGCGGTCGGCGCGGCCGCGGCAGGTCACCGGAGCATCGCGGCCGAGGGCATGCTCAACCCGCACTCGATCCCGTCGGCGCTGCGCGCGACGGGTGAGCCCGACGCGCTGCGCCTCGCCCAGCGGGTCGAGAACCTGGGGATCCTGGACTGGGACGTGTGGGCGGGTGTCGGGCAGTCGGTCAGCGAGGTGCTCGACGAGGGGCCGCGCGCGGTCGTGGTCGACCTCGGCAGCCTGCACACGCACGAGGAGCAGCTCGCGGTCTCGCTCGCGCTGCTCGACGACCTGTGGTCGGGCCGGGCCGAGCGCAAGCCTCGCCTCGTCGTGATCGACGAGGCGCACAACGTGGTCTCGGCCGAGCCCGCGACCCAGCTCCAGCGCCTCACGACCGAGCGGGTGATCCAGATCGCCGCCGAGGGGCGCAAGTTCGGGCTGTGGCTGCTGCTCTCGACGCAGCGGCCCTCCAAGATCCACCCCAACGTGCTCTCGCAGTGCGACAACGTGATCGTCATGCGCATGAGCTCGCCTGCCGACCTGGCCGAGCTCGAGAGCGTCTACGGCTTCGCGCCGCCCGAGCTGCTCGCGGCCACGCCGTTCTTCCGTCAGGGCGAGGCGCTCGTCGCGGGAGGGTTCGTGCCAGCCCCGGCGATCATCCAGATGGGAGCGCGGCGAACGGTCGAGGGCGGTTCGGACGTGCCGGTGCCGATGCCGGGCTGACGGGTCCCCGCGTGCCCGGCAGCCGCGCGACGACCGTGAGCCCACCGCCCTCGCGCGGCTCGGCCGAGACCTGGCCGCCGTGCGCGGTCGTGACCGAGCGGACGATCGACAGTCCCAGCCCCACGCCGCCCCGCACGTAGCCGCCGCGGCGGTCGGCCACGGCGCCGTCGCGTCCGAGCCGCCGGAACGGCTCGAACAGCGCCTCGACCTCGTAGGACGGCACGACGGGGCCCGTGTTGGAGACCGCGACCTCGACCGACCCGTCCGGGCCGGGGCGCGTCGCGACGGCCACGCGGCCGCCCGCCTCGTTGTAGCGCACGGCGTTGTCGACGAGGTTCTGGACGAGGCGTTCGAGCAGGACCGCGTCGCCCTGCGTCGGGGTCGGCTCGGCGTCGAGGTGCAGGTCGACGTCGGCGTCGCGGGCCGCGCGCCCCGCGGTCGCGACGGCCTGTGCGGCGACCTCGGCGAGGTCGACGGGCTCGGGGACGAGCGGCGCCTGGTCCACGGCGGCGAGCGTCAGGAGGCCCTCGATGAGGCGCTCCTGGCGTGCGTTCACGGCGAGCAGCGTCGCCCCCAGGTGGCGCGCGTCGTCGTGCGTGCCGGGGTCGTCGAGCGCGACCTCGAGGACGGTACGGGTGATCGTCAGCGGGGTGCGCAGCTCGTGCGAGGCGTTGGACACGAAGCGTCGTTGGCCGTCGAACGCCCGGTCGAGGCGTTCGAGCATCTGGTCGAACGTGTCCGCCAGGTCCTTGAGCTCGTCGTCGGGGCCGGTGTGCGCGATGCGCTCGTGAAGGTTGTCGTCCGCGACGCGGCGGGCGGTTGCCGTGATCCGGTGCAGCGGGGCGAGGACACGCGACGACATGACCCACCCGAAGCCGACCGCGAGGACGCCGATCCCGAGCAGCGCGAGGATCGACCAGGTGAGCACGTTGCGCAGGGTCGCGTCGCGGGCCTCCTGGTTGTTGATCTCGACGACCTTGCGCAGGTCGGCGAACGTGTCGGCCCCGCTCGAGAGGGTCATCGCGGGGTCCACGGTCTCCGCGGCGTGCAGCGGGAAGGTCTGCCCCGCGACGAGCTCGGCCGTCAGCGACGGGTCGAGGGTCGAGTACGTACCGAGGTCGGCCGCCTCGACCGCGCCCACCGCGAGGCCGACCGAGTCGACCGGCTGCCGGTCGATCGCCGCCGCGAGCAGGACGTACAGGACCGCGATGAGCACGGCTCCTGCGACGACGAACGCGGCGGCGTAGACGGCCGTGAGGCGGGCCCGCAGGGTCGGGCGCAGCGCGGGGCGGGGGAGCCTCACGGGACCCGGTACCCGACGCCCGTGACGGTCTCGACGAGCGACGCGTCCTCGAGCTTGCGGCGGAGCTGCTTGATGGTGAAGCGCACGACGCCCGTGAACGGGTCGATGTTCTCGTCCCACACCTTCTCGAGCAGGTGCTCGGCCGAGACGGGCCGGCCGTCGGCTCGCAGCAGCTCCTCCAGGACGCCGAACTCCTTGCGCGACAGGTGCACGAAGCGCCCCTCCCGGTAGACCTCGTGCCGGCTCGTGTCGAGGCGCAGGCCAGAGCGTTCGAGCACGGGCGGCGCCGCAGGGCGGGCCCGGCGTCCCAGGGCCCGGACGCGGGCGCTCAGCTCGGCGAACGCGAACGGCTTGACGAGGTAGTCGTCGGCGCCGAGGTCGAGCCCGGTCACCCGGTCCAGCACGCCGCCCGACGCCGTGAGCATGAGGACGCGCGAGTCCCCGTCCGAGGCCACGATCGCCCGGCACACGTCGTCGCCGTGGACGCCGGGCAGGTCCCGGTCGAGCACGACGACGTCGTACGCGTTCACGTCGATCCGCGCCAACGCCTCGTGCCCGTCGAGCGCGACGTCGACCGCCATCGCGAGGCGACGCAGGCCTGTCGCGACGGCCTGCGCGATGAGCTCCTCGTCCTCCACCACCAGTACTCGCACACCAGGAGCATGCCGGTGGGCGCTGTGAGATCTCTGTGAGGTCGCGGCTCACGAGGGCCTCACAGGGGGTCGGGTGGACTGCTCCTGAACCCGTTCCCGACGTGAGGATCATCATGAACATCTCCCAGACCCGCCCCGGTGGCGCGGCCCGCCCCGTGGCGCGCCGGCGCTCGGCCGCCGCGGCCTTCGTCGTCGCCCTGCTCACGGTCACGCTCTCGGCCTGCGCGCCCGACGACGCCCCGGACGTCGCGAGCGCCGGCGGCGGGAAGGGCGAGACCGGCCAGGCGGAGGACGAGAAGTCGTTCGACGACATGACCGACGCCGAGCGCGACGACATGGCGCGGCAGTTCGCGAGCTGCATGCGCGACAACGGCGTCGACATGCCCGACCCGGACTCCGACGGGGGGCTGTCGGTCACGTCGGGCACCGTCGAGGCGGGCAGCATGGACGAGATGGACGCGGCCTTCGACGCCTGCCGGGAGTTCATGCCGAACGGCGGGGAGCCCGTGAAGATGACCCCCGAGGACCTCGAGGCCCAGCGCGCTTTCGCCAAGTGCATGCGTGACCACGGCATGGACATGCCCGACCCCGACCCGAACGGCGGGATGACCGCGGCCGGGTCGGTGGGGGACGACATGGAGGCCTTCGAGGCCGCGCTCGAGGCCTGCAACGAGTCCGGGTCCGGCGCCGGGCTCAGCGTGCACGAGAGCGTGCCCGGAGGCGACGAGTGAGCCGCCGGAGCGCGGTGCCCGGGGCGCCGAGCCCGAAGCGCCGTCGCCGCGGGCTCGTGGTCGGCGGGGTCGTGGGCACCGCCGTGATCGGCGCGGGCGTCGTGCTGGCGCTGACGGGGTTCGGCCGCGGGGACGACCCTGCACCCGCCGCGACAGGTCCCGAGGAGACCGCGACCGTGACCCGGCAGACCCTCGTGCAGCGCTCGACCGTCAAGGGCACGCTCGGCTACGGCGAGGCCGTCGCGCGTGGGCAGCAAGGGGCCGGCGGAGCCGAGGGCGGGGGCGGGGGGACGGTCACGTGGCTGCCGGGCGTGGGCGACGTCGTCGACCGTGGGGGAGTGCTCTTCAAGGTCGACGAACGCCCGACCGTGCTCCTGCTCGGCACGCTTCCCGTGTACCGCGAGCTGGGCACGGGCACCGAGGGCGAGGACGTGCGCCAGCTCGAGGAGAACCTCAAGGCCCTGGGCTACACGGGCTTCACCGTGGACACGAAGTTCACGGAGTCGACCGCCCAGGCCGTCAAGAAGTGGCAGAAGGACCGCGGGGTCGAGAAGACGGGCGCGGTCGGCCCGTCCGACGTCCTCGTGGCCGAGGGGCCGGTGCGGGTCGACGCGCTCAAGGTGCGCGTCGGCGAGGCCGCAGCCGCGGAGGTCCTCACGACGCCGGGGGGCGACCGGGCGAGCGCGGCCGCCCGCGACGGCGCCGACCGCGACCGGGCCGTCGAGGGCGGCACCGTGACGGTCGAGCTGCCGGGAGGCGCGACGACGGAAGCGGTGGTCTCCGCCGTCGGGAGCCCCGAGGTGGTCGAGGACGAGAGCGGCATGCCCGGCGCCTCCGACAAGACCACGGTCCCCGTGACCGTGACGCTCCCCGACGGGACCGACGCCGATGCGGGCTCGGTCAAGGTCACGTTCGTCGCGGCCGAGCGCCCCGATGTCCTGACCGTGCCCGTCGCGGCCCTCCTCGCGCTCGCCGAGGGCGGGTACGGGGTCGAGGTCGTCGAGGAAGGCACGACCCGGATCGTGGCCGTGGACACCGGGATGTTCGCCGACGGGAGCGTCGAGATCACGGGCGACGTGGCCGAGGGCGACGTCGTCGGGATGCCGTCGTGAGCGCGGTCTCCGTCGCGCGCGACGCCGTGGCCCACCCGGAGACCTGGGACACCGCGACGGGTGCCCGCTCGCCGGGCACCGACGGCGGTGCGGGCGGCGGGCCCGTCGTGACCCTGCACGAGGTGTCCCGCGTCTTCCCGGGCGGCGTCGCCGCGCTGCGCGACGTCCACCTGGACGTCCACCGCGGTGAGCTGCTCGCGATCGTCGGGCCGTCGGGCTCGGGGAAGTCGACCATGCTCAACGTCATCGGGACGCTCGACCGGCCCACCTCGGGCCGGGTCCTGATCGACGACTTCCTCGTCGAGGACCTCGACGACCGCGAGGTGTCCGCGCTGCGCGCGAGCCGCATCGGGTTCGTCTTCCAGCAGTTCCACCTGGCCGTCGGGGTCTCCGCCCTCGACAACGTGGCCGACGGGCTCCTGTACCGGGGGGTCGGGCGGCGCGAGCGACGCCGCCGGGCCGCCGAGGCCCTCGAGCGCGTGGGCCTGGGACACCGGCTCACGCACCGTCCGCACGAGCTGTCGGGCGGTGAGAAGCAGCGCGTCGCGATCGCGCGCGCCGTCGTCGGTGACCCGCCCCTGCTGCTCGCCGACGAACCCACGGGCGCGCTCGACACGGCCGCCGGGGCCGGTGTCATGGACGTGCTGCGGGGGCTCAACGCGGCCGGGACGACCGTCGTCATCATCACGCACGACCGCGAGCTCGCAGCCTCCCTGCCCCGGCAGGTCGCGATGCGCGACGGCGAGATCGTCGCGGACGGGACCCTGCCCCCGGGCGGGGCGGGCACGGTCCTCGCGGGTGCCGCGGGTGCCGCCGCCCCCTACGCCCCGTACGCCCGGGTGGCCACGACCGACGAGGAGGCACCGTGCTGACCACGCTGCGCCCCGCGCGCCTCGGGCCGCCCGACGTCCTGCGCGTCGGCGCGACCGGGCTGCGCACCCGCCCGCTGCGGGCCGTGCTCTCGGCGCTGGGCATCGCGATCGGCATCGCGGCGATGGTCGCGGTCGTCGGGATCTCCAGCTCGTCTCGGGCCGAGCTCGACCGGACGCTCACGGCCCTCGGGACGAACCTGCTGCGTGTCGCGCCCGGGACCGACCTGTTCGGCGAGGCCGCGACCCTGCCGTCCGAGGCGGTCGACATGGTGCGCCGGATCGCGCCCGTCGAGAACGCGACGTCGGTCGCTCAGCTCGACGCCAAGGCGTACCGCTCGGACCTGGTCCCGACGGGGGAGTCGGGCGGGATCGGCGTGTACGCGGCCGACCTCGACCTGCTCGAGTCCATCGGGGGCACCGTGGCGGACGGGGCCTGGCTCTCGGAGGCGACGGCGCGGTACCCGGCCGTCGTCCTGGGGCACACCACCGCGAAGCGCCTGGGGATCACGACCCCGGACCCGGCGGTCAAGGTGTGGATCGGCGGCGAGTGGTTCACGGTCGTGGGCATCCTCGACCCCGTGCCGCTCGCCCCCGAGATGGACCTCGGGGCGCTCGTGGGCCGCGAGGCCGCGGTGACCTACCTGGACTGGGACGAGCTGCCGACCATGATCTACACGCGCACCCGCGAGGACGCCGTCGAACAGGTCCGTGGCGTCCTCGGCGCCACGGCCAACCCGCAGGCGCCCAACGAGGTCGACGTCTCACGCCCCTCCGACGCGCTCGCGGCCCAGCAGGCCACCGACGAGGCGTTCACAGGGCTGCTCGTCGGGCTCGGGGCGGTCGCGCTGCTCGTGGGCGGGATCGGGGTCGCCAACACCATGGTCATCTCGGTCCTCGAACGACGCGCCGAGATCGGCCTGCGCCGCTCGCTCGGCGCGACCAGGGGGCAGATCCGGGGCCAGTTCCTCGTGGAGTCGTTGGTGCTCTCGCTCATGGGCGGGGCCGCCGGGGTCCTCATCGGGATCGGCATCACGGCCGGGTACGCCACGTCCCAGGAGTGGCCGGTCTCCGTCCCGCCCGTGGTCGTGGTGGGCGGGCTCGTCGCGACGCTCGGGATCGGGGCCGTCGCCGGGCTCTACCCCGCGGTGCGGGCCGCGCGGATGTCCCCCACGGAGGCGCTCACGGCGGTGTGACCAGCGGGTCGTCAGGACGAGCGTGAGCCAGAGTCCACGCTCGTTCTGACACCCGGGGCGTCCTCCACCGTGGGACGACGGCGCGGAGCCACCCCCGACGGCGTAGCGTGCGAGCCGCCGACGCCGCACCACCGGGCGCCGTCGGCCCGAGGCGGCCCGCCCCACCCGGCCCGGCCGCCCGCACCACGACAGGGGAGACATGCGCGCGCGAGCCGACCGACACCTGACCGCGACCACGGCGGGAGCGGTGATCCTCGCCGTCGGGCTGGGGGCGTGCACTCCCGGGGTGCCCGAGGCCGCCGAGCCGCCGCGCGAGACCGCCACGGCCGAGGCGCCCCCGGCGGCCCCCGTCGAGCCCGCAGGGGCCGACGCGAACCCCTTCCTCGCGGGCGCGCCCTACGCCCACCCGGACATGCAGTCCGTGCACGCCGCCGAGGCGCTCCGGGCGAACGACCCCGACGCCGCCGCGGCGCTCGGCGTCGTCAGCGAGGCGGGCGCGTCCTTGTGGGTCGGGGACTGGTTCGAGCCCGCGGAGGCCGAGGCCCTCGTGCGCGACTACGCGACCGCCGCCAACGAGGCCGGACGCACCGGCATCGTCACGGTCTACGCGATCCCGGCCCGCGACTGCGGGTCGTTCTCCGCGGGCGGCCTGACCCCCGAGGAGTACCCGGCCTTCGCCCAGGCCGTCGCCGACGGGCTGCGCGGCACACGCACCGCCGTCGTGCTCGAACCCGACGCCCTGCCCGACCTCGGCGCGTGCCCCGAGCAGGGCGACCGAGCCGGGCTCCTGCGGCAGGCGACCACGGCGCTCGCGGACGCGGGCGCGAGCGTCTATCTCGATGCGGGGAACTCGGCGTGGCTCGACGCCCCGACCATGGCCGACCGGCTGCGGCAGGCCGGGATCGACGACGCGCGCGGCTTCGCGACCAACGTCTCGAACTTCCGCAGCACGGCCGACGAGCGCGCCTACGCCGACCGGCTCGCCGCGCTCCTCGGCACGCGCTACGTCATCGACACGTCGCGCAACGGGCTCGGGCCCCTCGGCGACGGGCCGCTCGACTGGTGCAACCCCGCCGGGCGGGCGCTCGGCGAGAAGCCCGGCGCGGTCGACGACGGCAGCGCCCTCGACGCGTTCCTCTGGGTCAAGGTCCCCGGGGAGTCCGACGGCGAGTGCGACCGCGGCGACCCGGCCGCCGGTCAGTTCTGGCCCGAGTACGCGATCGGGCTCGTGGAGCGCGCGGGTTGGGACACTGCCGGGCCGGGACGCTAGGCTGTCGGGCGTCCCACCGGGCCCGGTCCGCCGTGATCGCGCCCACGCGCCTGTAGCTCAGGGGATAGAGCACCGCTCTCCTAAAGCGGGTGTCGCCAGTTCGAATCTGGCCAGGCGCACCACCCCGTCCCGCAGCTTCAGGTCGGGGCCATCCCGCCTCACCTCTCCTCGCGCCGCTCGACCGGCACCTCCGGCGCCCGGCCCCGCGCCGCCAGCACCCGGTCCGCGAACGCCTCGACTGCCGTGACGACGGCGTCGAACCGCACCGAGTGGAACAGGTCGAACCCGTGCTGCGCCCCGGGCAGCTCGGCGTACACGACCGGGCTCGTCGAGACCTCGCGCAGGTCCGCCACGAACTGTCGTGCCCCCTCGACCGGGACCAGGGTGTCCTGATCCCCGTGCACCACGAGGAACGGGGGAGCGGCGGGGTGCAGGTAGGCATCCGGCGCCGACTCCACCTCGCGGTCGCGGCCGCTCCCGTAGTACTCGCCGAAGTAGCCGTAGAGGCACACGGCCCCGGCCACGGAGGTGTCGGCGTCCTCGAAGCCGGGCTGGAACCGCGGGTTGCGGGGAGTGAGGGCCGCGAGCGACGCCAGGTGCGCGCCCGCTGAGCTGCCCGCGACGAGCACGCGGCTCGAGTCGGCGCCGTACGCTGCGCCGTGCTCCCGGACCCAGGCCAAAACCCGCTTGGCGTCGACCAGATGGCCGGGGAAGTTCGTCGTCGGGCGCAGGCCGTAGTTCGCGCTCACGCACACCCACCCGCGGCTCGCGAGCCGCGAGAGCATCGCGCGGGCCTCGAGCTCCTTGCGCCCGCTCACGTAGCCGCCGCCGTGGAAGTAGACGAGGGTCGGCCCGTCGGCCGGGCGCGCCCGGGGGCGGTACACGTCGAGCCGGTGCTCGCGGCCCCGTGAGTCATGGCTGGCGGCGCCGCCCCCGTCGCCCCCGACCCCGTTGTCGCCGACACCGCCGTAGGGCAGGTCGGCCAAGCGCTCGACGTCGCGTCGCCGCACCGCGAACGGGGCCAGGAGGATCCGTGCCCAGGGCAGTCCCTGGTTCGTGACGGTGCCCGGTCCTGCGCGCAGACCGTCGACCAGGGCGTGGTCGAGCGTGGGCGCTGCCCGTAGGCCGCGTCGGGCGACCAGGACAAGACCGAGGGAGGTCAGCACGGCCAGGACGAGCGCCACGCGCCCTCCGGTCGTCTCGACGTCTCCGTCGGCGAGCGCGAGCGCCGTGATCGCGCCCAGGACGAGCAGCAGGGCGAACGGCTGCTCGTTGACGAGGACGCTCATCCGGAAGGAGAGACGGCCCAGCCGCGGGGGTCGGCGGGCCGGGCTGAGCGAGGCAGACGTGCAGCACGCGACGAGCAGCACGGGGACCAGATACCCGATCGGCATGGCGGCTCCTTCGCGGCCGGTGGGCGCGTCGCGCCCCTGGTCCCGGTCTACACCGGGGCGCGCGGAGGTGCGCGTCGGGCAGGCCGGTCTGGCCGGGGGTGCGGTGGGTTCCGCACGGCGGTCGAAAGGCGTGCGAGGCAGGAGTGAAAGTCCCGTCGCGGGCTCGGGGGAGGCCCGAGAATGCCGAGTTCACGACGAGCGCCGCACCCGGCGTGCAAGTAGTTGAAAACCGTACTGAATTCTCGGAGGGGTGGCCCTGAGCTCGGGCGGCCGACAGGGGATCGGGCGTCGGGCGGTTTCGTCGACCGTGATTTCCTGTCGGCGATCGCCTGAACGGCATCACCCCGGGGAGTGGACGGAGGTTGCCGTGCCTCCGGCACCCGCCGCGAGGCGAGAGGCCTGGCGAGGCGACCGGCCAGCCCGGGCGACGGACCGGCACGACGTGAGAAGGGTGGGGGCCCGGACGGGCGTCGAAATACCTGTGACGTCGATTCACGATCGCTCCCCGGAGTGCGGGCGACATGACCCCATGAACGATCGGGACGTCTTTGAGAAGAAGAGGCGCCACGCATTTCGCGCACGTCGCCAGGAGGCCTTTCCGGTATCCCGCCGCAATAGCCCGTACGTGCGCACCGCCCATCTGTTCCCGGCATTCGCCAACCCTTCGTCCATCTGCTGATCGCGACCCGTCCGCGAGACGCCCCACCGGCGGGTCCAGCCTCGTGGCCACCTCTAGGCTGGAAGGGCTTCCGGGGATGGCCGGGGGCCACCGCCGGAAGGGCATCACGCATGAGCGACGTTCTGCACGACGACCACAGGACCGACCCGTCGAGCGTCAAGGGGTTCCGGCACAGCAGGCAGTGGGTGTTCGGCACCATGCTGTTCTCCGCGCTGGTCAGCCTCACGGCCTCGTTCGTCCTGTCCTACGACGCGGTCCTGCTCGCGGCGAACCCTGCGGCCGAGCTCTCGTGCAACGTCAACGAGGTCCTGTCCTGCGGCGCCGTCGGGGTCGCGTGGCAGTCGTCGCTCTTCGGCTTCCCCAACGCCTTCCTGGGGCTGATCGCGGAACCGGTGGTCATCACGATCGCGGTCGCGAGCCTCGGCGGGGTGCGGTTCCCGCGCTGGTTCATGTTCTCCGCACAGGTCGTCTACACGCTGGGCCTGATCTTCGCCTACTGGCTCTTCTACCAGTCGATGTTCGTGATCGGCGCGCTGTGCCCCTGGTGCCTGCTCGTCACGCTCTCGACGACGCTCGTCTTCATGACGCTGCTGCACTGGAACATCATCGAGGACAACCTGTACCTGCCGGCCCGGGCGCAGGAGCGGGCGCTGTCGTTCGTCCGCTCGGACGCGGACGTGTTCCTGACGGCGACGTGGGTCGTCCTGATGATCGCGGGCGTCCTGCTCAAGCACGGGTCCAAGCTCTTCGGCTGACCACGGCGCCCGGCCGGGCGCGGGGTGTCCTCCCTGCCCGACGGCGCCGCTCACCTCATGGCCACGCCTCGCCCGAGGCGTGGCCGTGCTGCGTCGGGGCGACGGAGCGGGAGCGGGGGCACACCACGCCGAGCGGACGTCCACGAACAATCCGACACATCGAACTGGACGCTCGTCCATCTCCGTGCCGACGAACTCGTGGACACATTTGACGAACGCGCGAAGACCTTGCACAATCATCTCTGACGGTGCGTATCGCCTGCCCCCTGCGCGGTGCGCACCGTCCTCACTCTTCTCGGCCTTCCCCGCAGCGCGACGGTGCGCTCCGGACGTCCAGGTGCCGAACCCCTCCCTCAGTAGTCGCCGGCGTGCAGACGTCGCCCTCCGTGACCCACCCGAAGTCGCCGCCCCCGGCGTGCCGGTGCCGGTTCCGGTCGACCGGGCGGTTAGCGTGCGAGAGTGAACGCAGCCGCCCGCAACCCATCAGCCCGCGAGACCGTGGCCGATCCCGCCCGGCCGCTCACCGACCAGGACGCGCACGACAGCGCCGTCCGAGGTGCGGCCTCGGCCACCGAGGGATCCACGACGCTCGCAAGGCCGACCCTCGTCGAGCCGCCGACCACGGCCGACCTCGTCGAGGACGCCGTCCGGTCCTGGCGTGCCTCGCTCGTCGAGCTCGCGGGCGGGTCGTCGCTCGCCGACATCGGTCTGCTGGGCGACGCGGTCGTCGACCTCACCGCAGCCCACCCCTCGGGCGTGGCGCAGCTCTTCGCCGGGCGCCCGACGCGACTGTCCAACCTGTTCCGCGAGGGGGCCTCCCTGCCCGCCGCGCGGCGCCGGGCACGCGCCGTGGTCGTCCGCTCGCAGGAGCACGCCCAGCGCTACGGGGTCGCGCCGACCTACCTCGCGATCGGCGTCACCACCTGGACCGAGGGCGAGCCCTCCCGCCTCCCGACCGACGACGTCGCCGCCCTCGCGCACGTCGCCGGGACCACGTACAGCCGGACCATCGACGGTGCCACGGGCCTGCCCGCGGGCCCCGCCGCGGGGGACCCCGGCGACCCGCCGCAGACCGCGACGACCCCGCCCACGGCGGGTGGCGCCGTCGGGCAGGGAGAAGGGCCCGCGCGCGACGGCGCTGAAGGCACGGACGCCGAGCCCGCCCTGCCGCGAACCGTGCGTGCCCCCGTCCTCCTGCGGCCCCTCACGCTCACCCCGCGCGGTGACAGCGAGACCGACTACGACCTCACGCTCGAGCCGACCGTGGAGATCAACCCCGTCCTTGCGCGCACGCTGCGCGCCCACGGCGGGTTGATCGACCCCGTGACGCTCGCGCGCAGCGCCTTCACCCCCGCGGGATTCGACCCCTCGGACGCCCTGGCCCGCATCACGGCCGTGGGCAAGGCGGTGCTGGGCGACTTCGAGCTCGCGCAGCGGGTCCTCGTCGGGACGTTCGTCCACCCCGGCCAGGTCCTCGTCGACGACCTCGACGAGCTCGCCTCGGGCCTCGAACGGCACGAGGTCGTCGCAGCCCTCGCCGGCTCCGAGGAGGCTGCGACCGCGCTCGCGCGCGACCTCCCGGCCCCGCGCGTCGGCGACGCCGACCCGACCCAGGAACGGGGCGTGGGCGACCTCGACCCCGCGCAGCGCCACGTCATCGACGCGCTCGCGACCGGCAGCCACCTGTTCGTCGACGCGCCCCCGGGCGCCGACACCGCAGGGACCATCGCCGCCGTCGTCGCCGAGGCCGCGGCGAGCGGCCGCAGCATCCTCTACGTCCCGGGCCACCGGCGCTCCGCGGAGACGCTCTCGACCCGCCTCACCGCGCTCGGGCTCGACGGGCTGCTGCTCGACATCGCCCCCGAACCCACGTGGCGGACCACGGCCTCCCACCGTCTGCTCGGGGCCATGGCCGCCGAGGCGGAGACCGTCGACACCGACTCCGTCGCGCGGGTCCGCGACGGACTCCTGGGTGCGCGCGCACAGCTCTCGGGCTACATCGAGTCCCTGCACCTGGTCCGCGAGCCCTGGGGCGTGTCCGCCTACGCGGCCCTGCAGGCCCTCGCCCGGCTCACCGCGCAGCGCCCGGCCCCCGGCACGACCGTCCGCCTGGGACCCGACGTCACGATCCGCATCGGCGCCGAGCGCCGGGCCGAGCTCTCGGCCCGCCTCGTGCGCGCTGCCGAGGTCGGGGCCTTCACGCTCCGCTCGACGTCGACGCCCTGGTTCGGCGCGGACATCACGAGCGCCGAGAACGCGCAGGACGCCCTGGTCCGGGTCGAACGGCTCTCCGGGCACACGCTGCCGCAGCTCCGCGACCAGGTCGCCTCCGTCGCGACGACCACGGGCCTCACCCCCGCCACGACCGTCCGGCAGTGGGGCGACCAGCTCCGCATGCTCGGCGGCATGCGCGGCACCCTCGACGCGTTCCAGCCCATGATCTTCGAGCGCACCGCGACCGACCTCGTCGAGGCGACCGGCACGCGCGAGTGGCGGGCCGCGAACGGCATCGACATGGGCTGGGCCCACCGCCGACGCCTGCGCCGACAGGCCAAGGACATGCTCCGTCCCGGCGTCCGGGTTCCCGACCTGCACGCAGCCCTCATCGAGGTCCAGGCGCAGCGCGCCGTCTGGCAGGCGCAGTGCCCGCGCGGCGGGTGGCCCACCCTCCCCGAGGGGCTCGCCGCGATCGAGGACACCTACGAGGCCGTCAGGATCGACCTCGAGTACCTCGACCCGGTCCTCGCCACGACCCCCGTCGGGTCGGACCTCCTCGACCTGCCGATCAGCGAGCTGGCGGCGCGTCTCGCAGCCCTCGGCGAGGACCAGGAGGCGCTCGAGAACCTGCCTGCGCGGACGTCCGCGCTGCGGACGCTGCGCGACGACGGCCTCGGCGACCTGCTCGACGACCTCTCGGCTCGCCGTGTCGAGCCCGAGCTCGTGGGCCCCGAGCTCGACCTCGCCTGGTGGAGCTCGGTCTTCGAGCAGATCCTCGCGCAGGACCCGGCGCTCGCCGGGCAGGACGGGGCCGGTCTCGAAGCACTGGCCGGTCGGTTCCGCGACCTCGACCGCACGCACGTCGCAGCGCTGTCCGCGCCCGTGCGGCTCGCCGTGCGCGAGCACCTCGGCGCGGCGATGCGCGACCACCGCACCGAGGCCGAGGCGCTGTTCACCGAGCTCCTCGAGGGGCGGATGACGAGCCTGCGCGACGCCCACGAGCGCTACCCCGAGGTGCTGCGCCGCCTGCGGCCTTGCGTCGTCGCGTCCCCGACCCTCGTGCCGCACCTGTTCACCCCGACCCGCACCGTCGACCTCGTGATCCTCGACGCCGCGCAGCACATCCCGGTCGAGCTGGTCCTGTCCTCGATCGCGCGCGGTCGTCAGGTCGTCGTGTTCGGCGACCCGCGGGCCGCCTCGGGCTCGACCGTGGGCGAGCTCGCCGCGATCCTGCCGACGGTCGCCCTGTCCGCAGGCGGCACGCGTCGTGACCCGTACCTCACGGCCTTCCTCGCCGCGCACGGCTACGAGGGCGTCCTACGGCCCAGCCCGCTGCCCCGCGCGGAGCCGCTCGTCCACCTCGACCTGGTCGACGGCGCGGGCATGCCGGACCCGGCGTCGGGCGCGGTCGAGAGCACGCAGGCCGAGGTCGACCGCGTCGTGGAGATCGCGATCGAGCACGCCATGACACGACCCGAGGAGTCGCTCGCGATCGTCACCGTGAGCTCCGTGCACGCCGACCGGATCCGGGACGCGCTCCTCGGCGAGGTCCGGCAGAACCCGGCCCTGGCCGTCTTCTTCTCGGGCGCCCGGGCAGAGCCCGTGGTGGTCGCCGAGGTCTCGGGCGTCGCCGGACTCAGCCGGGACACGATCGTCCTGTCGATCGGCTACGGCCGGACCCCGCACGGGCGGGTGCTCCACCGCTTCGGCGTGCTCAACGCGCCGGGCGGCGACGCAATGCTCCTCGACACCCTGGGCTCGACGCGCCGCCGTCTGCACGTCGTCACGTGCTTCACGGCGTCCGACCTCGACCCCGAGCGTCTGCGCGGGCACGGGGCCAAGCTCCTCGCGGAGGTGCTCGACCTCGCGGAGCAGCGCAACGGTCGTGCCGACCAGGTCACCCTGGGCAACGGCGTGGACGTGGGCGGGAACCCCGACCGGCTCGTGATCGACCTCGCCGAGCGCCTGTGGCGCGCGGGGCTCGTGGTCGAGACCGACTACGGCGTGGTCGGCGGAGACCGGATCCCGCTGGTCGTCGGGCACCCCGACATCCCGGGCGAGCTCCTGGTCGCGGTCCTGACCGACGACGACGCCTACGTCGCCGAACGCAGCGTGCGCGTGCGTGACCGCCAGCTCGCCGAGCGGCTCGAGCGCACGGGCTGGGTCGTCGCGCAGGTGTGGTCCGCCGCGGCGTTCCTCGACCCCGCGAAGGAGGCCGAGCGCATCCGTCGGGTGGTCCAGGCCGTGCGCGACGCGCGGCTGCCCGAGCTCGGGGGGATCGCGCAGACGGGTGGCAGCGACCGCATCGTCGTCGTGCCCGTGGTCGCGGACGACGAGTTCGGTACGGACTGACGGGTCAGCCGGGGAGCCGGGAGCTCGTCGGGGACGCTGAGACAATGGGATCATGACCCCCGTCGACAGCGCCCCCTCCGACGACCCTGCTCAGGTCGACCCGACACCGCGACCCGCGACCGCCGGGCCGGCGCGTCGCCGGTCTCGTCGCGTCGTGCGACCTGGGACCGAGCAGGCGGGGGTCGCGGGCCTGGGGTCCGACGACGACGCCGCGACCTGGGGCGACGTCCGCCCGGGGGCGTCGACCGACAGCCACGACGCCGAGCTGTTGCGCGACGTGCCGCCGCACTGGTCCTGAGGGACCGGCGGGGCGGGGCGTGTTCCACGCAACCGTCGACGATCACCGGAACGACGCCCCGCCCCCGGGGCCGGACGGCGCTACCCGGGCGCTGTGACCAGGGTGGCCGGGGCAGCGTCTCGCGCCGTCGCGGACGCGTCGTCGGTGAGCCGTCGCGGACCCGTCGTCGGTGAGCAGGACGGAGACCCCGCCCCGGTCCCGGGAAGCGAAGGGGTCAGCGTTCGCCCGGACCGCCGAAGTCCGCGGACCGAGCGTTCTGCGCGGCGAGCAGGTCGCGGATCTCCTGGAGGACCAGGACGTCCTCGGCCGGGGCCGCGGGGGCGGCCTCCTCGCCCTTCTTGCGCCGGGCCGCGAGGTGGTTCATCGGCATGACGATGACGAAGTAGAGCGCGGCGGCCACGCACAGGAACTTGAAGAGCGCGTCGAGGATGAGGCCGAAGCTGAACACCGCCCCGTTGATGGTGAAGTTCCCGACGCCGGTGAGGTCGGGCTCGCTGAAGATCGCCGCGACGAGAGGGCTGATCAGGCCGTTGACGATCGAGGTCACGACGAGCGTGAACGCACCACCGATCACGACACCGACCGCCAGGTCGATCGCGTTGCCGCGGAGCACGAAGTTCTTGAAGCCGTCGAACACGTTCTTCATACGAGGTTCCTTTCGAGAGGGTGCGGACGGGGCGCGCGCGGCGTTCGGCGGTGCCCGTCGCACGAGCGAGGTCCGGACGCGATCCTTCCATGCTCAGGGCACCAGGACCACGGACAGGCCACCCCACTCGCCGACGCCGGCGAGCGCCGCGGCCTCCTCCGGGAGCACGGCGACGAGCGTGACGCCGCCCTCCTGGGTGCCGTCACCGAGCAGTCCACCGGACGAGGCCGACGCCGGGGCCCCTGCCACCACGAGGGCCCGCCGCGCGAGATGGCTGCCCGTGACGGCGTCGCCCGCGCTGCCCGTGGCCGCGAGCAGGTCGACGCGGTCGCCGGGGTGCAGGAGCGCGGCGACGTCGGGGTCGGAGAGGCGCACGGGCGCCACGACCGTCCCGCCGGGAGCCATGGCCGCAAGGTCGCCCGCGGCGACGAGCGAGGGCGAGAGGACCTGCCCCGCCGGCAGGGCGACCGCCGTGGTCCGCCCGACGGCGTCGCTCACCGTGGTCAGTGAGCTCTCCGGGGCGAGCCGGGCGGCGACGGGGACGACCGTGACGTCCCCCTCGGTCAGCACGGTGCCGGCTCCGACCGCTCGGGCCGTCACGACCACGGGCCTCGTGTCCGGTGGTGGAGGGCTCAGGCGGTCCACCACGACGGCGGCGACCAGGCCGCAGCCCAGGGCGAGCAGCACGAGGCGCGAGCGCCAGACGAGGGCGCGCAGGCGCCGTCGGGCCGTGGACGCACGGCGACCCGGTGCGCGAGCAGCGGACGATGCAGGAGGAGCCATGCGCCGACGCTAGGCGGCACGCACGGGCAGCCCGCGGCACGGCCCACCGACCTGTGCACAGGGCGCCACGGGCGCTACCTGTGCACGGCCCGCTGCAGTGTCAGCTCGCCGAAGGCGTCGAGGAGCCCGAGGAGCCCGACGACCCGCTGCTCGACGACCCGGACGACGAGCTGCTCGACGAGCTGCTCGACGAGTCGGCGGACTTCGCGGGCGTCGCAGGCGTCGTCGAGCCCGTGCTCGACGACTTCGAGGAACGCGAGTCGGTGCGGTAGAAGCCCGAGCCCTTGAAGGTCACCCCGACCGACGAGAAGACCTTGCGCAGCCGGCCACCGCACTCGGGGCACACGGTGAGCGCGTCGTCGGTGAACGCCTGGTGGATGTCGAAGGCGTGGCCGCAGGCAGTGCACGTGTACGCGTAGGTGGGCACGGTCTCTCCTCAAGAGGTCGCGGGGGAGTGCGGTCTTCACGAGCCGGGCGCGAGCCTGGTCCGTGGCGTCCGGCGTGCGCGTCAGGTCGACGGAAGGACACAGCCGGACTGGCACTCGTGGCTTCTGAGTGCTAATCATACGCCCGGCCTGCCCGGGGTAGTCTCGCACCGTGTCTGCTGATGTCCCCGCCGGAGTCCACGGCGACCCCCCGCCGCCCGTCCCTGCTGCCCGACGGGGAGGTTCGCGCGTCCGCCGGGGCGTGATCGCGATCGCCGCGCTCGTGGTCGTGCTGTTGGTCGCCGTGTCGGTGTTCGCGGTCGTCACCGTCCGCCGCCCGCTCCCGCAGACCGACGGAACCCTCACCCTGACGGGCCTCGACGCCGAGGTCAGCGTGCTGCGCGACGCCCAGGGCGTACCGCAGATCTACGCCGACACGCCCGAGGACCTCTTCCGTGCCCAGGGGTACGTCCAGGCGCAGGACCGCTTCTTCGAGATGGACTACCGCCGGCACGTGACCGCGGGCCGTCTGGCCGAGCTCGTCGGCGACAGCCAGGTCGCGATCGACGCGGACAAGGTCACCCGCACCTTCGGCTGGCGCCTCGTCGCCGAGGAGGAGTGGAAGATCCTCGCCCCCGAGACGAAGGCCTACCTCCAGGCCTACGCGGACGGCGTCAACGCCTACATCGAGGACCGCGACCCGAGCGAGATCGCGCTCGAGTACACGGTGCTCGGCACGAGCGTCTCGGTGCCGGACCCCGAGCCCTGGGACCCGATCGACTCGCTCGCGTGGCTCAAGGCCATGGCCTGGGACCTGCGCGGCAACTACGACGACGAGCTCGAGCGCGCGATCGCGTACGGAGGCTTCGCGGGCGCCCCGAACGGAGCCCAGGATCCTGCCAAGGTCGCCCAGGACGTCGCCCGGGTGAGCACCCTCTTCCCCCCCTACGCGGCCCAGGCGAACCTCCCCGTCCTCGACCCCTCCGAGGTGCCGACCACGAGCGAGCCCGTCCAGGTCGAGGGCGCGGAGCAGACCGCGTACGCACCGACCCTTGCGGGCAGCGAGCTCCAGTCCGCCGTCGCGGCGGCGGACGCAGCGCTCGCGGCCGTGCCCGTGCTCGTCGGCCGCGGTGAGGGCACCGGCTCCAACTCGTGGGTCGTCTCGGGTGAGCACACGACGAGCGGCAAGCCCCTGCTGGCCAACGACCCGCACCTGTCCCTCCAGGCCCCCGGTGTGTGGGCCCAGGTCGGGCTCCACTGCAACGAGGTCAGCGCCGCCTGCGGGTTCGACGTCTCGGGGTTCTCGTTCGCGGGCTTCCCGGGTGTGATCATCGGTCACAACGCCGACGTGGCCTGGGGACTGACCAACATGGGTGCGGACGTCACCGACTTCTTCATCGAGCGCGTGCGTGACGACACGTACCTGCGGGGCGACGACTGGGAGTCGCTCGAGACGCGTACGGAGACCATCAAGGTCAACGGCGGCGAGGACGTCGAGCTGAAGATCGCCTCGACGGTCCACGGTCCGATCGTCTCGACCGTCCTCCCGATGGACAGGGTCGCGGAGTCCCCGACCGAGGGCACCCCGCTCGGGGACTACGAGGTCTCGCTCCGCTGGACCGCGCTCGACCCCGGGCACACCGCGGACGCGGTCTTCGCGTTCAACCTCGCGTCGGACGCCGAGGACATGAAGGCGGCCGCGGCCCTGTTCGAGGTCCCTGCGCAGAACATCGTCTTCGCGACCACGGACGGGCACATCGGCTACCAGGCGCCGGGCCGGATCCCGGTACGGGCGAACGTCGAGGGCCCGGTTCCCTCCGACGGGACGTGGCCGCGGCCCGGCTGGGACGAGCGCTACGACTGGACCGGATACGTGCCCGCCGCGCAGATGCCCGGTGTGGTCGACCCCGAGGAGGGGTTCATCGTCGCCGCGAACCAGGCCGTCCTGCCGGCCGGCACCACCCCGTTCCTCACGACGGACTGGGACTACGGATACCGCTCGCAGCGCATCCGCACCCTCCTGCAGGAGGAGATCGACTCGGGTCGCAAGGTCGACGCCCAGACCATGAACGAGATCCAGAACGACGACTGGAGCCCGTACGCCGCGGCCCTCGTGCCGTTGCTCCTCGAGCAGGACGTCGAGAACAGCAAGGGCGTGCGCAACGACTTCGCGGCCGAGGGACAGGACCTCCTCGCCGACTGGGACCAGCACATGGACAAGGACTCGGCGGCCGCCGCGTACTTCGCCGCGGTGTGGCGCAACCTGCTCGAGATCACGTTCTGGGACGACCTGCCGGAGAGCATCCGTCCCGCGGGCGGCAGCCGGTGGCTGGCCGTCGTGCAGAACATGCTCGCCGACGAGACGAACGCGTTCTGGGACGACCGTCAGACCGTGAGCGTCGTCGAGACCCGTGACGAGGTCCTCAACCGGGCGATCACCTCGGCCCGTCTCGACCTGACGACCGAGCTGTCGAAGAAGACGACCGACTGGGAGTGGGGCAAGCTCCACACGCTCTCGCTCGGCCACCTGGTCCTGGACAACGAGGCCGTCCCGGGCTTCGTCCGGGCCTACATGAACCCCCGCAAGGTGGCCATGCCGGGCGGCTCGTCGATCGTCAACGCGACGTCGTGGGACGCGGCCTCGGGCAGCTTCGAGGTCACGTCGGGCCCGTCGATGCGCATGGTCGTCGACCTCGACGACCTGGACGCCTCGACGTGGGTCACCGTCACGGGCGCCTCGGGGCACCCGGCGTCGAAGCACTACGAGGACCAGCTCGGCACCTGGGCCGCGGGCGAGACGTACGCGTGGCCGTTCACGGCCGACGCCGTGCGGTCCGGGACCAAGGACACGCTGACGCTCGTCCCCTGAGGCGAGCGGCGCCGTCGGGCATCTCC
>NZ_JACSQQ010000005.1:24911-57819 GCF_014836555.1 Oerskovia rustica
GCCGGGGGGGGGCCCTTCGTGCGTGTCCGAGGGGTGGAGGAGCTGGTCAGTCCTGACCGATCCAGCGCCAGCCGAGCGGCGTCGCGACGGCGTCCACGGTCCGGTCGTGCTTCTCGAGGGGCAGCGGACGGTCCGTCGCGTCGTAGACCTCCTCGGGGAACACGACGGCGATCACCTTGGTGCCGGAGCGCACGTGCTCGAGCGCCCGGTCGTACCAGCCGCCGCCCTGCCCGAGGCGGACGCCGTTCGAGTCGACCGCGAGTGCGGGCGCGATCACGACGTCGGCGTCGGCGAGCGCGGCCGCCCCGAGCGTGGGACCGCTCGGCTCGGGAGGCCTGCCCGGGGCGCGGACCTGGAGGTCGTGCGCGCCGTCGAACTCGGCCCAGTCGCGCTGGAGCCCCGCGCCCAGGACGGGCAGGAGCACGCGGACGCCGCGGGCGGAGAGCCGCTCGAGCATCGCGGTGGTGCCCGGCTCGGTGGGGCGTGCGGCGTACGTCGCGACACAGCGCGCGGACAGGACCTCGGGGATGGTCTCGATCACGTCGGCGATCGCCAGTGCCGCTTCGTCGCGGCGGCGCTCGGTGCGGGCGGATCGAGCAGTGCGGATGGCTTTTCGGAGGATCTCCTTCGCGTCCTCGGGTTCGATGCTTCCATGCAGGGGATAGGGCTGAACCGGGCCACTCATGCGCCTATTGTCGCAAAGGTTCGGGCAAGAAGTGTCCGTGCTGTCGTCGTCGGACGGAAAGGGCCCGGATCGTGGAGCGTGGCGGGCGGCGGGTGGACCAAGGGGGGTGCCGGCGACGTCCGTCAGCTTCCGGTACTGGCGTACCCGCTGCTGGTGTCGGCGTGTCAGGTCGTGATACACCCTGTCCACCAGGCGTCGCGTCGGTGATCCTGGTGCTCGAAGGCACGACGTCTCGGGCTCTGCAGCCGGGGACGGACGATCGATGGGCACGGGAACTATGACGAACAAGCTCGCACGGACGTGGAGCGTGTCGAAGCCGTGGCCGGTCACGCTCCGCGAGGACGCGACGGACGGCAGCGTGGTGCTGCGACCGTTGCGCCGCAAGGACGGGCACGCGTGGATGACGCTCCGTGCCCGCAACGCCTCGTGGCTCGAACGCTGGGAGGCGACGTCGCCCCGGCCCGGCACGGGCGGTGGCCCGCCGACCTTCGGCGAGTACGTGCGGATCCTGTCGGCCCAGGCGCGGGCGGGCACGACCCTGCCGTTCGCGGTCGAGCTGGACGGCGAGCTCGTCGGGCAGCTCACGGTGTCGGGCATCACGTACGGGTCGTTGTGCTCGGCAAGCATCGGGTACTGGGTCGGGGAGCACGTCGCCGGCCGGGGTGTGATCCCCACCGCGGTCGCCATGTCGGTCGACTACTGCTTCCAGGTCCTGGGGCTGCACCGCATCGAGGTCAACATCCGCCCGGAGAACGGTCCGAGCCTGCGCGTCGTCGAGAAGCTGGGCCTGCGGGACGAGGGCGTGCGCGAGCGCTACCTCCACATCCAGGGCCAGTGGTGCGACCACCGCACGTTCGCGATCACGACCGAGGAGGTCCCGGACGGGCTCCTGACCCGCTGGCAGGAGCGGCGCCGCGACGCCCCATAGTGCATGGTCCCGTCAGGGAAAAGGACCGACACGCCGTGCGGCGTCCGGGAGCCCACCTGGCGGCTCGCCTACGGTCGGCATGTGGAATCGACGACGGGCTCGGCAGGCGTGGCAGTCCTTGCCCTGTTCGTGATCTGGTTCGCCTACTACGTGCCGCACCGCGTCAAGCAGCGTCAGCAGTTCCTGGACTCGCGCGTCGAGGACCGGTTCTCCGGCTCGCTGCGGGTCCTGGGGGTCGCGTCGGGCAGGCGTGAGCGTCGTGCGCCCCGCGGGCACCTGGGCGGCGCCGAGGGGCGCTCGTTGCTGCTGGGGCCCGCCGTGGCCACGGAGCCCGACGTCGGGATCCTGCTGCGGGTCTCCGACGTCGGCGACCCCGGCCCGGCCGCACCGAGAGAAGTCCAGCAGGTCACGGCCGGTGGCACCGGCCACCGGCCGTCGTCGAAGGAGGGGCCGCAGACCATGGAGAACGACGTCCGCACGGGAGACCCTCGCCCGTCCATCCCGCCCGGGCGCCGCGCCGAGGGCGGGTTCGACGACCCGTTCCCGGCACGCCGGGCGCCCTCGCCGTCACGCATCGCCCTGCTCGAGCGTCGCGCCAAGGCCGCGCGCCGGCGACTCGTGCTGACGATCCTGCTGCTGCTCGCGACCGCGGGTGCGTGGGTCGCGGTCGGCTTCGGGCTCGTGTCCTGGTACGCGGCCGCAGGCCCGACGGCGGCGCTCGTCCTGGTCCTCGTCCTGGGACGTCAGGCGGTGCTCGCCGCACGCCGCGCCGACACCGTGTGGCTCGCGGACCGTCGCGCGGCCGCGCGGGAGGCCGCACGCGCCTCGCGAGGGCCCGTGCAGGGCAGCCCGGTCGCGCCGCGCAACGTCCACCCTTCGCGCGTCACGGGGCACGCCGTGCGCCCCTCGCAGACGAGCACCCAGATGATCCCGCGCGTCACGCCCGCCGACCTCGAACGAGGCGCTGCGCGCAGCCGCGACCGGCGTCCCGCGACCGGATCGACCGCACGTGTCGAACCGGAGCCCGACCTAGTCCGACCCCGCACGGGTGCGAGCGGTGGCGAGCTGTTCGACGACCGGGACCGTGACGAGCCGGGCGTCGTCGTGATCGAGGCGGAGGTCGCCGAGGTGGTGCCCGCCTCGGGCTCCGCCGCGCCCGAGGGGACGCCCCGCCCCGAGCCGACGGCCCCGTCGGCCGACGGCGAGCCCGGGGGAGCCTGGGAACCGGTCCCGGTGCCACGCCCGACGTACACCATGAAGCCCACGGCCTCCGAGACCGGCGTCGCGCCGGTCCAGGTGGCCGTCCCCGTCGCACCGGCCGCCGCGCCGCGGCCCGCCCCCGAGGCGGCGGTCGTGGGGGTGAACGCGGCGCCGGTGGTGCCGGGTGTGCCGGCTGTGCCGGTGTCGAGCCGTCCTGCGGTCCCCGCGGCGGGCGACGACAAGAAGCCCAAGACCGAGACGCTGGGCCTGGACCTCAACGAGATCCTGGCCCGCAGGCGCGTCTCGGGCGGGTGACAGGCTCCGGCCTAGGCCAGGGTCCGCGCCGGTCGGCGCGCGGTCAGGGCCGACAGGGCGCGGATTTTCCGGGGCCGGGGGACGGGTGCTAATGTAGGCATCGCTCTGGGGCTATGGCGCAGTTGGTAGCGCGTCTCGTTCGCAATGAGAAGGTCGGGGGTTCGAATCCCCCTAGCTCCACCAGGCACAAGGCCCGGAACCCTCAGGTTCCGGGCCTTGGTCGTTGCTGGTGCAGAGAGTGCCCAGGGGGCCAAGTGGGGGGCCGAGTGGCCTACGCGCTCCGGACCCACAGGACGCGCCAGCCTTCAGGCAGTTCGGCGTGGAGTCGGACCCAGGCGTCGTCGTAGGTGGGTGCCTCGATCCTCACCTCTCGTGACTCGCCGTCCTCCGCGCGTTCGTCGGCGGGGATGGGCTGGGTCATCGCGTGCAGGATCATGCACTCAGGGTAGGTCGGCTAGGCTCCCGGCTATGGCAGGGGCGTGGGTGATCCGTGAGCTCGCGGACCAGGCCGGGGTGACGCCGAAGACGGTGCGTACCTGGGCTGCGGCGCAGGGCTGGCAGAGGTCTTCTCGTCGGTGGGTGCTCGACGACGAGCGGGCACGGCTCGTGCTCGGCCATTTCGAGGAGACGGCCCGGCTTCGGACGCCGGCAGAGCGTGCTGAGTGTGGCGTCGAGGGGTGCGAGCGGCCGTGCGTGGGGCGCCAGGACGTGTGCAGGATGCACTACCGGCGCCGGGCCCGCACAGGGCGCACGGAGCGGTCGACGGGCGGGGCTCGGCAGCTCGAGAAGACGCACTGCCCGGCCGGGCATCCGTACACGCCTGAGAACACGTACCGCTTCGCGTCCGACAACCAAGCACGGCGCAGGTGCCGGGCCTGCCGTATCGCACGCTCGACAGCGTGGAAGCAACGGGCCGCGGCGCGCGAGCCCTAGATCCGGGTGCAGTGCGCGACGGGGACCCACGCGAGCCACTCGGGCCAGCCGGGCGCCGACTGCCGGATGCACAGCCACGAGCCGGACCGGGCGATGACGTCGAGCTCGTAGGTCTGTTCGCCGCGGCCGTAGGTGTTCGTGGTGACGCGGGCGCGGTGCGGTGGGTCGTAGTGCGCCGTGATGAGTCGGCTTTCCCCGGGGATGTTGACGACGAGCATGGAGAAGTCGCGGGTCTCGGGCGCGCGGGTCATCAGCGGCGGGTGACCGCGTTGGCCCAGACCCACGCGGAGTCGAGGTGGCCGAACTTGTCGACGTAGCGGACACGGACGGCGCGCTCGGTCCAGGCCATGGCGTCACCGTCGATCTCGAGGTCTTCGCCCTTGACGGTCACGATCCAGGCGCGCACTGGGATGGGGCGCTCTGGCGTGGTGACTTCCATGCCGTGCTGGCGCGGGTGGAGCGTCCTCGCGCGATCGGGGAAGGGCGTGTTGCCGGTCGGTCTGCTCACCGGACCAGGCTATCGAACATACGTTCGAACGAGTTAGGTGAAGGTGTGCCCAGCCTCGTCATGACCGGTTGCCTCCTGGGTGCTCTCCTCGCCCGGGGCACCCTGCGGAGTGTTGGTTGACATCTGCACGTCGACGACGGCGTTGCAGTCGGGGCAGTGGCGGACCTCAGTCCACTGTCGGTGCGGCATCAGCGTTCGTTCCTGCTTGGATCAGATCCTCGACGCGACTTTCCGCACGTCCATCCGATGTGGACGTGATCCTACTCGTCAGGATGTTGTGCTGCGTTCGAGCGTCTCGTCGTAGGCGAGTTGTTCCTCGAGAACTCACGTGTAGGTGATGAACTGCGCAAGCGGCGGGCCGCGCACGTGGACGAGCGTCGGCTTCCGCCCGTACTAGGCGGGCAGGCTCAGGTGCACGATCGGGTAGGGCCGACCGTCGGAGTCGAGCGGGCTGCGCCCCGCCTCCTGGAAGCCGCGGTGCAGGTAGAAGCCGAGCGCGTCGGGGTTCTGCTCGTTCACGTCGACCCGGGTCACACCGTGGCGGGCCACGGCCTCGCCGAGCAGCGCGGACCCCACGCCCGTGCCTCGCGCCTCGTCCGCGACGAACAGCATCTCCAGGCCGTCGTCGGCGACGCCTGCGAACCCGACGGCCAGACCGTCGCGCTCGGCGACGAGGAGCTCGACCGCGGGAAGGTAGTCGGACGCCAGAGCCGCCTCGATCCGCTCGAAGTCCGCCTGCGCCAGGAAGTCGTGCGTAGCGCGCACCGCGCTACGCCAGATCTCGACGAGGCGGGGGAACTCTGACGGGCCGGTGGTGGGGCGAACAAGGATCTCCGAACGTGCACTCATGCACACGAGATTACCCGCGAGAGGCTGGCGCCCACCGTGCCCAAGCCGACCGCCTACCAAGCCAGCCACACGACGAACGCGCCCCGCCGTCCCGAAGGATGGCGGGGCTTCGTCACGCTCGGGTCAGGTCCGCGGCGGCCACGACCAGGTGCCGGGGCCGTCGCCGTGTGGGACGGCGTACTCGCGGTAGTCGCCGCCGAGGCCGTGGACGAGCAGGTCGACGGTGAGGTCGTCGGGCAGCTTGTCGACGAGGCCGGTGGGGCGGCCAGTGCCGGAGAGCGTGCCGTCGGGACCCGGGCCCCAGCGGTCGATGACGCCGGGCACCGTGGCCGCGCGGGTGCGCAGGACGATCGCCGGAGCCGTCACACCGTCACCAGTGCGGGAGGCGTACCGCACGACGCGACCCACGCTCGGGGGCGGGGTGCCGGACGTCGGCGGCACGTACTCCTCGAGGATGCCGATCTCCGCGTCGCGGACGTACACGGGGGTCTGCGCGGAGCCGAGGACGAGCCGGGTGAGCCAGTCGGGGATGCGTGGTTCTGCCCAGCGCCACAGGGCGTACCAGGCGGCGATCGCCGCGGCGGTGACGAGTGCGAGCGTGGTCTCGGAGCTGAGCCAGCTGGCGAGTGCGGTGCCGAGGTTGCCGGGCAGGTGCGGGGTTGCCGCGCGCAGGATCGCGGCGACGACCGAGCCCCACAGCACCGGGACGACGGTGCGCAGCCAGGACACGGCGCGGTCGGAGATCGGGTGGGCGGGCGTGGTGGTCATGCGAGGTCTCCTGGTGGTCAGGCGCTGGCGAGCGCGTCGAAGGCGGGGGCGGCGAGCTCGCGGAGCGCGACGCCGGAGGACTGGAGCTTGGCGACGGTGTCCATCTCCTGGACGGGGACGAATCCGCCGCCGGTGATGAGGCCGATGCCGCGGCCGGGGGCCTGGATGAGCAGGAGCTGGTTCGCCCCGGCGCGGGGAACGCCTCGCAGGAACTGCGTGGTGACGCCTGCGGGGGCGCCGAGCTTGCCGGTCAGGCCGGTGATGGACTCGTCGGAGATGGGGTGGCGGACGCCGCCGTCGAGGAGCCAGATGCCGTCCTCGGGCGACTGGATGAGCATGGGCATGTCGATCTCCTGGTGGGTCGGTGTGGTGGGTGAGATGGACGCGGGCGCGTCCGGGATGGTCGGGGTGGCGATCGAGCCACCGGTGCCGGCGCCCGGGCGAGAGACGAGGTTCGCGTCGAGCGCGGGGTTGTACTCCCAGTGCCAGGGCTCGTAGAAGTTGCTGGTCTTGGCCCAGTCGGGGTGCCGCCACCCGTGGGGCTCGACATCGCGGCGGAACGCCTCCCACGTCGGGGAGCCGACATGCCCGAGGCCGGTGACGTCGATCGCGGTCCCGGTGCCGTGGTTGGAGGTGCCGGGTACCGCGGCGGCCGCGAAGCCCTTCCGACGCACGTAGCGCACGCCGTTCCACCAGCGGATGTCGCCGTAGTGGCCGCCACCGGTGCGGGCGGGCATGTACCGCTCAAGGAAGATCCGGATCTGGGTCGCGAGCGGACGCTCGGAGTCGGTCAACACCCACCGGCGGGCGCCGTTCGCGGCGTCGAACGCGGCGGCGGCGTCCGCGCGCAGCCGGTGACCGGGCGCGGTCTTGAGAGCAGTGCTCACGTCTGCCTCCTGGCATGACGAAGGCCCCGACGCGGTCGCGTTCGGGGCCTGGGTGGGTGTGGGTCAGGGGTTGGTGGGCACGACCTGGATGAGCGTGATGAGGACCCCTGCGAGGGACCCGAGGCCGACGACGCCTGCGACGACCAGGCTCGCTACCGCGACCCAGGACGTGCGGGGCGCGGGCGGCGGGATCGCGGCGACGGCCTTCTCGGTCGCGGAGATCGCTGCGGAGTGGGCGTTGAGGCGGGTGTCGACGACGTCGAGTCGGCGCCCGTGCTCATCGGTGCGGGCGGTCGCTGCGGCGATCGTCGCGTCGAGCTTGCCCTCGAGTCGGGCGAGGGTGACCGGGACGGACTCGGCCTGCTGGTGGTCGGGGGCGTTCACCATGAGAGCCGGACCTTCCCGGAGTTGAATCGGAGGCTGGTGCCGGCGGCGGATGCCTTGGCGGCGCGCACGGTCAGGGCGTGGGAGCCAGCGGCGACGGTGTAGTCGCCGTGAATGTCCGCTGCGCCGACTGTCAGCGTGTTCGTGTCCACGAACCTGCTGTCCAACTTCGTGCTGCCGACGTAGATGTCCACCCAGGCCTGGGCTTGTCCGTCCGAGCGCAGCGTCATGTCGAGGTCGACGCGCAGGGTTCCGGTGGTGGCCATCGTGAAGGCCACCGAGGCCAGGGTTCGGACCGCGGTGGGTGAGTCGATCGCGGTGGTGGCGAAGTCGGTCTGGCCTGCGGCGGCGTACTGCCGGGGTCCGGCGAGCTTGGTCCAGGCCGTGGTGCCGCTGCCGCCGACGCTGCACTCGAGCGTGCCAGCGTCCGAGCGGTACACCAGGAGCGGCTTCGCGGTGCTGGGGGTGAATGCGGCCGCGAGGGCGTCACGCGCGGTGGTGTTCGCTACGGGCACGATCAGGCGCCCGTCGAGCGACCCAGCGAGGGTGCGCAGGTCGCCGTCCGGGTCGAAGACGTCGGTGCCCGCGGGGACGATCAGGCCGGTGGGGGTGGTCGCCATGCTCAGCGCCTCCAGTCGAGCTGTAGCTGCCCGGAGGCAGGGTCGGAGCCGACACCAGCGATGCCGACGTAGGGAGAGCCGACGACGGCGATGCCGCCTCCGGAAATGAGGTCCTGCCCCCACGCGGTGGGGATGTCGACCCACTGGGGGCCGATGTTCGGGGCGAGGGCGAGGTCGTATGGCCCGGCAACGCGAGTGACGTCGCCGCCGGGGCGGGAGGCGTTGGTGTGCCGGTGCAGGTGCAGGGTCTGGGCGGCGTTGTAGGACCCGATGCGCAGGCGGGCGCCGAGCCGGATGCGGGCGCCGGTGATCGTGGCCCCGGCGAGTTGGGAGGCCGCGGCCCCGTAGAACCAGGCGCCCCTGTTCTCGCGGGCGGACCCGTAGCGCCACTGGACGACGTCGGTGCCCATGTATGCCCAGGACCCGCCGACCTGCCAGGAGCCGGAGTCGATCGCGGTCACGGTGAGAGTGCCGGACGCGGAGACTGGCGGCGGCTGGGGAGAGGAGCCCCCTCCGCCTGGGTCCGGGGCCGGGACTGTTGCGGCAGTCGAGGGCCAGATCCAAGGCGAGGTCGACTGCCAGTCCAGGCGCACCAGCGCCCCGATCGAGGGGGCGGTGCCGACGTATCGGCATGCCAGCACCCCGGCTGCCGTGTCGACCGAGACCGTGCCTGAGGTCGCGGCGCCGGTCACCGTACCCGTCAGGGGGCGTAGCCCGTCACGGATGACGGGGCCCAGGACCGATGCCTCACCGTCGACCAGAAGCACCCGCACCGCGTCCCCGGCCGTCGGGATGAACCCGGCGGGCCAGGTCACCGGGGGCTGGGCTCCGTCGACGTTCACGGCGAAGCCCACGCCGACCGCGACCACGACTCCTGCGCGCAGACGGACGACGGATGCCTCACCCACGGCGCACCCGGGCCGCGACAGCCTCCAGAGCCTGCGCTGAGACCCGCACCGTCAGGGTCATCTTCTTCGACGGGGTCGTCCCTGCATCGGACGTGGCCGAGGTCATGCGCATCCCGACCACCCTTCCCTCCAGCGGCAGCTCGCCGGCAGTGGTGGCGGCGATCACGATCACCCGGTCCTGGATCTGCAGGCCGGGGTGGGTCAGGCAGGTCACGGTCAGGTCGACCTCGCCGGACGCGACCCGGTTCGCCAGGAGGGTCTCGGCGTCCGCGTCGACCCCGGCCTGCGTGGTCGCGATCGAGCGGTGGAAGAGCGGTACCTTGCCGAACGGGCCACCCCACGCCAGAGGACCGGAGCGGATGTACGCGCGCCCCACCAAGGGGCGCCCGTCCGGGGTCTGCCCGCTGCTGACCGCGGCGTTGTACACGCCCTCGTCGGACAGGGACCGCGCCAAGTTCACTAGGACGCCGTCCTCTCCGCCAGCCAGCGTCCACACCGGGCCCACCCCGGCGGCGGGCACGATCTCCAGTGCACCGTCCGGAGCCATCCGGTACACGGCGCCGATCGCGGACAGCAGATCCTCGACCGCGTCCATGCGGGACTCGCCGTACACCAGCGAGCCGGGCACCGGGCCATCGACCACCTCAGGGCGCACGGTCACGGGGCAGATGTCGCGCAGCAGGCGCCGCACTTCCGCCACGCAGGTCGCCTCGGTGACGACCTCCGCGTCGAGCCGGGACATGACCACGGTCGCGGTCTGCTCGTCGGCCTGAATCGTCACCGAACCGCCGCCGGCGACCCGGACCGCCCGCCCGTCGGCGAGGTTGTACGTCAGCCACGTCTCCTGCGGGTCCGGGTGACGGATCCGCCACCACCCCAGCGGCACCCGCGCCCCCGACAGACCGGAGACCCACGTGACTTGCAGACGCGAGCCGCCGGGCCCGAGCGGGTCCGACAGCCCCCACGGTGCCCGCGACCCGTCCGGGTCCCCCACCGTGATCGTGGCCTGCCCCTGGACCTGACGGTCCGCGTCCCACCCCAGCGACCACGACCCTGCCTGCAGGTCCTTCGCGACGACCTGCCCGTCGCGAAAGGCGTGGACCTCGAGCCGGTCTCCCTGCGTCGTGCCGGCGATCTCCGCGTCCAGCTCGGGGGAATCGATGCGCATCAGGGGACCTCCGGGTCACGGGACCAGTCGAGATAGGTGGTGCCAGGCCGGGCGGCCTCGACCTGGTCGTAGGTGCGTGGTGACCACAGGGCCCGGACCTGGTCGTAGGTCCACCACGGGATGACGATCCGCATCGACGTCGGTCGAACCTGCGTGACCGAGAGCTCCCAGTCGTTGCGGAATCCGAGGAGCCCACCGACGACGGGGACCTCTTCGACATCGCCCGCGACCACGTGCGCGACAGGGTCGAGGGGAATGTCGAGCGGTAGGCCGCGGATCACGAACTGGCCTGCAACGTCGAGCAGGTCCCGCATCGAAGCGATGAGCGCGCCCTGGGACGCGACAACCGCACGCAGCGTGAGGGGGACGCCGGATGGGGCCTGCCGGATCCCGACGGACGCGACTGGGTAGCGAGAACCCTCGATGCTCGTGATGTCGATGACCTGGCGCCGTACGATGCGCGACGCTGTGCCGGTCATGAGCATCAGCCCCGCACCAGTTCGCACGCACTCGACCTCGACTGCACCCCTGGGGCTGAGGGGGTCCTGAATCCACACCGAGTCGGACTCGATCGTGATCGTGTCCTCAAGGCGCAAGGGCGTCACAGGCCCCTTGTGCACGACGAGCCTGTACCTTGCCGGGACGTTGAGCGGCGGGACGTGGTCGCGGAAGAAGTCCCCGCCGGTGACGCCGACATGCTCGGCGCCACGGACCCCGTGCCAGGATCGGCCGCCATCCCACGACACCTGGACGCTGATCACCGACTCAGATGACGGCGCGAGCCCGGTCACCGTGATGCCAGCCTGAGGGGCACCAGCGTCGGGCAGACGCTCCACCCGTAGACCCGGAGTCGGGCCCTCGGTAGACGCCGAGGCGTGCGGCGCGCCCGTCCACGAGTACGTCAACTCAGGTGTGGACGGCGTCGACCCGTCGAAGTAGGGCTCCAAGGCTGCCCTCGCCGCGGCCTCGCTCTCGCCGATCGCCATGATGACCGCGTCCAGGTGCGACACGAAACCATCCGGTGCCGACCCACCCACGGCCGATCCGCCGTACCAGACGATCGGGCGCACCGACGTCGCGCCCGCTGGCACCTGGAACGCGGCGCTCTTGACCGACGCGGGGTCGGTCAGCGGCAGCGAGGTCGCAGGCGCCCAATCGTGAGGGCTCGTCGCCACAATCGTGGACCCGGAGCGCATCTGCACAGTGAGCGACACATACAGACCGGCCGACGCCGAACGCCGCACCCTCACCGCGGCCGCAACCCACTGCCCAGCCGTCACCGAACTGTCCGTCGCCAGCACGTAGGCAGACGACCCGGCGGGCGTCGTCCCTACGATGACCGCACGCCCCGTGCCCGGACCGTCCGTAGACGACGCGCGACCTAGGCTCGCGACGCCCGAGTTGCTTGACCACCCATCCGTGCCGAGCTCGAAAGAGGGGTTGCTGACCAGGTTCGTGCGCATCACCACTCCCTCCCGCGAGTTGACCGAGAACCAGATGACGACCGGTCACGCGCATCGACGACACCCACTGCCACCGCTTCCATCCGCCCCTCCAACCCGTTGCCGAGGTCGAGAGTCCCCACCAACTGCAGACCCGTCGGGTCGAACGACCGGGCCGTGGCCGGGGCAGGGTTTGCGGGTGGGGTGTAGGCAAACCGGGAAGCGTTGTCGAGTCCACCGTCTGCGAACTTCGGCGCCAGGCTGTACCCGAACCGGTCTGCCACGTTCTCGAGGATCGATGTCGACCGGCCGCGCTTGGAGGAGGCGAGTGGGATGTACGCCTCGCCGCCCGTCTCGGGCTCAGCCCAGACACGCCACGACCCCGCAGAAGCGATCTGCGCGACATGGTTCTCCGCACCATCGGCGAAGTAGTCCACAACCCCGCCATTAGCCTGCGCGAGCGCAGGCCGAGCGCCCCCACCACCGGTTGTGACGGCGTCGACGTAGACCGTGAACCGCTTGTTGTCGAGCTTCCGGAATAGGGTCTGCACCGCCGTGTCGGCCTGCGTGGTGTTGGCGATCACCTCGGCCGTGTAGTCGCCCGGGATCAGGCCGAGCTTGTTCGCAAGAGCCTCTGCGTCGCCCGCGCTCATGCCCATGGCTCCGGCCATGCGCAGGAACTCGTCCCGCGATCGCTGGACCGCGCCCTGGATCTCCTCCTGGGAGCGGCCGTTGACGGCCATCTGCTCGACGAGCTTCACGCCCGAGGACGCGATCGCGTCGAGTGCCGCCTGGTTCGCGCGGCCCTTCTCGGTCGTGATGTCGAGCGTCGCGCCGTTCTTCTCCAGCGCCTCCGACGCTGCGTCGAGCGCTTCCTCGAACCCGCGCTGCGCGTCACGTTCTCCGAGGACGATGTTCATCAGCGTCGTGTGCGCCTCGGCGACCTCCGTCAGGAGCTCGGCCTGCGTCTTGATCTCGACGTTGGCGCCGGAGGTCGAGCCCTCGAGCTCGTCCTGAGCGCCTGCAGCGTCCTCGGTCACTGGCGTGATGTCGCCCAGGATGATCTTGAGCAACGTCGCGTCGTCCGTAGCGAGGCCCGCGCCGTCCGCGATGCCGATCAGTGCGTCGCGCAGGCCGGGCATGGTCTTGAGGAGGTTCTCCCCAGCCTCTTGCGTGCCGCCCGCCTCTTCGTAGAGAGCGGTGAATGCCTCCGACGCGGCTGGCAGGTCCGACGTCGCGAGCGTCGAGAGCTGCGTCCCGACCGCGCCGAGACGGTCCTTGAGCTCGGACCACTTCGCCGTGTCGTCTCCGAAGACACGGGTGATCGACACGCCGAAGTCGCCAGCATTGCTGCCGATGCGATCCCATGTGCCCGGGTTCGCCATGTCGTCGAGGAAGCCTGCGAATGCCTCGCCGCGCTTGAGGTCGGAGTCCTTGGGGACCAGGTCGCCGAAGAGGTCGCCGACGACGTCCTTGCTGCTGCTCAGCTTGTCGAGCTTGGACCCGAGTTCCTCGGACCCCATGTCGGCCTGGTTCGTGGCCGCGTCCAGAGCAACGAGCCCGGCCGTGACGAGGCCGATGCCGGCGGCCCACTTTCCGACCTTGCCGGCAACGCCCCCGACCTTGGACCCCGTGGTGTCGGAGATGATGCCCAGGTCCTTCATGGCGGAGATGGACTCGGCGGTTGCGACGGCGAGCTTGCCCATCCCGGCGACGCCGAGCAGCACGAGGCCGCCGCCGCCGACGATCGCGAGCGTGGCCTGCTGGACACCAGTGGGCATCTTGCCGAACGCCTCGACGACTCCGGTCGCCTCCTGAACCAGTGCACGCAGGGGGCCGTTCGCGCCCTCGCCCATGCCGATGAGCGCCGTGTCGAGAGCGCCGGTGAATGCCTCCCAGTCGCCCTTGAGGTTGTCGAGGCGCATCGCCGCCTGCTCGGCCGCGTACCCGCTGTCGTCAACTTGGCCGATCCATGACTCGATCCCGGCAGCGCCGTTCTCGTACACGACCGCGGCCGCGCGCACAGCGTCGGACCCGAAGATCGTCGCCATCGCAGCGTTGCGCGCGGCAGGCGTCATGTCGCCCATCGCCGCCGTCAGCTGGCCCGCTAGGTCGGTCATGCCGACGAACTGGCCGTTCGCGTCGTAGGCGGAGATCTCGAGCTCTTCCATGAGGCCCGCAGCCTCGCCCACCGGGGCCGAGAGGCGCTGGAGCATGGTCTTGAAGCTCGTGCCCGCGTCGGACCCCAGGAGGCCAGCGGACGCGAAAGCCGCGAGCGTGCCCGTCGTCTCCTCGATCGACAGGCCCGTCTGGGCTGCGACGAGCCCAGCCTGGTTCAGCGCCTGACCGAGGTCTGACACCTCGCCCTGGGCCTTGCCAGCACCAGCGGCGAGCAGGTCTGCGATGTGCGGGACGTCCGCGCCTTCGAGGTTGAACTGGGTCATGGCCGAGGCGGCGAACTCCGCCGCGTCGGCGACGTCGAGCTGTCCCGCGGCCGCAAGGTCGAGTGCGCCCTTGAGCCCGCCGCCGAGGATCGCCTTCGTCGAGACGCCAGCCTTCGCGAGGTTCTCGATCGCGCCCGCAGCCTCGGTCGCCGAGTAGACCGTCGACGCGCCGAAGTCCAGCGCGGCCTGGCGCAAGAGCGCCATGTTCGCAGTCGACTCACCCGTGGCGGCCTTCACGTTCGAGATGGCCTGGTCGAAGTCGGCGAACTTCGCGACTGCGATCGCCGCGACACCGGTCATGCCGGCGCCGACGAGGCCGAGCCCGTTGGAGAGCGTGTTGATCGACTGGGCGTTCTTGTCGACGAACGCGAGGGCACCAGTGGCGGCGTCCTTCGTGCCCTTCGCGGCTTCGCCCATCTTGCGCTGGAAGTCGGAGATGTCGGCGCGTAGGCGCACCACGACGGACCGGTCGGCCACGGATACCTCCCGGTGTCAGCACTCTGCGGTTGGGGTGTTCAGTCGCCGAGGGCGCCTTCGACGAGCCGTGACTTGTCGGGCTGGTCGCCGAGGGTGTGGTCCGCGAGGGGTCCGCGCGCGGGGCGTGCGCGCGGGCGCGGGGCGTCGCCGTGGGCCATGGTGTTGATGACGCGCGGGACGACGCCGGGCTCGGGGTGTTTCGTGTCCCGCTGCCAGCGCTGGAACGCCGCCTCGGCGTGGTCGACAACCTCGTCGTCGACCTCGAACCAGCCGTCCATGTCGTCGTCGGTCGCGATGCGCCGGGGGATCCCGAACCGGTTCAGGGAGTCCTCATGCAGCAGAAGCCCCTCGGTCAGCCCGCGGTCGCGTGTCGACCACGGATCGCCCGCAGGCGACAGGCCCAGGTACTCGGTGGGGCGGACCTTCCATGAGCGCGCGGCCCGCAGCGCTAGGACGACACCTGGTCGTCGTTCGAGGGCCTCAGCGATTTTGGGGCCGGGATCACCACGTCCTGCATGGTGATGGCCTCGAGCGCGAGGACGAGCTCGTTGAAGTGCTTCTTCCCACCGGGGCGCAGTGCCACGCGACGGATGCCCTCAAGGGACGGGGCAGGCTTCACGGTCCCGGCGACGTCGACCTGCACCACCGCGGCCTGCAGGATCCGGCACTTCGACTCGGCCGTGAACTCGGCCATGGCCTTGAGCCACGCGTCGTACCGCTTCCGGTACCGGGTGAGGGTCGTGGGGTTCGCGCCCTTCGCGGGCTTCGTCGGCTCGTCGGGGACGTCGAGGTCGGCGGTGACGGCGCGGATCTCGGCGGGCTCCAGGGCCCGCAGCGTCCACGTCTCCTTGTCGGCGTCGTAGCGGGCGTACAGGTCCTCGGCCCGGGCGTACAGGGCCTCGAGGTGGACGCGCGCGCTCGTGACGGACTCCGACTCGGCGGTGGGCTCCCCGAGGGACTCCTCGCCGTCGGCCGGGGCTGGCGCGGCGGACTCTTCACCGAGGCTCGACTCGTCAGAGGCGCGCTCGGCGCTCGTCGCGCGGGCGGTCAGTCGTGCGAGGTCCGCCTCGGCTGCGGCGATCTCCTCGTACAGCGGCATGATGTCCGCGTACAGGGCCGGGTTGCGGTGGATCTCGACCTTCACCTGCGTGAAGCTCACGCCGTCGATCCAGTCCTCGACTTCGATGTCGACCTGCTCGATGTTGATGCTCATGACGCCTCCACGGGTCAGCTGTCCACGGGTCTTGCGAGAGGGGTGCCTGCCGGCCCGGACCCGTGGAAGAGCGGGCCGGCAGGGGTCTTGGTCAGGCCCCGGCGGCTACGGCGGAGCCGAGCCATGCGCGCTGCACGCCCAGGGGCACGACGCGCTTGATGAACCCGGCCCGGTCGGACGGCTTCTGCGGGTTGTCGGTCACGACCTCGTACCCGTCGACCTCGTCCGCAGCGGCCCATGCCGCGTCGTACTTCGGCCCCTCGCGCTCGTAGAGCCAGAGCTCGGTGCCCTTCTCCTTGAGCGCGTCCCAGGCGACGTCGTTGGTGGCGTCAGCCTTGCCGGCCTCGGTGAGGTAGCGGAACGGCGTCACGCTGCCCTCGTAGTTCGAGGCGCCGAACGTGACGGCGTTGCCCTCGGAGCAGAGCTCGGTGTCCGGGACCGTGTCCGACGCGACCGGGCTGAGCCGGTAGTCGGACTTGAGGATCCGGCAGGACAGGTCGATGCCGGCGGTGAGCTCGGTGACCGTGGGGGCTGCGGGGTTCGCGGGCTTCGTCGTCAGGGCGACGAGACGCGTGCGTGCGTCAGCGAGAGTCTTCGGCACAGGGGATCACTTTCCCTTCGTGGTGTCCCCGGTGGCCGGGGTAGATGGTGCCGCCTGGGCGGCCTGGTCCTCCGCCTTCTGGCGGGGAGTCTTGGAGAACGGCTTCCCGAGGACCGGGTGGCCGATCCAGTGGGAGGGCACCCGGACCTTCTGGCCGGTGTCCTTGCGGTAGGCGTCGATGAGCGCCATGACGTGCCTCCTAGGCATGACGACGGGCCCCACGCCGGTCGACGGGGGTTGGGGTGGGGTTGGGCTAGGCCGGGACTGACCGGATCCGGTACAGGTCCACGCCGAACTTCGGGTGCAGGTTCGGCGTCGGCAGCGTTACGTCACGGTCGACCTGCACCGTCTGCGAGTCGAAGTAGCGCAGCGAGACCGACCGGCCGGGGACCACGGGGGACGCGTCGCTGAGCAGCGGCCGGATCTTCCGCTGCGCCGAGAGCACCGCATCAGCCGCGAGGCCGACCGCGGTCACGCCGAGGATGTCGTTGAGATCCTCGAGCTCGTCACACAGGGCCTCGGACTCCATGCGCCCGGACGACGACCACAGCAGCACGTAGGGGTACGTCGCGGCGGCCGGGACCTCGATGAAGTGCACCGGGTAGCCCGCGGGGACGAGCAGGGCGCGAACGCCGTCGATGTGCGCCCGCATGTCGACCGGGATCACAGCGACTCCCCGAGTAGCCCGCCGAGGAACTTCTCGACGTTCGGGACCTCCGCCTCGAGCGCGAGGACCGGATCCGGAAGCGTGCCGCCGCCCCGGGACCAGCCGAAGTACGCGCCAGCCAGGCCGGCCGCCCCGCCCTTGTCGCGGTCCGGACCGATCTCCGCCTCGATCGAGGACTGCGTCTCCTTCGTGTCGTAGGAGACCGTCGGTGAGATCTTGCCGAAGTGCCGCGAGCCGGACGCCTCCGACTGCAGCTGCGTCTTGATGTTCAGCGCGCCCTTCTGGAAGATCGGCCGGACCTTCGCCAGGGACTGCGCTGGGAGTCGTGAGAGCTCGTCGCCGAGAGCGGTGAGTTCGTGCATGTCGAGTTCGATCGCAGCCACTACGTCACCCCCGCCTGGTTGTCCTCGCAGAGCAGGCGCTGTGCCGTGGCCTGCGACTGGTCGTCGATCGACGCCACGCGCAGGACCGTGCCGACCATCTGCGGGTTGTCCGGGTCGGACTCGATCGTGATCAGGTCGCCCGGACGGAAGATCGTCCCGAACGGGAGCCTGGCCACGACCCGCGACTGCACGATCGTCACGCCCTGGGAATCGTGTTCGTTCTCGAACGCCAGGCCCGGGTAGCGCAGGTAGCACGGCCCCTCGAAGATGACGGGCTGCGGGGTCGTGACCACGCCGTCGTCATCCGTGACCGGGGCGCCCGGGCGGGTGACGGTGCACGTGCCGCGCATGCGGGCGAGGAAGGCGCGGCGGCCTCGGCGGAGGGCGCTCTCGACGCTCATCGCGTCGTCCCGAGGACCGTGGCGCTGGCGCCACCGAAGCGTTGCCGCAGTCGGCGGCGGGTGCGCTCGGGCAGTTCGGTCTTGTCGACGAGCTCGTCGTCGCCGCGTGTGAACGATGCCTGGTAGTCGTCGATGCGTTCCGAGGACATGCCGCGGCCTTCGCCGATGCCTTCCTGGACCTCGTTGAGCCCGGCAGCGACGAACGTGCAGACCATCTTGACGATGTCGGCGGGGACCTTGTCGAGGCCGTGGTCGAAGGTGAGCGTGAGCTCGCCCGGGATGGCGTTGTGCGCCTGCCACAGGCAGGTGCGCCACAGCGACGAGCCGCGCAAGACATAGTCCGTGACAGGCTCGCCGTCGAGGGTGACGTCTGTGACGGAGTGGACGGGACGTACAGGGAGCTCGATACGCCGCGACGCCTCGGTCCACATGGTGACGGTCGAGACGGTGCGGCTGATCGGGACGCCCGCCGCGTCGCGGACCGCTGCCGACACGGAGGTCAGCAGCGAGTCCACGAGCGCGGTGTTCGTGGTGTCGATCCCGAGGGCCGACAGGTCGGCCACCGTCGCGAGCGGTGCTAGTGCCACGGTGGCCTCCCTTGTCAGTCCTGCTTGGGCTCGGCCGCGAGGATCGCGGCCAGGATCTCGACCTTGGTCTTGGCTTCGCCGAGGTCGATGTCGCGTTCGGTGGCGTAGGCCTTGAGGTCACCCGCCGTGCGCTTCTCGAGCGGCTTCTCGGCGGGCTCGACCTCGACCCACAGCCCTGCCTCGACCTTGGCCGCCGCGTTCTCTGCGGCGGGGCCGTCGGGGTTCTTCGGCTCGTAGGCGAAGGGGGCGCCGTAGATGACGCCCCCCTTCTCGTCCTTGCCCTGGCGTGCCTTGTAGAGCGGCATGATGTTCGACCCTTTCGGTCAGGAGATGGTGACGAGAGCGGACGTGAGGTTCTTGGGGCGAATGACCTTCGCCCCGAACACGTGCAGGCCACGGATGCCGTCGCCGAACGTGGTCTCGAGCCGCAGCGCCTCGGTGTTGAGGATCTGCTGGGCGTAGGTCGTCGCGATCGAGTGGCCCGCGATGATGGTCTGGACCCCCGCGGCCTCGGGGACCGTGTTGGCCTCGAGGATGTCGAAGCCGGCGGCCCGCCCGACGACGCCGTTGCGCAGCCCGTCGGTCGTGCCCGAGGCGTCGAGGCGGATGAAGCGGTCGTCGCGGAGCAGGAGCCCGTAGAACTCGGGGGACACGCCCGCGTACCGGCCGGCGGCCGGGGTGTTGGAGCGGACGAGCTTGGTGCGGAACTCGACCAGGAGGTCGTAGGCGTCGCTGGGAGTCGCGACCGTGACGGCCCCGAGGGCGTTGCCCGCGTCGACGCCAGCCGCGATCGTGGTCGCGACGTACTCGTCGGCCTCGGCCGAGAGGTTGTACGACGCCCCGGTCGTGGTCTCCTCGACGAAGCCGTCGATGGCCTGGCGCTTGTCGATGTCGTCGACCTTGAACGCGAAGTAGTTCTGCTGGTCGATGACGAGCGACTGCTGGGTGTCGGTGAGCAGGTCCCACGTGATCGTGCCGTTGCGGGTGTACGCGCGGACCGCGGGGTCGACGAACGAGGTGATGTGGACGGTGTCGCCCGCGCGGGCGATCTCGCCCTCGTAGTCGCGGTTGATGACGCCGGGCTGGGCGTACACGAGCTGGTTGTGCAGCGCCTTGAGCAGCGCGGCGGACCAGACCTTCGGAATGAACTTGGTGATGGCCATGGGGAACCCTCCTCAGGGTCTAGGGCTTGATGCCGAGGAGGTCGTTGAGTCGACCCTCGGCGCGTGCGGCGTTGATCTGGTCGGGCGTCATGCGGTCGAGCTCGGCCTGCGTGACCTGTCCGGCGCGCTCCTTGCGATGGGCGCCGGGGGACTCGAACGTGACGCCGCTGCCACCTTGCGCGGCGAGGTACGGCTTGGACTTTACGAGACCTTCGAGGGCCTCGTTGATGGCGGAGGTGTCGACCTCGCCATCGGACCCAACCTCGAACTGCTCGAGGTCGAGAAACCTGAGGGCGTCGGCCGGGTCGGAGAGCTTCCCGGCGGCAGCGGCGCGGACCTCAGCCTTGCGGATGCGCTCGTTCGCCTTCGCCAGAGCGGCCTCCTCGGTCTGGCGGGACTTGAGCGTCTCGGCGTGCTCGGCCTCCGTGCCGTCGAGCTTGGCCTGGAGGGCGTCGAGCTTGGCCTGCAGCGTGCCAGCCTCGCCCTTGACCTTGCGCTCGAGGTCGCGGTTGATCTTCTGCTGGGCCTCGAACTTCTCCTGCCAGTTGACCGTGTCGGCCTCCTGGTCGGCGCCGTCACCAGTTCCGGTGTCGGTGCCGTCGGTCGACTCGTCGACGTCGGCGCCGCTGGTGTCGGTGGATCCGCCGCCCGAGGCGTCGGTGTCCGTGATGAACATGAGCCGGCGCAGGTGCGCGCGGGTGCGGATCGGGTGCATGTCTCTCCTTGCGAGAGGGGTAGGTCCTGAGCCCTTGCGGCGTCAGGCAGCGAACTTCTGGCCGCCGGTTGCGAGCCAGCGCCGGTAGTCGGTCTCGACCATGGCGGCGATCTGTGGGGTGAGGGGTCCCCGCGATGCGCCGACCGTGTTCAGGCCCAGCCCTTGAGGGTCGGGGGTGTTCCCGAAGCCGGGGGAGGCGAACGGGTTCCGGCCCTCGAGGACGAGTTGGTACCGCCGTTCGGCGTCGTTCAGACGCCGCTCGGCCGCGGTCATCGTGTAGCGGGACCGCGGGTCGCGGACGCCCGTCCTGCGGGCCTCCTCGACGGCGGCGGATGCCGCCTTACGTGTCCCGCCGCGGCCCATCTGCCCGAAGCCCTCGACGCGCCCACGCAGGGAGCCCGTGGGGACCTGGCCGCCGGGGAGGATGTAACCCTGGTCGCGCAGCGCCTTGAGGGCGTCCTCGCGGTTCGGGTTCAGGCGGTAGATCGTCTCGGGCGCCATGCGTCGCTGACCGGGCCGCAGGACGGTCGACGCGTTGCCGCGACGCCCGGTGCCCTCGGTGGTGAAGGCGCCCTGTCGGCCGCGCTTGGAGTTGATGACCTGGAAGATGTCGCCGCCGTCGCGGATCGCGGCGGCCTCGTGCTCGCCGAAGATCTTGTCCTGCTCGCCTTTCGGCAGGCCCCGGAAGTAGTCGTAGGGGTCGGAGATGAGCCCTTCGTCGAGCGCGGCCTGCGTGGACCCGGCAGCAGACTGGACGTGCACGCAGTCGCAGCGCGGGTGCCGGCGGAAGCCAGCGTTCCAGCGGTAGAACCGCCCGGCCAGGACGACGCAGCGCGAGCACGAGGGCGGGTTGAGCATCCGCACGTACCCGACGCTCTTGCGTGAGGCCGTGTCGATCCCGGCCGCCTGACGCCCGGCGTCAGCGACGACCGTGCGCACGATCGTGTCGAGCACCCGGCCGCCCATGGCGAGCGCCTCGGAGGCCGAGCGTCCGTCGGCGATCCACGTCTTCATGCTCGTGATGGGCGAGAAGAGCAGGCCGTCGAGCGAGCGCCCGTCAGCGGCGTACCCGCCGAAGGCTCGCGGATCCACGAACGCCTCAGGCGCGACCCAGGAGCCTTGCTCGGCGAGCGTCAGGGCGCCGTAGGACGCCCCGGACGCAGCGGCCTGCACCTGGATCCCGGACATGAGCGGCTCGAGCTCGCGAGCCACCACGGGCGACCACGACTGCGAGAGGTAGCGCCAGTCAACGCGGGTCCAGGAGCGGCGCGAGGAGCGCAGCGCGAGGACCTGCAGGCGCTGCATCCGCCGGTAGTGATCCTGGGTGGCCTGTGGAATCGCGACCATCAGATCGCCAGGTCACGAGCGACCTGCTCCATGGTCGGGTCACGCTCCTCGGTCCGCTTCATCTCCATCACGCGGTCCACCTCCGAGGGCGAGAGGCCGTACTCTTCGGCGATCCACTGGAACGGGAAGCCTGCGGTCCGCATCTTCTGCAGCCCGTCCATGAGCTGCTGCTCGGACCGGTACTGCGGCTTCTTCCACAGGACCTTCCCGACGGCGATCTGCGCCGCGCGCTCCGCCTGCCCCTCGGCGATCGCCGCGAGTCGGTAGATCTCGCGCACCGAGGGGTTGGCGTAGGAGATGCGCTCGGCGGCCTTGGAGACCAGGCCGGCCTCGGCGAGCTCGTATCCGGTCGCGGGCGTGTTCGATGACGCGGCGATCAGGTAGTGCGCCGGGGTGCGGGTCTGTGCCACGACGTGCTCGACGGCGTGACCGATGACCTTGGAGAAGACCTCGAGGTTGCCCGCGGTCCACTCGGCCACGTCGCCCTCGCCGGGGATGAAGATGATGCGGTCACGGATCAGGCGGTCGAGCTCGATCGGCCTCTCGCCGATGATCTGCCCGTCCTGGTCGAGGATCGGCTCCTTGGGGACGTCGATGCCCTTGATGATGCGAGCGGGCAGGGACGCGGTGTCGAGCCCGTTGAGCAGGTACGCCCAGACCAGGTTGATGGTGTCCTGGATCGGCTTGACGCCAGCGATGTCGCTCATGGGCTCGTCGTCGAGGAGCGCCTGGTTGCGGAACTCGACGAGCGGGACCGCGCCCAGGGGGTTCGCCTTGAGCTCGCGGGCCTGGTCGAACGCCCAGCCGTCGGCGTTCGGCGCGACGTGCTTGTCGCCGCTCTCCCGGATGAAGCGGGGGCGCTTGAGCGGGATGATGTACTGCGGCGTCTGGAACTCCGAGTACTCGAACTTCTCGTCCTGCCACACGACCATGCCCGCGCGGCGCTGGCGAGTTGTCGCGTCGTAGATCACGCACGCGGAGTCGGGGTGCTCGAACGTGACGCGGGCCCCGACCGGCGACGGCGAGACCATGCCGAACGACCGCTTCGCGACCGTCATCATCATCAGTGCCTCGGACAGCCCGCGGTCCGCCTCGTTGCGCTCCCACATGCGGGCCGACTCCACATCGGCAGTGGTGCTGCCGTCGAGTCGGATACCGAGCTGGTGGATGCGCTCGATCGGGGCCTGTGCCACAGGCATGCACCAGTTGTCCGAGAACCCGGAGAACCGGTCAGCGAAGTAGTCGCGGAACTCGTCGGACGCGAACCGCATGCGCCCTTCGGTGCCCTTGAAGTACGCCACGTTCGAGACGATGTCGGGGCGCCGGGCCCGGATCTTGTCGGCCATGAGCGTCGCAAGACGCAGGATCTCGGCGGAGTCCATTCTCACCTCCGGCGAGTGGTCGATGCGGTGTAGAAGTAGCTGGATGCTGTCGAGACGCCGGACGCGATCGCGTCGAGTCGCGCCTGCCAGGACAGGCCGCCCGCCATCGCGAGGTCGATCTTGTTGAGCGAGTCGTGGCGCTCCTTGGACATGACCCACAGGGGCTGGCCCTCGTCGTCGACCATCTTGATCTCGCGCTTCTGCGCGTTGGCGATGTGCGACGCGAGGTCCTCGTCGCCGTCGTTCGTGACCTCGCCGGCCTTGATCGCGCCGGCGTAGGACCGGCACATCTCGGCGGTGCGGCGCAGGTTGCGCGAGTCGGTGTAGAAGAACAGCACCTTCTTGGGTCCGTACTTCCCGGCCCAGGTCGCGCCCTGCTCGTCCCAGCCCTGTGCCGGGTCGAGGTACATGCGCACGACGTCGAAGACCTTGAATGCTTCGTCGACGCCCTCGTTGACCTCGTGGACCCGCACCTCAGGGGTGCCGTCGGGCGACTCGTCGGCGTAGTCCGGGACCCACAGGCCGAACTTCTGCTGGAGCCCCGTCTCGATGTCGGTCACGACGAGGCCCGTCGTGTCCTTCCAGCGCGAACCGTCGAAGCCGAGCGTCACCTTGCGGCGTACCCGGCGCGGGATCGTTGCGCCGACCTTGGCGAGTTCGTCCTTCCAGCGGCGAGCGTCGAACGCTTGGGCCTCGGCCTGCGTCCACCGGTTCAGCCAGGTCCGCTCGAGGTAGCGCGGATCGGCACGGGGGCGGTCCCACTGCTTGGCGATGCCGCGCAGGTCCGACCAGGCGGCGACCGAGGGGCCAGACGCCTCCCGGATGGCCTCGATGCGATCGGCCATGACCGAGAGGTCGTACTCCTTGCCGGTGGTCGGATCGTGCGTCCCGGCCTCGCGGTGGAAGTAGAAGAGCTCGGGCTCGTCGACCTCACCCTTGCTGATGAGCTCGGCCTCGTCCTTGTCCTTCTCTGCGACGCTGCCCTTGCCGGGCTCGCCCGCGGTCGTGGTGCCCAGCGACCAGGGGTCGTCGAGCGGACGCTTGGGGAGGTTTGCTTCCATCGCCTCGTAGGCCGACAGGGCCGTGGGGGAGTTCAGGCGGTGCGTCTCGTCGTAGTACTGGAACGTGGTCCGAGCGCCGTCTCGGGCGTTCGGCGAACCGGCCAAGGGGACGGCCTTGCCGTCCGCCCCACGCTCGCCCAGTCGGATGATCCGCTCGAGCGAGGAGTCGAACAGGTCGGCGTCGGGCCCCTCGGTGCAGACCGTGTAGAGGACGCCGTAGGCGAGTTCCATGACCTGTTCCTGCGTGGTCGCCAGGAGCGGGATGTACGGGTCGCGGACCGGCCGCCCGACGGGGTTGCCGTCCGCGTCCCAGCCGTCGAACCGGACCGGCCCCTCGCTGTGCAGCTCGACGAACGCGACCCAGCCGCCGAACTCGGTCTTGGCCGTGCCCTTGCGCCACGAGATCCGCACGCGCCGAAAGCGCCGGCGCCCCGCGAGCTCGTGGCCGCGAGGGTAGACCTCGTAGGCCTTCCAGATCGCGGCGCGCTTCTCGTCGTCCAGCCGTGCCGGCTCGCCCTTGAGGGAGCCGGGTCCGAAGACCGCGCGCTCCTCGATCAGGTCGCAGATCGGACCGCCCAGAGACGGCCAGGGTTCCTCGTCGAACGACGGGACGATGAAGGTAGTCACACGGCCCGAAGAGTGCCGCGCGGGTCACCCTTCGGCTTGTTGTCCGTGGGCGGGGTGGCCTTCTTGCGGCGCTGCTCGCCGCGCGTCTCGGCCTCGTCGGCGCGCTCGATCTCCAGGTGGAGGCGCGTGAGGGCCAACGGGTTCAGGCCGAGTCGGTCGGAGAGCTGGCGCGCCTCGGCGGCAGCCTTGAGGTCGCCCTGCTCGGCGAGCACCTTCCACCGGACGTACTGAGCAACTTCGCGGCTCGAGTGCGAGTCCTCCCAGACCGTGGCCTGCGGGGTCCGCCACAAGTCGTCCCAGAGGGCGACCTCGTCGTCGGTCGCCTGTTCGATCTGCAGGCTCAGCGTGGCGACGGTCATCTCGTTCTTGCTCAGCTCGCGCCGGAGTCGGCCGCGAGCGCGCCCGTCTTCGGCTGCCTCGAGCTCGACCTGCAGCGAGGCCACGCGATCGCGCGCGGTCTCGAGCTGGGCCGTCATGAACGGGTTGGGGCGCAGCGGCCACGGCGGGATCGCACCCAGCCGGCCGCCAGCGGGCAGCGAAGTGAAGCCCTTCTTCGGGTCGTTGCGGCGAGCTCGAGTGGACGGGTGCTTCGGAGCGGGACCCGGCATGACGATCACCTCTTCACCGCCTTGCGCGGCCTACGAAAGTGGCGCCCGACCTTCCGTCGAGCGTCGAAGTGTGTTCACCACCAGGAGTCCCGGAACCCGTACAGAGGAAAATCCCCCTCTCCGGCGGTTCCGGCAGGGTGGCTCTTTGGGGGGTACCCCCACCCTGAATCGACCGGTCCGGCGCGCTTGCTATGCCCGTTTCGGATGGTCAGCGGGCGTTCCATCCTGCGGGCTTGGTGCGGGCCGTCGTGCGGTCGTGACATGGAGCGCAGACACCGCGCCCATGGTCCGGGTCGTTGGGGTCCTGACCCATCGCCACAAGGTCGACGCGCTCGACTGGGTGGTGGTCAGCGACGGTCGAGATCGCAGCGCAGAGGCCAGCGTGTGCACCGCAGCCGCCAGCGCACACGCACCGCGGGTCGCGGGCTAGGACGTCCTCCCGGAAGCGGCGGTGACCCTTGGTGGAGTAGGGGTTGCCTGCTGGCCTGCGTGCCCTGTCGGTCTCGGCTCGGCATGCGTCGCAGGTCGAGCAGCCAGGCGGTGCGACGTCGGGGCAGCGGGAGCAGGGGGACCAGCCTCGGGGCATCCCGCCCACCTCCTGCCGTTTGGCACCCCGTCGACCGGGCGTGGTCACCGAAGGGCAGGGGAGCGTCTTGCCACGTCCGCGATGAGCCAACGGGCGCTCTTCTTGAGCCGGGTGGTGGTCTCGCCATGTCCGGTTGTGGCAACGACCTGCAGAGACTCTGGGTCGATGCCTTCCCTTTGGCAGGCGATCGCGATCCCCGTGGGGTCTATCAGCAGCTTGGCGTGTTGTCCCGGCTCCAGCCGAACTGGATAGCTCGACCCGATGCCGAGGGCTGGCTGCGTGACCCAGAAGTTCCCACCCCGACGCCCTGACCGCAAGTGGATGTTGTTCAGCATTGTTGATCCGGAGCGGCCTACGTTGGTCACGTCGATGCCGATCAGACGCTGTACGGGCCCAAGATCCCCGACGGGGATCGAGATCGCACTCGAGATCTTGATCCGCGCTTGGTCGCTTCGGCGGTCACGGATGGACCAGACGAGTGTGCCGACGGAGATCACGATCGCCGCGATGGGGAGCAGGGCGTCGGTCCACAGGTTGGTGACCACGTCGACAGTGATCACGTCATTGATGCGAAGCATGAGGTAGAACGTAGTGTCGGCTACTGACAGCGCCGACCCGGATACGCGAAAGGCCCCGTGGCGAACCTCGGGGCCTTGTCTGCTGATGGGTGAAACCCACCTAAGCACAGACTAGGTGGACAGGGCGCGGTGGGCAATGTGGCCCGCTGCCGTCATGGGGCGGCACGCTGGATGGGCTAGAACATGCCTCGTCCCTTCCCGGACCCTCGGCCCGAGAAGGCTGCAGCCAGGACGAGGGCGACTGGTGCGAGCATGGCAGCCAGGGCCTTCCCGCCTGCTTCTTGCTCGTCGAGGAACGGAGCGTTGAAGACGGCGAGTTCGGCACCGCCCACGATGAGCACGATCCCGACGAACACCGCCTTGCCACTGTACGGCGGCTTCTCGAGGACCACGTGGAGCAGGAAGCAGCCCGCCAGTCCGATTAGTGCACCCAACGCGAACACGTCGACCCCCGTCATCGAAGCGGCAGCGGCGCGGCCGGCCGCGGCCCTTCATGCCGCCACCTTCCCACGCACGGGCCGCTTGGCGAGGTCGAGCGCGTCGGCGAGTCGGTACAGCCCATCGACGACTTCCTTGAGCCTGCCGCGCTGCACCCACTTGAACACGGTGCCGGGCTTGACCTCGTGTCCGACGATCTTGAGCGCGCGCACGATCTCGATCGGCGTCATGAGCCGCTCCTCGAGCTCGTCGCGGACGTAGGCCGTCTGCTCGACCTCGGTGAACCCGGTCCCGCACTCTCGGCAGACCCCGCCGTCGCGCCCCTCGCGTAGGTAGAGCTCGCCGGCGCATCCAGCCCCGTCGGCCGTGCGCGACCGGCAGGGTCCGACGTAGGTCGGGCGAGCTGGTCGCTCAAGCGTCTTGCGGACTCGCTCGCGGAAGTCGTGGGCCTCGTCGGCGAAGTCGAGGGCCTCACGCTCGTCGGCGGTGAAGTGGCCGTACCGCTCGGCGACCTGGCCGAGCAGGGCGGGCATGGTCGACGTGGTGATGGGGTCGCGCCGGTCGGGGCAGTCCCACGAGCCCGGCGCGGGCGGGACGGGCTGGCCGGCCTTCGCGGCATCGGCGGCCGTGGTGATCCACGCGTCCACGCACCGCCCGTCGCACCCGTGCTCGGGCGGGACCTCGTCGAGAAGGACGGCGGCGTAGAACCTCGCCTGGTCCTCGATCTCGCGCATGAGGTCCGATACGGCGACGTCGATGGGGAGCGGCGCCTCGTTCGATCCGGACGGCAGCCCGGTCAGCGCGTTCCCGCCGCCGCCGTGGAGTCGAACCCGTAGGTCGGCCCAGTGGTCGACGATCCAGAGGAGATCGGTTCGTGCGTCGAGAGCGGTACGGGTGTCCACGGGCTCGCCTTCCGGTGGGCGGACTACGTTACGGCGTCGGCGGCGCGGGCTCAAGACAGGATCCGCTCAGAGTTGGCAGGGTGAAATACGGAACGTCTGAACCTGATCGACTCTTTGGGCAGTATCGTCGCACCCATTACCGAAGGAAGGTTGAAGACATGGGCAAGGAGCAGGCGGTCAGCATCCTCGTTGGCTCACGAGAAGAACCTGCAAGGCCGTACAGCCACATGTGGCGAATCTTCTCGCGCGGCACTTCGTTCTACGTCAAGGCGCGGCATCCCGAACTGGGGCAGTTTAAGGTCAGCCTGCATGGCCCTGATCCTCGTCCGGAACTTCGTCCGGGTTTTCGGTTCGGAGTCGATCGGAGTGTTCCCGCCACTACGAATCTGCTGACCGGAGAGCAGGGACACAGGGGTACATGGTACGAGGGCGAGCAGATGCCCGGTCCCAGCGGCGCCCGTCGCGTGCTGCGGATTCGGTTTGGGTGGGACATGTTTCAACCCGGCATGCCCGCAGGGCTGATCAAGTTCGACCTTAGCCGAGGGATGACTGGCGCCCTCATTAAGTTCCCCGACGTTGGTTACGCAGTTGACGTTGACTTCTTCGTGGCCGATGGGGCGCCATACTGGCCGGGACGAGTTGAGAAGATCAGGAAGGCGAATTCTGCGATCAAGCCGATTGTGAACACCGCAAACCAGTTCCTGACCGCTGTGAACGTGCACCGTTCGATGTTTCGAAACCCCACTCCGCCGACCGAGGGAAACTTGCCGCCAATGTCGGAGGGTGACCTGGTTCGCGGGGTTGTGGCATGGCTCCCAGAGGGAGGGCAGTTCCCGTGGATTACGGAACTCCCGGTCTCGAGGACTGCGTTCCGCGACCTGGACGCCTATCGCCCGCCGCGGGCAATCTCGACGGTCGGGCTCACGGGCACCAGGATGTCCGGCGATTCTTGACTTGCGCGCCCGTGTTGGTCAAGGTTGCGGGCTCAACCTTGACCGGGCTAGGCGAAGGCGACTACGCCGGGTACGTCGGTGTGGATTCCGCTGCTACAGAGCCTCACGTCGGGCGCGGAAGCGTAGGTCTCTGCGATCTCGACTAGGCAGCCCGTTCCGTGTGGCGTGCAGCGCAACCGCATCTGCGTTCGCTTGGGTAGTGGTCCTAGTGGTATGCCATGCAGTCCGCGCTCCGTGCCGATGATTACACGTTCCCGTCCACGAATCATTGCTGTCCGCACCTCGTCCAATTGCTTCACGCTGGCCGTCCGCATGTCGGCCTTGTTGCCCGTGAGCGTGTTCACCAAGCACACCGCTCGTTCCGGGCTGATCGACCACCAGATCCGGGGGGCATCCAGGAGCCCGGGACGGCGCTCGGGAATCAGGGTGGTCTGCACCGGCGCGTCACTCGTGATGAACCTCCCCTTGGGGTCGATCCAGATCTCGAGCTGCTTGCCGGTCATGACATCAGCAGCGTCGTACATCCCGGTAAAGGCCGATTCAGTGTGGGACCCTGCCAGTTGGATGGCCGTCAGGGCTTCCGTCTTCTGCCCGTTGACGCCCTGCCGCCGCCACCACTCTCCCTGGGCGGCCAACTGGCGACGCATCTGGGATGTGCGTCCTCGCTGGACGCTCACGAGAAGGCCCAGCGACATAAAGTCCTCGAAGGTGAGTTGCTCGGGGTCTGTGAGACGGCAGAGCATTGCCTGAATGCGGGCAAGTTCGCGGTCAAGTACGGCATACATGAGCTCGACTCGGTTGTGAGGCGTGCCATCGACGCCGACTACCCGGTAGAAGTTCTCGGCCACGCACGCATCGCGGAGGCCAACTAGTCGGCGATGCCCCAGGATGGTGTCAATGGTGTGGACGCGCTTGCCATCCTCTGACCAGTACTTCATGTAGCTCTTGGGCACGTAGTGGTGGCGACGTGACGGCGGGTCAGGCTGGTGGGCCTGGGCCATGAGCTCATCGAGGCGTTCGCGGGCGACACCTGAGCGCGGATCGCCACCGGTGATCGGAACCTTGCCCCACGGATTGCGCGCCGTGGAGATCAACTGCCAGTCGCCCGTGGGACTTTCTGTCATGCCCTGAGTGTCCCATCCCTGGAGGACGCACCCCTGCTCGCGCGCTTCCAGGTCCAGCGGTACTCGTTCTCGCAGACGGCGGCGAGGATCTCTTTCCGCTGGCCTACGGTGTCGATGCGGGTCATGGCTCCCCTTCGAGGGCTCGGGTGAGGTCGTGTACTACGTCGCCTAGGTTGGCCTGCTGGGAGGCGAGGCGCGCCCAGAGGGTGAGCAGATCGGTCACGCGTTCGAGTGCTGCCCGTGCCGCATCACGCTCGATGGTGGTCTGTCCGAGTAGCGGCATGACTTCGTCATAGGTGTCCGAGATGTGTTGCAGGTATGCGTTCTCGGCCCGTAGTCGGTCTACCTCGTCGGCCAGCTCGGACAGGAGTTCCTGCGTGTACACGGCCTGGCCGTTCGGGACGGCGTTCAGCACGAGCACCTCGGCCCTCGCGCGTCGGGTCAGGTCGTCGGTGCTCATGCGTCCTCCAAAGCGGTCGTGATGGCGGTGACGGTCGCGCAGGGCCACGAGATGGCGTTCTCGTAGGTGTCGACGCCGCATCCGGTGCAGTCGCCGTACCCGTCGTCTGCGTGCAGGTCGAGTACTGCGCGGAGTGCGGTGGTCCCGGCGGGCAGGTCAGTCCGCGCGTGAGCGATGAACACGCCGGTCTCGTCGTCAGTAACGGTCGCGAGGAGGTCATCGTCGCGAGTGTGTTCGGTAGATGGTCCGAACACCCACCCCTGTCCGCCGTAGGTCCATGGTCCGTCTGTGGCGGCGTTGGTGCGTGCGTCCACCTGGTCGAGCCAGGTCCGTGCGTCAGTCATCGGAGTCCTCGCAGGCGTCGCAGGTCAGCGTCAGGTACTCGCTGCGGATGGTGAAGTTCACGGGCGGGGTCAGGTCGATCTCTTCGACCTCGCCGCACTTCGGGCAGTGCGCGCTCAGGTCAGCCATGGGTTACTCCTCTCAGGCGGGCGGCGATCTCAGCGGTCAAGCGGTTGATGTTCCCGTCTGGCAGGTAGCCCCCGAGGTGCATCGAGATGACGTCTGCGATCGCCGCCTCGTCCACCACGGGCGGGGCGGCAGCTCGACGCACGAACTGGGCGATGATCTCGGTCTGGGCCTCGTCGCCGTCGCAGTCCTCGGGGAGCGTCGCGGCCACCTCGCCTGCCCATTCCTCCCAGTCGGCCACGGTCCAGCCGCCGTCGTCCACGGGCGGGGCAGGGATGCGCTCCACGCGGGTGGCGGCCGTCCACGTGATGTGCGAGCCGTCCTCGAACGTGACGATCATGTTCGGCGACAGGCCCACGTACTCCGTCGAGCGCACGGCGCGGTAGACGCTGCCCGGGAACATGACCTGGTCGCCGGGCGCGAGTTCACCCACGGCCACGTCCTCGCGTCGGGTGTCGGACACCGGGGCGGGGTGCGTGGTCAGCCACTCATCCATGTCGGTGAGGAAGTCGTCTCGCATCCAAGAGGCGGCGGAACGGTTCCTTGCGACGGCATCCCGGTACTCGACCAGCGACCCGGCCTGAGGTTGTGCCGGGTGAGCGGCGAGCAGGGCACGGAGGCGCTCGGCGATCTCGCGCCGAGCCGCGGCGTGACCGACCTGGCGCGGCTCTATCGGCGGAAGCGGCTGCCGCGCCAGGTCTTCCGCGAGCTTGGTGAGGGCGGTGCGCAGATCGTTGGGGTCGGCCGGCGTGTGGGGCTTCGGTGAGGTCGGGGCGGTCATGGGGTGGTTCCTTCGCAGTCGCAGGGCATGGTGAGCCAGCAGGTCGGGCAGGTCTCGGCGGGGCGATCGACCGTGCGGCACGTGGCGTGCTCGTACTCGCCGTCGCCGAGCGAGACGATCCGCTCGCCCGGGGCGATGTGCTCCTCGCAGTCGGTACAGGTCCCGTGGAAGCGGGCCACGAACGGGGCGCTCATCGGGTCATCACCCCCAGGTAGGACCCGCGGGGGTTCTCGTCGTCGCCGACGGGCCAGACGTCGTAGGCGTGGTCGTCGCCGCAGCTGCACGGGACCTTGCGGAACCGGCCCACGTCGAGCTCTGGCCAGTCGGCGAGATGGGTGGGCCCGTCTGCCCAGTGGCGCCCGAGCCCCTCCTCGGCGAGCAGGTGGAGCAGCAGGTCGTCGAGGTCCATCTCGCATCCGAGGTGGACGTGGATCTGCCCGTCGGGCTCGAGCCGCTCGATCTTGCGCGCGCCGTTCATGCGCCGGCCTCCACGGTCTCGGTCGCCGTGGTGGCGAGCTGGATGACGCCCTCAGCGGTGGCGATCCAGGGCGCCCTGCCGGCGGGGGAGAGGTCTTCCCAGGTGGTGTAGCGGTTCTCGGTGTGGCGGGCGTAGATGTGGGCGGCGATCGCGTCGACGAGCGGGCCGGGGGTGGGGGCGATCGTGGCGCCCTCGGCGTCGAGGGTGAGGCCGAGGTGGGCGGCGATCGCGGCGGTCATGTTGAGGGTGACGCGGATCCGCTCCGCGTTCACGTGCTGGTCGCTCATGCGTGCTCCTTGATCGGGAGTCCGGCGGCCTGCCGGACGAGGTTGGCGCCACCGGCGTAGGCGGCAGGGATCGGCGCGGGCGCCGGGGTGGGGGTGTGGTCGTCGGCTGCGAGCTCGTCGGCCCTGCAGGCGCCGCACCGGCCCTTCGGGTAGGAGCGGTGTGCGTCGCCCTCGATGTCGCAGGGCGTGTACCGGCCGCTGCTGGTCTCGGTGCCGGCGACGGCCTGCCACCAGGGCCCGAGCTCGTTCATGCGCTTCGGGGTCTGGGTCTTCGGGTCGGTCGCGACCCAGGTGAGAGCCACGGCGACGTCGCGGTAGGCGCGGTGTGCGTGGTCTCGCACGAGGAACGTGCAGAGCGATTGCAGGGGCCAGTCGGGTCGCAGCGCGTTAGCGGCTGCTGCCAGGCGCTCGACCTCGGTCCGGGTCAGCATCCCAAGGCCAATCCGTCGTGCCGCTCGCGCGGTACGTAGGTGACGATTTGGCCTTGGTCTCCACGTCCAAAACGGAGGTGAGCCGAAAGACTAAGGACGGGTCGGGTCGGGTCGGGTCGGGGGGACCGTGACTGCTGCCGTGACTCACGCG
>NZ_JACSQQ010000005.1:57829-72099 GCF_014836555.1 Oerskovia rustica
GCCACGGCGTGACAGAAGCGGCTTTCGCGCGGGATTCCGCCGATCGTGTCGTTTCCGTTCACGGGTCGGCCTCGCGTTTCGCCTTCGCCCTCTCGCGCGCCTTCCGCTGACGTTCGGAGGCTGCAGCACGCTCGGCGAGCACCTGTTCGCGCGACGGTTGGTAGTCCAGCCAATCGTGGAAGAGCCACCCGCTGTCGACCTCTTCCCACAGGCCGACGCGCACCAGCGACGCGACTTCCGCGGGCGTCCCGTCGAGGTGCTTGAGCATCTCCTTCGGCACGAAGCCGTCCGTGAGCTGGTCCATGCACCACGAGAGTCCGGTCGCCCAGAGCGCTCGTGCGCCCTTCGACGCGCCGCGCCACTTGATCGCCGAGTGCAGCTTGTCGTCGACCTTCCCCCATGTCACGCCGCCTCCTCGGGTGGTGGTGGGGTCTCGTCCCAGGCGTGGTGGTCGAGCGTGGGGTCGACGTGCGGGCCGTCGTGGCCAGGGCTGAGCAGGCAGACGGCCATCTCGGCGATGGACGGCCAGCCCTCGAGCGGGAGGTAGTTCCCCGTTCGGACGATCGCGCTGCACGGGGTCAGGTGGCGGCCGGTCACGCGGCGCCGCCCTTCTCGGCCTTGAGCGCCTCGGCCCAGATGTCTCGGGCGGCGGGCGTCGTCGGGCGGTGTCCATGGAGCATCTGGTGGCGGAGTCGGCCGGCGGGGTCCGCGGTGAACGCGGCCCCGCACTGGCAGGTGTGGGTGGTCATGCTGCTCTCGCTTCTCGGCGCCGGGACTCGGCGCCGTCGTGGTCGGTCTGCATGGCGGCGCGACGGGCGGCCTGCAGAGTGGGGGTGTCGCCGTGTCGGCGCTCGTAGATCGGCTTGAGGTGGCGGGCCGTGGCGCGTGTGGCGTCCGGGTCGCCCGTGACCTGTGCGCGGCGGGCGCGCTCAGCCAGGACGTCGAGCCGTGACTGGTACGTCTCCTGCTCGGCGACCAGCAGGCGGTACGCCGCGTCGCGGGACTGCTGCGACATCCGCGCGTAGTCCTCGACCGACGGTGCCCGCCTCATGCTGCGAGCCTGCGCTGCTTGCGGAGCACCGCCGCACGCTCGGCCGGGGTCTTGCCGCCGAACATCCCGTACCGGATGGCGGCGTCGCTGCGAGACTCCGTGTCGAACGCCGCCTGGAGGCAGAGCGCAGCGACCGGGCATCCGTTGCAGATCTTGCGGGCGTCGTCGTAGGCGCCGGGGAGGTCCGAGTTCGGGTGCCACGGGTCGCCCTGCAGTTCGTGGTCCCAGTCGCGGCACTCGGCGTCCAGGCGCCAGTCCTCGGGCTCACGGGCGGCGAGGCCGTTGGTCGGTCGGGTCAGGGTCTGGGCGCGCAGGTTGGTCACTGGTCCTCCTTGTGGCAGCCGCACGCGCAGGCGGCAGGGTCGGTGGTGGTGCACGCGCGGCGCTGGCCGCTGGCGCACGGACGGGAGTAGGGCATGGGCTCCATCACGAGGGCGCCCCCTCTCCGGTGAGGGCTTGCACGACGGTCGCGACGAGGTCGCGTGCGGCGGGTGGGGTGACGGCGTTGCCGGAGAGCTTGACCTGCTCGCGGCGGTTGCCGGCCATGACGTAGTCCGCGGGGAACGCCATGGCCTGCTTGATCTCGGAGGGCTCGAGCATCCGGAAACGGACGTCGTCGATGTCGACGGTCTGCCCGGTGAGGAGCGACTGGTGGCCCGCGGTGGTGATGGTTCGGACCGGCTCGCCGGCGGGCGTCGTCATCTCGGCGCCGCCCTCGTTGTGCCGGTGGATGAGGGCGTGGTGGTTCCCCGAAGCCGTGACGGTCGCGAGCGGGTCGGCCGCTTGTCGCGCGGTCGAGCCGCCGCCGCGGAGCTCGGCGAGGAACGGCGGAAACGCCAGGGCCTTGCTCGTGTCGTTGGCGGTGAGCGTCGGCATGGCCTCGGTGAGCTCACGCGTCCTGTAGTCGAAGCGTCGCTCGACCATGAAGGGCGGGAATGCGAGGCCGGACTCGTTGCGCGTCGTCTGGGTGCGCAGCGGGTCGCCCATGGTCATGGGCTGCTTTCCGTCGCGGCCCTCGACCGGGACCATGACGGGCATGTACGCGATCGCCTTGGACTCGCGGGTGTGCATCGTGCGCAGCGGCTCGGACGCGGGCCAGGCCCGGTAGTACGAGCTCGGGTCGCCGTACCCGACGTGCTTGGGGTCGGCGGCGTCGTACTGGTTGCCGCCGTGCTCGACGTGGATCGGGGACCAGTACCGTTCGATGCCGACCTGGATGCGTCGCATCGTCTTCTCGGCGAGCGGCTTCGCGCGGTCGCCGATCCGGGTGCCGGGGTTCGACCAGTCGATGATCGACGAGGCCGGGAGCCACGCGGGCTCGACGACGTCGTTGCGGCAAGCGGCGTTCGGGCACCGGTAGAGGTACTGCGAGCGGTACCGGCCGGGGCGGGCCTGGCCGTCTCCCTTCTTCCACCACTGCATGGCGTCGACGACCTGGTCGCAGCGCGCGCAGTACGCCTTGGGGCGCAGCATGTGCTCGAAGTCCGGGGTGCGGTCCCCGGTGCGCCAGAACGCGATGTAGACGCGGTCGCGCGACTGCGGGGCCGGGAGCCCGTGAGCCTGGGCGTGCATCGAGTTCATCGAGATGATGCGGTGCCGGTACCCGAGCGCGTGCATCGCGCCGAGCCAGGACTGGAACAGCCCGCCGCGCACGCCCCAGGGGGAGGACCAGTCGACGACCTCGACGACGTTCTCGACCAGGACCGCCTTGTAGTGGTGGGCCTCGGCGAACCGCACGACGTCCCACATCGTCGCCCTGCTGCGTTCGGCCGCGGCCTCGGGCAGGACGTCGCCGAACAGGTCGGGCTGCTGGCCCGCGAGCTTGCGGCCCTTCGCCCTCGAGTGGTTCGTGCACTCTGGAGACGCCCACAGCAGATCGGTCGTCGGGATGAACCGCGGGTCCGTGTTCGAGATGTCGGCCTGCAGGTGGTCGGTGTCCGGGTGGTTCGCGTTGTGCGTCTCGATCGCGACGTCCCAGTGGTTTGCCGCGAGACGCACCTCGACGCCCGGGACACCAACGGCGCCCGTGGAGGAGCCGCCCGCGCCGCAGAAGAGATCGGTCATGGTGAGGTTGTGGCTCATGCTGCACCGCCGAGTGGGAGCGTTGGCGCCTTGGCGATCTCGTCGGCGGTGACGCGGCGGGGCGGGAAGATCTCGTCCTTGTCGAGCCCATCGCGCGTGATGGACGTGTAGTCCACGCCGAGGCTCGCGACCTCGCCGGCGCCCCACGCGGAGCGCTGCTTGCCGGTGCGAGCCTCGAGCTGGTCGATCTTGATGCCCTGCTCGCCGAAGAGGCCGACCATGGTGGCGATGCGCTCCGGGAGCGGCTTGCCCTCGCCCTTCTCGAGCGTGGCGCGGCACCGGTCCTGGGCCTCCTCGGTGAACCACGTCGGGAGGATCGTCGCGATGCACTCACGGACCGCGCGGGCGCCTACGTTCTGGTTCGAGAGGTAGATGTCGCCGAGGTCGGTCAGCTTCTGCCGGTCGCGCCCCTTCATGCGGGCGTGCGGGGCGATGAAGGTGCGGGTGGAGCGCGTGTTCGTCTGGACATCCCACGCAAACGCCTGGACCTCGCTGATTCCAGCGTCGTCGTCGCGACGGAGCTCCTGGACTCCGTACTGCACGTTGCCCCAGATGCGGGCGAGTTCGCGCATGAGGTGGACGGTCGGTCCGGTGCCGCGGTTCGGGACGGAGTAGAACGCGCGCCCGGCCATGGACAGGCGCCCGCAGGTGTCGCGCATCTCGGCCTCGGCACGCCCGAGGTCGCGGGGGACCTGCTGTGCGACGACGACGGCGGCCTGCACCTCAGCGACGGCGCGGGCCTGCTCGACCGCAGTCGCCTGAGAGGCGACGTCCACACGGGCCGCCGCGGCGCGGTCGGAGGGGAGGGAGAGGTCTCGGGTCATGATGCGTACTGCTCCTCTTCGGACTTGATGACGTACCAGCGGGCAGGCTCGACCTTGTGGACGACCGGGGCGTATCCGGGCCACTCGTTGGCCTGGCGGCACTGGTGGAAGGTGTCGACCGCGCGGCGCACCTTGGCGCGGCCGATCTGGGAGAACTGCTCGTCGAGCTCGACGACGGACACGAGGAACGGCGCGGTCTTCTCGACGACGACGAACACGAACGCGGTGTCGTCGTCGCCGCGGACTCGCCGCACGAGCTCGGGGTAGAACTCGGACTGCATGTCGTAGCCGTGCTCCGCGGCGCTGCGGTCGAACTCGCGCGGGTCGGCGGTGATGGCGGTCTTGAGGTCGACGATGATCGTGCGGCCGTCGCTGCGCTCCGGGAGGAAGTCGGGGCGGGCCCGCATCCACTCGCCGGTCTCGGGGTCGGGCGAGAAGATCGACGACTCCGCGACACCTGGTCGCTCGAACAGTGCTCGAGCGAGCGGATGGGTCAGGACGGCGTCCGCCATCGCGTCGACCTGGGCGATGACGTCGGCCTTGAGCGGGACCTGCCCAGCCTCGCGGGCCGCGGCGATGAACTCGCGCGCGGCCTTCGTGTTCGCAGCACCGGCGGCCGACAGGACGTCGTCCGGGATGGCAACGACGTCCATGCCGACGCCAAGCACCTTCCCGTGGACCGCGTGACCCACGTCGAACTCGTGCTTCTCGACGCGGTGGTCGAGCTGCCATCGGTAGAGCGCCGGGGACTTGAGGAGCGTCTTGGCTCCCGAGTTGGAGAGCGAGCCGCCGGCGACCGGGTCGCCGTGGTACTCGGCGTCCGTCATGCCCTCGTAGATGCCTTCGATGATCACTTCCGCCCCTCCTTCTTGCGTCGCGCGTCGATACGTCCGGCCCACCACGCCGAGGCGAGCAGGAGGGCGACGCAGACGGCGGTGCCGATGACGTCGGCCCAGGTGGCGCTCATGGCGCCTCTCCGAGGAGCAGGCGAGCGAGGGTGATGGATCGCTCGACCGAGCCGGGCTCGTCGGGCGATCCGAACTCGAGTTGGGCTGCGTCGTCCTCGAGCCAGCAGGCCAACTCGAGGTGAACGGCGGACGCCCGCGGGTAGATGAGGGCGTCCACGGGGTTGCCCCACTCGGCGCGCTCCGAGGCTGCGGCTCGGCGCAGCATCTCGGCGCTCATGCGTCGACCTCCGTGCCGTAGTCGTCGAGGTACTGGTCGAGGGCGGCATGGGCGAGCTCGCGCTCGTCGACGTTCTCCTCGACACGGCGCTCCTTGACCCACCACGCGAGGACCGGGGCGAGCGTGCGGGCGAGACGGTCCGCACGGTCGATCGCGTCGTCGCGCTGCTGGACGAGCCGCGCCTGCTCGTGGTGCTCGAGGGTCGTCATGGAGCCACGTCCTTCACGAGCCGGTACCCGGTCGACGTCGGGCGGAAGCGGTCGAGGCGGATGCGGGTCTGGAGCCCGGGCCCGCCCGCCGGGCGAACGACGGCGTGCGTCTCGTCGATCGCAAGGACCTGGACCTGACGGCCTGCGGAGCGCTTGTCGTTGTCGGCCCAGATCTGGCCGGGGCGGACGGCGGGGGTGGGCTGCGTCATGCGACTGCCTCCGTGACGGTGATGCGGCGGATGAGGTGGGCGGGGTGCGCGGACTCGTCGCGATCGCGACGGGCCCGGTCAGCGCTCTCTCGCCACTGGACGCAGTCCGCGAACGTGTGGTCGTCGTCGTCGCACCAGCACGCGGCGTACAGGACTTCGCCTTCGGGTGCGGCGGCGGCACACTCGGCCGCGGCGCGCTCGATCTGGTCGGCGAGGCCCGGGGGAAGCGTGGAGAGCAGGGAGCGGACACGGGCCGTGGCTGCCGGGCGTCGGATCACAGTCGCCTGGCCGGAGTCGTCGAGGACGTACAGGCGGTCGTCAACGGTCATCGCGCACCGTCCGCGAGCCATGCCTCGGCCTGGTCGGCGAGCGACCCCGGTGCGAACGCCTCCATCTCGACGTCGTCGTAGGGGGCCGACGGGTCCTGCACGATCTGCTCGCGCGCCGGGATGGTGTCGGCGAGCTCGCGGGACACGAACCCCTCGAGCACCGCGGCTGCCTCACGGGGCCCGTGCTGCTCCAGTGCGCCGAGTGCGATCACGATCGCCTCGTCCTCGGTCGTGGCCGACGCGCCCGCACCGAAGAACAGGGGAGGCACGCGGCGGGGGAGGCCATCTGCGCGGTCCGCCACCGAGTACTCGGGTGCGGGGTCAGGAATGACGAGGGCCTCGATGGCTGGCGACACCCGTGGTCGCCTCTTGAACAGCCTCATTGCTACGCTCCTTCTTGGGTGAGTTGCCCCGCCAGGCGTGCATGCCGACGGCGGGGCTTCTTGCTGGGTGGGGTCAGGCGGTGTCGAGGTTCTCGAGCCATGCGTCGAGGTCCTTCTCGAGAACGACGTACTGGCGCGGCGTGCCGTCTGCGTTGCGGCTGGTGACCTTCGCCTTGAGCGGTGGCGGCCACGCGGCCGGGTCCGTCGCGCGGATCGCCGCCCGGATCTGCTTCTGCGAGAACGGCGTGACCGCCTCCACGCCCGCGATGGAGTACGCCTTCTGCTCCGTCGCGGTGCTCACGACGCCACCTGCTGCATGTGGGCGACGACGTCTCGGATGTCGTCGGAGCCGCAGGCGGCTGCAGCCTCGCGGTAGCGGCGGCCGCCGTTGCGCCACCATTCCTCCGGCACGGCCACCGAAGAGGTCGGCACGAGCGCCCCGTTGCCCCTGTGCTGCGCCGGAATGAGTGCGCGAAGTTCGTCCTCGGTCACGCCGAGGATCAGGGCAACAGTTCCGATCGAGACGCCGAGGTCGCTCGGGTCGCCCGGGATCGGCTGGAAGTCGACTGAGGCGCTCATGCCCGCACCCCCTCGAGGTCGGCGCGCATGATCGCGAAGACGCGGTCGAACAGGTTCTCGTCGCGCTTCGTGTACCCGTTGACCTGCTGGAAGGTGCCGTTGACCTCTCGGGGGACCTTCTTCGGCTCGTGCCCGTGCTCCGCGATGTAGAGCGCCCGCAGCCGCTTCCCGAAGCCCCCGCAGTGCTTCGCGATGAGAACGCGGTTGACCTTGCGGTCGCGCAGGTAGGACGTGACGTCCATCGGCAGCGTGGTCGGGTCGAGCTCCGGCTCCTCGCCCATGGCCTGAGCGAGGACCAGGCGGCCCTTCGCTTCGAGGTAGTGGTCGTCGATGATGCCGCGCGCCGTAGCAATGACTTCCATCTGCACGCGGGCCCGGCGGACCAGTGCGTCGATCTGGTCCTCGGACGCCCGTGGGTTGATCGCGCCACCCTTGGTCCAGTACGCCTCGATGGCGTCGGCAACCTCGGACTGGTAGGCGACCAGGAGGGGGCGAGCCGTCTCAGCGACGCGACGCTCGTCGATCGTTGCGAGCAGCATCAGGGCGGTGCGGACGTCGGTCGCCACCACCTGCCGAACCTGCCTGTCGCCCGGCATCTGCACCTCCACCAGGGAGGTGCAGGCCCATGACTTGCCGGCGAGCTTCTTCCGCTGCGGCTCGAAGTCCAGTCCGATCGACTCGACGAAGGGCTTGAGGATGACGTGCGGCTTGCCGTCGACGTTGACAGCGAGGACCTCGCTGTCGCGGAACGGGATGTGGATGAGGTTGTTCATGGGATCCTGCTTCCTGTACGGAAGCCCTCGCTCTGTCTCCTGCCGGGACAGCGGGGGCTTTCTGCTGTTCTGTCTCAGGCGGCGTCGCGGGTGCGCGGCGCGTAGCTGGTCGTCATGGATCCCTCAGGGATCCGGAAGGCGCGCTCAAGGGCCCGGAGCATCAGGTCGGAGACTCCGCGCGAGCCAGACTCGATCGCGGAGAGCGTGCCGCGGCTCGCGGTGATCTCCGGGAACTCTGCGCTGATCCGAGCGCTGACCTCTTCGAGCGTCAGGCCTGCCGCCAAGCGGAGGGCGCGGAGGGGGACGTAGGGAGGCGTCTTGGCTTCCCTCAACGGGGGGACTGGACCGGGTCCAGCAATCTTTGCTGCCATGTTGATGACCGTACAGCAAACATGGTTGGCAAGGAAGGCCGAAGGCCAGCAAACATTGCGATTCCGCCGGTGTTGGCCGACGGCGCACGGCCAAATCCCCAAGTTGCACCGGTGTTGTTCGCCAACCTCAGGCCATGTTTGCCGAAGATCTCTGGCAGGGTGGGGGCATGGCACAGGACATCGCCCGACTCGGGCCACTGGTTCGAGCCCGCAGAGAAGAGCTCGGCCTCTCACAGGAGGACGTCGCCGCACTCGGCGGGCCGTCCACAACGACGCTCTCCAAGATCGAGAACGGGGAGGCGAAGGCGATCCGCCTACGCACTGCGCGAGATCTCGACCGCGCCCTGGGGTGGCGCAGGGGGTCCACAGAGGACGTCCTCTACCAGATCGCGGATCCCCGCGTCACGATCGACCCTGACCAGGCTCCTGAGCAGGTGCACCAGGGCCCTCCGGTCCCTACGTACACCCCTCCGTTGGAACCCGAGGGCGACTCGTGGCTCCAAGTGCGGGCCGAGCGAGATGATCGCGGACGGAGGGTGATCGTCGGGATCAGCGTCTCGACAGATCCGGAGGGGGTCCGGTCCGAGGTTGAGCTCAGGTATTGGCCCGGTGACCGCTCGCGCGCCGTCTCGATGGGCGGCTTCCCGGAGGCCGTCTACACCGCACACCAGATTGCGCTCGACAACACGAGCATCTTCAGAGCAGCGAAGGAGGTGGTGGGCAATGCTGAGCACCCCGCCCCCATGAACGAGGCCGGCGAGACGCCGGCAGCAGATGACAGCAACGTGCACGAGTTCCGTGGTCGCCTCGTGTCGCGCGAGACATGGGACGAGGACGCGGCTACGTTCTCGGAGAGAGCCGTAGCGAACGAAGACCAGACGCTCGAGGAAGAAGGCATCGCACAGCTCGAGGACCCGTGAGGGAGGGCTGAGCATGCAGGACCTGATCGACTACGTGCGCGAGCGCGGCTGGGGCTTGAAGTACGACAGGCTCGGGCGTCGCAACGGGGAGTACTCCCGAGGGCTCATCAAGCTCACGGACCGTCGGCTCACGGCGTTCACGCTCCGCATGACGCTCGCTCACGAGATCGGGCACGCGCACCACGATCACCCGTGGACCGACGACCCGGTCGTCTGGAAGCGGCACGAGCGCGAGGCGGACATCTTCGCGGCGCTGCTCCTCATCTCGGCCGAGGAGTACGCGCGCGCCGAGCGCATCGTGGGCGGGCATCAGGGCGCGATCGCCAAGGAGCTCAACGTCACAGAGAAGTACGTGCTGCTGTGGCGCGAGAACTATGTCCACCCGCGCGCACGATTGCGGCACCTGAGAGCCGTCTAGCAGTGCAACTTCACCCGGCGAGGTGGGGCCTCGCGCGCAAGGGGTGCGGGAGGATTCGCACCATGGATACGCGAACCACCACGATTGCAGGCGCCTTGCTGGCCCTGGTCCTTCTTGCCGGATGTGCTGGCGAGAACGAGGCGGCAAAGGCTGCCTACGATGCGTGCGTTGAGCATGAAGGCGATCTCGACTTGATGGCGCTTGACGGCAGCAAGGTGACGATCACGGTCGACGGGGATAACGCGAAGGCGCTCTCGGCCTCCGGTGGCGTTGCCGACGACATCCTGGCCGGGAACGAACTGGACGACGAGGGGGTGTCGGGCGTGGTGGTCTCCATGGCGGTGCTCATGGGCGCCGAGTGCCTTGCCGAAGAGTCAGGCTTCCCCGGCGCTCCCGACGAGCTGAAGGACGGTGACGAGTGGGAGGGCTGGGAGTTCGCTGAGATGAGTGGGGCAGGGTCCTCCTTCACGATGACGTTCACCGCAACCTCGTAGCCGCACGGGTGGACGCAGCAATGCCCCCGACGATCTCTCGTCGGGGGCTTCGTCGTGCCGGGGGTTACGGGGCGCTGAGCCCCAGCCTTCCCGCCACGCCGTCGAGCGCCTTGCGGGACATGTCCTGCGACGCGTGAAGGTAGGCCTGCGAGGACACGATCGAGCTGTGTCCGATGATCGCGGTGATGACGGTGTTCGAGACCCCGGCCTCCATGAGCAGGGTCGCGGTGGAGTGGCGGGCCTCGTGGAGGGCGTAGCGGCGGCCGAGGAGCGGGCCGCCGCGCTCGTCGAGCCTGAGCCCGGGGGTGAAGGGCGCTTCGTCGATGCGCGCGACCCGCGCGACGTCCTGGAGGGCGTACCAGGCGATCGAATCGTCCTTGTCGTCGCGAGGGGAGCCGTCGAGCGCCGGCCACACGAGGCGGTGGGGTGACGGGGGAGCGACCTCGCGCCACGCGAGGAGCGCGGCCTCCATCCACGGGACCATCGGGATCACGCGCGTGCCGGACTTCGACTTCGGCGGGACGAGGTGCCAGCGCCCGACGAGGTGACGGTGCGGCGTGCCGGGCTTGATCCGGAAGCCCGATGATCGGTCGCGGGGGACGCGGTAGGGGACAGCGTCGAGCTGCCATGCGACCTCGATAGTCTTCCGTTCGAAGTTCACGCAGTCCCACGTGAGCCCCAGGCACTCGCCCTGGCGCATTCCCTGGAGGAACGCGGCGACCCAGCGCGACCCGGCCGGGCCGAGGTCGCCTGCGGCGCGGATGATGGCGTGCGCATCGATCAGCGGCACGGCGTCGCGGTCCGTGACGTTCTTCTCTGGGTTCGGCATCTCGAGCACACGCTGGGGCACGCGGTACCCCTCGACGATCGCGTCTCGGAGCATCTTCTTGAGCACGACCTGGGCGCGCAGCGCTGTCGACTGGGCGCGACCGGCCGACAGAATCGCGGCGGTGACGGCGCGCATGTGGGCCGGGGTGAGCTGCTCCAGGCGAACGTGGCCGATCGTCGGGATGACCCACTTGCGCACCTGGGAGATGTCGTTGCTCGTCGTGCTCGATCGAACCTCGTGCTGGCGTCGCTCGGTCCACGCCTTCGCCCAGGTGCTGATCGTGACCCGAGCCGACGCGCCCTCGACCGGCATGCCCTCGGCGGCGATCTGGCGCTGCTTCTCCTTGAGGCGCGCCTTGGCTTCAGCCTCGGTCCGTCCGGAGACCTTGAGGCGGCGGCGCGTGCCCTTGGCGGTGACGCCCGCCTCGATGGTGCCGATCCAGCGGCCCTTGTCCGGGTCGAATGCCACTCCTCCGGTGCCATGCTGGCGACGCTTCCTGGGGGGCATGAGATCTCCGATCTTCGGGGGGCCAATCTGGGGGCCAACTTACGGTGCTCTAAGAGGTATCCCACGGATAGTCGTTTGGTCTATTCGTGCAGGTCAGACGGCTTTTTGCTCCGCTCCCACCGTACCCCACTTTCCCATTCGCAATGAGAAGGTCGGGGGTTCGAATCCCCCTAGCTCCACCAGGCACAAGGCCCGGAACCTCCAAGGTTCCGGGCCTTCGTCGTTCCGTCACCCTGTCCGGCAAGGGGCCACGCGTGGCGGGTGCGCTCCGGACCCAGAGGACGCGCCACCCCTCGGGCCGTCCTGCGGGGGCTTCGCGCGCCCGGGCACACCTGACGGTTCGCGTCCGGCAACCAGACGCGGTGCAGGCGCACCCTCGACGGTGCGGACGCAGCGACCCAGCGTCCCGGTATGGCGATCGGTGAGGCTCGCGACGGGGCTAGCTGTTCCACGTGTCGATGACGACGAGCAGTGCGCCCCAGAAGACGAGGCCACCGCCCAGGGCCATGCCGGTTCCGTGGGCGCCGGTGCTCGGCTCGTTCCTGCGCCGGCGGACGCCGGTCGCGACCCGCGCGAGCAGCACGAGCCCGAGCAGAGCCAGGACGAGCCCGATGAACGTCACCACCACGGCGGCACCGGTCGCCTTCTTCTCGCGCGCCACGCAGATGCGAACATACCTCGCCCCCTGAGGTCCACCGCCATCCTGCACGTTCTCGATGTCTACCACGCCCGGGAGCCCTGTGCCGTGAGGAGCGCTCCCACGTTGACGGGCCCGCCGGCGCTGCCGCACCCCGCGGTAAGGAACCGTGGTCGGCCCACACCCGACGCACCGGTCGGGCCGGGGTCTCGGCACGGCTGAGGCCGGGGACCCTGGCGGCCCGCGTCGAAGCCGCTAGCATCACCCCGTGATGCTGAGAGTGGCCGCCGTCCAGGCGGAGGCGATCCCGGGCGACACGGTCGCCAACGTCGAGAAGGCCGCACGTCTCACGGCCGAGGCGGCCGCGGCGGGTGCGCGCCTCGTCGTCCTCCCCGAGGCGTTCGTGACGGGCTACGACGACGCCGTCTTCGCCCGACCGTTGCCGCGGGCCGACGACCTGTCCTGGACGTCGCCGCTGCAGCGCACGGTCGACGCGACGGGAGCCGTCGTCGTGCTGAACACGGCGCTCGACCACGGGGACCGTCGCGCACTGACGAACCTGGTGCTCGCCCCGGGGCGCGCTCCATGGGTCGCCTACGACAAGCAGCACCTGCACGCGAGCGAGCGTGGCACCTTCTCCGCGGGGCCTGGCGGCGCGAGTCTGGCCGTCGACGGCGTCGAGGTCGCCCTGTCCGTCTGCTACGACGCGAACTTTCCCGAGCACGCGGCCGCGGCCGCGGCCGTCGGGGCGAGCGTCTACGTCAACAGCGGCGCGTACTTCCCCGGCGGCGCCCACCGGCGGGACCTGCACTACGCCGCCAGGGCCCTCGACAACGGGATGTACGTCGTCTTCGCCGGTCTCGTCGGGGCCCCGAGCGACTTCATCGGCGGGTCGGCGGTCTTCGACCCGGTCGGGCGCCGCGTCGCGCACGTCGAGTCCCGTGAAGGGCTGGCGATCGCCGACGTCGACCCTGCGGTGCTCGCGGCGGCCCGCGATGCACAGCGCATGTGGACGGACCGTCGTCCGGCGCTCGGCGACCGGGCCCGCGAGACGTTCTCGCCCGGCTGACCCGCGCCCCCGTGCCCGGGTAGCGTCGGCGTCCATGGACACCTCCGCGCCCGTCTTCGTCGCCGGTCCCGCCTCGTGGAACGAGCTCGTCTACCTCGACGCCCTGCCCGAGCCGCGTTCGCAGACGCTGTTCGCGGAGCGCCACCGAGCCACGGTCGGCGGGACGTCGGCGGGCAAGGCCCTCAACCTGCGCGCCCTGGGCCGCGGGGTCGTGCTGCGCACGGTCCTGGGGTCCGACGACGTCGCTCCCCGCGTCGAGGACGTCCTGCGGCAGGCGGGGGTCGCGCTCCTCGTGGAACCGTCGCCGGACGGTAGGACGGAGCGCCACCTCAACCTGATGGGCGGCACGGGGGAGCGGTTGTCGATCTATCTCCAGGCTCCCGGCGACGTGGCCCCTGGGCGGACGTGGGACGCTGCCGTCGCAGCGCTGACCGCTGCTCCGGCCGTCGTGATCGACCTCGCGCTGCCCGCCCTGCCGCTGCTGCGCGAGGCACGCCGTCTGGGCAAGGACGTGTGGTGCGACGTGCACGACTACGACGGCGCGGCCGAGTTCCACCGCGAGTTCGTCGAGTCGGCCTCGTTCCTGTTCCTCAGCTCGGACCGTCTTCCGGGGTACCGGGCCTTCATGGAGGCCCGCGTGGCGGCCGGCGCCCGGCTCGTGGTGTGCACGCACGGTGCGCGGGGGGCGAGCGCCCTCACCGCCGACGGCGGGTGGGTCGAGGTGCCTGCTGTCGCCGTCGAGCGGGTCGTGGACACCAACGGTGCGGGCGACGCGTTCTTCGCGGGCTACCTCGACGCCCACCTGCGAGGGGTGGGGGTCGCCGAGGCGCTGGGCGAGGGTGCCCGGCGCGGCGCGCTGTGCGTGCAGAGCCCGGACCTGGCGCCGCTCGGCTGAGCGACGCGGCCTGGCGTCGTTCGCCGGGTGCACGTGACGCGGCGGGCCGCTGCCCGCCAGTGGAAGGTCAGGATCCGGCGACGCACTCGATCGGGCGGCCGTTCACGTCGTGGATCCCCGGGCCGAGCTCTGCGCACTCGCCCATGAGCCAGACCAGGGTCGCGGCCCAGATCACGATCGCCACGATCACGAGGAACGAGACCACGATCGCGGCCACGGCCCACCAGTTGTTGAGCCGGGCCCGCCGTGACTTCACGAGCCCGACGATCCCGAGGACCAGACCGACGAGCGACAGGGGGATCGACAGCACGAGCCCGACGATGCCGAGGGTCTTGCCGGGGTTGTGGACGACGGGCTCGGGGTGGGTCACGGGGGTCCTCGGGGTCGGAGCGAACAGGGACGGCACGGTGGCCGGCTCCAGTATCCCGGACCGTCGGGTCACGATCGTCCGGGTCCGCCTGCCGAGCCCGCCCGACGAGTCGGGAGAACGCCCGTGGGGGCCCCCC
>NZ_JACSQQ010000005.1:72109-167710 GCF_014836555.1 Oerskovia rustica
GCGTACGGTCGGGGCCCACGGGTCGGTGCGCAGCCAAGGCGTCACGGGCAGGTGACGGTCTCGCCCTGCCACACGACGGTCTCGCCCGAGGGGACGTTCTGGCAGGTCTCGAGCAGGTCGTTGACGAGGGCCCCGCCTGCGGTGAGGAAGATGATCCCACCGATGATCGAGGCGACCAGCAGCACAGCGCCCACGATGATGCCGGCGAGCGCGATGCCGTTCTTGTAGCCGGCCTTCTTGGACTTGCTCAGCGCGACGATGCTGAGGATCAGACCGATGAGCGACGTGCAGCCGAGGATCGACAGGACGAGGCCCACGATGCCGAGCGTCTTGCCGGGGTCGGTCGCGGGGGCCGCGGCGCCGTACCCCTGGGGGGCGGGCGCCTGCGGTGCGCCGTACTGGGGCGCCTGGGGTGCGCCGGGGGCCGGGACGCCGTACTGCGGCGCCTGGGGTGCCTGGCCGGCAGCCGGGTCCTGGGGCGCGCCGTAGGGGTCGGGCGTGCTGGACGGGTTCTGGTCAGAGTTGGACATGTCGCTCCTTGTGGACGGGCTGGGATCGGGCCCAAGTATGGCGTGCCTGGTGACCCCGGACAACGCTCGCCCGTGACGTGTCGGGAGCGACGTCGTCGGTCTCGCACCGCGCGGGCCGGTTGTGAAGGTCTCGTGGCGTCGACGATCTCGTCGTGGACAAACCTACGCTTGCGTAGGTTGTGCGGGTACTGTCGGTCACGTTCGCGACGAAACCACCCGTCGGATGTGCTGCCCCCGGGCGTCGCGTCTGTGACCACGAGAGGCCATCCCTTGACGCTCGACGCCACCGCTCCTGGCCGCGCACAGTCTCCGCGTGAACGCCAGGTCAGCGAGTTCACCGCTCTCACCCGGACCGTCCAGGAGCTCGGCCTCATGCGCCGTCGCTACGGGTACTACTGGACCAAGTTCTCTGTCCTGCTCGCCCTGCTCGCGGCGACCGGGGTCGCGTTCGTCCTCATCGGCGAGTCCTGGTGGCAGATGGGCATCGCCGCGCTGCTCGCGGTGCTCCTGACGCAGACGGCGTTCCTGGGGCACGATGCCGCGCACCGCCAGATCTTCCGTTCGGGCGGTTGGAACGACTGGGCGAGCCTGGTCGTCGCCAACCTCCTGGGCGGGCTGTCCTACGGCTGGTGGCAGCACAAGCACTCGCGCCACCACGCCAAGCCCAACACCCGCGGCGGCGACCCGGACATGATCAACGGCGTGCTGGTCTGGGAGACCGAGACCCTCACCGAGACCAAGAGCGGGCTGCGCGCGTGGTTCGCCGCGCGACAGGGATACCTCTTCTTCCCCCTGCTGCTCCTCGAGGGCCTCAACCTGCACGTCTCGGGCATCAAGACCATCTTCGGCCGGGGGCCGGTCAAGCGCCGCACCGTGGAGATCGTGTTCGTCGTTCTCCGTCTCGGCGGCTACCTCGCAGCCGTCTTCCTTGTCCTGCCCGTGGGGATGGGCTTCGCCTTCCTCGGCGTCCAGCTCGGCCTGTTCGGGGTGCTCATGGGGGCGTCGTTCGCGCCGAACCACAAGGGCATGCCGACCGTCGCCCCGGACGTCAAGATCGACTTCCTGCGCCGTCAGGTGCTCATGTCCCGCAACATCACGGGTGGCCGCTGGGTGGACGTCGCGATGGGCGGCCTGAACTTCCAGATCGAGCACCACCTCTTCCCGAGCATGCCGCGTCCTTCGCTGCGCAAGGTCCGACCCATCGTCAAGGAGTTCTGCGCCGAGCGGGGCATCCTCTACACCGAGACGACCCTCGTGGACTCGTACCGGATCGTCGTCCGGTACCTGAACAGGGTCGGCCTCGCGGCGCGCGACCCGTTCCAGTGCCCCCTCACGGCGCAGTACCGTTCGGTACGCTGAGCCTGCGGGCGGTCGACTCCGACGGCAAGCGACGGCATCGGGCGACGGAGCCCCACGGCGACGCGCCGACGACTCGGCGCGACACACGCAGTAGGGGATGATAGAGACGTGAATTCACGGAAGGTCCGATTTGTCCTGGTCGCCACGTCGCTCGCGCTGACGACGTCCCTGCTGGCCGCGTGCGGCGGCGGCGACGTGTCGGGCGAGGGGTCCGAGAACCCGACCCAGGACCTGCGTGCCGCGGCGGTGGACAAGATCGCCCCCGTGCTCGTCCTGACCTCGACCGATCCCGCGGAGCTCGCGCTCACGGCGAGCCAGTCGTTCTTCGAGCGGGCTCCCGTGGTGGTCCTGGCCGACGCGGACGACGAGACCGCACAGGGTGCCGCCGCGGCGGCCGCGCTCGATCTCCACGCGCCGGTCCTGCTCACGGGCGGGGCGATCGCCGACAGCGGGCTCGCCAAGGAGGTCGAGCGTCTCGGAGCGGTCACCGCCGTGGTCGTGACGCCTGACCGGGCGCCGAACGTCGACGCGGCCGGGGTCGTCACCGCCGGGGCTGCTGCCGTGCCGGTGCTGTCGAGCGAGGACCTGGAGCAGGAGGCGAGGAAGTCCGTCGAGGCGATCGACCCCGCTCTCGACGCCGTCACGCTGGACGCGGGCGCACTCGTCGCGACCGCGGACGGCGGGTCCGAGATCGACGAGAACGACCTGGCCGAAGTGCGTGACCAGCTTCCCGAGACCGCGTCGCCCCGACTTCTCACGGAGGTCCTGGCGCTGGTCGACGAGGCGCCCGGTCAGACGGCCGCGCTCGCGACGGCGCAGGCCGCCGGAGTGGTCCCGCTCGCGGTGGCCGGGGGCGACCCGCGGGCGACCAGCGCATCGGTCCAGGCCATGGCCAAGGCCAAGGCGCTGGCCGTCGTCGGCATCGGCGAGTCCTTCGGCACGGTCGACGACCTCACGGCGCGTGTGCGGGCGGCGGAGACGGGGGTGGAGCTCGTCGGGGGCGGGCAGCTCGTGTCCGAGGGCAAGCGGTTCGTGGTGCTGCCCTCGACCACCGTCCCGTCGACCCCGGCCAAGGTCGCCGAGATGGTCGAGAAGGCCGCGTCTCGCGCCGAGCCGTACGTCGAGGTCGCGACGGTCGCGGGCGACGAGACGGTGACGGTCCCGACCGTGGAGCTCGTCGTGACCGAGGCCTCGGGAGCCGCGGGCAAGGACGGGAACTACTCGACCGAGCTCGCCGTGGAGGCCGTCAGGCCCGCCGTGCAGGCCGCGCTCGACGCGGGGCAGCAGGTGCTGCTCGAGATCCAGCCCGGCCGGGCGTCGTTCGTCGACCAGGTCGAGCGGTACGCGGACCTGCTCGCGCTGCCCGGGGTGGGTGTCTCGCTCGACCTCGATGCTCGCCGTGCGGGCGGCGCGGTGAAGAAGGACGGGGAGGTTCCCGCGGAGGAGATCAACGAGGTCGTCTCGTACCTGGCGGGCTTCGTGGAGGCGAAGACGCTCCCGCAGAAGTTGCTCGTCGTGCACGCCTCGACGCCGAGGTCGGTGACGAACCTCGGTGCTCTCGCCACGACCGACGACTCGGTCGTCGTCGTGGTGCACTCCGACGTCGCAGGCTCGTACTCCGCACGGAGCAAGGCCTGGGACGCGCTCACGGCGGGTGCGCCCGCGGCCCTGCGCTGGGGGCGTACAGACCTCGCGGGCGAGGTGACGCCCGAGCGGGCCGCGACCACGGAGCCGGTCGCCCCGGCGCCTCTCGTCGTCGTCGTCGAGTAGGTCGGGCGCGCAGCCCGGTCGCGTTCTTGTTCCCGTCGGCCGGGCCGGTTACGGTATGTCGGCCAGTACAGACGAATCGATTCGACAGGGTCGGGTCGAGACAACCACGACGACGAGGTCTCCGATGGTCGCCATCATTCCCCAGCCCCTGCAGGTCGACTCCCCGGCAGGAGGCGAAGCGCTCCCGCTCGAAGGGGCCGTCGTCGTCGCCGGTCCCTCCGCCGTCGAGCAGCACGTCGCCGCGTACGCCGCCGAGCTCCTGACGCGTGCGGCAGGCACGCGGGTCACGGTCGCGGGCTCCCGGCCCGACGGCGCCCCCACGGTCGAGCTGCGTCTCGCCGAGGACGCGGGCCCCGCGGGGTCGACGAGTCCCGAGCGCCACACACTCGAGGTGTCCGGGTCGGGGGCCGTGCTGACCGCCGTCCAGCCCGTCGGGCTGTTCGACGCCGTGCAGACCCTCCGCCAGCTCGTGACCGAGGGCGAGCAGGGCGCGGAGGTGAGCGCCGTCGTCGTGCGCGACGCCCCGCGCTACGCGTGGCGCGGCCTCTCGTTCGACGTCGCCCGCAACTTCTTCCCGCTCGAGCAGCTCGAGCTCGTGATCGACGTCCTCGCGTCGTACAAGCTCAACGTCCTGCACCTGCACCTCACGGACGACCAGGGCTGGCGCATCGAGACCCCGTCGCGACCTGAGCTCGCGAAGCTCTCGTCCGACACCTCGACGAGCGGCAAGGCCGGGGGACACCTGAGCCTCGCGGACTTCCGCCGCCTGCAGGACTACGCCGCAGACCGCTTCGTGACCGTCGTCCCCGAGATCGACCTGCCCGGGCACACCAACGCCGCGACCGCGGTCTACGGCGAGCTGCGCGCCGACGGGCAGCGCACCGCCAAGTACGAGGGCATCGAGGTCGGGTTCTCGCAGCTCACCTACGACCTGCCCGCGACCGAGCCCTTCCTGCGCGACGTCCTCGCCGACATCGCCGCGATCACGGACGGCGACTACCTCCACGTCGGCGGTGACGAGGCGCTGACGCTCGGGGCCGAGGAGTACGCGAAGTTCATCGCGCTGCTCGAGGAGATCGTGCTCGGCACGGGCAAGAAGGTCATCGCCTGGCAGGAGGCCGCGCAGGCCGACACCAGGCCCGAGACGCTGGTCCAGTACTGGGACACGCGCACCGACGTCGCGCCCTTCCTGGCCGCGGCGGAGCGCGGTTCACGTTTCATCATGTCGCCCGGCAACCACGCGTACCTCGACATGAAGTACACCGCCGAGTACCCCCTGGGGCAGGACTGGGCCGGGCTCATCGAGCTGCGTACGGCGTACGACTGGGACCCGGCCGAGATCATCCCCGGGCTGCCCGCCGATCAGGTCGAGGGCGTCGAGGCCGCGATCTGGACCGAGACCCTGTCGACCCAGGAGGAGCTGTTCGGCATGCTGCTGCCGCGGCTGTCCGCCGCAGCGGAGGTCGCCTGGACCGCCCCCGAGCGCAAGGACTGGGAGGACTACCGTCGCCGCGTCGTGAGCGAGGCCGCGACGTGGCGCCGCGAGGGCCTGCCGTTCCACGAGACGCCGCAGGTCGACTGGTCGTAGCCGACCGCACGCTCGGCGCCGCGTCGGGGCGGGCGGCTAGATCCAGCTCGGCAGCCACATGTGCAGGCGCCAGAACCACTCGGGGACGTTCATGGCCGTCCAGATCGGGTAGAAGAAGATGCTCATCACCACGATCACGGTCATGAGCGCCGTCACTCCCCAGATCACCCAGCCCCTGGCCGAGGGGAGCCGTTCGGTCCGCTCCAGCAGGACCGTCACGACGTAGACGAGCGCGAGGACCACCCACGGGGTGAACACGATCGCGTAGAACGTGAAGATCGTGCGGTCCGGGTACGCGAACCAGGGGAGCCAGCCGGCGACGAGGCCGCTGAGGACGGCCGTGGCCCGCCAGTCCTTGCGCCACACCAGGAGCACCACGGTCGCGACGACCGCGAGGGCCGCCGACCACCACAGGACCGGGTTGCCGAGCGACGTGACGACGCGCGCGCACTCGTCGTAGCCGCAGCCCGTCACGCCGTCGGACCCGTCGCGGTAGTAGAACGACGTCGGGCGCCACTGGACGAGCCAGCCGACGGGCTTGGAGGCGTACGCGTGCTCGGCGCTGAGCCCGGTGTGGAAGTCCATCATCTTCTGGTGGTACGCCCACAGCGACCGCAACGACTCGGGGAGCCACTGCACACCCTCGCCGGGGTGCTCCGCGGCCCAGTCCCGCATGTACGCGCTGGGCGAGCGGAACCAGGAGAACCACGTGGCCAGGTAGGTGAGCGCCGCGGTGGGCAGCATGATCAGCGCGGCGGGGACGGCGTCGAGCAGGAGCGCGTCCTCCCACCACCGCTTGATCCCGACGGCGCGGCGCGCGCTCGCGTCCCACAGCACCGACAGCAGCGCGAACACGGCGAGGAAGTACAGGCCGGACCACTTGACCCCGCACGCGAGGCCGAGCGAGACGGCCGCCGCGAAGCGCCACCACCTCCACCCGAGCCACGGCCCGTACCGGCCGATCTCCTGGCCCGCGTCGAGGATCGCCCCCACCTTGTCGGCGAGCCGCCGCCTCGCCTGCTCCCGGTCCAGCAGCAGGAAGCCGAACGCGACGAGCACCCAGAACATGAGGAAGTTGTCGAGCAGCCCCGTGCGCGAGTGCACGATCGCCATGCCGTCGATCGCCAGCAGCCCGCCCGCGAGGACGCCCATCGCGGTCGACGCGAACAGGCGGCGCGCGATCCGGGCCAGGAGGAACACGGCGAGCACGCCGACCACCGCGGTCGAGATGCGCCACGACCACGGGTTCTCGGCGCCCCCGAAGAGCTGCATGCCGCCCGCGATCATCCACTTTCCCAGGGGAGGGTGCACCACGTAGTCGGGCAGGTTCAGGAACGTGTCGACGTTTCCCGCCTCGAACGCGGGATTGGGCTCCTCGGGCCACTTCGCCTCGAACCCGACCCGCAGCAGCGTGTACGCCTGCTTGACGTAGTACGTCTCGTCGAAGACCAGGGTGCTGGGGCGGCCCAGGTCCCACAGCCGCAGCACGCCGGCGAGCAGCGCGACGAGCCCGGGGCCCAGCCAGCTCCACAGCCGGTCCTTCGACGTCGCCCCGAGCGCGAGGCGGCGCGCGCCGAGCAGCGTCAGCAGCAGGCGGTCCCGGGCCGGCAGCGCCGGGTCCGGCGCCTCGACCGTCTCGGCCCGGGGTGTCGGGAACGGGTCGTCGGTCGCGGGGGCAGGGACGGCCGGCGTCGGGTCCGAGGAAGGCTGGGGCACGTCGGCCATCGTAGGACGTGGAACGCTAGGGGGTATGAGCACCGCCCGCCCCGCGCCCGCGCCCACTCCTGAGTCGTCCGTCCCCCTGCCCGACGGCGCCGCACCGGTCCGGGCCGCAGGGCACCTCGCCGAGGCGGGCGAGCAGGTGGGAGGCGAGGCGCCTGAGGCGAGCGACGTCGTCGGGCCGGAGGACGGGACCTCCACGGCGAGCGACCACGAGACCTCGGACGAGGGCCTGCCCGCCGGGCGCGGCGCCAAGGACGACGGGCACCTGGTCCTGGCCGCGACGCCCATCGGCAACGTCGAGGACGCGAGCCCGCGGTTGCGACGCCTCCTGACGGAGTCCGCGGTCGTCGCGGCCGAGGACACCCGCCGCCTGCACGCCCTCGCCGCGCGCATGGGCGTGTCGATCGGCGGACGCGTCGTGAGCTATCACGAGCACAACGAGGTCGAGCGCGCCGACGAGCTGCTCGACGTCGTCGAGGGCGGTGGCACGGTCGTGATCGTGACCGACGCCGGCATGCCGTCCGTCTCGGACCCCGGCTACCGGGTCGTGACACGGGCGGTCGAGCGTGACCTGCCCATCACCTCGGCCCCCGGCCCGAGCGCGGTCCTGACCGCGCTCGCGCTGTCCGGCCTGCCGACCGACCGCTTCTGCTTCGAGGGCTTCCCGCCCCGCAAGCCCGGCGAGCGCGCCCGCACGTTCGAGGCCCTCGCGCGCGAACCCCGGACCATGGTCTTCTTCGAGGCCCCGCACCGCATCGACGACACGCTCGCCGCGATGGCCGAGGGCTTCGGGGCCGACCGCCCCGCGGCCGTGTGCCGCGAGCTGACCAAGACGTACGAGGAGGTGCTGCGCGGCACGCTCGGCGAGCTCGCTGCCGAGGCCGCCGACCGTCAGCTCCGGGGAGAGATCTGCGTCGTCGTGGCCGGGGCGCCCGCGCGCGAGGCCGTGTCCGTCGAGGAGCTCGTCGCGGAGGTCCTGGCCAGGGTCGCCGCCGGGGAGCGCCTCAAGGAGGCCGTCGCCGAGGTCGCGACCGCCGCGGGCGTGCCCAAGCGCGACCTGTACGCGGCGGCGCTCGCGGCGCGCAAGGCCTGACGGGCTCACCGGCCGGCGGGCGGGGCTGCCCGTCAGGACGAGCGAGGACCCGAGGCCACGCTCGTCCTGACGAGCCTCACGCCTCGGTCGAGCGCACCAGCTCGACGCCCGCCGCCGCGAGCTCGATCCGGGCAGCCTCCCCGAGCTCGGCCGAGACCGGGACCGTGAGATCCGTCAGGACCCGGGTCGCGAGCCCCAGCGCGTGCGCGTCCAGCGCGGTCGCCCGGACGCAGTGCGACTCCGCGATCCCGACGACGTCGGCCGAGGAGACCCCCGCCTCCTGGAGGACCTGTGCGAGGGAGCGGCCCTCGCCGTCGACCCCCTCGAAGCCCGAGTACGCCGCCTGGTACTCGCCCTTCTTGACGCTCGCATCGGGAGCGAGGTCCGCGAGGGCCGGGTGCAGCTCGGCGTTCGGCGTGCCCGCGAGGCCGTGCGGCGGCCACGTGTCGACGAAGTCGGGAACCTCGGGGGCTGTCGCGAAGTGGTGGCCCGGGTCGACGTGCCAGTCCTGGGTCGTCACGACGAGGTCGTAGCCCGCGCGGCGCTCGGCGGCGAAGACCGCGATGGCCTCGGCGACCGCGTTGCCGCCCTCGACCGCGAGCTCACCGCCCTCGCAGAACGTGGGCTGGACGTCGACGACGATCAGGGCACGGCCCGTGGCCGGGGTGTCGGTGCTGGTCATGGCACCACTCTGCCACCGCCCGGCGGGGCGGGGAACGCGCGGGGTCGGTCCGGGTCCACGGGCGGGGTGCCGGGGTGCGGGCATCGGCGTCGGCGATGGTGGCGGGCGTTGGCGGCGCGCGCCGGGCCCGTCGTTCGTAGGCTGGGTCGAGATCCGCCGGCGGGCCTCGTCGGACGGTCCGAGCGAAGGAGCCCGAGGATGAGCACCACAGGCGCGACCGACCGCCCGAGCCCGACCGAGCACGAGACCGGGCCGGCGACCGCTCCCTCCGCCGGTCACGCGCCGGGGGAGCGGCCCATCGGGTACTGGCTCAAGCTCGTCGACCGGCTGATCGACCAGAGCTTCGACGACGTCTTCCTGCGCACCGGCCTCACCCGCCGCCACTGGCAGGTCCTCAACATGATCCGCGACGGCGTCTCGGACGCCACGACGGTCGACAGCGTCCTGTCACCGTTCGCGCCCGCGGGCGGTGCCGGTGGTTCCCCAGGCCAGGCGGCCGGGGTGTCCGCCGAGATCTCCGACCTGCGGACCAGGGGCTGGATCGCGCAGGGAGGATCGGGCTGGGAGGTGACGGTCGCGGGCCAGCACGCCTACCACGACCTGCTCGACGCCGTCTCGATCACGCGTGAGCGGCTCGCCGAGGGCATCACGCGCGAGCAGTACGACCGGACGATCGCGACGCTCGAGCAGATGGCCCGCAACCTCGGATGGGCACCGGGGGCCTGAGAGCGGGGGACGGCGGGGACGACCCCGGCGCGATCTCCGGGCTGTCGAGCCCGCTCGGGCGGCCGCTGTGGGCAACGGCGCCCGGGGCAAGGGAACCGCGTACCCTGACGGCGCGAGCCGCGTCTGGAGACCAGCCCCGCCCGACGGCGCCGGTCGCACCCGCCGCCCGCGCGCCCCTGCCGCCCACGAGACACCGAGGACCGACATGCTTCACGACGAGGCCCTTCGCGCCGTCCAGGACCCGGCAGCGCCACCGACCGTGCTCGCCCAGGTCGCGGCCGAGCACCCCGACCTGCGCCCCCACGTCGCCGTGCACCCCGGCGCCTACCCCGAGCTGCTCTCCTGGCTCGCTGCCTGGGGCGACCCGGCCGTCGACGCGGCGCTCGCGGCCCGTGCACGGGAGGAGGCCGACGCGCCCCGGTTCGCCTCGCCCTACGCACCACGCGCCGTCGCGGGTCCGTCGGAGGTCGGGCAGCCTTTTGCGTACCCCGCCTCGACGTACCCCGCTGCGCCGGCCCCGGGGACGGCGTACCTGGCCGCACCATCTCGCGCCGCGACGTACCCGGGCGGGGCGGCCTACGCCGTCGGGCCGCAGGTCGCCGCGGTCCACGGGCCCCGGCCCTCCTCCCCACGGCGGGCGCGCGTGACCCTGCTCGCCGTGCTCGCCGGCCTGGTCCTGGTGCTCCTCGTGGCGCTCGTCGTGTTCCTGGCCACGACCGGCGGAACGCCCTCCGCCGCCCCCGCGACCGGGACCGAGCAGGGCCAGGGCGCCTCGCCCGGCACCTCGCCTGCACCCGAGCAGGGCTCCACGTCGGACGCGCCCGCGAACGCGACGCCCGACCACGGCCTCCTCGCCGGGGCGGGGGACCCGGCGGCCCCGGTGACCATCGAGGTCTACGTCGACTACATGTGCCCCGTCTGCGGGCAGTTCGAGGAGATCAACGGCGCGGGGCTCGCAGCCCTGCGGGACGACGGGAGCGCCCGCGTGGTCGTCCATCCCATCGCGATCCTCGACCGGTACTCGCAGGGTTCGCAGTACTCGACGCGCGCGGCCGCGTCGGCGGCCTTCGTGGCCGACCGGGCCCCCGACACGTTCCAGGACTTCCACGCCGGACTCCTCGCGGGCCAGCCGGAGGAGGGGACGGCAGGACTGAGCGACGAGCAGATCGCGGACGTCGCCCGCGCGGCAGGAGTGCCCGCGGACGTCGCCGCCGAGATCGCCGACGGGGGTGCGTCGCAGTTCGCGGGCTGGGTCGCCGCGGCGACCGGCACCGCGACGGGCGACCCTGCGCTCGAAGGCCCACGCGGCTTCGGCACGCCGACCATCGTGATCGACGGCGAACGGTGGGAAGGGGACTGGACCGACCCGCAGGCGCTCCCGCGGGCGGTCGAGGGCGAGTCCGTCTGAACCGGCCGTCCGACCCCTGCGGACCGGACGGCGCTCGTGCGCGGGGCAGGCGTACCCTGCCATGCATGCCACGCGAGATGGAGTTCCGCCGGATCCCCGGCCTGCCCCCGTACGTCTTCACGATCATCGACTCGCTCAAGCTCGAGGCACGCCGCGCCGGGCGCGACGTGATCGACCTGGGCTTCGGCAACCCCGACCTGCCGAGCCCGCAGGTCGCGGTCGACAAGCTCGCGGAGGCGGTCCACAACACGCGCAACCACCGCTACTCGGCGTCGCGCGGCATCCCCAAGCTGCGGCAGGCGGCGGCGGACATGTACCAGCGCCGGTTCGGCGTGACGCTCGACCCGGACACCGAGATCATCTCGACCATCGGCGCCAAGGAGGGGTTCAGCCACCTCATGTGGGTCCTGCTCCAGCCGGGCGACGCCGCGATCGTGCCGACGCCCAGCTACCCCATCCACATCTGGGGTCCGTACTTCGCGGGGGCCGACGCCCGCCAGGTCGCGATCGGTGACGGCACGGACGCGGCCGGGTACATCGACCGCGTGATGGAGTCGTGGGAGTACGGGTGGCCCAAGGCCCGCGTCGTGGTCCTGTCCTTCCCGCACAACCCGACCACGACGATCGCGACCAAGGAGGACCTGCAGCGCCTGGTCGACTGGGCGCGCGAGCGCGACGTGGTCCTGGTGCACGACCTCGCCTATGCCGACATGACGTTCGACGGCTGGCGCCCGCCGTCGATCATGGAGTGCGACGGGGCCAAGGAGGTCGCGGTCGAGCTCTACTCGATGACCAAGTCGTACTCGATGGCGGGCTGGCGCGTGGCGTTCCTCGTAGGGCGCCCGGACGTCGTGGGGGCGCTCGCGAAGCTCAAGTCGTACCTCGACTACGGCACGTTCCAGCCCATCCAGATCGCGGCGACCGTGACGCTCAACGAGGCGCTCGACTTCCCGACCGAGGTCTCGGCGGTGTACGAGTCGCGCCGCAACACGCTGTGCGACGGGCTCGACCGCATCGGGTGGGACATCCACCGGCCGAAGGGCACCATGTTCGCGTGGGCTCGCATCCCCGAGCCGTACCGCGAGATGGGGTCGATCGAGTTCGCGACCCACGTGATCGAGGAGTGCGACGTCGCGGTCTCGCCCGGGGTCGGGTTCGGGCCCGGGGGCGACGGGTTCGTGCGGTTCGCCCTTATCGAGAACGAGCAGCGCACCGCGCAGGCGATCCGCAACCTCAAGAAGGGGCTGACGCGGCTGCAGTAGCGCGGCGCGCCTGCGACGATTGGCTGCGACGACGGTGCCGGTCGGGTGCCGGTCGGGTGCCGGACGGATGCTGGGAGGCGGCCATGCAGGTGTGGCGACGATCGCCGCGGATGCTGGCCGCGGCCACGCTCCTGGCCCTGGCGGCGTGCTCGGATGAGGCGTCTGACGGTCTCGGTCCCACGGTGACACCACCCGGGGAACCGTCCGGGACCGCTGCGCCGGCGCCGAGTCCGGCGCCGACCCCCACGGTGCCGTTGTCCGTCGTCCCGTCGGTCACCGCGGCGGCGAGGTCCCTGATCGACGACCTGCCCTCACCCTGGGGCCTCGCCGCGCTCCCCGACGAGCGGGTGCTGAGCACCTCGCGCGACGAGGGGACGGTGAGCGTCCTGGACCCAGCGGCAGGGACCGTGACCCGGGTCACCGGCCCGGGCGCCGACGATCTCGCGTCCGGCACCGACCACGGAGGCGAGGGCGGGCTGCTGGGGGTCGCGGTCTCGCCGACCTTCGCGACCGACGGCACGGTCGTGGTCTATCGGACCGGCGCGGACGGCAACGAGGTGCTGCGCGGAACCTTCGACCCGGGCACGGCGGTGCTCGGCGAGCTGACGACGGTCGTGGACGGCATCCCGAAGGCGAGCAACCACAACGGCGGCCAGGTCGCGTTCGGGCCGGACGGCTTCCTGTACGTCGCGACGGGTGACGCGACCGAGTCGGGGGCAGCGCAGGACCCGGACTCGCTCGCGGGCAAGATCCTGCGGGTCGCCCTCGACGGCCAGGCGGCGCCGGGCAACCCGGGCGGCTCGCGCGTGTGGAGCCTGGGGCACCGCAACGTGCAGGGGCTGGGGTGGGACGCGACGGGACGGATGTTCGCGAGCGAGTTCGGCCAGAACACCCTCGACGAGGTCAACGTGATCGTCCCGGGCGGCAACTACGGCTGGCCCGAGCGCGAGGGCACTCTCGGTGCCGCCACCGCCCCTGACGGGACGGCCTTCGTCGACCCGGTCGCGACCTGGCCCACGTCGGAGGCGAGTCCGAGCGGCCTCGCGGTCCTGCGTGACGCCGTGTACGTCGCGGGGCTGCGCGGTGAGCGCCTGTGGCGCATCCCGTTCGCGTGGGCCCCGGACCAGTCGCCCGACGGCGGAGGCTCGCCCTCGGCGTTCGGCGAGCCGCAGGCGCTGCTCACGGGGGAGTGGGGGCGGCTGCGTGCCGTGGTCCCGTTCCCCTTCCGGGCCACGGACACGGACCGGCCGTGGGCGCTGCTCGTGCTGACGAACGAGACGGACGGGCGGGGGAGCCCGTCCGCGGGCGACGACCACCTGCTGCGGGTCGGCTTCGGGACGGGCTGAGCGGGCGCGTCACCGTCGGCGGGCGGGTACGTCACCGTCGGCGTGGTCCGCGGACGGCGGCGCAGCAGCGGGGCCGAGCCAACTACGATGAGGACCATGCCTGACGCAGCCCCGGAGACCTTCTATCTCACGACCCCGATCTACTACGTGAACGACGCCCCGCACATCGGGCACGCGTACACGACGGTCGCGGCCGACGTCGTCACCCGCTGGCACCGCCAGCGCCAGGAGCCGGTCTGGTTCCTGACGGGGACGGACGAGCACGGTCAGAAGGTCATGCGCACGGCCGAGGCCAACGGCGTGACCCCCCAGGAGTGGGCGGACCGCCTGGTCGAGAGCTCGTGGAAGCCCGTCCTGCACACGCTCGACGCGCTCAACGACGACTTCATCCGCACGACCCAGCCGCGCCACACCGACCGTGTACAGGCGTTCATCCAGGACCTGTACAACAAGGGCGAGATCTACGCGGGCTCGTACGAGGGCCCGTACTGCGTGGGCTGCGAGGAGTACAAGCTCCCGGGCGACCTGGTCGACGGCACGGGCGAGTACGAGGGTCAGAAGCTCTGCCCCATCCACGGCAAGCCCGTCGAGATGCTCTCCGAGCAGAACTACTTCTTCAAGATGAGCGCGTACCAGGACCGCCTGCTCGCGCTCTACGAGGCGCACCCCGAGTTCGTCCAGCCGGCCAGCGCCCGCAACGAGGTGCTCGCGTTCGTCAAGGGCGGCCTGCAGGACCTGTCGATCTCGCGCAACACGTTCGACTGGGGCATCCCCATCCCGTGGGACACCACGCACGTGCTCTACGTGTGGTTCGACGCGCTGCTCAACTACGCGACCGCCGTCGGGCTGGACAGCGACGACCCCGAGCAGCAGGCCAGGTTCGCGGCCACGTGGCCCGCGAGCGTGCACCTCGTCGGCAAGGACATCCTGCGCTTCCACGCGGTGATCTGGCCCGCGATGCTCATGGCCGCGGGACTGCCCCTGCCCAGGACGGTGTTCGCGCACGGCTGGCTCCTGGTCGGCGGCGAGAAGATGAGCAAGTCGAAGCTCACGGGCATCGCCCCGAGCCAGATCATCGACCACTTCGGGTCCGACGCGTTCCGCTACTACTTCATGCGTGCCATCGCGTTCGGCCAGGACGGGTCGTTCTCGTGGGAGGACCTCTCGGCCCGCTACAACGCGGAGCTCGCGAACGGGTTCGGCAACCTCGCGTCGCGCGTCGCGGCCATGGTCGGCAAGTACTACGGGGGCGTGCTCCCGCAGGCGGGCCCCGCCGGGCCGGCCGAGCAGGCGCTCGAGCAGGTCGCCGCCCAGGCGGTCGCGGCCGCCGAGAGGGCGATCGACGCGCTCGCGATCCACGAGGCCATCAACGCGGTGTGGACGCTCGTCGACGCCACGAACCTGTACCTCACGGAGCAGGAGCCGTGGAAGGTCGCGAAGCTCGACGAGGAGAAGACGGCCGACGCCGTCTCGGTCCAGGAGGGCCGCCTCGCCACGATCCTCGTCACGGCCGCCGAGGCGCTGCGCTCGCTCGCCGTCCTGCTCCACCCGATCACCCCGAAGGCCGCCCAGGCGCTCTGGGAGTCGCTCGGCGCCGAGGCGCCGCTCGGCACGCTCGCGGTCCAGCCGGTCGACGGCGCCGCGCGCTTCGGTGCGCTGCCCGCCGGCACCACGGTCACCAAGGGCGCGTCGCTGTTCCCGCGCCTCGAGGACCCGGTCGTCGAGGGCGCCTGACCGTGGCGCGCAAGCGCGAGCGCGGGTGGCCGCCCGCCCCCGAGGCGCTGCCGCTGCCCGTGGTCGACGATCACACGCACCTCGAGTCGATCGCGGGCGTCCTGCCCGACGTCGACGAGGAGGGGCGAGCGGTCCCCGTCCCGACGGTCGAGCAGCACCTCGAGGACGCGGCCCGGGCGGGTGTGGACCGGATGGTGCAGGTCGGCTGCGACCTGCCCTCCGCCCGGTTGACCGACGTCCTGGTACGTGAGCACCGGGCGCTCCTCGGCGCGATCGCGATCCACCCCAACGAGGCGACCCTGCACGCGGGCGTCACGGAGGTGGGCCCCGACGGCCTGACGCCGGCGCCCGAGGCGCGTCACGCCGTCGGGCTCGACGACGCGATCGCGGAGATCGCCGCCCTTGCGCGCGGCAACGACCGCATCCGCGCGATCGGCGAGACGGGCATGGACCTGTTCCGCACCGGATCACAGGGCGCGGCGGTCCAGCGCGAGTCGTTCCGGGCGCACGTCGCGCTCGCGAAGGAGCTCGGGCTCCCGCTCCAGATCCACGACCGGGACGCGCACGCCGAGGTCGTCGAGGTGCTCCTCGCGGACGGCGCGCCCGAACGGACCGTCTTCCACTGCTTCTCGGGCGACGTCGAGATGGCCCGGTTGTGCGCGGCGCAGGGCTGGTACCTGTCGTTCGCGGGCCCCGTGACGTTCGGCGCGAACGACGAGCTGCGTGCGGCCCTCGCGGCGGTCCCGCTCGCCCAGGTGCTCGTCGAGACCGACGCGCCCTATCTCACGCCGCACCCGTACAGGGGGCGTCCCAACGCCCCCTATCTGCTGCCGCACACGGTGCGCAAGGTCGCCGAGGTCACGGGCGTTCCGCTCGTCGAGGTCTGCGCCCGGCTGAGCACGACGGCCGAGCAGGTCTACGGCCCCTGGTGAGCCGGGGCCGTCGGGGCCGGTGCGCCGGCCGCGACGCGCCGGACGGACTTCCCCCGGAGGTCACGTATCCATTACGGTCTGCATGTCCGTGATGCCCGGTGCATCGCGGGCCGGGATGCGAGAAGAACGGATGGATCACGTGGTCGGTCGCGCGGGCGCCCTCAGGGACTCCCTGACGGGCAGGCGGCGGCTCGTCGCGCAGGCGGCGATCCTGGCGACCGTGGTCGGTGCGACCGGGGTCTTCGCGCTCGCCCACAAGTCCGTGACGATCGACCTCGACGGCGAGGTCCGCACCGTGAGCGCCTACGGTTCCACGGTCGGCGAGCTGCTGGCGTTCCAGAAGATCACGGTCAAGGACAGCGACCTCGTCGAGCCCGCCGCCTCGGCCGCCGCGAGCGACGGAGGCACGATCGTCGTGCGGACGAGCCGCGAGGTCTCCCTGGAGGTCGACGGCGAGCCGCAGACCTTCGTGACGACCGCGAGCACGGTGGGCGAGCTCATCAGCGCTCTGGGCCCGCGCGCGGAGGGTGCCAAGACCTCGGCGTCGCGCTCCCAGTCGATCGGACGGGAGCAGATCCGCGTCTCGACGCTCAAGACCGTCCACGTCGCGGTCGACGGCGGGGTCGTCTCGGCCACCACGGCGGAGGCCTCGGTCCAGGGTGTCCTCGACCACGCGGGGATCGTGCTGTCGGAGGGGGACGCGGTCTCGGTCCCGCTCGGCGCCGCGGCCGTCGACGGCATGCTCGTCCTGGTCACCCGTGCGGCGCAGGGGGCGGCGACGGTCACGGAGTCGCTGCCCTTCGCCACGGAAGAGGTCAAGGATCCCTATCTCCCCCAGGGGCAGCGCAACGTCAGGACCTCCGGCAAGGTCGGCGAGGCGGTCACGACCTACGAGATCCAGACGGTCGGAGGGGCCGAGGTCTCGCGGACCGTCCTCGAGCGCACGGTCACCCGTGAGCCGCGTACCGAGGTCGTCGTGGTCGGCACGCTCGACCCGTCGACGATCAAGGTCGACCCGGGATCCTCCAAGGCGATCGCCAAGTCCCTCGCCGCCCAGCGAGGGTGGGGCGACGACCAGTTCGCGTGCCTCGACCTGCTCTGGATGAAGGAGAGCAAGTGGAACGCGACCGCGGAGAACCGGTCGAGCGGTGCCTACGGCATCCCGCAGGCTCTCCCCGGTTCCAAGATGGCCAGCGCTGGCGCCGACTGGCGGACCAACCCGGCGACCCAGATCACCTGGGGCCTGGGGTACATCGAGGGCCGCTACGGCACGCCGTGCGGGGCATGGAGCCACTCGCAGGCCAAGGGCTGGTACTGACACCTCTCGGACGCCTGTGCGGGGGCTCTCGTGACCACGGTGATGTGTCGCCCGTCTCCGGGACCTGTGAAGGTTTCACCCGCGAAGCGCGTATCACGCCCCTGACATAGGTGGAGAAATGCGGACAGAAGCGCCCCCGGATGCGGGTCGCACGGTTGGCAGCGGATAACGGATCGGTTACGGTCAACTGTCGCGCGCTGCTGCCCGTCCTGTGTTCACCCGCTCATCGCCGGGTGCGTCTCCCGCTCATCGCCGGGTGCCCAGGACCGGAGGGTGCGCGTCCTGCTGTGGTCCTGAGCATCGGGCCGTCGGCGGAAAACGACAGCCGGATCGGTCTTTCGGAACCAGCGGTGGGACGCCCTCGGGCGACCCGCTCCGACGCTCCTTCGAGCGCCGGGACCGTCGGTGGCGCACCGCGCCGCCCGAACTCCGTGCCCGGGAGGCTCGACGACTGGACTCGAGTGAAGAACCCCCTGAACCGGACCGCACACGCGGCCAGCGCCACTGCCCCCGTTTCTTCGACTTCTGATGGTGTCGAGGCTGAGGCCTCCGCCACTTCCCCTGCTGTGCGGCGTCGCCGTTGGCCCTTGATCGCCGGTGCGACTGCTGTCGCGCTCGTGGCGACCGGTGCGGTCGCGTACGGTTCCGCGAAGAAGACCGTCGAGCTCGACGTCGATGGTGAGATCACCACGGTGAGCACGTTTGCCGGTTCGGTCGAGGGTCTCCTGGCCGAGGAGGGTGTGCGGGTCACCGACAAGGACCTGATCGCTCCTGCGGGTGATTCCGCGCTCAAGAACGGTGCTGACGTCGTCGTGCGTTATGGGCGTCAGGTGACCGTGCAGACCGATGGTCAGCAGAGCGACGTGTGGGTCACGGCTCTGGACGCCGACGAGGCGCTCGACACGCTCGCGGGTCGTGGCGCCGACGTGCGCCTGGTCGCCTCCCGCGCCGGTGCCGACGGGCGTGCGGCCCTGCCGCTGCGTCTCGACGCGAACGGGCCCGTGAGCGTCGTGGCCGACGGCCAGACCAAGACGGCCCCCGACGGGTCGATCGGCGTCAACTCGATCCTCGACCAGCAGGGCGTCGTGCTCGGCGAGCAGGACCGCGTCTCGGTCGCCCGCGACGAGGCTGCGGACCCCGCGATCTCCCTCGTGGTGCAGCGCGTCGCCGTGAGCGACGTCCCCACCGTCACGCCGATCCCCTTCGAGACGGTCACCGAGCAGGACGCGAACCGCTTCGCGGACCAGGACCCGGTCGTCAAGCAGGAGGGCGTCGAGGGCGCCTCGACCAAGGTCGAGACCGTCACGACGGTCGACGGTGTCGAGGAGTCCCGCGTGCTCGTCTCGGATGGCGTCACGGCCGAGCCGGTCGCCAAGATCGTCGTGCAGGGCACCAAGGAGCGCCCGAAGGCGGCTCCGGCGCCCAAGGCCGCACCCCAGGCCGCCGCGGCGGCCCCCAAGGCGAGTGGGTCGGCGGCCGCTCCCGCGGCGCCGAGCACCGTCGGCGGTGACGTCTGGGCCGCTCTCGCGAAGTGCGAGTCGGGCGGCAACCCCGCGACGAACACCGGCAACGGCTACTACGGCCTGTACCAGTTCTCCGCCAGCACCTGGAGGGCCATGGGCGGCTCCGGCCTCCCGTCGGACGCGTCCGCCGAGGAGCAGACGATGCGCGCCCAGATGCTTCAGGCGCGGTCGGGCTGGGGCCAGTGGCCCGCGTGCACCAAGAAGCTGGGCCTGCGCTGAGCAGCAGGACGGCCTGACGGTCCCGCTGGGGCCGTCGGACGGAGAGGGTGCGATCCACAGCGAGAGCTGCGGGTCGCACCCTCTCCCGCGTCTGCGGTGCGACAAGGGCTGCGGCCACCGGTGTGCCGCCTGCGCCCGCCGGGTGCCGGCGCTCACCCCACCCCCGCCCACCCGTACCCGTGGGCAGTGTGCGAGGTCTGCCGGCGAGGGCCCGTTTCGTCCTGTGACGTGTCCCGCACGCTGCGAGATCGACTTGGTGATCCATAACGGATCGGTTACGGTCGAGTGTCTCGCGTGCAGAGTTCACCAGAGTGTGATGGCCGCGAGTGGTGCCGACCGGGAAGAAGCCCTGGAAGCGGCGCCCGGACCGCCGGATCGGCTGGTCGAGACCCCGGAGCGACCTCGTCGCCCCGCGCACGGCGCGGAAGGGGACAGTGCCACGACACGCCCTCGGCCCCCCGTGCCCGGACAGCACGACGACTGGACTCGAGTGAAGAACCCCTTCCGCACGACCGTGGACGCACAGCGCACGGCGCGTCACTCCGCAACCACCCCTTCGACTTCTGATGGTGTCGAGGCTGAGGCCTCCGCCACTTCCCCTGCTGTGCGGCGTCGCCGTTGGCCCTTGATCGCCGGTGCGACTGCTGTCGCGCTCGTGGCGACCGGTGCGGTCGCGTACGGTTCCGCGAAGAAGACCGTCGAGCTCGACGTCGATGGTGAGATCACCACGGTGAGCACGTTTGCCGGTTCGGTCGAGGGTCTCCTGGCCGAGGAGGGTGTGCGGGTCACCGACAAGGACCTGATCGCTCCTGCGGGTGATTCCGCGCTCAAGAACGGTGCTGACGTCGTCGTGCGTTATGGGCGTCAGGTGACCGTGCAGACCGATGGTCAGCAGAGCGACGTGTGGGTCACGGCTCTGGACGCCGACGAGGCGCTCGACACGCTCGCGGGTCGTGGCGCCGACGTGCGCCTGGTCGCCTCCCGCTCCACCGCAGACGGCCGCCCCGAGCTCGGCGTGAAGCTCGACGCGAACGGACCCGTCAACGTGGTCGTCGACGGCCAGACGGTCGTCGCGCCGGACGGCTCCATCGGCATCGACGCGCTGCTCGAGCAGCAGGGCGTCGTGCTCGGCGAGCAGGACCGCGTCTCGGTCGCCCGCGACGAGACGGCCGACCCCGCGGTCTCGGTCGTCGTCCACCGGGTCACCGTGACGGACGTCCCCACCGTGACCCCCCTCCCGTTCGAGACGACGGTCCAGGAGGACGCGAACGTCTACAAGGACGAGGCGTCGACCGTCGCCCAGGAGGGTGTCGAGGGCGCGCACACCCTCGTCGAGCGCGTCACCGTGGTCGACGGCGTCGAGGAGTCCCGTGAGGTCGTCTCGGACGGCGTCACGGCCGAGCCGGTCGCCAAGATCGTCGTGCAGGGCACCAAGGAGCGCCCGAGCGGCCCGGCAGCTGCCGGGTCGGCGCGCGAGATCGGGCGCCAGCTCGTCGCGGCCCGCGGCTGGGGCGGCGACCAGTTCCAGTGCCTCGACAAGCTCTGGACCAAGGAGAGCAACTGGAACTCCTCGGCGACCAACCGGTCGTCGGGCGCGTTCGGGATCCCGCAGTCCCTGCCGGCCTCGAAGATGGCCTCGGCGGGTGCCGACTGGCGGACCAACCCGGCGACCCAGATCACCTGGGGCCTGAACTACATCGCGGGCAGCTACGGCACTCCGTGCGCGGCGTGGGGCCACTCCCAGGCGAAGAACTGGTACTGATCCCGCGCGGACGCCGTGCCCCCTCCCGACGGAGGGGTTCGTACCGGGCCAACCGGTAGGCTTCCCTGCATGAACGACACCCCCAGCGCCCTGCTCGGTCCGGCACAGATCCGCGACCTGGCAGGGCGTCTGGGTGTGCGGCCCACCAAGACGCTCGGCCAGAACTTCGTGCACGACGGCGGGACCGTCCGCAAGATCGTGCGGACCGCCGGGATCGGGGCCGGGGACCGCGTGGTCGAGGTCGGCCCGGGGCTCGGGTCGCTGACCCTGGGGCTGCTCGAGGTCGGTGCGAGCGTGGTCGCCGTCGAGATCGACCCGCCGCTGGCGCAGCAGCTCGCGGCGACCGTCGCGGTGCACCAGCCGGACGCGGCCGACCGCCTCACGGTCGTCGCCGCCGACGCGCTCGAGGTCACCGAGCTCCCGGGCGAGGCACCCACTGCGCTGGTCGCCAACCTCCCGTACAACGTCGCGGTACCCGTCCTCCTGACGTTCCTCGAGCGCTTCGACTCGTTGCAGCGGGTCCTCGTCATGGTGCAGGCCGAGGTCGCGGACCGGCTCGCGGCGCCGCCCGGCAGCCGGACCTACGGGGTGCCGTCGGTCAAGGCGGCCTGGTACGCCTCGGCCTCGCGGGCCGGCACGGTAGGGCGCAGCGTGTTCTGGCCCGTGCCGAACGTGGACTCGGCGCTCGTCGCGCTCGACCGGCGCGCGCCTCCCAGCACGACGGCGACCCGCGAGGAGGTCTTCGCGGTCGTCGACGCGGCCTTCGCCCAGCGCCGCAAGATGCTCCGCTCGGCCCTGGCCGGGATCGCGGGGTCGTCGGCCGCGGCGGTCGAGGCGCTCGAGCGCGCGGGTGTCGACCCGACGGCGCGTGGTGAGCGGCTGACGGTCGAGGAGTTCGCGCGCATCGCGGAGCAGCTCCCGCTCGTGCGGGCCGAGGCGGCGGCTTCCGCAGGCGAGCACCCGGACCGACCTGGCACAGTGGACGCGTGAGCTCCCACCTGTCCGCTGCGCCTCCCGTCGCCGTGCGGGTGCGGGCGCCCGGGAAGGTCAACCTGTCGCTGCGGGTCGGGGCGTGCCAGGAGGACGGCTACCACCCGCTGGTCACGATCTTCCAGGCGGTCTCGCTGGTCGAGGAGGTCGAGGCGACCCTGGTGACGCCCGGCGAGGGCATCTCGCTGACGGTCTCCGGGGCGCAGGCCGAGCGTGTCCCGGTCGACGGGTCCAACCTCGCGTGGCGTGCCGCGGAGTCGCTCGCCCGCTACACCGGGGTGGATCCCGACGTCCGGCTGCACATCCGCAAGGGCGTGCCCGTCGCGGGCGGCATGGCCGGTGGGTCCGCCGACGCGGCGGCCACGCTCGTCGCGTGCGACCTGCTGTGGGAGACCGGGCTCTCGCGGGGCGAGATGGCTGACCTCGCGGCGGGGCTCGGCTCGGACGTGCCGTTCGGCCTGGTCGGGCACACTGCGGTGGGCACCGGACGGGGTCATCTCCTGACCCCGGCGATGTCCCGTGGCGAGTTCCACTGGGCCTTCGCGGTGCGCGACGAGGGGCTGTCGACGGCCAAGGTGTTCCAGACGTTCGACGAGGTCGTGGGCGGGACCCCCGACGTCGAGCTGTCGGACGACACCGAGCTCATGCAGGCGCTGCGTGCCGGGGATCCCGTGGGGCTCGGTCGGGCGCTGCACAACGACCTGCAGGCCGCGACGCTCGCCCTGGCGCCCGAGCTGGCCCGGACCTTGGAGGTCGCGCACGAGGTCGGGGCTCTCGGGGTGATCGTCTCGGGCTCGGGCCCGACGATCGCCGCCCTCGCCCGCAGCCGGCAGCACGCGCTCGCGATCGCGGCCTCCTGGACGGCGGCGGGCGTCGCGGACTCGGTGCACTGCGCCACGGGCCCGGCGGCGGGCGCCCGCGTCCTGCCCTCCTGACGCACGCACTCCCCGGGTCCGCCACGTCCTGGCGCCCGCGTGCCGACGCGTATCCTCGCTAGGGCACCTCCCCCCTCCCGAAGGAACTCATGGCACACCTCCTCGGCGCCGACGACATCCGCCTCGTCGTCGGCACCCGCACCCTGCTCGACGGCGTGAGCCTGGGCCTCGACGACGGCGACCGCGTGGGCGTCGTCGGCCCCAACGGCGCCGGCAAGTCCACGCTGCTGCGTCTCCTCGCGGGGACCGCGGTGCCCGACGCCGGACGCGTCACCCGGGTGGGTGGGCTGCGGATCGGGATGCTCGACCAGCGCGACGAGTCGCCCGAGGGCACCACGATCCGAGACCTGGTCCACGGGGAGTCGGCCGAGCACACGTGGGCGGGCGACGCGGGCATCCGTGCGGTGCACGCGGGCCTGCTCGAGGACCTGGACCTGGAGGCCCCGGCGTCGACGCTGTCGGGTGGTCAACGACGCCGCGTCGCGCTCGCGGCGCTGCTGGTCGCGGAGCACGACGTGCTGTTCCTCGACGAGCCCACCAACCACCTCGACGTCGAGGGGGTCGCGTGGCTCGCCGAGCACCTCCAGGCGCGGTACGCGCGTCCCGGTGCCCGCGGCGCGCTCGTGGTCGTGACGCACGACCGCTGGTTCCTCGATGCGGTCTGCACGCGCATGTGGGAGGTCACGGGCGACGGATCGGGCTCGGTCGAGGGGTACGAGGGCGGGTACGCGGCGTACGTCCTGGCCCGCGCCGAGCGCGCCCGCACAGCGGCCGTCACGGCCGAGAAGCGCAACAACCTGCTCCGCAAGGAGCTCGCCTGGCTCCGTCGCGGCGCCCCGGCCCGCACGTCGAAGCCCAAGTTCCGGCTCGACGCCGCGGCCGCGCTCATCGCCGACGAGCCGAACCCCCGTGACTCGCTCGAGCTCACGCGCATGGCCACGCGCCGCCTCGGCAAGGACGTGCTGGACCTCGAGGGCGTGACGGTCCGGATGCCGGCACGTGACGGTGATACCGAGGCGGCGGAGAAGGTCCTGTTCGACGACGTCACCTGGCGCCTCGGCCCGGGGGACCGCTACGGCGTGGTCGGGGTCAACGGCGCGGGCAAGACGACGCTCCTGCGGCTCCTGGCCGGGCGGCTCGCCCCCACAGCGGGCACGGTCAAGCGCGGCAAGACGATCCACGTCGCCGAGCTGACCCAGGACGTCGACGAGCTCGACGAGATCGGCGGCCTGCGGGTCGTCGAGGTCATCGAGCAGGAGAAGCGCACGGTAGCGGTCGACGGCAAGGAGCTCACGGCGGCCCAGCTCGTCGAGCGCCTCGGCTTCACGCGCGAGCGCTCCCAGACGCTGGTCCGCGATCTGTCGGGTGGTGAGCGCCGGCGCCTGCAGCTTCTGCGCCTGCTCGTCGGAGAGCCCAACGTGCTGCTGCTCGACGAGCCCACCAACGACCTCGACACCGACACGCTCGCGGCCATCGAGGACCTCCTCGACGGCTGGCCCGGGACGCTCGTCGTCGTCTCGCACGACCGCTACCTGCTCGAGCGTGTCTGCGACCGCGAGGTCGCGCTGCTGGGCGACGGCACGATCCGTGACCTGCCGGGCGGCGTCGAGGAGTACCTCGCGCTGCGCAAGGCCGCGATCGCGGCGGCCTCCGCCGGGTCACGCACCGGTGCGACGAGCGCCGGGGCCGGTGCGACGTCGTCGGGCACGGGGAGCCCCGACGGCACCGGGAACGCAGGCGCTCAGGCGGCCCCGTCCGGCGCGGACGTGCGGGCCGCGAAGAAGGAGATCGGGCGCATCGAACGACGCCTGTCCAAGATCGCGGAGCTGGAGGCGCGCCTGCACGACAAGATGGCGGCCCAGGCGACCGACCATGCCGCGATCCTCGACCTCGACAAGCAGCTCCGCGAGCTCGCCGACGAGAAGGACACGCTCGAGGCCGAGTGGATGGAAGCGGCCGAGCTGCTCGACTGAACGCCGTGCTGGTCAGGCCTCGAACTGCCCCACGACGGTGCGCAGCAGGTTCGCGAGCTGCAGCCGCTCGGCGGGCGCGAGGGCCGCGAGGACCTCGCGCTCGACGGCCAGGAGGTCGCTCATGGCGGCGTCGACGCGCTCGAGGCCCTCGGGCGTGAGCTCGACGAGCACACCGCGGCGGTCGTCGGGCGAGCGGTGACGCTGCACGAGCCCGCGCGCCTCGAGGCGGTCGATCCGGTTGGTCATGGTGCCGCTCGTGACGAGCGTCTGCGTGATGAGCGCCCCGGGGGACAGGCGGTACGGCTCGCCCGCCCGGCGCAGCGCGGACAGCACGTCGAACTCCCAGGTCTCGAGGTGCCCGCGCGCGAACGCGCTGCGGCGCGCGAGGTCCAGGTGGCGGGCCAGCCTGCTGACGCGGGAGAACACGGTGAGCGGCTCGACGTCCAGGTCCGGACGCTCGCGCTGCCAGGCGTCGACGATGCGGTCGACCTCGTCCGGGTGCGGGTGCTGCATGAACGCGAGATTACTCGACATTCCTCGACATCAAGAGTCTTGACGGGTCGACCCGCCCCGGACGGGACCGGTCAGCTCGCACGCAGGGCGTCCTTGAGCTTGATCCGGCCGCCCGTGCGCAGCACCGCGTTCGAGTAGATCTTGCCCGCGAGCCACACCAGGACGGGCACGAGCGCGAGCGAGAGCCCGACCGCGAGCAGGATCTCCCACGTCTCGACAGTGCCCAGTGCGATCCGGATCGGCATGAGCAGGGGCGAGCAGAACGGGATGTAGGACAGCCACACGACGAGCGGGTTCTCGGGGTCCCACGGGCCGATCGAGATCCCGATGATGTACGGGATCATCATGAGCGTCAGGACCGGTGTGATGACCGAACCCACGTCCTCCTGCCGCGAGACGAGCGCCGCGAGCGCGGCCAGGGCCAGCGAGTACATGACGAAGCCGATCACGAACCACACGAGCACCCAGGCCGCGGTCGCCCCGAGGTTCACGCTGCTCGCGTCGACGAGCCCCAGGGCGAACGCCGTCCCGACGCCGCCCCCCACGACCACCACGAGCTGCATGAGGCCGATCACGCCGATGCCCAGGACCTTGCCCGCCATGAGCTGCCAGGGCCGGATCGTCGCGAGCAGCAGCTCGACCACGCGGCTCGTCTTCTCCTCCACGACGCCCTGCGCTACGAGCTGCCCGCAGGTCATGAGCGCGATGAAGATGAGGATCCCGCCGACCATGCCGGTGACGATCTGCGCGGGGTCGCGCTCCTCGGCGGGTTCGAGCGTCTCGACCGTGGGCGCGGCGGTCGCGATCTCCTGCGCGACGGCGGACGGGTCGCCGCCGAGGTCGGTGACGGCCCCGGACAGGGCCGCCTGCTGGGCGAGCCCCGTGAAGACGGGCGACAGGGTCGTACCCAGCTCCTCCCGCACGACGACCGTGAACGACTCGGGGCTGCCGGTGACCAGTGCGTCGAGGTCCCCGTCGGCGACCTGGGTCCGACCCTCGGACTCCGAGACCTCGGTGACCTCGATCTCGGTCCCGACCGCCGAGCCCGCAGCGGTGAGCTGGGGGCCGAGGGCCTCGGCCTCCGACGTGACGCCGACCTTCTGGGCGGCGGGGCCCTGGTCGCCGACCAGGCTCAGCAGGAACCCGCCCAGCACCACACCGACGAGCAGGGCGACCGTGGTCCAGACGAACGCCTTGGAGCGGATGCGGGTCGAGATCTCCCGTCCCGCCACGAGGGACACCGCGCCCCACGTGCTGACGGGGGAGTCGTGCTGCGTCCTGGTCGGCGGGGCCGGGGGCCGGCGGTCGGCGCTCATGCCGAGACCTCCTGACGGGTCGTGGGGGGCGTGGGGTCGTCGCCCGACGCGTCGGCGCCCGCCGCGGGGGCGGCCGCGTCGTCGCTGCTCACGACGTGGCGGAAGAGCTCGGTCAGGGAGGGGCGCTGCGGTGTGAACTCCCGTACCGGGCCCGTGGCCAGGGCCGCGCGCAGGATCACCTGCTCGGCCCCGTCCTGGGGCGAGTCGACCTCGAGGAAGGTCCTGGCGCCGTCGTACCGCACGACGTGGACGCCCGGGAGCTCGGCCGCCCACCCGGGCGGCGCCTGCGGGGCGTCGACGACCCACTGGGGGCGCTGCGTCGCGCGCAGCTCCTCGATCCCGCCGACCTCGACCATCTCGCCCGCCTTGACGATCCCCACGCGGTCGCACAGCCGCTCGACCAGGTCGAGCTGGTGCGACGAGAAGACGACGGGGACGCCCGCGGCGGCGCGGTCGCGCAGCACGCCGCTCATGACGTCGACCGCGACCGGGTCCAGCCCGGAGAACGGCTCGTCGAGCACCAGGATGTCCGGGTCGTGCACGAGCGCGGCCGCGAGCTGGACGCGCTGCTGGTTGCCGAGCGAGAGCTTCTGGACCTCGTCGCCACGACGCGAGTCGATCCCGAGGACCTGGGTCCACTGCTCCGTCGCGGCGCGCGCCGCGCTCGTGCTCAGCCCGTGCAGCCTGGCCAGGTACTCGAGCTGGTCGCCGACCTTCATCCTGGGGTAGAGCCCGCGCTCCTCGGGCATGTAGCCGATCCGACGGCGCATGGCCAGGTCGAGCGGTCGGCCGTCCCACCGGACCTCGCCCGAGTCGGGCGCGAGCACCCCGAGCGCGATGCGCATGGTGGTCGTCTTGCCGGCACCGTTCGAGCCGACGAAGCCGAAGATCTCGCCGGCGCCGACCGTGAAGGACATGTCGCGCAGCGCGCGCACCGTCCCGTACGTCTTGTTCAGCCTGTCGATCTCGAGAGTCGCCATGGGTCAACGAAACCATGCGACGCGGCCGCCGTCACGGGCGGAATGTCACGGGTTCGAGGCCCCGTGGGTCGGCGTCCGGCCGGCGGTCAGTCGGCGGCGCGGTCCTTGGTCGTGAGCGACGGCTTCTTCTCCATGCCGGACAGGCCGTTCCACGCCAGGTTGACCAGGTGCGCCGCGACGTCGGCCTTCTTGGGGCTGCGGACGTCGAGCCAGTACTGACCCGTCAGCGCGACCATGCCGACGAGCATCTGGGCGTAGATGGGCGAGACCCGAGGGTCCAGGCCGCGGCGTTTGAACTGTTCCGCGAGCAGGTGCTCGACCTGGGTCGCGACGTCCCCGATGAGGCTGGAGAACGTCCCCGTCGCCTGGGCGACGGGGGAGTCGCGCACGAGGATCCGGAACCCGTCCTCGGAGGTCTCGATGTACGTCAGCAGCGCGAGGGCCGTGCGCTCGAGCAGCACCTTGGGGTGGCCGCCCATCGAGAGGGCTCCGGTGAGCGCGCTGGTCAGGCCCTGGATCTCGCGGTCCACGATGACCGCGTAGATGCCTTCCTTGCCGCCGAAGTGCTCGTACACCACGGGCTTGGACACCTCGGCGCGTGCCGCGATCTCCTCGACGCTCGTCCCTTCGAACCCCTTCTCCGCGAACAGGACACGGCTCACCGTGAGGAGCTGTTCACGGCGCTGGCTCGCGGTCATGCGGGATCTGGGAGGACGTCTGGAGTCTGCGGGCACGGCACCATCATGCCGTGCCGGGCCGTCCGGGGGGCCGGGATGAGATGGTTCGCCTCGCGGGACGAGCCCCGAGTGACTGCCTCCTCACACGTTTTCTCCACGTCTGGACACCGTTCGGGCCCCGAGCACGGCGCGAGACCTGGCAGACTGTTCTCCGGACGAGCGATGGTGCGCGCGACCGCGGGTTCACCCCCGGACGGCGCGCCGTGTCCAGTCCGTTCCGCCTTGGTGTAATCGGCAGCACAAGGGTTTTTGGTGCCTTTAGTCCAGGTTCGAGTCCTGGGGGCGGAGCTCGTGCCACCAACCAGATGGGAAGCCCCAGTGACCGACGCTGTGCCCGACTCACCGCCAGCCGCAGTCATCGTCCTCGCCGCTGGTGCGGGGACACGGATGAAGTCCGCGACGCCGAAGGTCCTCCATCCCCTCGCCGGACGCAGCCTGCTCGGCCACGCGATGGTCGCGGCCCGTGACCTGTCTCCGCTGCGGATCGCCGTCGTGGTCCGGCACGAGCGCGACCTCGTGGCGGCCGCAGCCCTCGAGGTCGTCCCGTCGGCCCTCGTGGTCGACCAGGACGACGTACCGGGCACCGGTCGTGCCGTGCAGTGCGCGCTCGAGGCGCTCGACGTGCGGGCGCAGGCCGAGACCGCCGCCCACGGGGTGCCGATCGGGCACGAGGGGCGGGGCGCCGTCGACGGTCTCGACGGGTCGGTCGTCGTCCTCGCGGGGGACATCCCGCTGCTGGACGCGGCGACGCTGGCCGATCTGCTCGACGCGCACCGCTCGGGCGGCAACGCCGTGACGGTCCTGACGACCGAGGTCGACGACGCGACCGGCTACGGCCGGATCGTCCGCGACGACGCCGGGGGAGTCCTGAGCATCGTCGAGCACAAGGACGCGACGGACGAGCAGCGTGCGATCCGGGAGATCAACTCCTCGGTCTACGTCTTCGACGCAGGTGTCCTGCGCGGCGCCCTCCAGCAGGTCACCCAGGAGAACGCGCAGGGCGAGGTCTACCTGACCGACGTGCTCCAGATCGCCCGCGAGGGCGGGGGGCGCGTCGGTGCGCTCCGGGTCGCCGACCCGCTCCTCGTCGAGGGGGCGAACGACCGTGCCCAGCTCGCGACGCTGCGCGCCGAGCTCAACCGCCGCATCCTCACCCGCTGGATGCTCGAGGGGGTCACGGTGATCGACCCGGCGACGACCTGGGTCGACGTCGACGTGGACCTCGGGCACGACGTGACGCTGCTCCCCGGCACCCAGCTCCACGGTGCGACGACGATCGGGGCGGGCTCGACCATCGGCCCGGACACGACGCTCACCGACATGGAGGTCGGCGTGGGCGCCACCGTGACCCGCACGCACGGCAGCCTGTCGGTCGTCGGCGACGGAGCGAGCGTCGGGCCGTTCGCCTACCTGCGCCCCGGCACGGACCTCGGGGCCAAGGGCAAGATCGGCACGTTCGTCGAGACCAAGAACGCGACGATCGGCACCGGCTCCAAGGTGCCGCACCTGTCCTACGTGGGCGACGCGACGATCGGCGAGCACACCAACATCGGTGCCGCGAGCGTCACGGTCAACTACGACGGCGTCTCCAAGCACCGCACCGTCATCGGCTCGCACGCCCGGACCGGTGCGGACAACATGTTCGTCGCCCCCGTCACGGTGGGCGACGGCGCGTACACGGCCGCAGGCTCCGTGATCCGCCGCGACGTGCCGGCCGGTGCGCTCGGCGTGAGCGGCGCCCCGCAGCGCAACGTCGACGGCTGGGTCGCCCGCCGCCGCCCGGGCACGGCCGCCGCCGACGCCGCCGCGCGGGCCCACGAGAACGACGACGACACGCCCCCTCCGCTGGGAGCCCAGGCCCAGGCGCAGCTCGCCGAGGCCACCGCGGCGACCCCGGCCCCCCGACCGACCCCGGTGCCTGCGAGCCCGGGTGTCCCCACCGTCCCCGACGGATCCAGCACCACGACCAGCAGCACGAACGAAGGGCCTTCCCCACGATGAGCAGCACGATCGCCGGCAACGGGGACAAGTCCCTCGTCCTCGCGTCCGGGCGCGCGCACCCCGAGCTCGCCAAGGACGTCGCGCGGGAGCTGGGCATCGACCTGCTCCCGACGACCGCGTACGACTTCGCCAACGGCGAGATCTACGTCCGTTTCGGGGAGAGCGTCCGCGGCGCGGACATCTTCCTCCTGCAGAGCCACACGGCGCCGATCAACCAGTGGATCATGGAGCAGCTGCTCATGGTCGACGCGGCCAAGCGTGCCTCGGCCAAGACCATCACGGTCGTCCAGCCGTTCTACGGCTACGGCCGTCAGGACAAGAAGCACCGCGGTCGCGAGCCGATCTCGGCCCGTCTCATCGCGGACCTGTTCCGCACGGCCGGCGCCGACCGTCTCATGAGCGTCGACCTGCACGCCGCGCAGACCCAGGGCTTCTTCGACGGCCCCGTGGACCACCTGTGGGCCATGCCGATCCTCACGGACTACGTCCGCTCGCGCGTCGACACGTCGAACGTCACGGTCGTCTCGCCCGACGCGGGCCGTATCCGCGTCGCCGAGCAGTGGGCCGCGAAGCTCGGTGGCGGACCGCTCGCGTTCGTCCACAAGACGCGCGACATCACGCGCCCCAACCAGGCCGTCGCGAACCGCGTCGTGGGTGACGTCGAAGGGCGCGACTGCGTCCTCGTCGACGACCTGATCGACACGGGCGGCACCATCGCGGAAGCCGTCAAGGTCTGCCTCGCGGCAGGCGCCAAGTCCGTCATCGTCGCGGCGACGCACGGCGTCCTGTCCGACCCGGCGGCGCAGCGCCTGTCCGAGTGCGGTGCGAGCGAGGTCGTCGTGACCGACACCCTGCCGATCTCCGCGGAGAAGCACTTCCCGCAGCTCACGGTCCTGTCGATCGCGCCGCTCCTGGCGCGCGCGATCCGCGAGGTCTTCGACGACGGATCGGTCACGTCGCTGTTCGACGGCAACAGCTGAGGCTCGTCCCGCGCGGTACGACGGCCCGCCCCACCGACCTGGTCGGAAGGGGCGGGCCGCCGTCGTCGCCGGGCCGTCGCACGAGGAGGCGCGCCGGCCGGGGCGCGTCCCACCCGGGCGGCGGCGCCGTCGGGCTGGCAGCATGTCTGCTGTGACCCAGCCGACCCAGCCGACCCAGCCGACCCAGCCGACCCAGCCGACCCAGCCCCTCCTCGACCCGCGCGCCGGGGTGACCACCACCGGGCAGGGGGCCGCGTCCGCGGTACCCGACGTCGTGGTGGTCGAGCTCGGCGCCGAGGCGTCCGGCGCCGACGTCCAGGTGGCGCTCGACGCCGCGAACGCCGGGGTGCGCGCGGCGCGCGAGGCGCTGCTCGCCGGCGGGGTCGCGGCCGAGGACCTGCGCACCGCGCAGACGTCCACCTGGACGCAGTCGTCCCAGCAGCCCGACGGCGCCGCGACGCTCTCCGTCACCGCTCGCCTGACGCTGCGGGTCACCGTGCGCGACGTCCTGTCGTCGGGGGAGCTCGTGCGGGCCGCGCTCGGTGCTGCCGGCGCTGTCGCGAGGCTCGACTCGATGCGCTTCGCGGTGAGCGACCCCGCGCCGCTCGCGGTCGCCGCACGCGAGGAGGCGTTCGCCGACGCGCGGGCGCGGGCCGAGCAGTACGCGGTGCTCGCGGGGCGCACGCTCGGACCCGTCGTCGAGGTGAGCGAGCAGGGCGGCGGGGCCGCACCGATGCCCCGCATGATGTCCGCCAAGGCGGGCGCGTACGACGCGATGGCCGTCGACCCGGGGCGCGAGCAGGTCGACGCGAGCGTGACCGTGCGCTGGGCGTGGGCGGACTGATCGCCGCAGGATCGTGACATTTCTCAGGGACTGCGACCCCTGGGCGCCGCTAGGTTGGATGCATGCTCATCATCGAGGACTACCTCCTGCTCGTGCTGGACGACGTCACGGGCCGCCCCGTCGGTGACGCCTCGTACCTCCAGCAGGTGGCGGCCGGTGCGCTGCTCGTCGAGCTCGCGCTGAAGGGACGCGTCGACCTCGCGGGCGACACGTCGGGGTGGCGCTCGGGACGCGTCGTGGTCCGCGACCAGTCGCCGACCGGGAGCACGCTGCTCGACGACGCGCTGGCGACGGTCAAGTCGAAGGAGGGCTCCAAGCCCAAGAGCCTGGTCGAGGTGCTGTCGCGGTCCAAGCCCGCGGACTCCGCGCTCGACGGCCTCGTCGAGCGCGGCCTGCTGCGTCGCGAGGAGGGGCGCATCCTGGGCATCTTCCCGACGACGCGCTGGCCCGCCGCGGACTCGCGCCACGAGGGCGAGGTGCGGCGCACCCTCACGCGCGTCCTGCGCGACGGCGTCGCCCCCGACGAGCGGACGGGCGCGCTCGTCGCGATGCTCGCGGCCACGAAGCAGGCCGGTCGGGTCATGGCCGCCGGTGCCGAGCTCTCGGCGACCGAGCGGCGCGAGATCGACCACCGCGCGAAGGAGCTCGCCGAGGGGAGCTGGGCGGCGGGGGCGACGCGACGCTACGTCGAGGAGATCACGGCGGCCACGACCGCGGCGCTCACCACGACGATGGTCATCGCGGGCGCGCAGTCCTGACCGTGCGCGTCCCGCCGACGAGCTGCGACACTCGCGGGTTTCCCTTGACGAGGCGCGCCCGGGTACAGTAGTTCGGTTGCCTCGGCGAGGGACGTCTGACGGCCGGTGAGACACCGGAAGGTCAGCAGGATCCTGAAGGGTCCCCGTAATCGACTGGGCGGTCGTCCTCGTGCGCCCGTCATGTGTCCCGCGCCGACGCAGCCGCCCCGTCCTCCGGTGCCAACCAGCCGGCCGGACAGCCGATCGCTTCCCACTGGTGGTCGGCCCGCAACCGTTCTTCAGGAGTTCACGTGTCCGAGATCAAGCTTGTCGCAGAGGCCCGCACCGAGTTCGGCAAGGGTGCCGCCCGTCGCATCCGTCGCGCTTCCCAGATCCCTGCCGTCCTGTACGGGCACGGCACGGACCCCGTCCACATCGCGCTCCCCGGGCACGTGACGACGCTGGCCCTCAAGCAGTCCAACGCGCTCTTCTCGATCGAGCTCGACGGCAAGCCCGTCCTCGCGATCGCCAAGGACGTCCAGCGCGACCCGGTCAAGGACGTCGTCGAGCACATCGACCTCCTCATCGTGAAGAAGGGCGAGAAGGTCGAGGTCGAGGTCAACGTGCACGTCGTCGGCGAGTCCGCTCCCGGCACGATCCACGTCGTCGAGTCGCAGACGCTCCTCCTCGAGGCCGAGGCCACGCACCTGCCGGAGGCCGTCGAGGTCTCGATCGAGGGCCTCGAGGCCGGGCACATCGTCCGCGCCGGCGAGATCACGCTGCCCAAGGGCTCCGTGTTCCACGGCGACGCCGAGCTCGCGGTCGTCGCGATCACCGAGCCGCGCAGCGAGGTCGCTGCCGAGGCAGAGGCCGAGGCCGCCGAGGCAGCCGACGAGGCTCCCGCCGAGGCCTGAGCCTCACCCTCCTGAGGGTCGGTCCCCGCTCCGCCGGGTCCGGTCCGCAGGACCGCAGGACACGTACGTTCGAGGCGTCCGGTGGCGTACGGCGCCGGGCGCCGCGCACGTTGCCCCTCAGAAGTCGATGAAGGACCAGGTGACATGACCGACCAGCCGTGGCTCGTCGTCGGGCTCGGGAATCCCGGACCCACCTACGCGGGCAACCGTCACAACGTCGGCCACATGGTGCTCGACGTCCTGGCCGGGCGGGCCGGCGCGACCTTCAGCGCGCACAAGGCGCGCGCCGCCGTGGCCGAGGCGCGCCTCGGTGTGCTGCCGGGCGGAGCCCCGGGGCCCCGGGTGCTCCTGGCCAAGCCGTCGACGTACATGAACACGTCGGGTGGTCCTGTCGCGGGCCTCGCCCAGTACTTCGGGATCGACCCCGACCACGTGATCGTCGTCCACGACGAGGTGGACATCCCGTTCGGCGACATCAAGCTCAAGTCCGGTGGCGGCGAGGGGGGCCACAACGGCCTGCGCGACATCACCAAGGCGCTCGGGACCCGCGACTACGTCCGCGTCCGCGCGGGCGTCGGTCGCCCCCCGGGGCGCATGGACACCGCGGACTACGTCCTGAAGAACTTCTCCGGTGCGGAGGCCAAGGAGCTGCCGTTCCTGCTCGACGACGCCGCGGACGCCGTCGAGATGGTCCTCACCGAGGGGCTGCTCGCGGCCCAGGGGAAGTTCCACACCAAGGCCTGACCTCCGGGCCGCCGCACGCTGCCGGTCGACATCGGGCCGGCGGCCGTGGTCCGCGAGCCCGGACTTCACCCGGGTGATGTGTCCGGTTCATCCGTTGTGGCCGGGACGTGCGCCCTAGGCTGGATCGATATCCAACCTGGGCGGGCGGCCGTCTCCTGCCCCACGACGGAGGCACGATGACCGAGGGTGTGGCGCTCGCGCACGACTACGCGACGCAGCGCGGGGGCGCCGAACGGGTGGCCCTGTGGTTGGCCGAGGCCTTCCCCGGCTCGCCGATGTACACGACCCTCTACGACCAGGCGGGCACGTTCCCCGAGTTCTCCCGGCTCGACCTGAGGACGTCCGCGCTCGACCGCGTCGGCGCGCTGCGCCGCCACCACCGGCTCGCGCTGCCCCTCCTCGCTCCCGCGGTCTCGGCGCAGCGGGTCGACGCCGACGTCCTGCTCGCGAGCTCGACGGGCTGGGCCCACGGATACCGTGGAGCACGCCGGACGGTCGTCTACTGCCACGCGCCGGCCCGGTGGCTCTACCAGCGGGACCGCTACCTCGGAGGCCGGGACGGAGCGAGCACCGGGGACCGGCTCCGCAGCGGCGTCGCGTCCGCGGCGCTCGCCGCGCTGAGCCCGGCCCTGCGCGGCTGGGACCGGCGGGCCGCAGGACGCGCCGACGTCTACCTCGCCAACTCGACCGTCACCCAGCGAGCGGTCCGCGAGGCCTACGGCATCGAGGCCGAGATCCTGCCCCCGCCCCCCGCGATGCTGCCCGCCGGGCCCGAGCGCGAGGTCCCCGGGATCGAGCCGGGGTTCCTGCTGTGCGTCGCGCGGCTCCTGCCGTACAAGAACGTCGACGTCCTGGTCGAGGCGGCCCGCCTCGCCGGACGCCACCTCGTGATCGTGGGGGACGGTCCGGACCGGGCACGCCTCGAAGGCCTCGCCGCGCGCGGGCGCCCCGTCTCCGGGAGGTGGGGCACGCCGTCGGGCACGGGCGGCGGGACCACGCTGCTCGGACGGGTCGACGACCCCGAGCTGCGCTGGCTCTACCGGAGCTGCTCGATGCTCGTCGCCGCCTCGTACGAGGACTACGGGCTGTCCCCGCTCGAGGCGGGTGCGTTCGGGCGGCCTTCCGTGGTCCTGCGGGACGGCGGGTACCTCGACACGGTCGTCGAAGGGGTGACCGGGGCGTTCTTCGACGCCCCCGAGCCCGAGCTCGTCGCGCGGGCAGTCCAGGACGCCTCGGTCGTCCCGTGGGAGGATGACGTCCTGACCTCGCACGTCGAGACCTTCGCGCTCCCGCGCTTCGTCGCGCGGCTCCGCGAGGTCGTCGAAGAGCAACGAGGCCTCGTGCACGCCGGTGCCAGCACCTCAGGGGAGAGGGACTCATGACAGTCCGGGAGTTCGTCCGCACGGTGTGGGCCGGCAAGTACTACGTGCTGGCGGCCGTCCTCGTGGTCGTGGGCGGGGCGTTCGTCTACCTCAACCAGCAGGAGACCGTCTACAAGGCGACCGCGACCGTGCGGCTCGTCGGCGTGCAGTCGGCGCAGGGCGGGGAGCAGGTCGTCGAGGTCACGGTCGACACCGACCTGAGCGACGTCACGTCCGACCCCGTCGTGCAGGCCGCGGCGACCACGCTCGGCTACACGGGCGACCCCGCGACGCTCGCCGCGCAGGTCTCGGCCGACTACCCCGGCGAGAGCCAGAGCCTGATCGCCATCAGTGCGAAGACCCTCGACCCGCAGGAGTCCCAGGACGTCGCCAACGCGTTCGCCGACGCCTACGTCGCCCAGCTCACGGTCCTCCGCGACGCGCAGATCGCGGCGCTCGACGCGAGGAGGCAGGCGCTCGCCGCGCAGCTCGCGGGCGTCACGGCCCGGCTCTCGGTCGTCACGGACGACCCGCTCGCTCTCGCCGAGAAGGAGACCATCGTCACCGACTACACGTCGCTCACGGTCCAGGCGAACACGCTCCGGGCGATCACCGTCCCCGGTGAGGTCGAGACGCCCGCCACGAGCGCCGAGGCGCTGGGGCTGGGGCGGAGCACGGTGCTCGCCCTCGCGGCCCTGGCCGGGCTCGTCGCGGGCATCGGGCTGGCCTTCGCGCGTCGTGGCCTCGACGTCCGGGTGCGTGGTGCGGCCGACGCGGCCCGCCTCGCGCAGACCCCCGTGCTGGCTGAGCTCTACGGTGTCAAGTCGTCGGACCGTGACTACAGCCACTCGCACACGCTGCCCGTCTCGCGCAAGGTCGCCACCCCCTTCACCGAGTCGATCCGCGAGCTCAGGACCGCCGTCCAGGTCTCCCTCGCGGAGGCGGACCGCGTCGTCGTGGTCGTCACGGCCGCGGACCCGCACGCGCCCCGCACGTTCATCGCGGCCAACCTCGCGGCGTCGTTCGCGCTGAGCGGCCGACGGACCATCGCGGTCTCGGGCGACCTCCGCCGCCCTCAGCTCGACCGGGTCCTTCCGCCGCCCGAGGGCTGGTCGGGCGACCCGCACACGCTGCGCCCCACGACCATCCCCAACCTGGGCGTCTTCCCCGTCCCCGAGGAGGAGATGGACCCGGCGGACTTCCTCGCGACGACCCGCGCGGGAACGCTCATCGCCGACCTGAGCGACGACGCCGAGGTGGTCGTGATCGATGCCCCGCCCGTGCTCGCCGCCGCGGACGCGACGATCCTCGGACGCTACGCGACGGGCGTGGTGCTCATCGCCTCCGCGGGAAAGACCGACCGGGCCGTCCTCGCCGAGGCCTCCGAACGACTCCGCATCAACAACGTGCCCCTCGTCGGCATCGCGCTCGCGGGCGTCAAGAGCGACCGGCGCATGCTCTACGCCTCGACCTACGGCGACCCGGACCGTCAGGACGACGGACAGGGCACCCGGTCGGCGGGAGGCGACGCGGTCGCACAGGCCCCCGCGCTCGCCGCCGAGCGCCCCGACGCGGGAACCCCGGGGGACGGCGGCGTCGAGCAGGTCGACGAGCCCCGGCGCGCAGCCCGGGAGCGGGCGGCGGCCGTCGTCACGGACGTCTCGTCCGACGCGCGGACAGGGTCCCGGTCGGCGACCCCCGACGGCGCGGTCGCCGGGCAGGGCGCCGAGCCTGGGGCGACCCCAGCGTCCCGGCGGGATGCGGGCGCCCGACAGGGACCGCTGCTGTCACCGGAGTGGGGAAAGATCACGACCGTTCCCGGAGGGCAGGGCGAGGCGCGTCCCCGCACGGCCCCGGCCCGCAAGAACGACGAGTCGGAGCAGGGCGGTAGCAGCGCAGGGCGCAGGCTGCCGTTCCGTTGGTGACGTCCGGGCGCCCGGGCGGATCGCAGCCCGGCCGACCGGTGCGCGTCCTGGTCCTCGACCACACGGGTGAGCTCGGAGGTGCCGAGCTGGCTCTGGTCCGGCTCCTCGAGGTGCTGGGCCCGGACGTCGACGTGCGCGTGCTGCTGTTCTCCGACGGCCCGCTGGTCTCTCGGCTGCGTGCGGCGGGGGCGGTCGTCGAGGTCCTGCCGCTCGACCCCGGGACGGCGTCCACGTCGCGGAGCGCGCTGGGGCGGGCGGGGCTCGCCCAGCTCGTCTCGCTGGCGCGGCTCGTCCCGTTCACGTGGCGGCTCTCGCGCCGGGTTCGCGCGCTGCGGCCGGACGTCGTGCACACGACGTCGCTCAAGGCCGACGTGCTCGGCGTGGTGCCCGCGAGGGTCGCGCGGGCCGCGCTCGTCTGGCACGTCCACGACCGCATCGCCGACGACTACCTCCCGGCGCCGGTCGCGAGGGCTTTCCGCTGGGCCTCGACGCGGTTCCCCGCGGAGGTCGTCGTGAACTCCCGCGCCACCGCGTCGACGCTCCCCGGCCCGTCGACCGTGGCGTATCCGGGGTTCGCGGCCGATCAGGTGCGCACGGACGGGCGCCCGTCGGCCGGTCGGTCGCCGGTCGTGGGCATGGTCGGCAGGATCAGCCCCACGAAGGGGCAGCTCGAGCTCGTGCGCGCGGCGCGCGGCGTGCTGGACGAGCACCCGGACGCGACCTTCCGGGTCGTGGGCGCGCCGAGCTTCGGTGCGCAGGAGTACGCGGAGCAGGTCCGCGCCGAGGCGCTGCGGCTCGGTGTGGCCGAGCGCGTCGTCTGGGCGGGGTTCGTCGTGGACCCGTCGGCAGAGCTCGACGGTTTCGACGTGTGCGTGCACGCCTCTCCCGTCCCCGAGCCGTTCGGCCAGGTCGTGGTCGAGGCGATGGTCCGCGAGGTCCCGGTCGTCGCGACCCGGGCGGGGGGCGTCGTGGAGATCCTCGCGGGGACGCCGGGCGACCCGGCCCCGCTGGGCGAGCTCGTCGAGCCGGGGGACGTCGAGTCGTTGGCCCGGGGGATCTCGGCAGTGCTCGCCGACCCGGAGGCCGCGGCGGACAGGGCGCGCCGCGCCGCGGACGTCGCCCAGGACCGGTTCGCGGCGACGCGCACCGCGGAGGTCGTCAGCGAGGTGTGGCGGCGAGCCGCCAGGCCCGCTCGATGACGTCGCGCATCGCGCGGCCCTGGGTGTCCCACGTGGGGATGTCGTCGTCCTGGTGGGTGTCGGTCGCGGCCGGTGCGGTGAGCGCGTCGCGCACGGCCTGCGGATAGTCCGCGGGCCCGGCGACCGTGACCCGGGGGTCGTCGGCGTCGCGGAAGCCCGCGACCGGGGTCGCGACGACCGGTCGCCCCACGGCCCGGTACTCGTAGAGCTTGAGCGGGTCGAGGCTGTCCGTGAAGTCGTCGACCAGGTGGGGGACGAGGAGCGCGGTCGCGTGCTGGAGGTAGGCGGGCACCTCGGTCCAGGGGCGCGCGCCGAGGAGCCGAACGCCCGCGGCGGTGAGGTCGTCGTACTCCTGGCTCGTCAGGTCGAGCACGGGCCCGACGACCACGACCGTCCCTGCCTCGGCCGTCGTCGTGGCGGTCCGGGCGACCAGGTCGAGGTCGAAGCGGTCGCGGTGGACGGTGCCCAGGTAGAGGGCCACGGGTCCGGCGGGCAGGTCCGCGGGGCGTTCCCTGGGCTGCCGGTAGCGGTCGACGTCGACGCCGTTGGTGAGGAGGGTGACGGCCCGTTCCGCGCCCTTGCTCGCGGCGAGGTGGGGCGAGCACACGGTCACCTCGTCGCACGCCTCGAGGAGGTGCGCCTCGTCCGCGAGGAGCCGACGACGGATCTCGGGCGGGCGGTCGGCCGCGACCCAGTCGTCGGTCACGTCGTACAGCGACGGCCAGTCGGTGTCCCGGACCAGGGTCGACGCGGCGGGGTCGTTGACCCACAGCACGGGGCGCGTGAGCCCGACCCGGCGCGCGGCGCGGCGCACGAGCGACGCGAGGCGGGCGTCGACCCGGGGATCGACGCGGCGCGGCAGGATCTTGGTGGGCTGGTAGAGCCACAGCTGGTCGGGGCCGACGCCCTCGACGGGCTCCGCTCGCCGGAGCCCGTGCCCGGCCCGGGGGCGGAAGCCGCGGCGGGCCTCGTGCAGCGGGTCGGCGGCGGGCTCGACGAACAGGACCACGAGCGACGGGTCGGCCCGCAGCAGCTCGGTCACGAGGTACTGGTTGCGTCGCCACACGAGGTCCCACGACTCGAGCGAGACGACCACGAGCTCGTGCACCGCAGGGGGAAGGTCTCTCACGGCGTGGGGCTCCGATGCTCGTCGTGCGGGCTGGCCCCCGGCCGGACGACGCCGCGGTACACCGCTGCCGTCCCCTGGACCTGGGCCTCGGGGGTGAAACGGGTCCGCTGGATCGTGCGCGCGGCCTCGCCGAACGCGTCGCGCCGGGACGCGGACCGGGCCAGGGCCGCGAGGTTCTCGCCCGCCCGGTCGACGTCGGTCGACGGGTAGAGGGCGAGCGGGTCGAGCCCGGCGAGCGTCTCCAGGTGGCCACCGGCCCCGGCGGCCACGACCGGCAGCGCGTTGGACATGGCTTCCAGGACGCTGAGTCCGAGGCCCTCGACCGGGCAGGGTGCCAGGAGGACCGCCGCGCGCTGCATGAGGTCGTCGACGTCGGACCGGGCGCCGAGGAACCGGACGTGCCCGGCGAGACCCTCGCGGGCGACGAGGGCCTCGAGGACGGCACGCTGCGAACCGTCGCCCGCGACGAGGAGCTGCCAGCCGTCGTCGTGCAGGCGGGACGCGGCGAAGGCGAGCACGCCCAGGTCGGTGCGCTTCTCGGGTTCGAGGCGCTGGACGAGCAGGACGGCCCCGTCGCGGCCGGCCGCGACCGGGGCGCTGGGGCGGTCGTCGATCCCGGGGTGGACGACGACGCTGTCGCCGTCGACGTGGTCGGCGACGTACCGGCTGATGGAGATCTGCGCGCGCACCGGTCGGCGGGCGACCGCGGCGGTCAGCCCGGCGGCCGGGCCGCTGCCCCGGGTCCGTGCGAAGTGGCGCGTGGCGACGACGGGCGGCATGCGTCGGAGCGTCGCGCCCGCGAGCGAGGCCGCGATCTCGGCCGACGTCATGTGAGCGTGCAGGACGTCGGCACCCGTCGCGGTCGTGCGGATCGTGCGCACGACCTGCGCGAGCGATCCCGCAGGCAGGACCCGCACGGTCGGGTCGTCGACGGTGGCCCGCATGCGGGGCACGTCGCCGCCGACCACGACGACCTGGTCACCGTGCGCGGACTGTGCGCGCGCCAGCCGGGCGACGTGCCGTTCGACGCCCGCGAAGGCGTCGGAGTGCACGACGTGGAGCACTCTCACGTGGTGGGGTCCTTCCGGTGGCGGCCCACGGGCTCGGGCTGGGGGGCGGGGATCGCGGACGGGGTGAGCACCAGGTGCTTCGAGGGACCCGTGGCGTCGATCATCTCCTCGACCGACCGGAGGTCGTCGACGGGCAACGTGTCGCCGGTCTCCTCGCGCGCGGCGCGGCGGGACTCGGCGTAGGCGTCGGCGCCCACGCAGACCCCCACGATGAGGAACGGCACGGACACCTGGACCGAGACCCAGAAGAGGTCGAACTGTCCTTGGATGAAGCGCATGAGGAGCACCGAGAACGCGAGGGTCCCGAAGCGCGGGTTGAGGCGCCACAGCACGACGAGCGAGCCGAAGAACAGCACGATGAACGCGGCGAGCCCGACGATCCCGGCCGACGTGAGCACCTCGAGCTCGGCGTTGGGCGGCTGGAAGGTGTACTCGGTGCGGTTCGCGACCCACCAGCGCAGCCCGACGCCGACCCACGGGCTGCGTTCCCAGACGTCGATGGCCTGCTCGTACCAGGTGAGCCGCTGGTAGGCCGAGTTGAACTGGTCGTTGGTCGCGAGCTGCTCCTGGACGGCGGCCCACACGAAGTACACCGCGGGGATCGCGGCGAGCAGGATGAGCTTGGAGCGCTTGCGGTCGGGGTCCGCGCGCAGGGTGATGAGGACGACGCCGATCGCGAGACCGATCAGGGCCTGGCGCGACTGCGACGCGAGGATCGCGAGGCCGAAGAGCCAGAACGCGGGGTAGGTGAAGGCCTTGGGCCACCCCACCCACCAGGGACGGGCGTAGGCCAGCAGGGCCGCGCTCCCGAGGACGCACCCGACGAAGTTCTTGTGCATGGGGAACGGGATCTGCAGGTACACGGGACCGGTGTTGCCGGCGGCGAGCTGCTGCAGGGCCGTGAAGCACGTCAGGGCCGCGATGATCAGGCACGGGATCATGAACAGCGTCAGGCCGAGCCGCGCGCGCCCCGCCCGGCCCACGGCCCACCCGACGAGCAGTGCGCCGCCGACCGAGAGCCAGGCGTGGAACCACTCGACGGTGTTCGCGGTGTACGGGTTGGCGATGACGGTGAAGAGCGTGGCGACCTGGTAGAACGCCGAGAGCCACAGGAGCGAGCGCATGGGGCGCGAGAGGGGCCGCTGCGTGAAGAAGAGCGCGAACCAGAACGCCCCGAAGAGCGCGAAGTCGCTCAACGAGAGGTTGACGGCGTCACCGCCGACGCGCTGGACGATCACCATCGCGGGCATCGCGAGGATCGGCATGGCGGCCGGCTCGTAGATCGTCATCCCGACGACGAGGACCAGCGCGGCGACCGCGACCGAGATCGCGGTGTACTCGGGCACCAGGAGGCCGATCCCGACCAGGACCACGGCGACCGCGACCGATCCCGCGGCCCAGGCGAGGGACCGGCGGATCACGTCGTGGGGCCCGGGTTGGTGGGGCGGGCGAGCATCTCCGCCTCGGCGGACAGGGGGCCGCGCGCGTACAGCCGGAGCCGGAGCAGGGCCAGGTCGCGTCCGGTGCCCCGGAGCGCGACGGCTCGCGCGGCCGAGCCCGCGAGGACACCCGCGCGTGCCGCGTGCCAGCCCGTCGCGCCGAAGTGCTTGCGCAGGTACCGCTCCTGGGAGGCGTGGAAGTGCGTCTCGCGGCGGGTCGGGTCACCGCTCGTGGCGCCTCCGAGGTGCAGCGCCTGTACCTCGGGCACGGCCAGGTGGCGCCTGCCGAGGAGGGTCGCCCGGTAGGCCCAGTCGGTCTCCTCGGCGTAGAGGAAGAAGCTCTCGTCGAACGGCCCGACCTGCTCGAGCGCGTCGGCCCGGAGCATCAGCACGGACCCGATGACGAACGACCGGTCGGCCGGGGTGCGGCGCAGCGAGCCGAGCCCCACGGCCTCGATCCAGGTCCCGGCCGGGGACGGGTAGGGCCAGACGACGCGCGCGGCCTCGCCGTCGCCGTCCACCTGCGCCGGGCCTACGCTCGCGAGGTCCGGTGCCTCGTGGAGCCGGGCCTGGAGGGTCAGGACGTCCTCGGGGCTCACGACGGCGTCCGGGTTGAGCAGGAGGACGTCCGAGCCGGGGGTCTGGCGGTGGCGCAGCGCGTGGTTGACGCCCGCGGCGAACCCGCCGTTGCGCCCGGGGTCGAGGTAGCGGGCGCCCGCGAGCTCGGCGACCTCCCGGATCTCCGGCAGCGACGAGTTGTCCACGACGGTCAGGGGAAGCTTGCCGACGAGGGGTGCCAGCGCGTCGCGCACCAGGTCGGGGGAGCCGTACGCGACGAGGACCACCTCGGGCGGCAGCCGCCCGCCGCCCGACGGCGGAGCACCGGTTCCCGGGGTGTGCTCGCCGCCTGCACGGGTCGGGTTCCCGGCGGGGGTCGTGGGCGCGGGGTGCGCCGTCGCGTGCTCGTACAGGGCGAGGTAGCGGCGTGCGACCTCGGGCCAGGCGCACGAGGCGGCGCGCGTCAGGCCCTGCGCACGGAGCGCCTCGGCCAGGCCGGGCTCGTCGACGACCCGGACGAGCGCCTCGCGCAGCGCCCCGGCGTCACCGGGGGGCACGAGCAGGCCCGCGCCGCCCACGACGTCGGGCAGGGCGCCCGAGTCGCTCGCCACCACGGGCGTGCCGCACGCCATGGCCTCGACCGCGACCCGACCGAACTGCTCGATCCAGCCAGGGGTGTCGAGGGACGGGACGGCCAGGACGTCGAGCGAACGGTAGAACGCGACCAGGTCGTCGCCCGCGAGCGGTCCGACGAACCGGACCCGGTCGCCCAGCGGCCGTGCCCGGTCGCGGAGCGTGCGGGCCGACGGGCCGTCGCCCGCGAGCGTCACGTGCAGGCGGTCGTCGTCCCGGGCCGCTGCGAGCAGGACGTCCACGCCCTTGTGCGGGGCGAGGCGCCCCGCGTAGCCGACGTGCACCGGCCCCCCGGCCGGCCCGGTCCCGGGGCGACCCGGACCGGGGACGGGTGCGACGCCGTCGGGCAGGAGGGCGGACAGGCCGGGGGAGACGGCCTCGCCCGGGGAGAAGACCGACAGGTCCACGCCCAGCGGGACCACCTCGACCGCGCCCCGCGCGCCCTTCGCGCGGACGATGCGTGCTGCGGCCTCGTTGCAGACCGACACAGCGGCCGCGCCACGCAGGGCCGCGGCCTCGAAGGCACGGAACGGCCAGGGGTAGCGCTTGGGGATGTTCTGCGCCGAGTACAGGACGTAGGGGGGCGCCGGGCGGCGGCGACGTCCCGGCAGGAGGGCGCGGAGCCGTCGCAGAGCCAGGATCTCCGCCGTCGCGAGCGCGAACGGCTCCTCGTGCAGGTCCAGGACGTCCCACCCCTGGCCCAGGGCGCGCCAGAGCGGGCCCGGGGCGTAGACGAACAGCGCGGGGTGCGAACCGAACGTCCGGACGCCCTCGACGGGTTCGCCCGCCCGGGGCGTCAGCTGGACCGTCGTGCCGCCCTCGTCCCACGCCCGCGCCGACAGGAGTCCGACGTCGAGCCCGGTCGCCCGGAGCTCGCGCTCCCGCTCTCGCCACGCGTCGACCACGGCGCTGTGCGAGACGCGGAGGATCCTCATGTGGGAGATTGTCCACCAGCGAGGGGTCCCTGCCCCCGCGATCTCACCGAATTCACCCCGACCGAACCGAGGAGCGCCGTGCCCGACCGAGGTCCTGACGCCGCGGGCGCGACCGTCGCCGAACCGCTCGTGAGCGTCGTCGTCGCCACCAACCGGGGCGGGCCGTTCCTGGCCGAGGCGCTGGCCTCGGTCGCGGCGCAGACGTACCCGCACGTCGAGCTGGTCGTGGTCGACGACGGCTCGCCCGACCCGGCCGTGATCCGCGGCCTCGTCGAGGAGGCTGGCGTCGGGACGGTGCTGCGCCTCGACCCGTCGGGCGTCTCCACCGCGCGCAACACCGGTGTCCGGCACACCCGCGGCGAGCTCCTCGCGTTCCTCGACGACGACGACCGGTGGCATCCCGACCGGCTGCGCCTCGCGGTCGACGCGCTGTCCGCCCGACCCGACGCCGTGATCTCCTACTGCGCGATGCGCACGGTCGACCCGGCGGGCGAGGAGCTCGTGGCCGCCGACCAGCGCCCGGCCCGCGACGCACGGGACGTGGTCCGCGGCCTGACGGGGATCATGCTGCCCAACCTCGTGATCCGCCGCGGTGCCTTCGACGCCGTGGGCGGGTTCGACCCCGCGTACCGGCAGGGCGAGGACCTCGACCTGGTCCTCGCGGCCGCGACGCTCGGGCCGTTCGTCTTCGTCGACGAGGTCCTCGTCGACTACCGGTACCACCCCGGCAACACGACGCGGGCCTACCGCGACCTCGCCGCGGGCATCCGGGTGATCCTGCGCGAGCGGCGCTCGCAGGCCCGCGTGGCTCGCCGGGCGGAAAGCGCGGGCCGGGCCGGCCGTGCCGATCTCGACCCGGCCTACCGTGACCGGCTGCGCGCCAACGACCGCTTCGCCGCGTGGAGCGCCGCCCGGGCCGCGCGGGCCGACCTCTCCGAGCGTCAGGTCCGCGCCGCGCTCGGTCACGTCGCCTGGGCTGCGCGGTTCGCACCGCTCGCGCCCCTCGACTGGGCCCGCGAACGGGGGCGACGGCTCGTCGGCAGGGTGACTGGCAGGACGACAGGCAGGGCGACGGGTGCAGGCCCCGGCGAGACGAACGACTAGGACGCGTCCTGCCGCCAGCTCGGCGGAGGGACGATCGGCGGAGCCGCCGGGACCCGCCCGAACTTCCACCCGGCGCTCCAGCTCAGCCGCCACACCAGGTCGGAGAGATCCCCCGGGCGCCGGATCGTGGACGCCTTGCGGAACGCCTTCCGGACGAACGAACCACCACGGACGGCGAACACCCGGCCGCGCCGGGCGAGCCCCCTGAGGCGGCCCACGACGCCCGCGGGCAGCGTGTCCTCCCCCGGTGCGGAGTCCGCTCGTGCGTGGTCGCCCGTCGGCTCGTCGTCGCCCGTCGTGCGCGGAGCCTGCGCGTACAGCAGCGCGTACCGGTGGCTCAGCCAGCGCTCGCCCGCGCCGTACGCGAAGGACTGCCGGGCGATGTTCCGCAGACCGTCGCGGCGCCGGACGTGCAGCACGATGTCCGGGTCGAACACCAGGTCGTGGCCCGCGAGCTGGACCCGGATGCAGAAGTCGTCGTCCTCCGCGGTCCGGGCCCCCTCGTAGAAGCCCCCGACCTCGTCGAAGACCGCCGTGCGCACGCCCATGTTGCCCGAGCCCGCCGTGACGAACTGCTCCAGCCCGGGCTTGACCGTCAACCGGTCCGTCTGGGCCGTCCACGTGACCGACGACGTCAGGTCGGCGTTGAGCCGGGACCCCTCGAACGGGCCCGCGACGAACTCGTGCTCGGCCAGGGCGCGGTGCATCGCCTCGACCCAGCCGTCCGCGACCATGTCGTCCGCGTCGCAGAACGCCAGGGCCCGCGACCTCGCCTGCGCGACCGCGATGTTGCGGGCCGCGCTGGGTCCGCGACGGGCCGAGGCGTCGACGAGCCGGAGCTCGGGCATGCGACCGGTCCACTCCTGGACGAGCCGACGGGTCCCGTCGCTCGACCCGTTGTCGCTCACGATCACCTCCCAGGGCCACGCGGGACGCTGCGCGAGCAGCGCGCCGAGCTGGACCCCGAGGGTCGCCTCCGCGTCGTACGCCGGGATGATCACCGAGAGCTCCGGGCGGGCCTGCGCACCGGTGGGTGTGCTCATGTCTGACGCATCCTCTCGCGGGCCATGCTCATGACGGGCTGGTACGTCGTCACCAGGTCGTGGGCGGTCACGGTCCGGTAGCCGTCGGCCACGAGACGATCGAGCAGCAGGCCCAGGACCCGGGCCCGGTCGAAGGCCGGGAACACCTCGTCGGCAGCGAGCGTCTCCGGGTCGCCCCGGTCGTCGTGGAGCAGGAGCATGCTCCCGGGGAAGATCGTCGACAGGGCACGCTCGGCGATCCGCTCCTCCTCGTCGTCGACCCAGTCGAACGCGTCGCCCGACCAGATGAGCACGTCCATGCCCAGCCCCGCGATGCCGTGCGCCTGACGGACCGTGTGCGCGCCGTACGGGGGCCGGAACGAGACGAGGGGCGCCGAGACGATCGACTCGACCTCGTCCTTCGCGTCCCGCACGTACCGGACCGCCTCGCTATCGCCCATCGTCAGCAGCGACCGGTGGTCCTGCCCGTGGAGCGCGAGCTCGTGGCCCTCGGCGAGGATCCGGCGGGCGATCTCCGGGTGCGCCCGGACCTGCCGGGCGAGCGCGAAGAACGTCGCGGTCTCGCCGCGTGCGGCGAGCAGGTCGAGCAGGCGAGGCGTGTGCTCGGGGTGCGGGCCGTCGTCGTACGTGATCGACACGACCCGGTCCGACGTGTTGACGCAGAACGTGCCGAGCGCGCGCGTCAGGGCGCGGGGTAGCGGGAGGCGCGTGTACGCGACCTCCGCGAACCCGCCCCCCACGGGCGCTGGCCTGCTCTCGATGTCGCGGCGACGGACCACGATCCCGCGGGGAGCGCGACGGTCCGTGGTGCGGGATCCGCCGGGCAGGGACTCGGACATCGGCTGACCCTCTCTGGTCGTCCGGGACGGGGCCCGCGCCGGACCGGCCGGGCGGGTGGTGCAGATGCTACGGGTGAGACGGGGCGGGCGCGTGCACGTCCCGCCTAGGTGCGGACACCGTCGAGCGCCTCGAGCCTCGCGAGGGCCGCGGGGTCCTCGGCGCTCGCGGCCACGAGCCGGGGCCGGAGGGCGTCGACCGCGTCCTGCAGGCTCACTCCGAGCATGTGGTGGAAGGACCAGTCGTCCTCGGGGTCGAACGCCGGGTCGAGGCTCCGGTCGCGCGGGCGCGGGTCGTTGCCCGTGATGTCCCCCGAGTCGAGGAACGGGATGCCCGGGGTCCGCGGCCCGAAGGTCTCGAAGTCGGTCACGACGGGCCTGCCGTCGAGCATCCAGATGTTGTGCGGCTGCAGGTCGCCGTGCAGGTTGCCCGTGAGGTAGATCTCGAGCAGGACCTCCAGGGTCCACGCCCCCATGTCCACGCGGTCCTCCCGCGAGAGCTGCTGCCCGGCGACGTCGAGCCGGGACTCGTCCGGCAGGCGCGGGACCGTGAACCCGCGGCGGTGCCACCGGACCACGGGCATGCGCCACGGCCGGTCGCCGAAGAGGTCACCCGTGGCCTTCTCGGCGAGGAACGCGTCCTTGCCGACCCGGGTGCGGGCGAAGTACTTCGAGACGGTGGGTCGCCCGCCGGTCGTGGTGTAGACGGTCACCGAGCGGTCGGTGGCCTTGACGAAGGTCGCGCCGACGGGGCTGCCGAAGATGTAGACCATCCGCGCCCGGTCCACGACCCTGCGGACCAGCGAGCGGGGCGGCCCCTCCGCCTGGACGGCAGGCATGCTCATGACGACTCCTCGACTGGTGGTGTGCGGTCGCGGACCCCCACGATCGATCCGGCCACGGTAGCGGTGAGCGCTGCGGCGGGTCCATGGCAGGACGCCGCGGGAGCGGGCGAAATCGGCACGGGCGAGCGTGGCGTCGGTGTCGACGGTCCGCGCCGCGGGCGTGCGCGAGGCCGACCGCGGGCGCGTGCGACGCCTCGTCAGGCCCGGCGGTCCTTGAGCGCGTGGACGGCGGAACGCAGCCGGTGGTACGCGCCCCGCACCACGCGGGACCTGCCCAGGGCCCGTGCCACCGGGCTGCGCTTCGCGGACTGCCACAGCTCGGCCGTCGCGACCTTGAGGGGCGGGTCGGCCATCGGCGTGAGCCGGAAGAGCGCGAGGAACTCGGCGTTGCGGTGCACCGCGGGATCGACGGGCAGCGGCACCGTGAACCCGTGTCCCGCGAGGTACCCGTCGAGCTGGGAGGCCGCGACCTCGTCCTGCGTCAGGGTGCGGGCGACCTGCTCCGGCAGCCCGACGTCGAGAGCGAGCTGCGTGAGCCGCCCGACGTAGGCGGGCTTGACGGCCGGTTTCTGCACCTTGGCGTGGTAGAGCAACGAGAAGAGGTGGTCGTCGTGCCGGGGCACCGCGACCTGGCCGTCCCGCCACTCGCGGCGCGCGAGGATCTCGCGCTGCCACTCGGTGTCGAGGTAGCCGTCGCCCACGTACCGGGTGTCGAAGAAGACCTCCTCGCCCCCGACCAGGGTCCGGAACTGTGCGCCCTCGGGCCCCGGGTACACCTCGGTGGCGTTGAGGACGGCCGCGAGGTCCGTCTGGTCGTCGCACAGCACGTCGATCTCGTGGTCGTCCTCGAGGGAGCCGGGGAGGTCGTCGAAGTTGCGCAGCACGACGTACCGGGAGGTCCAGCGCAGGGTGCGGAACACCTGGTCGAGGCTGTCCCACCCGCGGCTGCCCACGATGTCCTCCGCGAGCACGGACGCGCCCTCGGCCGGCCCCTCCTGCGCGATGATCTCGCGCAGGCGCTCGGGACCCAGGACGAGCGTCGCGTCGCGGAAGAACTCGCGGATGTTGTTGCTCGAGTGGATGCGGTACCCACCCGTGAGCGCGCGGGCCGCGGCCTTGACGCGCGCGACGTTGACGTTGGTGAGCTCGACGTAGCCCGTGACGTTCTGCCGGTAGGAGTAGGCCGGGGCGTGGTCCTCCAGGATCAGCAGGAGGAACGGGCCGGCGCCCACCTCCTCGTGCTTGGGGGACGTGCCCCACAGGGTCTGCCCGTAGAGCCGCTCGAAGTCGTTGACCATCTTCTCGGCGCTCCACCGGACCTCGACCTGCGCGAGGATCGTGAAGTCGGCCGCGACGCGCTCGAGGATCTCGGTCTCGTGCGCCCGGCCCCCGGACCACACGACCAGGAGCTGGAGGTCGCGGTCGTACTGGTGGGCGAACGCGCCGACCTCGGGTGACCACCGGTAGGTCAGGTCCGCGGGGTCGTACGAGGAGACGGGCGTCCGGGCAGGGGGCTCGGTCCGCGCAGGGTCGAGGTCGCTGCCGGGACGGTTCATGGCGCGACAGTAACGCACACCTCGTGCGTGGCGCCGGGCTGCGACGCGCTGGGAGGGGGCTCTCGCCCGGGTGAACTTTGGCGGTCGACCTTCCGCAGGATTCCGCGCCGATGGTTCGATGGGACGTGGTGGCCGCTCCGGGGGTACGTCGCGAGCCGTCGCTCGCCGCGTACGGATCCACCACCAGTGACTCCGGACAGGATCGATCATGACGGCACGCCCCGACGGCCCGCCCCGTCGACCGACGACCGCCCGCCGCAGGATCGCGCGCGTCGTGGCGCCCCTCGTGGTCGCCGGGCTCGTCCTCGCCACGGCCGGTTCGGTCGTCACCGGGGACGTGGGGCCTGCGTCCGCGTCGGCGCCCACGCCCGTCCCGGTCACCGCGGTCCAGGGCGACAGCCGGTCGGAGGGCCGCGCCATCGGCGGCACGGTCGGGCAGGACGTCGCGCCCAACTTCTCGGCCGACGGCGCCGGCCCCGAGACGCCGTCGACCGTGGCGAAGTCGCTCTGGTGGCGATGGACTGCTCCGGCGTCGGGCCCCATCAGCTTCTCGACGAGCGGCAGCGAGCTCGACACGACGGTCGCGGTGCGCCGGGCCTCGGCACCCCGGACCGTGGTCGCGACCAACGACGACGACGGCGACGTCTCGACCTCCCGGGTGACGTTCGACGCGGTCGAGGGCGAGGAGTACCTCGTCGAGGTCGGCACCAAGGCCGGCGAGCCGGGCCTCGTGACGCTGGCCTGGCAGGAGCCGGCCCCGTCGCTCGACGCGGCGCCGAGCGGGCCGAGCGCCCTGGCCGAGACCGCCCTCACGACGACGGCGGTCCCGCTGAGCGGCAACACGGGGGAGAAGCCGCAGTCCAAGCTGTGGTTCGCGCACGACACGTGGTGGGCCGCACTCGCGTCGACGAGCACGACCCCCGCGGGGACGTGGGTCTGGCGCTACGACCAGACCGCTGGGACCTGGACGAACGTCGTGCGGATCTCGGACCGCACCGACGTGCGCGCGGACGTCAAGGTCGTGGGGGACGTCGCGCACGTCCTGCTCCACGGCCCGACGACGGCGCTCGTCTCGGTCGAGTACGTCGCCTCCTCGAACTCCTACCAGCCGTGGTCCCAGCGCCAGACCGCGACCGCGGTCTCGCTGCCGGGCAGCGAGACGGGCACGATCGACGTCGACACGACGGGCCGGCTGTGGCTGGTCTCCGACACGAGCACGAGCATCCAGGCGCGCTACGCCGACTCCCCGTACACGTCGTTCTCGGCCCCCGTCACGGTGGCCTCGGGTGTCCTCGACGACGACATCGGCATGGTCACGGCGCTGCCGGGCGGGAAGATCGGAGTGCTCTGGTCCAACCAGAGCACCGAGCGATTCGGCTTCCGCACGCACGTCGACGGTGCCGCTCCCGCGACGTGGACGGCCGACGAGAAGCCCGCGCAGTCCTCGGCGCTGAACCTCGGCGACGGCATGGCCGACGACCACATGAACGTCGCGGTCGCGTCCGACGGCACCCTCTACGCCGCGGTCAAGACGTCGTACGACTCCCAGGGGGCCACGGTGATCGGACTCCTCGTCCGCCGCCCGAACGGCACGTGGGACCCGATCTACGAGGTCGACCGGCTGGGCACGCGCCCGATCGTCGAGATCGACGAGGTCACGGGCCTCCTGCGCGTCGTCTACACGCACAGCGAGGTCCTCGACGACATCATCGAGAAGGTGACGCCGCTCGCGTCGATCAGCTTCTCCCAGAGCGCCAGGACGGTGCTCGACGGGACGTACAACAACGTCACGGGCGCCAAGCAGAACGTGCAGGGCGCGACGCTCGTCATGGCGGCGTCGAGCTCGACCGCGGGCACGGCCCGGCTGCCGTGGATCGACCCGCGCGGGCCCGTCGCGACGGCTGGTCTCACCGCGACGTCCGTCGGGGTCGCCGCGACCGGGACCCTCAAGGGGTCGTCTCCCGTGGGCGGTGCGCTGACGTTCGAGGTGGTGGCCGCTCCGTCGTCGGGCACGGTGACGGTGACGAACCCCGCCACGGGGGCGTTCACCTACACGCCCGCCGAGGGCTTCGTGGGGGCGACGAGCTTCACGTTCCGGGTCAAGGCTGGGGCGACGTGGTCGAACGTCGCGACCCAGAGCGTGCGAGTCACCGCGGTGGCCGGGGCCCGGGGCACGTGGGAGCTCGACGAGGGCGCGGGCGTGCTCACGGCGGACTCCTCGGGCTGGGGGTTCCAGGGCACGCTGACCGGGGGGACGAGCTGGGTCACGGGCAAGGCGGGCAAGGCCGTGCGTCTCGACGGGTCGACGGGCAAGGTGTCCGTGCCGGACGCGGACGGGTTGGACGTGTCGTCGGCGCTGACGGTGTCGGCGTGGGTGCGTCCGGAGCGGTCGGCGACGCAGTACGTGGTGAAGAAGGCGGTGTCGGGGTCTGCCGACGGTTACGAGCTGGGCATCTCGAGCGCCGGGAAGCCGTTCCTGCGGGTCAACCAGAAGACGTCCGGTGACACGTTCCGGGTCAATGCGACGTCGGTGCTCCCGACGAACGGGACCACGTGGGTGCACCTCGCGGGAACCTATGACGGGCAGCGCCTGCGCATCTACGTCGACGGCGTCGAGCAGGGGTCGATCGCCGGCCCCTCGTCGGTGGGCGTGAACACGCTGCCGCTGACGATCGGCGCGCAGCCTGACGGCCTGTACCCCTTCCAGGGTGCGGTCGACTCGGTGCGCCTGTCCGACCGGGCGCTCACCGCGGCCCAGGTCGCCGAGCTCGTCCAGGGCAGCGGCCCCGTGCCCATGACCCCGGTCGCGACCGACGGGGCCTCCACCACGACGACCGGCACCGCGGTCACGGGCACGCTCGCGGGCAGCTCGCCGAGCGGCGGTGCGCTGACGTTCGAGGTGGTCGCCGCTCCGTCGTCGGGCACGGTGGCCGTGACGAACCCCGCCACGGGGGCGTTCACCTACACGCCCGCCGCAGGCTTCGTCGGGACGACGAGCTTCACGTTCCGGGTCAAGGCCGGGACGACGTGGTCGAACGTCGCGACGCAGACCGTGCGCGTGACCTCGGTCGCGGGGATCCGCGGCCTGTGGGGCCTCGACGAGGGGACCGGGACCACGACCGCCGACTCGTCGGGCTGGGGTCAGAACGGAACACTGTCAGGCGGCATCACGTGGGTGACCGGGGTCGACGGCAAGGCCGTGCGCCTCGACGGGTCGACGGGCACGGTGTCCGTGCCGGACGCGGACGGGTTGGACGTGTCGTCGGCGCTGACGGTGTCGGCGTGGGTGCGCCCCGAGCGCCACGCGACGCAGTACGTGGTGAAGAAGGCGGTGTCGGGGTCCGCCGACGGTTACGAGCTGGGCATCTCGAGCGCCGGGAAGCCGTTCCTGCGGGTCAACCAGAAGACGTCCGGTGACACGTTCCGGGTCAACGCCACCTCGGTGCTCCCGACGAACGGGACGACCTGGGTGCACCTCGCGGGGACGTACGACGGGCAGCGCCTGCGGATCTACGTCGACGGCGTCGAGCAGGGGAACGTCGCCGGTCCTGCGTCGGTGGGCGTCAACACGCTCCCGCTGACGATCGGCGCGCAGCCCGACGGCCTGTACCCCTTCCAGGGCGCGGTCGACCAGGCCCGGCTGTACGACCGGGCGCTCACCGCGGCCCAGGTCGCCGAGCTCGTCCAGGCCGTCCAGCCGCCGGCCGCCCCGCCCGTCGCGCAGGACGTGGTCGCGTCGACCGTGAGCGGGACGCCCGTCACGGGCACGCTCGCGGGCAGCTCACCGAGCGGGGGGACGTTGACGTTCGAGGTGGTGGCCGCTCCGTCGTCGGGCACGGTGACGGTGACGAACCCCGCCACGGGCGCGTTCACCTACACGCCCGCCGCGGGCTTCGTCGGGTCGACGAGCTTCACCTTCCGCGTGGGCGCGAACGGGCTCTGGTCGAACGTCGCGACGGCGTCCGTCCAGGTCGCACCCGCGGGCGGCCTCCGCGGCGCGTGGGACCTCGACGAGGGCATCGGCCTCGCGGCGGCCGACTCGTCGGGCTGGGGCAACGCGGGGGCACTCTCGGGCGGGACGACGTGGGTCACGGCCGGTGGCCGGTCCGCCGTGCGGTTCGACGGCGCGACGGGCAAGGTCACGATCCCTGACGCGAACGCCCTCGACGTCTCGACCGCGCTGACGGTCGCCGCCTGGGTGCGGTCCGAGCAGGTCGCGACGCAGTACGTCGTCAAGAAGGCCGCACCGAGCGCGACCGACGGGTTCGAGCTCGGCCTGTCGAGCGCGGGCAAGGCGTTCCTGCGGCTCAACCAGGCGACGTCGGGCGACACCTTCCGCGTCAACGCCACGTCGACCTACCCGTCCGACGGCACCACGTGGGTGCACCTCGTGGGCACCTACGACGGGCAGCGGATGCGCCTGTACGTCGACGGTGTCGAGCAGGGGAACGTCGCGGGCCCCGCGTCGGTCGGGGTCAACACGCTCCCGCTCCTCCTGGGCGGGCAGCCCGGCGGCACGCTCCCGCTCAAGGGGGCCGTCGACGGCGTGCGGCTCTACGACCGGGCGCTGAGCGCTGCCGAGGTCGCCACGCTCAGGACGCAGACTCCGCCGCCTGCCTGACGTCCCGGGTCGGGGGACGCTCGGCCCGGGAGCGACGCTCGTCCCGGGCCGCGCGGACCCGGCTCGCGAGCACCCGTCGGCCGTGGCCCAGGGCCACGATCTCCCGGAGCAGCAGCTGACCCGGCCAGCGGCCGAGGGCGGCCGTGAAGGACACCGTGCGCAGCCGCGAGGGGTAGAGCTCGTTCTGGTCGGGGTACAGCGACGGGTGCATGCACGAGTCGAGCAGGTCGAGGTCGCCCTGGGCGGCGAACCGCTTGACGGTCAGCAGGCGGCCGAGCACCCCGGGCGCGTGCTGCGCCCACTTCTCGGCGTACTCGTCGTACCAGGCGAACAGGGTGCCTCCGGACCGCAGGAACGCGGCCATGTAGAGGGTCTCGCCCGCAGGCCGCAGGGCAAGGAGCGTCGCGCGCCCCGCAGCGGCGTGCGCCCGGAAGACGTCCACGAACCACTCGGGTCCCTCGCGCAGCCGGGAGAAGCCGACCCCGTTGCGGTCGGGGTCGGCCTTCCAGGTCTCGAGCTCGAACCGGAGGAACTCGGCCGGGTCCTCGACGACCTCGAGCGTCAGCGTGTCGAGCTCGGCCGGGACGCCCGCGGCCTCCGTGAGGCGGCGGGCCCGACGGCGGACGGCCTTGGCGCGCGACCTCGGGAGGTAGCCGAAGCTCCCCGGGGCCTCGACCTCGGCGAAGCGCACCGCGGCGCGTTCGTCGCCGCCCCAGACGTGGAGCGTCGAGCCCTCGTCCGCGAAGGCCCGCTGGAGCGCGGCACCGCCCGGGCCGTCGCCCGAGACGAACGCCATCTCGATGCTCCCGCCGAGCTCGTGCGAGAACCGCCGGAACGCCCGCACGAGGCCGGTCGCGGCGCGCCGGGGGTCGTCCGCTCGCAGGAGCGGGACGCCGAGCGAGGTGAACTGGTTGAGGATCGGCCCGTCGTTGGACGCGTGCCGGTGCGGCCAGCGGCGGTTCGCCGGGACCATCTCGTAGGGCATGAGCGCGAGCCACGAGCCGCCCGACTCGACGACCACCAGGCGCAGGGTGCGGTCCGGGTCGAAGTGCGCGGCGGTCGGGACCAGGAAGTGGGGCCCGTAGAACACGTTGGGCTCGGCGGCGTGATCGGCGAGGTCCCTCCAGCGGGAGACGTCCTCGGGACCGAGGGTGGAGACCGCGACGAGGCGGACGGACAGGCGGGGCGAGTCGTTCGAAGGCATGGGTTCCCGTTCGAGGGGAGGCGGCACGACGTGCCGCACGGCGGAGCGAGCCCTTGCGGGCTGCACGGGGGAGCGGCGGGGGCGAGAGAAGATCCTCGATCGACCCGGAGGGGGAGGAGAGGAGGTGTCAGCGAACCGTCGGGAGGCCCGACGGAGGGCCCTCACCGGGGTGCAGGAGGCCGAGCTCAGGGCCACGGTAGGTCGTGCGGTGGAGGTACACGGGGGCGGCCGGTGCGGGGTCGGAGGACGCGTCGGTCCACGCCCTGCCCGTGTGCCCGAGCGTCGCGGCGAGGATGCCGCGGTCGTTCCATGCCATCGCTCGCCCCCCACCGGGTGTCGTCCCGATCATGACGCGTCCTCGGCAGTCTCGCGCGGCGTGCCCACGACGCGGTCGCGCAGTCGGCGCAGGGTCGGCACCGAGCGCACGAGGAGGCGCGGGAGGAGACCGCGCGTCGCGAGCACGACCCCGACAAGCGTCCGGCGGTCCCGGTAGAGGCCGCTCGGGCCGACGTTCTTGGGGTGCAGGCACGGGTCGAACCGGTCCGCGGTCGTGCTCCCCAGGACGAACTCCTGCTCCACGACACGCCCGATCACGCCGGGGCTGAACCTCGCGAAGCGCTCGTCGTACGTGTCCATGAGGGAGTACAGCGTCCCGCCGGCGCCCAGGAGCATCGACATGTACACCACGTCGTCGCCCGCGACGAGCGTGAGCAGGTGGAGGTTCTTGCGGTCGCGCAGGCCGTCGGTCACGTCGGTGAACCACTCGACGGCTCCCGGGGTCACGTCGAGCGCACCGCCGTCCTGGTCGACGTCGCCCTTCCAGCCCGAGGCCTCGAGGGCGACGAAGTCCTCGAAGGCTCGCGGGTCCGCCCCGCGGTCCTCCATGACGAGCGGCCGTCCGGCCGACTCCTCGAGGCGGCGGGTCAGCCGCTCGACCTGCTTGCGCTTGGAGCGGCTCAGGGCGTCCCGGGGGGCGGGCGCGTCGCTCGCACGGTCCAGGAACGCCCGCTCGAAGCGCGATCGTTCGAGCATCGGGACGCCGGCGCGGTGGCACGCGTCATGGAGGGCGTCGCTCAACGCGCCGTCGCCGGGCAGCAGGGTGAGCTCGACGAGGGGTGGGAAGCCGTTGCGCCGGTCTGCGAGGTAGCCGAGCAGGTGGTCGAGCGCGGTCGCCGCGTGCTCCGTGTCGACGAGGGGTGCGCACAGCGGTGCGTCGTCCTTGAGGAAGGCGCCCGCGGTCGTCGCGTACCGCAGCGGTGTGCCGTGGAACCGCTCGTCACGGCTGAGGGGCAGGAGCGCGATCATCCGGTCGTCGCGCTCGACGACGAGCAGCACGATGCCGGTGGTCCGTGCGAGCCACCGGGACGCCGAGAGCAGGTAGGCGGGGGACAGGAACGGGTTGGGTTCGAGCGCGCGGTCCACGAGGTCGGCCCAGCGCTCTGCCTCGACGGGCGTCACCTCGCCCAGGCGCAGCGTCCTGGCGCGCACGGCGCCGGCCGGGTTCACGCCGGCCACCCGGGGCTGTGGGCCCGGGCGCCACCGAGGGCCTGGTCGAGCCGGGCGCGGGCGTGAGACCAGTCCATCTCGGCCGCGTGCGCGCGCCCGGCCTCCTGGGCGCGGACGAGCAGGGACTCGTCGTCGGCGAGCGCGGCGAGGGTCTCGGCGAGGGCGGCGACGTCGCCGGGGGGCACGAGGATCCCGGCGGTGCCGACGGCCTCGGGGATCCCGCCGATGTCGGAGGCGACGACGGCAGCGCCCGCGGCCATGCCCTCGAGCGCCGTCAGGGCGAAGGGCTCGGCCCAGCGCGAGGGGACCACGACGACGTCGGCGGTGCGCAGGACCTCACGCACCTCGCCGCGGGGGAGGAAACCCGTGAAGGTCGTCGGCACGGTCGTCCCCGCGGAGCGTCGGCGCAGGTCGCGCTCGTAGGGCGTCAGGGGGTCCGCGGCGTCGAAGCCCGCCGCACCGACCACGGTGAGCCGCACGTCGGCGCGCGCGAGGCGCCGGACCGCGTCCACGACGACGTCCACCCCCTTGTCCGGGATGGCGCGACCGACGAACACCACGTGCAGGGCGCCGCCGCGCTCCGAACGGCCCGCCGAGGGCGCGTCGCCGGTCGGCGCGTCGACCCCGTTGTGGACCACGACCACGCGGTCCCGGAGACCGGGCGGGAGCAGCGCCGTCGTCTCGTCGGCCAGGAACGCGCTCACGCACACGATGCGGTGGACCGGCCCGAGCGTGCGGGCCAGCTCGCGGTGGCCGTAGGTGCGCAGGAGCTGGTTGTGCGCGTACAGCACGGGCAGGTGCCGGTCGGCGTCGACGAGCGGGACGAGCTGGGGGGCGTTGTGCGCGAACACGTACGACGGCGGCCAGGCGGCCTGGTCGCGGACGGTCGCCGCGAATGCGCGCCGGGCGCCGTGACGGGGCAGCCCCACGCGTGAGGCGGCCGCGTCGGTGTAGCGCTCCCAACCTCGCGCCGAGGCCTGCGGGTACTCGACGACGTGCGCGCCGTCGTAGCGGTCGGGGTAGGTGCCGCGCGCCACGACGACCGACGACGGCGCGGAGCTCGGGGACGCCCCCTGCACCAGGCCGTCGACGACCGTCGGCACCGCGCTCCCGGTCCGCGGGGAGTAGTGGTCGCCGGGGGTCAGGACATGGACGTGCCCGCGCTCGGGCGGCGTCTGGTCGGACCACTTCATCGGGACCCCTCCTGACCGGGTCAGATCACGTCGGCGAAGCCACGCTCGAGCTTCTGGAAGATCAGTGCGCCACCCGTGAAGGCGAGCCCCGACACCACGACCAGGGCGACGACCTGCCACGCCTCGGGGGCCGCCTGCCCGAGCAGCGACCAGCGGAAGCCCTCGAGCAGCCACGTGAGCGGGTTGATGTTGAAGATCCACAGCAGGTTCGCCGGGACGGCCTCCAACGAGTAGGCGACGGGGGTCGCGTACATGAGGATCTGGACGACCCAGGGCAGGGCGTACCCGACGTCGCGGTACTTGACCATGACGGCCGAGCTCGCGACCCCGATCGCAGCGCCCAGCAGCACGGCCAGCAGCGTCCAGAACGGCAGGAGCAGGATGGGCCACCCGGGGTTGATCCCGTAGACGAACAGCAGGATCACGAACAGCCCGAACGCGACGGCGTAGTCGACGAGGACCGCGAGGATCGTCGAGAGCGGCACGAGCATGCGCGGGAAGAAGACCTTCGACACGAGCGACTGGTTCGCCACGAGCGACGACGACGAGCGGCTCGCGACGCCGCTGAACACGTTCCACGCGAGCTGGCCCGCGAAGGCGAAGATGAAGTAGGGGACGCCGTTGCTCGGCAGGTCCGCGACCTGACCGAACACGATCGCGAAGATCCCGGCCGCGGCGAGCGGCTGCAGGATGACCCAGGCGACACCGATCACGGTCTGCCGGTAGCGCAGCAGGACGTCGCGCCGACCGAAGCTGATCAGGACCTCGCGGGCCTCCCACAGCTCCTTGACCGACGGCAGGTCCCACCGCCCGGGCGGGGTGATCACGGTCTTGCTCATCGTCACCACCTCTCGTACTGGAAGTCGGCCAGGACCATGCCGTGGGTCAGCGCCTCGTCGGACGTGACCTCGGGGTACGGCGGGTTGGGCAGGATCTCGAAGGCTCCCGCGCCCTCCCAGGCGTCGAGGATGCCGGTCTTGCAGACGTACAGGTCGTACGTGTACTTGCCCGGCTTGAGCCACAGGTCCTTGATGGTCAGCGCGCCGCGCTGGGGGACGCTCGGGTCGAGCCACAGGCCGACGAGGCGGGAGTCGCACTGGACGACGATGTTCCCGTTCATGTCGTTGACGTGGCACGAGACGAAGTAGCTGCCGACCAGGTCCGGGTTGGCGCCCACCGCGAACTCGATGACCTTGTCCTCGGTGGGCTCCATGGTCTCCTCGGCGATGGTCGCCTCGGTGAAGCGGAGCTCGCCGGTGCCGGCGCGCCGGGACGCGTCCTGCTGGGCGACGTGGAAGCTCGTGAAGCTGTTGCGGTACTCCGCGAGCGCGTCCTCGACGTTGCCCGCGTAGGTGAGCTTGCCCTGGTCGAGGTAGATCGCCCGGGTGCACAACGCGGAGACGGTCTGCGCCTGGTGGCTCACGTACAGCACCGTGCGACCGTCGCGCGCGACGTCGCGCATCTTGGCGAGCGACTTGGCCTGGAACTCGGCGTCGCCGACCGCGAGGACCTCGTCGATCGCGAGGATCTCGGTCTCGAGGTGCGCCGCCACGGCGAACGCGAGGCGCACGTACATGCCCGACGAGTAGCGCTTGACCGGGGTCTCGAGGAACTTCTCGACGCCCGAGAAGTCCACGATCTCGTCGAAGCGACGCTGGATCTCCTTGCGCCGCATGCCCAGGAGCGTGCCGTTGAGGTAGACGTTCTCCCGACCTGTGAGCTCGGGGTGGAAGCCGGTGCCGACCTCGAGCAGGCTGCCGACCCGCCCGCCCAGCTCGATGCGGCCCGCCGACGGTGCGGTGATCCGGGTCAGGAGCTTGAGGAGCGTGCTCTTGCCCGCACCGTTGCGCCCGATGATGCCCAGCGCCTCGCCCCACGGGACCTCGAAGTCGACGTCCTTGAGCGCCTCGAAGTCCTCGAACTCGGGCTTGTGCAGCGGGTGCTTGACCCGGTTGATCACTGCCTCGGCAGCGGTCGTCGGCCGGAAGCCGCTCTTCGCGATGCGGTAGGACTTGCCCAGGCCCTTCACGGCAACAGCGGGATCCGCCACGGTGTCCCCTTCGGCATGGTGTCCGCGCGATGCGGATCGAGTGGTGGTCGGAGGCGTCTCGACCGGTGAGAACCGGGCCGTCTGCGACACGGGCACACTATCAGCGGGCGCGCGCCGTATCAGGGCCTGGAGCGGGTGGAATTCTCCGACAGCCACGCGACGATCGGTGCGGTCGTGCGTTCCCACGGCAGCTCGTCCATCGCCCAGCGGTAGGTTCGTCGTCCCTCGTCGTCGGCGAGCGCCGGGTCGGGCCCCAGCCGTTCGACGAGCCAGGCGACCCACTCGTCGGTGTCGTTCGTGACGCGCGCGGGGGAGCCCGGGTGCGCGCTCGCACCGTCGGTCGTGGCGATCACGGGGCGCCCGGTCGCGAGGGCCTCGCCGAACTTGACGGGGGCGCCGACCCCCGCGCGCACGGGGACCCCGACCACGCGCGAGACCGCCGTGAGGTCGGACAGCGCGGGGACGCGCCCGAGCGCGCGGAAGCCCTCGATCTCGGCGAACCGCGCGGGGGTGCCGTTCCCCGCGACGTGCCACTCGGCGTCGGGCACGGCCTCGCGCACGCGGGGCCACACGTCCTTGGCGAACCACGCGATCCCGGCGGTGTTCGGGGTCCAGGACCAGTTGCCGAACATGCCGACGACGGGCGGCGGCGCGGCGGCAGGGGGCCGCGGCCACTCGGACTCGTCGATCCCGTGCGGGGCGACGATCCGCTGCGCGGTCCCGCCGTCCGGCAGGCGGTCGAGCTCGGCGGGCGAGCAGACGGACACGGCCGACGCGTCGCGCAGGACGCGGTCCTCGATCTGGCGGAACGTGGCGGCCTCACGGGTCCTGCCGTACCGGGACAGCCAGGGGCTCATGACGTTGTGGACGTCGACCAGGACGGGGACGCCGAGCCTGCGCCCTGCTCCGCGCAGCAGCGCCCAGGACTCGAGGTGGGCCACGATCACCTGGTCGTACCGACCCGAGCGCGCGCGACGGCGCGCGAGGAAGTAGCGGGTCGGGTGGGGGAGGCGCTTGTGGAGGAACGGCGCGAAGCGCTCGACGGTCGCGATCTCCCGCAGGGTCGTGTCGTCCTGGTCCCCGGCGAGCGTCATGACGTGGACCGACCAGCCCGCGCGGACCAGGGCACGGATCTGGAAGTACTGGCGTCGTTGGCCGCCCTGACCGTCGCGGTCGGGGGTCTCGTTGCTGAGCCACAGGACCGAGCCCCGGGCACGGGCGGCGTCGGGCGGGTCCGTGTCCATGCGGTCAGCGTAGGGGATGGCCCCCTGCCCGGACGGTTCCGCGGTGGGGGTGAAATCCGCGGGGGATCGCCCCGCCCGACGGGGGTGCCGGACGTACGATCGACCCTTGGCCCACCCTTCCGGGCCCGACGGGAGCACCGACGTGACCGACCCGCCAGCACAGATCGACCCCACCCCCTGGTACCGACGACGCCGGGCCTGGGTGGTCGGCGTCGCGGGGACGGTCGTGGTCGTCACGGCGGCGGCGCTGGTCGTCCGCGCGGTCGGTGACGGAGCGGCCGCGGACCCCGGGGCGTCCGGGGCGCCCATGCCCACGGTCGTCAGTGCGAGCGAGCCTGGGGCGGCCCCGGTGTGCGGGTTCCCCGTGGTCGACAAGATCACGCACGACGGCGTCGACCCGGCCGACCTGGGCGGTCGCCGGGACGTCGTCGACGACGTCGCGACCCTGACGGACGGCACGGTGCTCTCGATGCGGGTCCGTGACGGGCTCGCCTACGTCCTGGAGTGGGACAGGTCGAACGCCTACCGCGTGACCCGCTACGACGTGACGACGGGCGAGGCGAAGGGCACGACGGACTTCGAGCTGCAGCTCGACGAGGGCAACGAGGCGTTCAGCCCCGAGCAGTTCGAGGTCGACGCCGACGGCGGGATCTACTTCCTCGACACGCTCATGCAGCGCCGTGACCTGGTCCGCTTCGAGCCCGACGGCACCCGGTCCTGGACGACGCACCTGCCCGAGGGCGACCAGACCGAGGGCGGGGTCCTCGACCTGTACGGCATGGCGATGTGGGACGACCTCGACGGGCGGCCCGTGATCGGGGTGCACGAGACCGAGCGCACCCTGCACCTCGTGGGGACCGACGGGAAGATCGTCGGCACGCGGGACGACTTCCCGGGCCAGGTGCTGGGACAGCTCCCGGACGGCGGGCTGGTGCTCGAGTCGTCGGGGAAGTCGGACGCGGGGGCCACCGACGACCTGACGGTCCTCGACCAGGACGGTGCCGAGGAGCTGCACCTCGGTGCGACCGCGAACGGCAGGTGGGCGTTCGCCAAGCCGTCGCAGCACTGGTTCGACTCCGTGGTCGGCGTCGCGCCGGCCCCCGACGGCGACGGGCTCGTGGTGATCGAGGACGGTCTCGGGTTCGAGCACGTGGGCGCGGACGGCGTCCGCCGCGGCGTGTGGCCCGACGCGCGCGCCGACCTCGACGCGGACTTCACGCTCCTCGACGGGTCGCCCCTCGTGCTCGACGACGGCACGTACTACGCGCTGACGACGAGCGAGGGGGCCGTCGCGCTCACCGCCGTCACGACCGACCGCATGGCCTACCAGCTCGGCGCACCCGTGAAGTACAACGCGATCAACGACGGGTTCCTCTCGGTCATGGGCGCGGGGGCCGGGCTCGTGACGGACGAGGTCTACAACTACTTCCCGCCGGGCGAGGAGCCCGCGGTCCGCCTGAGCCTCGACGACTCGTGGGGACGCTGGGCCGACCGGTACGAGCTGCGCTTCCAGGTGCGCGGAGACCCGCGGGTGTTCGACCCGGTCGTGGGTGACGAGCAGGTCGTCGACCTCCCTGCCGACGGCGGGGACGTGCCCGTGACGCTGCCCGCCACGCGGCCCGGGGTCTACGAGGTCGACGCGGCGCTGGTCGACCGCGAGAGCGGTGACCCGGTCTCGGGGACGTGCCTGCGCTACACGGTCGGGGCCCCCGGCGCCCCGCTCGACCTCGCCGGCCTGGCCGACGGCGCCGACTGGGGCGGGGCCTCCGTCCTGCGCGGGGTGCAGCTCGCCGACCAGCTCGGCGTGGGCAGCTTCCGCTGGCAGCTCGACTTCGGGGCGATCGTCGCCGACCCGACCGGCACCCCGAGCGCCGAAGGGTTGGTCTGGGACTCGCTCCCGAGCGCCGGCATGCCCGAGCCCGAGGAAGGGGCCGAGCCCGACCCGTTCGCCGAGCTCAAGGCCGCTGCGGCGCTCGCGGAGGCCACCGGCGTCACGCTGACGCTGCAGCTCGGGTCCGGCGGCGAGGCCGAGCGGGCCGCTGTCGACGCGGGCACCTGGGAGGGCTGGTCACGCGAGATCGTCGCGGCGATCGCTCAGGAGGCGCCGGGGATCGTGGCCTGGCAGCCGTGGAACGAGCCCAACAACACGGGCTTCGACGACGGCGCGCAGTACGAGGAGCAGATCGGTGCGCCCTTCGCGGCCGGGGCGCGCGCGGCGTTCCCGGGCGTCCGGATCGTCGGCGGGAACACCCTGGGCATCGTGCCCGACTGGTGGGCCGCGCTCGTCGAGGCCGGCGGGTGCGCCTCGATGGACGTCGTCGGGATCCACCCCTACACGGGCCTCAACCGCTCGTGGGAGGAGCAGGGGTTCTCGCAGCCGGGCGACGACCTGGACGCGCTGCGCGAGGCCCTCGCCCCGTGCGGGGACCTGCCCGTCTGGGACACCGAGTCCGGCTGGTGGTCCGACGGCGTCGCGAACTTCTGGGCGGGCGGCTCGGACGTCGCGCGCAAGCTGCTCTGGTACGGGTCCGAGGGGATCGACGAGTGGACGTACTTCTTCTCCGAGGGTGGCTTCGGGGAGTCGGGCAACTCGTGGTCGCTCGTCCAGTACGGCAGCTACGTCAAGCCGTCCGGGGCGGCGTTCGCCGCGACCTCGGCCCTGCTCGCCCCTTATGGGGCGCCCACTTTCGTCGAGACGGGCGCGCCCGGCACGTTCGCGGCCTCGGCCGTGGGACCGGCGGGCGAGAAGCTGCTCGCGGTCTGGGGCGACGACCTGTCGACCACGCTGCGCGTCACGGCCGACGGCGGACCGGGCACGCTGCGGATGGTCGACCAGTACGGGGCCGAGACGAGCGTCGAGGTCGGTGCGGACGGTGCCGACCTCCCGGTCACGGGAGCGCCCGTCTTCCTCGTGGGTGCGCCGGGCCAGGCGCTCGCGGTCGAGGCCACCCGGCCGTTCGGCCCCGCCCTCCTGGCCGGGCGGCCCGTCACGGCCACCTCGACCCACGAGGAGGCCGACGCCCAGGTCGTGACGTCCGGGACGTTCGACGTGCGTGACCCGTGGCGCTCCGGTCGCCTCGCGGACGACGTCGTCGACGAGAACCCGTCGGTGACCGTGACGACCGACGGGCCGCAGACGATCGACCGCATCGGTGTCGCGACGGCCGGGATCCGGTGCTGCAGCATGGGTCTGCGGGACTACACGGTCTCGGTCCAGCTGCCCGACGGCACCTGGCAGGACGTCGCCCAGCAGAAGGACCAGTTCGCGGACCGGGTCGCCGTGTTCGAGATCGACCCGGTCGAGGTCACCGCGGTGCGCGTCTCGGTGCCCATGACGACCGAGCGGGGAGTGCCCGTGCTCGCGGCGAACTACTCGGGCGTCGTGGGCGGGCTGCACCCGTCGTTCCTGCCGCTCACCACCGAGAGCGCCTACGTCGCGACCGTGAGCGCGCTCCAGGCCTGGGGCCCAGGAGCCTGACCCGCGTCAGCGCGCGGCCACGCTCCGCCACACGGCCGCGTGCTGCGCCGCGCTGCGCTCCCACGTGAAGTCGGCCGAGCGGACCCGGCCGCGCTCGACCATGGCCGCGACCTCCGGGTCGTCCGAGAGCGCGAACAGGGTCGCCTGGGCGATCTCGTCGGGCGTCGGGTCCACGAGCAGCCCGCCGTCGCCCACGACCTCGGGCAGCGAGCTCGTGCGTGCCGCGACCACGGGCACCCCCGCGGCCATGCCCTCGAGCGCGGGCAGACCGAAGCCCTCGTAGTGCGAGGGGACCACGACGACGGCGGCGCCCGCGACCAGACCCGGCATGACGTCGTCGGGCAGGCGGCCCACGAGGCGCGTGCCCGCGAGCGCACCGAACAGCGCGTCGCGCCGGGCGTTTCGCGGACCGCTCATGACGAGCGTCAGGTCCGGGCGGGCGCTGTGGACCAGCGGCCACGCCGCGGCGAGGCTCTCCAGGTTCTTGCGCCGCGAGGCGCCGCCCGCGTGCAGCACGTACGGGCCGGTGATGCCCAGCGCGTCGAGCGCCGCGGCGTCGAGGGGCGGGGTGTGGAAGTAACGCTCGTCGACCCCGTTGTAGGCGACGTGCGGGCGCTCGACGCCGAGCAGCTCGGCGATCTCGTCGGCGCTGAACTCGGAGACGGTGACGACGGCTGCAGCGCGCCGGGCCTCCTCGGCGGCTGCGCGCACCGGGCGGGACTCGTCGTCGAACCGCCAGGACACCACGTCCTGGATGGTCACCACGTCGCGCGTCGGGTGCGGGGGCAGCTCGAGCCCGACGCGGTGCACGACGGCGCCGCGGGGGTAGACGACCCGGCCCGCGGCCCGGCGCAGCGCGGGTGAGGCGGTGCCGAGGCGGGAGAGCGGGAGGCGGAGCGTGCCGGGCAGGGGCGAGCGCAGGGAGCGGGCGACGGTGCGCCGCACGGTCCAGTCCTCGGCCCCTGCGGGAGCCTGTGTCGCGGTGGGTGAAACCGTGCCCGAGGAGGGTGCGGAGAGGGCTCGGGCCGCCCGGGTGGCGACCTCCTCCTGATAAACTTGCGCGCCCATGGGCACCTCAACCGCGACGGTCGCGATCACCAGCTGCGGCATGCGGGGAGTCCGTTCTCTCGCGGCACGGGAAGAGCCCCACTCTAGCGGCGCGCGGCGCCCCGACCACGGTCTCCAGGGGGCGAAATGAGTCCCCGCACCGCGCTGGTCACCAGCTCCTACGCGCCCCGCACGGGCGGCGTCGAGACCCACGTCCAGCACGTCGCGCGCGTGCTCGCCGCCCGCGGCGAGACGGTCGAGGTGTGGGCCGTCGACCAGGGCGAGCACCTCGGGACCCGCGTGCTCGACGGCGTCACGGTCCGCTACCTGCCGACCCCCCAGCCCTCGCGCGGCGCTCGCGGCGTCCTGTCCTTCGCGGTCCGCTGGCCCGCGGCCGCCTGGCGATGGTCCCGCGCGTACCGCTCGCTGCGCCCGGACGTCCTGCACGTGCAGTGCTTCGGCCCCAACGGCGTCTACGCCACGGCCCTGGGGCGCGTCACCCGCACGCCGCTCGTCGTCAGCTCGCACGGTGAGACGTTCGCCGACGACCACGACGCGCTCGGCACGTCCTGGTGGATGCGCACCTGGTTCGGCGCGGCCCTCGCCCGCGCGGACGCCGTGACGGGCTGCTCGACGATCGTCACCGAGGACCTGGCCGAACGCTTCGGGTACGAGGGCGCCGTCGTCGTGCCGAACGGGGTGGAGCTCGGGGCGCCGGCCACGGACCCGGCGCGCCCCCCGGCTCCCCGCACGGGACCCGCGGACCCGCCCGACGCCGTCGGGCCTCCCGTGCTGCTCGCGGTCGGCCGCGTCGAGCACGTCAAGGGCTTCGACCTGCTGCTCGAAGCCTTCGCGGCGTCGGACCTCAAGGACCGGGCCCGGCTCACGATCGTGGGCGACGGCTCGGAGCTCGCGGAGCTGCGGCGTCGGGCGCGGGCTCTCGGGGTCGAGGACCGCGTGTCCTTCCCCGGGATGCTGGGGCCGGACGCCGTCGCCGAGGCGCTCGCGGCGGCCACGGTCGTGGTCGTGCCGAGCCGCAAGGAGGCCGCGTCGATCGTGGTCCTCGAGGCCTGGCGGGCCGGGCGCCCCGTGGTGGGCACCGTGCTCGGGGGGCCTCGCACGCTCCTCACCGACGGTGTGGAGGGCCTGCTCGTCGACCCCCGGGACGCCGCGGCGCTCGCAGGGGCGATCGGGTCGCTGCTCGACGCACCCGACGTCGCGGCCGCGCTCGGGGCCGCGGGCCGCCGCGAGGTCGAGGGCTACACCTGGGAGGCCGTCGTGGACCGGTACGACGACGTCTACGAGCGTGTCCTGAGATCCCGTGCGGCCCGGCGAGCGCGCGCGCCGAGGTAGAACCTCCTGCACGAGGTAGACCCCTGCGGGTACTACCTCGACGCAGGACGTTCTACCTCGCGAGCCACGCGCTGGCGCTGCGTGAGCGCGAGCACCAGACACGTGAGCGCCCCCACGAGCGCGAGGGACGCGACGACGTCGCTCGGGCGGTGCGCGTGCTCGAGCAGCGAGGCGACGCACGCCACGAGGCTCACGACCACGGCCCACGCCACGAGAGCCCCCGAGCGACGGGGCCAGAGGAACAGGACCGCGACGCACAGCGCGGCCGTCACCGCGACGTGCCCCGAGGGCAGGGTGTTCTGGGGGTAGGCCAGGTCGGCGAGGTCCGGCCGGTCGAGCGCCCCGTCGCGGAGCCAGCGGGCGAGCGGGACCGTGACGGCCACGACGGCCACGGCACGCGCGGCGTCCCGCCACCGGCGGGCCCGCAGCGCGAGCACCCCGAGGACCGCGCACACGACCCCGAGCGCCACGGGCAGGGCCGGTCGCAGGACCTGCGCGAACGACCCGAGGAACGGGTTGAGCTGCTGCCACGAGACGAACGCGCCGTTGTCGAGCTGCTGCCCCGCGAGCGTGCGGACGGTCACGACGTAGGTCACGGTGAACACCGCGCCGAGCACCAGCGCCCCGGCGAGCAGGAGCGGGACGCGGGCCGACCGCCCGAGGCGGGTGCCGACGTCGTGCAGCGCGTCCGTGGTCACGGGCAGGCCTTCCTGGGAGTGCGTCGGGCGGCGCCTGGGGAGCGCCTGACGGGTGGCTGACGAGCGTCCACGGACACCCGACGGGCACTGTCGGACGACGGCGGCGCGGCGTGGGGAATCCGGTCGGGTGAAATCAGTGCTCCCACTGTGGCCCCGGCGTCGTTCGGTGTCTACCGTCGTACTGCAGATGCCCCGGGCACCGATCTCGCGAGGTCCGGGGAAAGCGATCGCCCGACGACAGAGGGTCCTTCATGGCACGGAGCCGTGTGCTGAGCATCATCGACCTGACGGATCAGGAGATCGAGGCGTGGCGGGCGCTCGCAGCCCGCGCCGCCGAGCCCAACCCGTACTTCGAGCCCGAGATGCTGGTGCCCGCGGTGCGCGAGCTCAGCGGCGGGTCCGACCTGCGGCTCCTGGTCGTCGAGGGCGACCTCAGCGGTGTCGAACCCGGCGGCTGGTGGGCCGCGCTCCCGTTCGAGATGGTCCCGGGCGACAAGCACTGGCCGTGGCGGCACGCCTCGACCGGGTCGGACTTCCTGGCGCTGTACTGCCCGCTGGGCACACCGCTGGTCGACGGCGCGCGCGTCGACGAGGCCGTCGAGGCGCTGGTCGACGCGTTCCACGAGCGACGCCGCGAGCTCGGGCAGGCGATCGACCTGCACCTGCTGTCCCGCGACGGGCGGGCCAACCAGCGCCTCGAGGAGGTGTGCCGGGAGCGCGGCATCCCCGTGCACTCGTGGGGCGGCGACCCCCGGGGCGCGGTCCGGTTCGACGAGGGGGAGTCGGGGAGCTGGGCCGAGCGCATGCCTCGCGGCAAGTCGCTCGCGCGCGGTCGCCGGCGCCTCGAGCGCGCGGTGGGCGAGACCCTGGTCCTGGAGGACAGGGGGGACGACCCCGAGATCGCGAAGGCGTTCCTCGACTTCGAGCAGCAGGGGTGGAAGGGCGACGCGTCGCGCGGCGGCATGGGGTTCCGGAGCCGTCGCGGCGGGCAGGAGTGGTTCACGCAGATGCTCGCCGGCTTCGCCGAGACCGGGCGGGCGCACGTGTTCGCGCTCGTCGCCGGCGGGGTCCTGCTGCACATGGCCGTGATCGTGTGCACGGGGTCCACGGCGTTCGGCTACTTCGACGTGTACAGCGAGGAGTGGGCGCGGTACGGGCCGGGCGCGATCGGGCGCGTGATGGCGTTGTCGTGGCTCGACGAGAACTCCGACGTCGAGGTGTTCGACAGCTCGATGAACCCCTCGCTCTACAAGGACGCGACGGACCTGTTCCCCGACCGGCTCACGATGGTCTCGTCGACCGTCGTCACGGGGAGCGTGGTCGCGCGCCTGACCATGCGGGTCATGCGCGCGGCGGCGCGCGTGGTGCGGCGCGTCCGGTGACGACCTTTGCGGGCGCCCCGGGCCGGGCCCGGGCGACGGGGGCTGGTGTGACGAGCAGGATCGTGCGCGTGGCCGACCTGGGCGGCGAGGACCTCGCGGCCTGGCAGCGCCTGGCGGACTCCTCGCTCGAACCCAACCCCTACTTCGAGCCCGCCGTCCTGGGGGCGGCCGCGCGCGGGATGGGGGGCGGGCGCGCGGTCAGGGCGCTCGTCGTGTCCGACGGGTCGGGCTGGCTCGCGTTCCTCCCGTTCGAGACGGTGGGCCGCGACCGGTTGTGGCCCGCGCGGCACGCGAGCCTCGACGGGCCGTTCGTCGAGCGGTTCGCGGCGCTGCGTGCGCCGCTCGTGGACGCGGCCCGCCCGCGGCTGGCGGTCGCGTCGCTGGTCGCGGCGCTCCATGCCCGACGGCGAGCGCTCGGCCAGGCGGTCGACCTCCCGTTGCTGAGGGCGTCGGGGGAGACGACGACGCTGCTGCTGGAGGCCTTCGCGCGTGCGGGCATGCCGGTGCGGGAGTGGGACCGGATCTCGCGGGGTGCGCTCGTGCCGGGGCCGGGGCCGGGGCCGGGGCCGGGGCCGGGGCCAGGCCAGGAGGCGGAGGCGGGCGACGTGCTCGGTCCGCAGCTGTCCGCCTCGCGGCGCAAGAACCTCCGCCGCGGCCGGCGACACCTCGTCGAGGAGCTCGGGCAGGAGCTGCGGATCGTCGACGCGACCGCGGAACCGGGGATCGTCGAGCAGTTCCTCGACCTGGAGGCCGCGGGCTGGAAGGGCGACCGGGCCAAGGGCGGTGAGGCCCGGCGCGTGGTGCCCGGCGCCGCGGAGTGGTTCGCGGGGCTGGTCGAGGCGTACCGCGAGCGAGGTGAGGCGCACGTGCTGCGGGTCGGCCCGTCCGGGGCACCGGTGTACCTCGCGGTGCGCGTCCGGCGCGGCGGCGTGGTCTTCTCGATCTCCGACGCCTACGACCCGGCCTGGTCGGCGCACTCACCCGGGGCGTGGGGACGACTGCTCGGGATGCGGCTGCTGGCCGAGGTGCCGGGGACCGTGCTCGTGGACAGCTGCATCGACCCGCGCCGGTACCCCGACGAGACGCTGCTCTACCCCGACCGCGTGGACCTGGTCTCGGTCACGTGCGCCGTGGGGAGCTGGCCGTCGCGCGTACTTCTGTCAGCGATCGTGGCGGCGGGGCGGGGCCGTAGGTGGCTGCGGGAGCGGCGGGCCGAGGGGCCGCGCCGCCGTGGGCGAACCACCGCGCCCCCTGTCACCCCCTCGGCGTAACCTGGTGCTCGCACCCTCAGCCCGGACCGTCTTCACCTCGGTCCGGGCCGCTCGTGCTGTTCCGGCGCGCCCGCGCCTCGCTGCGGGTCGCGTCGAACGACGTCCACACCTGCCCGGGCCTGCGCCCGTGGACGCCTACGCCGTCGGTGACCCTGCTCGAAGGAACTCATGAACCTCACCGGAATCCTGCCCGCCCTCCTGGCCGACCCGACCGCGCGCGCCGTCGTCGAGCACGTGCGCCTGCGGGGCGCGGTCGACGTCGTCGGACCGGTGGGTGTGCGTCCGCCGTTGCTCGCCGCGATGGCGGGGGCGACCGCGACCGGGGAAGCCGCCGGGGCCGCACAGGGAGAGCCCGCCCAGGGCTCCCGCCCCCTCGTCGTCGTCACCGCGACGGGCCGTGAGGCCGACGAGCTCGCGGCGAGCGTGCGCGCGTACCTGCCCGACGAGCTGGGTGACCTGGTCGCTGTCCTGCCCGCGTGGGAGACGCTGCCGCACGAGCGCCTGTCGCCGCGCAGCGACACGGTCGCCAAGCGGCTCGCCGTGTTCCGGCGCCTCGCGCACCCGACCAGCGAGATCAGCCAGTCGGGCCCGGTACGCGTCCTCGTCATGCCGGTGCGCGCGCTGCTCCAGCCGGTCGTCGAGGGCCTGGGTGACCTGGAACCGGTCGAGCTCAGCACGGGTGAGACGGCCGACCTCACCGACGTCGCCGAGCGCCTGAGCGCGGCGGCCTACCAACGCGTGGACATGGTCGAGCGGCGCGGCGAGTTCGCGGTGCGCGGCGGCATCCTCGACGTCTTCCCCCCGACCGAGGACCACCCCCTGCGCGTCGAGTTCTGGGGCGACGAGGTCACCGAGATCCGCTGGTTCGCGGTCGCGGACCAGCGCAGCCTGGAGATCGCGGACCACGGCGTGTGGGCGCCGCCGTGCCGCGAGATCCTCCTGACGGACGCGGTCCGCGCCCGCGCCGCGGAGCTGATCGAGACGCTCCCCGGCGCGACCGACATGCTCGACAAGCTCGCCGCCGGCATCGCCGTCGAGGGCATGGAGTCCCTCGCGCCGGTCCTCGTGGACCGCATGCTGCCCGTCCTGGAGCTCGTGCCCGACGACTCCCTGCTCGTCATCAACGACCCCGAGCGCGTGCGCCGCCGCGCGCACGACCTCGTCGCGACGACCGAGGAGTTCCTCGCCGCAGCCTGGACCGGCGCCGCGGCGGGCGGCTCGACCCCGATCAATCTCTCGGCCGCGTCGTTCGAGACGTTCGCCGACGTCCACGACGTCGCTGAGCGTCGCGGCCTCGGGTGGTGGACGCTCAGCCCGTTCGGCCTCGACGAGGGCACCACCCCCGACGGCGAGGCGCACCCGGGCGAGGCGCTCCCGGGAGGCGAAGGAGCGGCCGCCGGGCAGGTGGCGTACGGAGGCGGCGTGACCACCTTCACCGTGCCCGCGCGCAACGTCGAGTCCTACCGCGGGGACGTCGAGCGTGCGCTCGACGACCTGCGCTCGCTCCAGCACGCGGGCTGGCGCCTGGTCCTGACGACCGAGGGCCACGGCCCCGCCCGACGCATGACCGAGCAGCTCTCCGCGGTCGACACGGCCGCGCGCCTCGTCGCGTCGATCGACACCGAGCCCGAGGGCGGCGTCGTGCTCGTGACGCCCGCGCCCGTGGGGCCGGGCTTCGTCGCGCCAGAGCTCAAGCTCGCGGTGTTCAGCGAGTCGGACCTCACGGGACGCCAGGGGTCGAGCACGCGCGACATGCGCAAGATGCCCTCGCGGCGGCGCAACGTCGTCGACCCCCTCGCACTGCGCGCGGGCGACTACGTGGTGCACGAGCAGCACGGCGTCGGGAAGTTCGTCGAGCTCGTGCAGCGCACGCTCGGCACGGGCGGCAACGCCGCGACACGCGAGTACCTCGTCATCGAGTACGCGAGCAGCAAGCGCGGCCAGCCGGGCGACCGCCTGTTCGTGCCGTCGGACCAGCTCGACCAGGTCACCAAGTACACGGGCGGCGAGTCGCCCAGCCTGAACAAGATGGGCGGCTCGGACTGGGCCAAGACCAAGAGCCAGGCGCGCAAGCACGTCAAGGAGATCGCGGGCGAGCTCATCCGCCTCTACAGCGCGCGCATGGCCACCCAGGGGCACGCTTTCGGGCCCGACACCCCGTGGCAGCGCGAGCTCGAGGACGCCTTCGCGTACGTCGAGACGCCCGACCAGCTCGTCACGATCGACGAGGTCAAGGCCGACATGGAGAAGGCCGTCCCCATGGACCGGCTCGTGTGCGGCGACGTCGGGTACGGCAAGACCGAGATCGCGGTCCGCGCGGCGTTCAAGGCCGTGCAGGACGGCAAGCAGGTCGCGGTCCTCGTGCCCACGACGCTCCTGGTCCAGCAGCACTTCCAGACGTTCGCCGAGCGCTACTCGGCGTTCCCCGTGACGGTCAAGGCGCTCTCGCGCTTCCAGACCGAGGCCGAGTCCAAGGAGACGGTCGAGGGGCTCAAGGACGGCTCGGTCGACGTCGTGATCGGCACGCACCGCATCATCTCCGGGGCCATCAAGTTCAAGGACCTGGGCCTGGTCATCATCGACGAGGAGCAGCGGTTCGGCGTCGAGCACAAGGAGACGCTCAAGCAGCTCCGGACCAACGTCGACGTGCTCGCGATGAGCGCGACCCCCATCCCGCGCACGCTCGAGATGGCCGTCACGGGCATCCGCGAGATGTCGACGCTCGCGACCCCGCCCGAGGAGCGGCACCCTGTGCTCACGTACGTGGGCGCGTACGAGGAGAAGCAGATCTCGGCGTCGATCCGCCGCGAGCTGCTGCGCGAGGGCCAGGTGTTCTACGTGCACAACAAGGTCGAGACGATCGACCGCACGGCCCAGCGCCTGCGCGAGCTCGTCCCCGAGGCCCGCATCGGCGTCGCGCACGGCAAGATGAGCGAGGCCCAGCTCGACCAGACGATCACGGCGTTCTGGGAGAAGGAGCTCGACGTCCTGGTCTGCACCACGATCATCGAGACCGGCCTCGACATCTCCAACGCCAACACCCTCATCCTGGAGCGCGCCGACATGCTGGGCCTGTCCCAGCTCCACCAGCTCCGTGGCCGCGTGGGCCGTGGGCGCGAGCGCGCGTACGCGTACTTCCTGTACCCGCCCGAGCGCCCGCTGACCGACACCGCGCACGACCGCCTCGCGACCATGGCCGCCAACACGGACCTGGGCGCGGGCATGCAGATCGCCATGAAGGACCTCGAGATCCGCGGCGCGGGCAACCTGCTGGGCGGCGAGCAGTCGGGGCACATCGCGGGCGTCGGGTTCGACCTGTACGTGCGCATGGTCGGGGAGGCCGTGGCGTCGTTCAAGGGCGAGGTCGAGGAGGAAGCCCCCGAGGTCTCGATCGAGCTCCCGGTCGACGCGCACATCCCGCACGACTACATCGCGCACGAGCGCCTGCGCCTCGAGGCGTACCGCAAGATCGCGGCGGCCCAGGACGAGCCCGCGCTCGCCGAGGTGCGGGCCGAGCTCGTCGACCGCTACGGCGCGCTCCCGGAGGTCGTCGAGGCACTGTTCGCCGTCGCGGACTTCCGCAACCACGCGCGCCGCGCAGGCCTCGCGGACGTCACGGCGCAGGGCAAGTTCGTGCGCTTCGCGCCCGTCGATCTCCCGGAGTCCGCGGAGCTGCGCCTCAAGCGCCTCTACCCGGGCACCATGCTCAAGCCCGCGATCCGCGCGTTCCTCGTCCCCTTCCCGACGACGGCGCGCATCGGAGGCCGTCCGCTGCGGGGCATGGAGGTGCTCGCCTGGGCGCGCCAGCTCATCGACGCGGTCATCACGGGCGACGTCAGCGCGGCGGCGACGGTGGGGACGTCGAAGCGGTAGCCGTCGCCGGTGCGGCGGTGGGGGCCGGGGCGCGCCGCCGCCCCCAGCGGTTCACGATCAGGTGGCGGGCGGGCTCCTCGACGAACCGGTAGAGCGCGTAGGCCAGCACCGCGGCGGCGACCGTGATGACGGCCGCGGCGAGCACCCCGGTCAGAGGGGTGTCGAGCACGCGACGGATCACGAGCTCGTGCACCAGGTAGAACGCGTACGAGGCCGAGCCCGCGACGATCAGGACGCGGTGCGTCAGCACGGACCGCCGGCCGCGCAGGTCGCGCTCGGCGCAGAGCATGAGGAACAGCGCGAACGGCAGGACGAGCGCGACCCGGGCCACGGCCTCGGTCGCGTGCGTGAGCTCGGCCGCGACGAGCACCGCGGCGAGGATCCCGAGCACCCCGGCCCACGGGACCCGTGACCGGTGGCCCTCGACGAACGCGAGCCCTGCGACGACGCCCAGCACGAACTCGGGGAACCGGGCGAGGGGGAAGTGGTAGAGCACCTGGTACGTCGCGGGGGCCACGACCGTCGCGACGAGCGGGATCGCGAGCGCCACGAGGGTCACGACCAGCCGGGTCCGGGTCGTCCAGCGCCGCAGCAGCGGCAGGAGGAACGGGAAGGCGAGGTAGAACGCGAGCTCGCACGACAGCGACCACGCGACGCCGTTGAGCCCGTACACGACCGTCGGGTCCAGGGACCAGGCCTGGAGCAGCAGGACGTTGGCGCCGATGATGCGCCCGGTCACGGGCGGGCTGCCCAGGACGAGGGCGATGACGAGGGCCGCGACCAGCGTCACGAGGTGGTCGGGGTAGATCCGCGCGACGCGGCGCAGGTAGAAGCCGCGGCGGGGGAGCGCGGGGTTGGCGGTCCACGTCAGGATGAAGCCCGAGAGCACGAAGAACAGCGCGACCCCGGTGCTGCCGTAGTACGCCCCGGGGATGTCGAGCACCTGCCAGTAGTCCAGGTGGAACACCAGGACCGCCGCGGCGGCGACCGCGCGGATCGCCGTCAGGGAGGGGAGCTGGCGCGGGGCGCTGCCCGTCTCCGCCGGAGTCGTCATCGAGGTCCCCTGCCGCTGGTGCGCGGCCCCGTCGAGAGGCCGCTCTTGCATCGTGGGCGCCCGGGCGGGAGGGGGTCAAGGATGAAGTGTGGTCCCGTCGTCGGACGTCCCCGCCGAGGTCGAGGTCGCCTCGACGGCGGCGAGGCCTCCGTCGAGGGCGTCGCGGTACCGCACGACGGCCACGAGGAACACGAGCACCGCGATCATCTCGAGGCTCTCCTCGCCGAGCACCGCGAGCTGCCCGACGAACATCGCCCGGTCGAAGCCCTGGTCCTCCAGCAGCCCCGCGATCGCCTCGAAGCCGACGGCGCCGGCCACGTAGAGGACCCCGGCGAGCGCCATGGGGCGCAGGAACCTGCTCGGCAGTCCCCACAGGAGCGGGACGACGATCGCGGCCACGACGAGCGCGAGCGGGCCGTAGAACGCGATCCAGCCGTTGAAGGGCAGGTCCGCGATGCTCCGGAAGTGCTCCTCGAGCGAGGTGCCCAGGTGCTCGTGGAAGCTCGTCATCTCGTCGATCGACAGGTAGAGGAGCACGAACGCGACGAGCCCCCAGGCCCACCGTCGGGCGGGGACGGGCTCGACGTGCAGCAGGTCCCCCGTGACGAGGCCCGTCGAGGCCAGCAGGACCACGGTGAACCAGGTGGGGACGTTGACCTCCTCGTCCATGCTGAAGTAGTGGACGAGCGGCTCGATCACGCCGCCGTGCAGGTCGGCGCCCTTCTCGAGGAAGTTGGCCAGGAGGTGCAGGACGGCCAGGATCGCGATCGCCAGCGCGAGGCGGCGGACGAGGACCCGGACAGGCACGGTGACACGCAGCATGAGTGCTCCATCGACGACCCAGGCGAGCTCACGCTCGGCTCGCCGACCCTAGCAGCGGAGGCGGGGACGTGACGACCGCCACACCTGCGGTGCGCATCCATACCGCCTGGTCGGTGAGATAGTTGTCGCATCATGTTTCTCGACCTGAGCGCTTCCACGCGCACCCCCAGCACCGGACGGCACGGCTCGACGAGCGCCGCCCGCTGTTGTCGCTGTCTCTGAACAGCCGCTGACAGGCGGCGTCCGTCGCGGGTGCTCCCCGACGTGACCGCCCCTGACGCACAGGTCTGATCCTCCGGCTCTCCCGTCGCACGCGTCGTCGTGCCCGGTGATCGCAGCGCCCCGCACCGTCGGCCGCGCTCGTGACGCCCCGAGCCCCTCCCGGTCTCCGCCGCCCGGCCCCCGCCACCCGTCGGACGACCGTGCTCCACGAACCCCTCACCACCTCGTCCCGTGACCCAGGTCCCGGGAGCGAGGTGGTCCCCGTGCAGCCCCGCTGCACCCTCCGGAACGGAAGAACCCCCATGAGAACCCTCAAGGCAGCCGCCGCGGTCCTGGCGACGACCCTCCTGCTCGCCGCGTGCGGCTCGGGCGGGTCCGGCAGCGCGAGCAGCAGTGCCGCGGCAGGCGCGGACGCCGAGATCGTCATCGGCTCGACCAACGAGCCCACCGGGCTGGTCCGCAACGTCGGCGGCAGCTCGGGCGTCTCGCAGACCATGACGCGCAACGTGTTCGAGGGCCTGACCTCGGTCGACGTCGACGGCGAGGTGGTCCCGACGCTCGCGAAGGACTGGGACGTGTCCGAGGACGGCCTCGTCTACACGTTCCACCTGCAGCCGGGCGTGACGTTCCACGACGGGTCCGCGCTGAGCGCGCAGGACGTCGTGTGGAGCATCTCGCAGACCATCGCACCCGAGTCCAAGAGCGCGCGCAAGAACGACCTGTCGGTCATCTCCGCGATCACGGCCCCCGACGACGCCACGGTCCAGCTCGACCTGTCGCGCCGCAGCCAGTCGCTGCCCTTCTACCTCGCGTCCGTGACGATCGTGCAGGACGGTGACACCGAGCTGACGAGCGAGAACGGCACGGGCCCGTACCGCTTCGTCGAGTGGACGCAGGGCGACCACCTCACGATCGAGCGCAACGACGACTACTGGGGAGAGCCCGCCAAGAACTCGGGGGTCACGTTCCGCTTCTTCCAGGACACGACCGCGCTCAACAACGCACTCCTGACCGGCGACCTCGACCTGGTCATCGCGGAGGACTCCCCGGACCAGCTCCTGCAGTTCGAGGGGAACGACGAGTTCACCATCACCGAGGGCACCTCGACGACCAAGCAGATCTGGGCCTTCAACGACCGCGTCGCGCCGTTCGACGACGTCCGTGTCCGCCAGGCGCTCTACACGGCGATCGACCGCGAGAAGATCCTCGACGCCGTGTGGGACGGGCGTGGCCAGGTCATCGGCTCGATGGTCCCGCCGACCGACCCGTGGTTCGTCGACCAGGCCGACGTCCACGCCTACGACCCGCAGGCCGCGAAGGACCTGCTCGCGCAGGCCGGCGTGAGCGACCTGAGCATCGCGGTCGACTACGTCGCGGGCGACCCGTCCGAGACCATCGCCCAGCTCCTCCAGGCGGACCTGAAGGCCGTAGGCGTCACGCTCACGCTCAACCCGATCGACGACGCCACCTGGTACCAGAAGATCTACACGGACCACGACTTCCAGACCACGCTCATGGGCCACGTGAACCCGCGCGACGTCGTCTGGTACGCGAACCCGGACTTCTACTGGGGGTACGACAACAAGGACGTCCAGCAGTGGGTCGCGGACGCCGACCAGGCGGCCACGACCGACGAGCAGACGGCCTTGCTGACCCAGGTCAACGAGACCATCGGGCAGGAGGCGGCGAGCGCCTGGCTGTACCTCGACCCGCAGATCCGGGTCGCGCGCGCCGAGATCACGGGCTTCCCGGTGAACCAGGTGACGGAGAGCTTCTACGTCGCCGACATCGTGCGGGAAGGCTGACCGAGCACCCATGTCCCGCTACCTCCTGACGCGCGTCGGCACGCTGCTGCTGTCGTTGGTCCTCGCGAGCGTCGTGGTCTTCGCCGTCCTCCGGTTCCTGCCGGGCGACAGCGCGGGCACGTCGCTCGGCGTGGGCACCACGAGCGACCAGCTCGACCAGCTGCGTGCCGACCTCGGCACCGACCAGCCCCTGTGGACGCAGTACGGGCAGTGGGTCGCGGGACTGTTCTCGGGCAGCGCGGGGACGTCGTTCGTCTCGCGCCTGCCCGTGGGGGAGCTGATCGCGAGCAAGCTGCCGATCACGCTGCCGCTGAGCCTCGCGGCCTTCGCGGTCTCGGTGCTCGTGTCGGTGCCCCTCGGAGTGGTCGCAGCGGTCCGGCGCCGCGGCGTCGTGGGGGTCGCGGTCTCGGCCGTGTCCCAGCTCGGTGTCGCGGTGCCGGTCTTCTGGGTCGGCGTGATCCTGGTGTGGGTCTTCGCGCTCGAGGCGGGGGTCCTGCCGCCCGGCGGGTTCCCGCGCCAGGGCTGGGAGGACCCCGCGGCGGCCGTCCGCTCGCTCGTGCTTCCCGTGGCGACCGTGGCCGTCGCGATGTCGTCCGTCATGGTGCGCTACGTGCGGTCGGCGACGCTCGACGTCCTGGACCAGGACTACGTCCGCACCGCCCGATCGCTCGGCTACGGCCGCTGGCACGCCCTGGCACGTCACGGGCTGCGCAACGGAGCGGTCCCGGTCGTCGCGATCCTCGGCATCGAGCTCGCGACCTCGCTCCTGGGGGCCGTGGTCGTGGAGAACGTCTTCGCGCTCCCGGGCCTCGGCACGCTCCTGGTGTCGTCGGTCGCGGGGCGCGACCTGCCCGTCGTGCAGGCCCTCGTCCTGGGCCTGACGGCCCTCGTCCTCGTCACGAACTTCCTGGTCGACCTCGCCCAGCGCGGCATCGACCCCCGGCTGCGTGCCGGTTCTGCCCTCGGAGGCGCACGATGAGCATCGACCTGGGCGGGGAGATCCCCGTCGTCGAAGGATCCGGGCGCCTGGCCCCGGCGCGGGAGGAGGGCGTGCTCGCGCCCGCGACCGGGGACGGTGGTGCCCCGCGCGCCCGACGGCGGAGCGTCAGCCCGTCGTTCGTCGCGGGTCTCGTCATGGTCGGCCTCGTCGCGCTCGTCGGTGTCGTCGCGGTCTTCTGGACGCCGTACGACGTGGGCGTGGGCGCGGCCGGCACGGGCGGGCGGCTCGAGGGACCGAGCGCGCAGTTCTGGGCGGGCACCGACCGCCTGGGGCGCGACCTGCTGAGCCAGCTCATGGGCGGGGCCACGGTCGCGATGACCGTGGCGATCGCCTCGGTCGTCATCGCGGGCCTGCTGGGCATCACGATCGGCGTGGGGGGCGCCGCCCCCCCCCCCCCCCCCGACGTCGCGCTCCTCAACGTCGTCGACCTGATGATCGCCTTCCCGACCCTGCTGCTGGCCATGCTGATCGTGACCGTTCGCGGCGCGTCGCTGACCTCGGCCGTCGTCGCGATCGGCATCTCCGGGGCCGCGGTGATCGCGCGCGTCACGCGGGTCAACGCCGCGCGCGTGCTGCGCGAGGACTACGTGACGGCCGCGACGGCGTCGGGCACCGGGTGGTGGGGGACGATCCTGCGCCACGTCCTGCCCAACGTGGCCCCCACCCTGCTGGTGCAGCTCATGCTGCTCGCGGGCGGCGCGATCCTCGCCGAGGCGTCGCTGTCCTACCTGGGGCTCGGCTCGCCGACCGCCCTGTCCTGGGGGCGGCTGCTCAGCGCCGCCCAGAAGTCCGTCGCGGTCCAGCCGCTCGGGGCGATCCTGCCCGGGCTGCTCATCGCGTGGACCGTGCTCGGCCTGAACCTCCTGGGTGACGGCATCCGCGAACGGACCGACCCGAGCCTGCGAGGGGACCGATGACCGTGACTCCCACGACGAGCACCACCGGGCTCGAGGTGCGCGACCTGACGGTGGCGACGTCGTCGGGCCGGGTGCTGCTCGACCACGTGAGCTGGCACGTCGCGCCCGGCGAGCGCCTGGGGGTGATCGGCGAGTCCGGCTCGGGCAAGTCGCTCACCGCGGCCGCGATCCTCGGGCTGCTGCCCGACGGCATGACCGCCACCGGGCAGGTCCTGCTCGACGGGACCGACCTGCTCACGCTCGGCGAACGAGCGCTGCGCCGCGTGCGCGGGGCGCGCATCGCCATGGTCTTCCAGGAGCCCCTCACGGCGCTCGACCCCCTCATGACGATCGGTCGGCAGATCGCCGGGCCGCTGCGCCTGCACCGCAAGGTCTCGCGTGCACGCGCCGCAGAGCTCGCCGCCGACCTGTGCCGCCTCGTGCGACTCGACGACGCCGAACGCATCCTCGGGTCCTACCCCTGGCAGCTCTCGGGCGGCCAGCGCCAGCGCGCGTGCCTCGCCATGGCGCTCGCGTGCGAGCCCGACGTGCTCATCGCCGACGAGCCCACCACGGCCCTCGACGTGACCGTCCAGGCCGAGATCCTCGACCTGCTCGACGACCTCATCGAGCGCACCGGGACCGCCCTGGTGTTCGTGTCGCACGACCTGCCGGTCGTCGCCCGCGTCACGCGCGACCTCGTCGTCATGCGGCACGGCAAGGTCGTCGAGGCCACGAGCGTCGCCCGTGCCCTCGACGCCCCCGAGGACCCGTACACCCGGACGCTGCTCGCCGCCGCGCGCGCCGTGACCCACCTGCCGACCCTGCACCCGACCACCCAGGAGGACCGATGAGCGACCAGGCCGCCGGGGGCGACGCCCTTGCCGGGGGTGACCGGAACCCGGCCGAGGGTGACCGGAACCCGGCCGAGGGTGACGCCCCACCGTTCGTCGCGCTCGACGGGGTGTGGCGCGAGTTCGGCGGATCGCGCCGCACGCCCCCGACGGCGGCGCTCGCAGGCGTCGACCTCGCGGTCCGGTCAGGCCGCAGCGTGGGGATCGTGGGGGAGTCGGGCGCCGGGAAGTCGACGCTGCTGCGCCTGCTGCTCGGGCTCGACAGCCCGACGCGCGGCACGGTCTCCTACCGCGGCGCGCCCCTGGACCGCCGGGACCGCGCGCTCATGCGACGGTACCGGCGCGAGGTGCAGGTCGTCCTCCAGGACCCGCGCACGTCGCTCGACCCACGCATGACGGTCGCCCGGATCGTCGCCGAGCCGCTGCGCTCGCTCAAGATCGGCGGCGACGTGTCGGCGCGCGTCGACGAGGTGCTGGGATGGGTCGGCCTCGACCCCGACGCCCGGACGAAGTACCCGGCCCAGTTCTCGGGCGGCCAGCGCCAGCGCATCGCGATCGCCCGTGCCCTCGCGCCCTCGCCGTCGGTCCTGGTGGGCGACGAGCCCGTGAGTGCGCTCGACGTGTCGGTCCGCGAGCAGGTCATGGACCTGCTGCGCCGGCTCCAGAGCGAGCTCGGGCTCACGCTCGTCCTGGTCAGCCACGACATGGCGATCGTCGGGCAGCTGTGCGAGGAGACCGTAGTGCTGCGCGGGGGAGAGGTCGTCGAGGCCGGCCCCACGCGCGAGGTGCTGACCCGGCCTACGGCCGCGTACACGCGTGAGCTGCTCGCGGCGGTGCCGACGCTGCCGTGACGGTTGAGGCTCGGCAGGTCCAGCAGATCCGGCGGAGCGACGTCGCAACGAGGACGCTTGCCGGGTCTTCTTCGCTCTCGTACGCGCTGATGAGGTCTTCGGTGGCGAGGAACCGCCAGCGGTTCTCGGCGCTCCGTCGGCGCGCACGTTCTTTGGGCATCTGATCTCTCTCGTGGATTCCCTCGACCCCCGGCCCACGACGAGCAGCATCTCGCGTGCCTCCGGCGACGGACGTCGCCTCCTTACGATGGGCGCATGACCACGAGCGAGCCGAACCACCCCGGTCCCGTCGACCCCCTGCGCGAGTCCGTCACCGTCATGGACAGGCTCTACTCGCCCGGCGGGTGCCCGTGGGACCGCGAGCAGACGCACGAGACCCTGGTCCGCTACCTCCTCGAGGAGGCGCACGAGCTCGCCGAGGCCATCGAGACGGGCGACCGCGCGGGCATGCGCGAGGAGCTCGGTGACCTGCTGCTCCAGGTCCTGTTCCATGCGCGCATCGCGAGCGAGGACCCGGTCGCCCCGTTCACGGTCGACGACGTCGCGGCCGACCTCGTGGCCAAGCTCGTCAGGCGTCACCCGCACGTGTTCGCGGACACCGCCGTCACCACGGGCGACGGCCACGCGGCCCTGTACGCGCAGTGGGACGAGATCAAGCAGCAGGAGAAGCAGCGCGAGTCGGTCCTCGAGGGGATCCCGCTCGCGCAGGGCGCGCTGGCCCGCGCGCAGAAGGTCCTGTCCCGCGCGCAGCGCGCGGGACTGGGGGAGGCCGTCGCGGGTCCCGGCCCGACGGCGGTCGTCGCGTCGGTCCCTCCCGTCGCCCCGGGCGAGGCGGGGGACGGGAGGGGAGCGACGTCGTCGGGCACGCCGGGCGACGCGCTGGAACGGGCGTACGGGCACGAGCTGCTCGACGTCGTGCGCCGCGCCCAGGCCGACGGGGTGGACGCCGAGACGGCGCTGCGGGTCGCGCTGCGCGAGGTCGAGCGGGCGATCGTCTCCGCCGAGGGTGACGTGGCCGCCCGCCGGGGGTGACGGACACGCCCGCGGAGGCTGACCGAGGCGTCACCCTCGGCACCGCAGCACGTCACCCCCGGCGTGCACCACGGCCGACATGCGGGCGATCGTGTCCACGAGGCGACGTCCGAAGCACTATGTGTTCCCGACCACTAGGCTGGGTTGCGACAACCCCGGACGCGCCCGACCGCCATCGTCGCCTGCCCTGCGCTCCGGACCTGGAAGCAGCTGAAGGAGCAACCGTGGCAAGCATCGAAGCCGTTGGAGCACGCGAGATTCTCGACTCGCGCGGAAACCCCACCGTCGAGGTCGAGGTCGTGCTCGACGACGGTACCTTTGCCCGCGCCGGCGTCCCCTCGGGCGCCTCGACCGGCGCTTTCGAGGCCGTCGAGCGCCGTGACGGCGACAAGTCCCGCTACCTGGGCAAGGGTGTCGAGGGTGCGGTCAACGCCGTCATCGACGAGATCGCCCCGGAGCTGCTCGGCTTCGAGGCCGAGGACCAGCGCCTCATCGACCAGGCGCTGATCGAGCTCGACGGCACGCCGAACAAGGGCAAGCTCGGCGCGAACGCCATCCTCGGCGTCTCGCTCGCGGTCGCGAAGGCTGCCGCGAAGAGCTCGGGCCTGGACCTGTACCGCTACGTCGGTGGCCCGAACGCGCACGTCCTGCCCGTCCCGATGATGAACATCCTCAACGGTGGGTCGCACGCCGACTCCAACGTCGACATCCAGGAGTTCATGGTCGCCCCGATCGGCGCCACGTCGTTCCGTGAGGCGCTGCGCACCGGTGCAGAGGTCTACCACTCCCTGAAGTCCGTGCTCAAGAGCAAGGGCCTCGCGACGGGCCTCGGCGACGAGGGTGGCTTCGCCCCCAACCTGCCGAGCAACCGTGACGCTCTCGACCTGATCCTCGTCGCGATCGAGCAGGCCGGCTTCAAGCCGGGCGTCGACGTGGGCCTCGCGCTCGACGTCGCCGCGACCGAGTTCTTCAAGGACGGCGCGTACCAGTTCGAGGGCAAGGCGACGAGCTCGGACGACATCATCGCCTACTACAAGCAGCTCGTGGCGGACTACCCGCTGGTCTCGATCGAGGACCCGCTGTCCGAGGACGAGTGGAGCGCCTGGTCGCAGCTCGTGGCCGAGGTCGGCGACAAGGTCCAGATCGTCGGCGACGACCTGTTCGTCACCAACCCGGAGCGTCTCGCCAAGGGCATCGAGCTCAAGTCGGCGAACTCGCTGCTCGTGAAGCTCAACCAGATCGGCACGCTCACGGAGACGCTCGACGCCGTCGAGCTCGCCCAGCGCAACGGCTTCACCGCGATGGTCTCGCACCGCTCGGGCGAGACCGAGGACACGACGATCGCGGACCTGTCCGTCGCGGTCAACGCCGGCCAGATCAAGACCGGTGCTCCCGCCCGTGGCGAGCGCATCAACAAGTACAACCAGCTCCTGCGCATCGAGGAGGCCCTGGACGACGCGGCTCGCTACGCCGGCGCCTCGGCGTTCCCGCGCTGGAAGGCGTGAGCTGACGCATCCCCGCTGAGCACGGTCTGACCCTCGGGTCCGACCGGCGCCGGCACCCGGACGCCCGGTGGTTCCTCGGAACCACCGGGCGTCCGTGCGTCCACCACAGGCACCCGACACGCGCGGGGTTGTGAACGCTTGGTGTGGATCCGGCCACGTTGCCCCGGCACGCCGTGGACCCTGCGCCCGACCAGCGGCGCGGGGCGGCACAATCGGCTCCATGCCCACGAACCGTCGCCCGTCCACGCCCGGCGCCTCGCCGCGCCCTGGGGGCGGACGCAGCGGGGGAGGATCGCGCGGGGACGGTCGTTCGTCGACCAGCCGCGCACGGGGCGCCTCCGGCCCGACGACATCGCGCTCGGACGCGGGCACGTCCGGCAGGTCCGGGGCCGGCTCGGGCACCCCGAAGGCCGGTCCCTCGAAGGGGGCGTCGAAGGACGCGAGCGCTGCCAAGGCCTCGAGCCCGGCGACCGGCGCGGGGCGCAAGCCTGCGGCGCCGCGCAAGCCCTCGAGCACCTCGGCGGCAGGGTCGGGCACGGGCGGACGGTCCACCGCCTCGACCTCCCGGGCGTCCTCGACGCCGCGAACCCCGCGACCGAGCACCTCGACGCGGGCCCCGGCGCTCGCGGACCGCCGGCGCAGCCGCAACGGGTTCCTGCTGCCCGAGGTGGTGACCGTCCGTTCGCTGGTGATCGCCGTCGTCGTGCTCCTCGCGGTCATCCTGCTGCTGCCGACCCTGCGCGCCTACGTGAACCAGACGGGCGAGCTGCGCGCCCTGCGTGCCGAGGTCGCGGCGGCCGAGGCCGAGCGCGAGGACCTCCAGGTCCAGCTCGGGCGCTGGGACGACGACGCGTACGTGATCGCGCAGGCGCGCGACCGGCTGAGCTACGTGATGCCGGGCGAACGCGCGTGGCGGGTCATCGACCCGGAGATCGTCGTCGACGACCTCGACCCCGAGACGGGCCGGAAGGTCACCGAGGGGCCGGTCGGCGTCGAGGGGAACGACGGCGCACCCTGGTACACCTCTCTCTGGCGGTCGGTACAGCTTGCCGGGGAGCAGCCTGCTCCCGGCGACGCACCGGCCGACCCGGGGGGCGACGAGCCCCCGGCCACGGACGCCCCGACGCCGTAGGTCCCCCGCCGCACCCGCCCGGCGAGCCCGCACCACGCCCTCGCTCGGGTCGTCACGGCCTCAGCGTCCTCGGAGAGCCCCTCGGAGGACCGATTGCCGATCCGGGCGCTCGACCGGGGACAATGGGTGGGCGCCGGCTCCCGGCGCCGGACCAGCACCGCACGCCGCAGAACGGAAACTCTCGTGAACGACTCGACCCCCTCCTCCCCGGACTCCGCGGACCGCGATGGCGCAGCCGACGCCGCAGCCCGTGACGCGGCACCGGTGACCGACCGTGGTCCCGCGCGCAGCGCCGACGCCCCGGCCGTCCCGGAGGCGGACCGTTCGCGCCCCGAGGTCACGCCGGAGGATCTCGAGGTCCTGCACGAGCAGCTCGGCCGCCCGGCCCGCGGCGTCGTCGGGATCGCGGCGCGCTGCGTGTGCGGTCGCCCCCTCGTGGTGCACACCGCGCCGCGCCTGCCGGACGGCACCCCGTTCCCCACGACGTACTACCTGACGAGCCCGGGGGCGGTCGCGGGCGCCTCGACGCTCGAGGCGAACGGCGTGATGAAGGAGATGTCGGAGCGCCTGACCCAGGACGAGGACCTCGCCGCCGCCTACGCCCGCGCGCACGAGCACTACCTCGCGGCGCGCGAGTCGCTCGGGCACGTCGAGGAGATCGCGGGCATCTCCGCGGGCGGCATGCCCGTGCGCGTCAAGTGCCTGCACGTCCTCGTGGGCCACGCGCTCGCGGCCGGACCGGGCGTGAACCCGCTGGGTGACGAGGCGCTCGTGATGATCTCGGGGTCGTGGCGCGCGAACCGCTGCACCTGCTGAGCCGTCGCCCCGCGGGCGGGCTCGCGGCCGTCGCGGTGTGACCCTCGTGACGCCGACCGTCCACGGGCGGCGTCCGCGCCCGCCGCGGCGGCGACGGGTGGCACCCTTGATGTCATGACTTCTTCTCGCGTCGCCGCGATCGACTGCGGCACCAACTCGATCCGACTCCTCGTCGCCGACGTCGACCCCACGACGGGCGTCCTCACCGAGCTCGACCGCCGCATGGAGGTCGTGCGCCTCGGTCAGGGAGTGGACCGGACGGGCCGGCTGGCCCCGGAGGCGCTCGCGCGCACGCTCGACCAGGCGGCCGAGTACGCCCGGGTGATCGAGGAGCTCGGTGCGACGCGCACCCGGTTCGTGGCGACGTCGGCCACCCGTGACGCGGAGAACCGCGGCGAGTTCGTCGAGGGCGTCCTGGCCCGCCTGGGTGTCGAGCCCGAGGTCGTCTCGGGGACGGAGGAGGCCGAGCTGTCGTTCCGTGGCGCGACGGGCGTGGTCGCGGCGAACCACCCCGGCCCGTTCGTGGTCGTGGACCTCGGGGGAGGGTCGACCGAGCTCGTGCTGGGCACCGACGCCCCGGAGGCCGCGTGGTCGATGGACGTGGGCTGCGTGCGCATGACCGAGCGCCACCTGCGCTCGGACCCGCCGACCGGCGAGGAGATCGCGGCGGCCCGGGCCGACGTGCGGGCCGCGCTCGACACGGCGTCGCTCACGGTCCCTCTCGGCAAGGCGGCGACGCTCGTCGGGCTCGCGGGTTCCGTGACGACCGTGACGGCGCACGCGCTGGGTCTCGAGCGCTACGACCGCGACCGGATCGACGGCGCGGTGCTGTCGGTCGACCAGACGCTGGCCGCGTGCGAGGACCTGCTGGGCCGCACGCGGGCCGAGCGCGAGGCGCTGGGCTTCATGCACCCGGGCCGGATCGACGTGATCGGGGCGGGCGCGCTCGTGTGGGCCGAGGTCGTGCGCCGGGTGCGCGACGACGTCGCGGCCGCGGGCGGCGAGCTCACGTCGGTCGTGACGAGCGAGCACGACATCCTCGACGGGATCGCGCTGTCTATCGCGTGATCGTCGTCGCCGAGAAGTGAGTTCACGCCCCTGAATCGCACGAATCAGGGGCGTGAACTCACTTCTCGGCACGGCCCGGGACTGCGCGTGACCTGAGCAGGGCGGCAACGCGCGCCACGAGACGCGATGGGTGGCGATAGACGTCGTCGGCCGTCGCCACCACGGTCCGCCACCCGAGGTCCTCGAGCCACTGCCTCTTCGCGACGTCCCGGCGCCAGGTCCGTGCGTCGGTGCGGTGCACGTCGCCGTCGTACTCGATCGCGACTCTCTCGGCGACGTAGACCATGTCCGACAGGGCGACAAAACGGCCGTCCTCGTCGAGGACCGGGACGTTGACCTGCGGGCACGGCAGGCCCGCGCGGACGAGCACGAGCCTGGTTCGCGTCTCCATGGGCGAGTCGGTCCCGGTGCGGAGGTCGTCAAGGGCGGTCCGCATCCGTGCGACTCCGCGTGCACCAGCCGGCGTGCCACGCACGGTCTCCCGCAGCTGCCCGAGCGTCGAGGCAGGGGACTTGCGACGCAGCAGCGAGTCCCCGAGCACGATCAGCTCGTCGCGAGGCAGGGTTCCGGCGAGCTGTCGCCACGCGTGCTCGGGGGTGACGACCAGCAGCCCGTTCAGGAGCCGCACCGGCAGCTGGTCGGCGCCGTACGTGTGGGCCACGTATCCGGTGCGACGTGGGACGACGGCGCTGCCGGGGACGCTCAGGTGCACGCGATCATCGCGTGTGACCTGCCAGGGAAGGTCGACGCCGTGGAGACGAAGCGCACTGCCGTGACTGATCGCGGAGCCTGTGGGCGCGCATCGCAAGATGGCGGCGGCCCGGACCGGGAGAGCGTCGGCCTGCTCTGCCGCGACGCGCAGGCCGCGGGTCGGGATCGCGAGGCGCCGGTGCCGCAGCGCCTTCGGGGAGAGCCCGGAGGCTTGGCCCTCGGCCAGGGTGAAGGGCTCGTCGGTGCGCATGCGGGCACTGTGCCGCGACGGGAGTGGGTGCGGGGGCTGAAGCGCGCGAGCTGTGGACACGGGCGCCTGCGGCGCACCTGTGGACACTCGCCGTGTCCCGCAGAGAAGTGAGTTCACGCCCCTGAATCGCACGCATGAGGGGCGTCAGGTCACTTCTCGGCGGACGCGCTCGGCCGATGCGGCTCGGCAGAGGTACGACACGCGGTAGCTCACTCTGGCCGGTAGTGCGGGTTGCGTAGTAGTGTCTGGCGCACAGGAGCAGGGCGAGCAGGGAGTCAGGGTGGACACCACACAGCTGTTGAAGGGCGTCCTCGACGCGGCGGTCCTCGCCGTCGTCGCGGACGAGGACGGGTACGGCTACGACGTCGTGCGACGCCTGCGGGCCGCAGGCCTCCAGGAGGTCGGCGACGCGTCGGTCTACGGCACGCTGCGCCGCCTGTACGCGGGCGGGATGCTCACGAGCTACGTCGTCCCCTCGGACGAGGGCCCGCACCGCAAGTACTACGGCATCAACGCTCAGGGCCGGGCCATGCTCGACACCCAGCGCAAGGAGTGGCAGGAGTTCTCCGGCACGCTGACCGGCCTCCTCATGACCTCGGAAGGAGCTGCGTGATGTCCACGACCCTGAGCCCCGAGGCCGTGATCCTCGACCAGGTCCGCCGCTACGCCGCGGACGTCCGCGCACACCTCGCCGACCTCTCGCCCGAGCAGGTCGACGACCTCACCGACGGCCTCGAGGCGGACCTCGCGGAGGCGCTCGCCGACATGCCGGGCACGCTGCGCCCCCTCCCGCAGGGAAGCAAGGTGCCCGACGGCGGTGCGACCGCCCTCCTCGACGTCGCCGCGCGCTTCGGTCCGGCCGGCGAGTACGCCGCCGAGCTCCGGTCGGCCGCGGGCCTGGAAGCAGGGCGTCAGCGATGCCTCGAACGGCTACGGCGCGAGCGGCGTGAGCGCGGGCGGGTCCGGGAGCGGTGTGTTCGTCGACGGCTCGCCGGTCAGCAACCTGTTCGTGTACGACGCGAGCGGCCGTGCCCTCCAGGACGTCCAGATCTTCGACGACCAGGGGCGCCCCGTCCGGACCATCACGGCCGAGGGCGCCACGCAGCCCTGGACGCTGCCGGACGTCGAGCAGGGGTGGTACTTCCAGCCGTCGTTCTCGACCGACGGTCGCGAGCGCTGGAACGTCTACCCGTTGCGCGGTCTGCCCGAGGATGCGGTCGAGTGGGACGGCTCCGAGCGTCCCGTCCCGCTCGAGGGCGAGCAGCCGCGGTCCATGCCGTCGCCCTTCCTCCAGGCGCAGCCGCTCCTGGTGCCCTCGACGACCGGCGGCACGCCGGCTCCCGCGCCCGACGCGGCACCGGACGCAGGAACGGCCCCGGCCGGCCCCGGGGCGCCGACCACCCCGCAGGCTCCGACGGGCGACGAGCCACCCGCGGACCAGGCGGTCGACGGCACGACCGCACCCTCCGCGCGCGTCCCGGGGACGCCCTCCCCGGCCACCGCGACGCCGGTGCTCGAGGCCTCGACGGGAGCTGCGCCGTCGGGCGGCTGACCGTTTCTCCCAGACCCGAGGGGGGCCAGGCGCCCCGGCCCCCCTCGGGTCCAGCACCTCCCAAACCGCAGGAACACCCCAAAAAGGCGACCTACGGGGCGCTTGTGAAGGTTGTCACGCCCACCAATCGGACAGATTTTCACCAAGAAGTTGAAGACAGTAATACTCTGGTTTCATGCCTCTGAATGACCAGACCTCGGTCGCCCCTGCCCAGAACGCGGACAGCGCTGCGTCGCCGCGTCCCCGCAAGGTTCCCCGCATCATCGTCCTGGGTGGCGGCTCTGTCGGTCTCTACTCGGCTCGCCGCCTCCGCAAGAAGCTCGGCAAGCGCGAAGCGGCCATCGTGGTCGTCGACCCGCGCCCGTACATGACGTACGCGCCCTTCCTGCCGGAAGCCGCCGCGGGCTCGATCGACGCACGCGACGTCGTCGCCCCTCACCGTCGCGCCCTCAAGGGCGTCGACGTGCTGCAGGGCAAGGTCGTGGAGATCAACCACGCCGGCCGCAGCATCACGATCCGCCCCGAGGAGGGTGACGACTACTCGGTCTCCTACGACCACCTGATCGTCGGCCTCGGCTCGGTCTCGCGCACGCTGCCCATCCCGGGCCTGGCGGAGAACGCGATCGGCTTCAAGAACGTCGAAGAGGCCATCGCGGTCCGCAACCACGTCATCAACCGGATGGACGTCGCGTCGTCCACCTGGGACCAGGACCTGCGCAAGCGCATGCTCACGTTCGCGTTCATCGGCGGCGGCTTCGCCGGCATGGAGGCGATCGCCGAGATCGAGGACATGGCGCGCTACGCGGCCCGCAACTACCCGACGATCGAGCCCGAGGACCTGCGCTTCGTGATGATCGAGGGCTCCGGGCGCATCCTGCCCGAGGTCTCCGAGCCCATGGGCCAGTACGCGCTCGAGGAGCTCAAGAAGCGCGGCATCGAGTTCCACCTCAACACGTTCCTGTCGTCGTGCGTCGACGGCCACGTCGTGACCTCGACGGGCGTCGAGTTCGACACCGACACCATCGTGTGGACCGCGGGCGTCAAGGCGAACCCGGTCCTCAAGGAGAGCTCGGACCTGCCCGTCGACAAGCTCGGCCGCGTCATCGTGCTCCCGACGCTCCAGGTCGCGGACGAGGACGGCAACGTCGTCCCCGACGCCTGGGCCGCGGGCGACTGCGCCGCCGTCCCGGACCTGCTGAACCCCGGCAAGTTCTGCCCGCCGAACGCGCAGCACGCGATCCGTGAGGCCACGCGCCTCGCCGACAACCTGGTCGCGATCCTGCACAGCGACGAGCCCGTCGAGTACAAGCACAAGAGCGTCGGTACGGTCGCCTCGCTCGGCCTGTACAAGGGTGTCGCGGAGCTGTTCGGCATCTTCAAGCTCAAGGGCTTCCTCGCCTGGGCCATGCACCGCAGCTACCACGTGATGGCGATGCCCACGGGCAACCGCAAGATCCGCATCGCGATCGGCTGGATGGGCCAGTTCCTGATGGGCCGCGAGATCATCTCGCTCGGTTCGCTGCACGACCCGCGCGCGGAGTTCCGCCAGGCGTCCGTGCCGCCGGCCGCAGCGGGCGAGAAGGTCAAGCAGGAGGCCGTGTCCTCGGCCGCCGAGGCCGAGCACGGTGGTGCCGAGGACGGTGCCGACAAGGCTGCTCCGGCTGAGGCCGCGGGCGCCGACGCGAACCACGGTCCTGCCAAGAAGACGACCAAGAAGGCCGCGACCAAGGCCTGAGCCTGATCGCAGCTCTGTGCACGCCGTGAGGGCGGTCCCCGACGGGGCCGCCCGCACGGCGTTCTGCTGTTCGCGGCGGGGCCGACGTGGCGTGACCCGCGAGAGGGCACCCCGTGACGACCACCCGTTTCACGTGAATCCTCCGCGGCGCACAATGGACGGATGAGCACTCGCGTGGTCGACGACCTGCGGTCCCGGGCGGGCCGAGCCCTGTTCGAGCGCGTCGCGGGCCCCGACGGCCCCGCCGAGCGGTCCCGCATCCACGACACCCCGGGTCCGCGCTGGTTCGCGCCCGACTCCGCGATCGCGCGCGTGCACGGCGACGCGTCGATGTTCGTCGGCGGCCTGCGCGCCCTGCTGCTCCAGTCGTTGCACCCGCTCGCGATGGCTGCGGTCGCGGCCCACTCGGGGTACCGCGGCGACCCGTGGGGGCGCCTGGCCCGCACGAGCACGTTCCTCGCGGTCACCACCTTCGGCACGGTCGAGCACGCGCAGCGGGCGATCGACGTCGTCCGTTCGGTGCACGTCCGCGTGCGCGGCACGGCCTCCGACGGGCGCCCGTACGCGGCCGACGACCCCTGGCTGCTGCGCTGGGTCCACGTCGCCGAGGCCGACAGCTTCCTCGCCGCGCACCAGCGCTACGGCGAGCGACCGCTCGACGCCGCGGGCTGCGACGAGTACCTGGCCCAGGCCGCGACGATCGCGCACCGGCTCGGGGCGGTGGACCCGCCGCGGTCGCGTGCCGAGCTGGCGAGGGCTTTCGAGGAGTTCCGCCCGCAGCTCGCGAGGACCACCGAGTCCGACGACGTCGCTCGCTTCCTGCTGTCCGAGCCGCCTCTCCCGTTCCTCGCCCGGGGCCCGTACGCGGCGTTGGGGGCGGCCTCGGTCGCGTCGCTGCCGCCGTGGTCGCGGCGCATGATCCCGGTGCGGTGGCCGATGCGGGGCGAGTCGGTGCTGGTGCGGGCCGGCGGTCGGACGGTCACGAAGGCGATCCGCTGGGCGCTGGCGGGGTCGCGGTAGGGGCCCGGGGCACTACCCAGAGCGTCGAAGACAGGGACCGGCATCCTGGTCCCGCCTGTCGGCCCGACCTCGGCCGGGATATCCTCACCCCCGGCCCCCATAGCCCAATCGGCAGAGGCATCCGACTTAAAATCGGCGCAGTCTGGGTTCGAGTCCCAGTGGGGGCACCGCGACGTGGGGGCCCTACGACAACCCCGTCGGCCCGTCCGGCTCCGGGTCCTCGGCTGCTTCCTGCCCGAGCGACACCTGGTTCCCGTCGGGGTCGAGCACGCGGGCGACGCGTTCGCCCCACGGCTGGTCGGCGGGCGGCGACACCACGACGACCCCGGCTGCGGCCAGGTGGGAGACGGCCTGGTCGCAGTCGTCGACCGTGACCCACAGGTGCGTGTGCCCGACGTCGGGGCTCTCGCGGTCGACCCCGATCCCGAGCGACGCGTCGCCCACGGCGACCGAGACGTAGACGGGTGGGCCGTCGTCGGGGAACTGGTACGTCACGGTGCCGCGCAGGAGGTCGCGGTAGAAGACGAGCGACCGGTCGAGGTCGGTCGTGGTGAGGATGGGGAAGAGCGTGCGGAACATCGGTGGGCCGCCTCTCGCGAAGGTCTCCTCGGAGCCGTTCCCACGTTACGCCAGCAGCAGACGAGCCTCTTCCGCTGGCGTCCGTGGGCGCGGGCGGCGCTAGTTTGAGGGGCCGGCGCACCCGCGCCCCACGACCCGCGACGAGGGAGCACGCGATGGCAGCCGCAGGCCAGGTGGTGCTCTTCGAGCGCCGGACCGCCGAGCCGTTGCTGCGGCACGTCGTCGGCGGGATCCTGCGTGCCGAGCGCACCGAGCAGGCGCGCACGCTCCTCGACGTCGCCCTCGCGGCGCAGGTCTCGACGGCGTACCTCTCGGAGGTCGAGCGCGGTCGCAAGGAGGCGTCGTCCGAGGTCCTGGCCGCGATCTGTCGTGCGCTCGGCCTGCGGGTGGTGGACCTCCTCGCGCGCAGCCAGGACGAGTTCGACGCAGAGGCGAACCGCCGGGCGGGCGCCGAGCGCCGCAGCCGCTCGGCGCAGCCGCGGGCCGTGCGCGAGCTGCATGCGCTCGCCGCGTCGCCGCGGCGGTCCGCTCCACCGGCCCGCTCCGTGACCAGCGGTACGCCCACGACGACGGTCCTGCTGCTCGCTGCCTGAGCGGCCGGTCGGCCCTGGGTTCCGCCCAGGGTGAATCCCTGCGCTCACGGCGGCGATCTGTCCGTTTCGCCGCGCGCCGCGCGCCCGTCGGTGGTGTGCTGTCAGGATGTCGCAGACGAACCCGGCGCCCACCCTCCAGGACCTCGTCGACCGCGCCGTGATCCTGTCCGCCGAGCACCAGGCGCACTTCGCCGACCTGGGCGGCGAGTCGGCGTGGGACGCGGACCTCGAGGCGGGCACGCTGACGTTCCACAGCGAGATCCCGCTCGTGTGCGGGGCGCACTTCCTGGGGACGGCAGCACCCGCGACGCAGAGCTGGCTGTGGGGCTGGCACAACGTGAACCACTTCCCGGAGGGTGTCGTCGCGGCGGCCGAGCACGTCCACCAGCGGGGGGTGACGGGCGGCATCTTCGAGCTGAGCACGCCGGAGATCCTCCTGACGGACGCCGTCCCGTACCGGCTCGCGCTCGCGGCCAAGGCCGTGACGGGGCACTTCACGCACTTCGCGGGTCCGACGGGCGGTGGCACGTGCGCGTGGTTCCTCGTGACGCACCCACGGTTCGAGCTGCCGCCCGCGACGGTCGCGCGGGTCGCGCGCGTGGTCCCGGAGGGGATCGGCAGCACGGCCGTGGCCGACCACCGCCGGGCCGTGCGGGCCTACGCGGTCCTGCGCGGGCTCGACATCCGGTGGCAGGACGAGCAGACCGCGCTCGTGGGCGCGAGCGACGGCGAGGTGACCGTGTCGTTCGACGAGCGCGGTCGCCTGAGGGACCTGTCGGTGTCGCTCGCGGCCGCGCCGGAGCCGGTCCCTGCGCCGCCGCCCGCGCCTGAGCAGCCCGAGCGCCGCGGCTGGTTCGGCCGCAAGAAGTAGGGCGCACCCGGGTACGGGAGGTGAGCGGCGGCGGGGGGGGGG
>NZ_JACSQQ010000060.1 GCF_014836555.1 Oerskovia rustica
GGACGGCTGCTGAGGACCCGAGCTGCACGCTCGACGCGGTAGGCACCCGCTCCGGGGTCGCCCACCGCCGCAGTCGTCGGCCCTACCCCTGCAGCACCACCGCCGACCCCTGCCCTCCACCGCCGCACAACGCCGCCGCGCCCACGGCGTCGCCGCCCAGCGCCACGAGCCGCCGCGCCAGGTGCCCGACGATCCGCGCGCCGGACGCCCCGATCGGGTGCCCGAGCGCGATGGCGCCGCCGTTGGCGTCGACGATCGCAGGGTCGACGCCCAGCAGGTCCGTCGACGCGAGGGCCACCGCGGCGAAGGCCTCGTTGATCTCGATCGCGGACAGCTCGTCGACCGCGAGCCCGGCGCGCCCGCACGCGGCGAGGATCGCGTTCGCGGGCTGCGCGTGCAGCGAGACGTCGGGCCCGGCGACGAGCGCGTGCCCGAGGAGGCGTGCGCCGGTCAGCCCGCGCCGCGCGGTCTCCTCGTCGCTCACGAGGACGAGGGCAGCGGCGCCGTCGGAGATCTGCGACGCGTTCCCCGCCGTGATGGTGCCGTCCTCGCGGAAGGCAGGGCGGAGCCGCGCGAGGACCTCGACCGTGGTGTCGGCGCGCACGCCGTCGTCCGCGTCGACGAGCCGGCCGCCGCGCCCCGGCGTCTGGAAGGGCGCGATCTCTCCGCGCAGGAAGTCGGCGGCCGCGGCGGCCCGCGCGTGCGACGACGCCGCGAACGCGTCCTGCGCCTCCCGGCTGATCGCGAGCCCCTCGCCGTGCCGCTCGGTGCTGAGCCCCATCGAGTCCCGCTCGAACGCGTCGCGCAGCCCGTCGTGCGCGAGCGTGTCCACGAGGGTCACGTCGCCGAACCTCTGGCCCGCGCGCGACCCGACCCACGCGTGCGGCGCGAGGCTCATCGACTCCTGCCCCACGGCCACGACGACCTGCGCCTCGCCCGCGGCGATCAGCCGGTGCGCCTGCACCACGGCCTCCATGCCCGACAGGCACACCGCGTTGAGCGTCATCGCGGGCACCGAGAAGGGCACGCCCGCACCGACGGCGGCCTGCCGCGCGGGGTTCTGCCCGGCCCCGCCCTGGAGCACCTGGCCGGCGAGGACGAGCTCGACGTCGTCGGGCGTGATGCCGGCGTCCGCGAGCGCCGCGCCCAGCGCGTGGGCCCCGAGGACGGCGGCAGGCACGGTCGCGAAGGCGCCGTTGAAACGCACGAACGGGGTGCGCGCGTACCCCACGACGACGGTCATGACTCCTCCTGGTGTCCGGTACGGGACTGCGGGGGAACGGGCACCCCGGCAGGGGCGCCCGGTTCTTCCAGCCCGACGTCGTAGCTCGCCTCGGTCGCGGACCGCACCTCGTCGAGGGTCACGCCGGGCGCGACGGCGCGCAGCACGAGACGCCGCCGCGGGTAGCCGGGACCAGCGTGACCTCGGGTCCCCGCTGGTGCTGGCGCGACGCCGGGCAGGACGTCGAACACCGCGCGGTCCGTGATGATCCGGTCCACCACGCCCTCTCCCGTGAGCGGCAGCGCGCACTCGTGCCGGAGCTTGGGCGACCCGTCGCGCGCCACGTGGTCCATGAGCACGACGATCCGGGGCGTGCCTGCGACGAGGTCCATGGCACCGCCCATGCCCTTGACGAGCCTGCCGGGCACGGTCCAGTTCGCCAGGTCCCCGGTCTCGGAGACCTCCAGGGCCCCGAGGATGGCGATGTCGACGTGACCGCCGCGGATCATGGCGAACGACGTCGCGGAGTCGAAGTAGCTCGCGCCCGGCAGGGCAGTGACGGTCTGCTTGCCCGCGTTGACGAGGTCGGCGTCCTCGTCACCCTCGACCGGGAACGGCCCGATGCCCAGCATCCCGTTCTCGCTCTGCAGCGTGATCGACACGCCGCGGGGCAGGTGGTTCGCGACGAGCGTGGGGATGCCGATCCCGAGGTTCACGTAGTCGCCGTCGTGCAGCTCGGCCGCGGCGATCGCGGCCATCTCGTCCCGGTCCCAGGGCATGTCAGGCGTCCTTTCCTGCGGGGGTCGGCGCGCCCACCCCGACCGCGCGCGGCCGCACCGTGCGCTGCTCGATGTCCTTGACCCGTGGCCGCGCGGGCACGAGCCGGTCGACGAAGATCCCGGGAGTGACGACGACGTCGGGGTCGAGGGGGTCGTCCTGGAGGATCTCGGCCTCGACCACCGTGACGCGCCCGGCGGTCGCGACGAGCGGGTTGAAGTTGCGCGCCGTGAACCGGTAGGTGAGGTTGCCGTAGGGGTCGGCGCGGTGCGCGTGCACCAGGGCGAGGTCCGCGACGATGCCGCGTTCGAGGACGTAGCGGCGCCCGTCGAACTCCTCGACGGGCTTGCCCTCGGCGACCGGCGTCCCGACGCCCGTGGCGGTGTAGAACGCGGGGATGCCGGCACCGCCTGCGCGCAGCCGCTCGGCGAGCGTGCCCTGCGGCACGAACTCGACCTCGAGGTCGCCGTCGAGGTACCGCTGCGCGAACAGCTTGTTCTCGCCCACGTAGGACGACAGGACCTTGTCGACCTGGTCGCTCTCGAGCAGCAGCCCGAGCCCCTTGCCGTCGACGCCCATGTTGTTGGACACCACGGTGAGCCCGCGCACGCCCGAGTCGCGCACGGCCTCGATGAGGTCGGCCGGGATGCCGCACAGGCCGAACCCGCCGACCGCGATCGTCATGCCGTCGCGCAGCAGGCCGTCGAGGGCGGTGGCCGCGTCGGGGTGGTGCCTGACACCGGGCGCGCGCGGGGTCGTCCCGGGGGCCGGGGCGCGGTCGCTCGCCGGCCGGGTTCCGTCGGTCGTCATGTCGGTCTGCTTCCTGTGCGGAGGGCTTCGGGGGCGGTGCGGTCGGCTGCTGCGTCGGCCACGGTGGCCGCGGTGGCCGCGGCGGTGGCGCCGTCGGCGGCGCCTGCCGCCCGTGCCCGTCGCAGCACGGCCTCGGCGTGCCGCAGCGAAGGGCCGTCGATCATCACGCCGTCGTGCACGAACACGCCGTCGTGTCCGGTGGCCGCGGCGAGCAGCGAACGGGCGGCCGCGACGGCACCCGGCGGTGGCGCGTACGCGGCCCGGACGACGGGGACGTGCGAGGGGTGGATGCACGCGGTCGCGGCGAAGCCGACGGCCGCGGCGTCGAGCGCCTCGTCGCGCAGGCCGTCGAGGTCCTCGATCGCGAGGTGCACCGCGTCGATCGCGGCGACGCCCGCGGCCCCCGCAGAGAGCAGCACCGCGGAGCGGGCGGCGCGGGCGACGTCCCGGTAGGTCCCGTCGGGGAACCGGCTCGACGTCCCGCCGAGCGACGCGACCAAGTCGTCGGCACCCCACATGAGGGCGACGACGCCGGGCCGACGGGCGAGCTCGGGGGCGGCCAGCACGCCCGCGGCCGTCTCGCACAGCGCGACGACGCGCAGCCCGCCGAGGTCGAGCGGCAGCCGCTCGTCGGCCTTGGGGACCATGACGGTCCGGTAGGGGGTGCGGGCCAGCGCGGCCAGGTCGGCCACGTGGTCCGGGGTCCCGACCGCGTTGACCCGCACGATGGTCCGCGCCGGGTCGAGGGGTTCGGCGAGGAGCGCGTCGCGCGCCGCGGCCTTGCGGTCCGGCGCGACGGCGTCCTCGAGGTCGAGGATCACGGCGTCGGCACGGTCCGCGGCCTTGCGGTAGCGGTCGGGGCGGTCTGCGGGGCAGAAGAGGAGCGCGGGCCCCAGGTCGAAGGTCGTCACGGTGCGCCGCCCTCCTGCCCGACGGCGTCGCGCACCACCGTGTCCGGATCCCCTTGTGCGGTGGTCGCGGCCCGGGCCGCCTCGTGCGCCGCGCGGGTCCACACGAGCGTCGACCGCACGGCCCGCGCGACGAGCACGCCGTCCTGGTTGTGCCCGCGGTGCTCGAACGTCACGACGCCCTGACCGGGCCGCGAGGCCGAGGGCCGCTTCTCCACCACGACGGTCGAGGAGTACAGGGTGTCGCCGTGGAACACCGGGTGCGGGAACGCGACCTCGGCGAACCCGAGGTTGGCGACGATCGTGCCCTGCGTGAGCTGCGCGACCGACGCCCCGACGAGCGTCGAGAGCGTGAGCATCGAGTTCACGAGCCGCTGCCCGAAGGGCTGGTCGGCGGCCCACGCCGCGTCGAGGTGGAGCGACTGCGTGTTCATGGTCAGCGTCGTGAACAGCACGTTGTCGGCCTCGGTCAGCGTGCGGCCCGGGCTGTGGACGTAGCGGACCTCGGTCTCGAGCTCGTCGTAGTAGAGCCCGCGCTGCGCGATCTCCCGCATCCTGCGTTCCTTCCTGCTGGTAATCGTCGTCGGGCGTCCGGTCGAGAACGGGGTTGCGGTCGTTCTGGCCGGCATATCGACCTCGACCTCGTTCTCGACCGCGGGGAACCTCGTTCTCGACCTCCGGCCTAGGCCGTGAGGCCCAGCCCGCGCGCGATGATCATGAGCTGCACCTCGGACGTCCCCTCCCCGATCTCGAGCACCTTGGAGTCCCGGTAGTGGCGGGCCACGGGGTTCTCGTTGAGGAACCCGTAGCCGCCGAAGATCTGCGACGCGTCGCGCGCGTTGGCCATGGCCGCCTCGCTGCCCACGAGCTTCGCGATCGAGGCCTCGACCTTGAACGGGACGTCGTTCGCGAGCTTCGACGCCGCGTCGTAGTAGCAGAGCCGTGCCTGGTGGACGCGGGCCGCCATGCGCGAGAGCGTGAACGCGATGTGCTGGTTCGAGCCGATGTCGCGACCGAAGACGTTGCGGGTCCGCGCGTACCGCAGCGCCTCCTCCAAGCACCCTTGGGCGGCGCCCGTGGCGAGCGCCGCGAACGCGATGCGCCCCTCGTCGAGGGCGTGCAGGAAGTTCGCGTACCCGCGGCCCTGCTCGCCCAGGAGGTTCGCCGTGGGGACCCGGACGTCCTCGAACGTCAGGGGATGCGTGTCGGACGTGTGCCACCCGACCTTGTCGTAGGCCGGCCCGACCGTGACCCCCTTCGTCCCCGAGGGCACGAGGATGCTCGACAGCTCCTTCTTCACGGTCCCGTCGGCCCGGGGCTCCTCGCCCGTGACCGCGGTGACCGTGACGACGCTCGTGATGGGCGTCCCGGAGTTGGTGATGAACTGCTTGCTGCCGTCGATGACCCACACCCCGCCGCCGCCGTCCGGGCCGGGCTCGTGCCGCGCCGTCGTGCGCGTGGCGCCCGCGTCGGAACCCGCCTCGGCCTCGGTCAGCCCGAACGCCGCCAGGGCCCGCCCCGTGACGAGGTCCGGCAGCCACCGCTCGCGCTGCTCCGCGGTCCCGTGCCGCACGATCGGCATGATCCCGAGCCCCACACCGGCCTCCAGGGTCACCGCGATGCTCTGGTCGACGCGCGCGAGCGCCTCGACCGCGAGGCACAGCGACAGGTAGTCCTTGCCCTGGCCGCCGTGCTCGACGGGGAACGGCAGACCGAAGAGCCCCAGGTCGCCCATCTCGCGGATGATGTCGAGCGGCAGGCGGCGCTCGGTGTCGTACGTGTACGCGGCGGGCGCGACGACGGTGTCCGCGAACTCTCGTACGGTGTCGCTGAGCTTGCGCTGCTCGTCGGTGAGCTCGGTGTTCATGGCGCTCCTGGGGTGTGGGAGGGGACGGGGACGGCCGGGATGTCGGCCTGGGGGTGCTGCAGGATCTCGCGCTCGTCCGCCGGGGCGGGAGCGGCGTCGTCGGGCGATGGTTCGACGCGGGCGACCACCTCGTCGCGCCGCACCAGGTCGCCCGGGCGGGCCGTGAGCCGCACAACGCCCGCGTGCGGCGCCGTGAGCGGGTGCTCCATCTTCATGGCCTCGACCACGACGAGGACCGCGCCCGCGGCGACGGTCTCGCCGTCGGTGACGGCGACCGCGACGACCGTGCCGGGCATGCCCGCGCGGACGTCGGGGCTGGTCAGGCCGTCGGTGCGCTCGGAGCCGTCGCGGCGGGCGGCCGCGCGCCGCGCGAGGCGCTCGGCGCGCGTCGGGACGGCGACCTGTACGACCCGGCCGTCGCGAGCGAGCCAGACGCTCCCGTCGGCGCCGGTCGCGAGGTGCACGGTCTCTCCCACGCCGTCCACGACCAGCCGCCACGCGTGCCCCCCGACCGGCGTCAGCGAGGCACGCCGGGACTCGCCGTCGTCCACGTGCACGACGGCGTCGCTCACGTCTCCGGTCACGGTCACCTCGTGCGGCTCGTCGGCCGGGGCGAGCAGCACGACCCGGCGCGAGCGGGGCGCGGCGTTGAGCCGCCAGCCGTCGCCCGCGCCCCACGGTCCGGTCGCGTGCGGCGCGGCGCCGTGAGCGTCCGACCCCGCGAGCGAGCACAGCGCGACCGCCACGAGGTCGTCCTCGGTCGCGGTCCCGGGGGGCACTCCCCCGGTCGCCACGAACCGCTCGATCAACCCCGTGTCGAGGTCCCCGGACCGGACGTCCGGGGCCGCGAGCAGGGCTCGCAGGAAGCCGATGTTGGTGTCGACGCCCAGGACCAGCGTCTCCGCGAGCAGGCGGTCGAGCCGGTCGAGCGCCTGGGCCCGGTCGGCGCCGTGCGCGACGGCCTTCGCGAGCAGCGGGTCGTACTCTCCCCCGACGCGCAGGCCCTCGGTGAGGCCGCTGTCGAGACGCCACCCCTCGCCGTCGGGCTCGACGAGCGCGAGGACGTCGCCCGTCGCGGGCAGGAACCCGCGCGCCGGCGACTCGGCGTAGAGGCGGGCCTCGATCGCGTGGCCCCGCAGCACGACGTCCTCCTGCGCGAAGCCCAGCGGCTCGCCCGCCGCGACGCGGAGCTGGGCCTCGACCAGGTCCAGGCCCGTGACCATCTCCGTCACGGGGTGCTCGACCTGCAGGCGCGTGTTCATCTCGATGAAGAAGAACGTCGCCGGGTCGTCCGCGGGCACGAGGAACTCGACCGTCCCGGCCCCCTCGTAGTCGACGCCGCGCGCGACCTCGCACGCGGCCTCCCCGATGCGGGCGCGGGTCGCGGCGTCCAGCAACGGCGACGGCGCCTCCTCGACGACCTTCTGGTGACGGCGCTGGAGCGAGCACTCGCGCTCCCCCAGGTGCACGACGGCGCCGTACGAGTCCGCGAGGACCTGTACCTCGATGTGGCGCGGCCGGGCGACGAGGCGCTCGACGAGCAGCGTGCCGTCGCCGAACGACCGGGTCGCGACGCGGCGGGCGCTCGCGAGGGCGGCCGGCAGGTCGTCGGCCGAGGTCACGACCTGCATGCCCTTGCCGCCGCCGCCCGCCGAGGGCTTGACGAGCAGCGGGAAGCCGACGGCGCGCGCGGCCCGGGCGAGGGCCTCGTCGTCGAGCGCCCGGCCGGACACGGGGTCGCGCCCCGTGCTGCCCGGCACGACCGGGACGCCCCGCGCCGCGACGATCTCCTTGGCGGTGATCTTGTCGGCCATGGCCTCGAGCGCCGCGACGCCCGGCCCGACGAACACGATGCCCGCGTCCGCGCAGGCCCGCGCGAGCTCGGGGTTCTCGGACAGGAAGCCGTAGCCGGGGTGGATCGCGTCGGCGCCCGTCGCGCGGGCCGCGTCGATGATCGCGGGCACGCTCAGGTACGACGCGGTCGCGGCGGCCGGGCCGATGCGTACCGCGACGTCGGCGAGGGACACGTGGCGCGCGCCGACGTCGGCGTCGCTGTGGACCGCGACCGAGCGGATGCCGAGGCGGCGCAGCGTGGCGATGATGCGGCACGCGATCTCGCCACGGTTGGCGACGAGCACCGTACCGAAGGGACGCGTGCTCGTGCTGTCAGAACCAGCGTGACCTGGGGTGCTCGCTGGTTCTGACAACCCGGGGACGCCGGGCGGGGCGGGGGTGCGCAGCGGGAGCACGGCCCTCACATCCTGAAGAGCCCGAAGCGCGGGCCCTCGGTCGGGGCCAACGGCGTGCGGGCGCACACGTCGAGCGCGAGTCCCAGCACGCGGCGCGTGTCGGCCGGGTCGATGACGCCGTCGTCCCAGAGCCGGGCCGTGGCGTAGTACGGGTCGCCCTGCTCCTCGTAGCGTGAGCGGATGTCCTCGCGGAAGGCGGCCTCCTCGTCGGGCGCCCACTGCTCGCCGCGCGCCGCGAGCTGGTCGGCCTTGACCGTCGCGAGCACCGACGCGGCCTGCGGGCCGCCCATGACCGAGATCCGGCTCGCGGGCCACGACCACAGGAAGCGCGGCGAGTACGCGCGCCCGCACATCGAGTAGTTGCCCGCCCCGAACGACCCGCCGACCACGACCGTCAGCTTGGGCACGCGCGTCGTCGCGACCGCCGTGACCATCTTGGCGCCGTCCTTGGCGATGCCGCCGGCCTCGGCGTCGGTGCCGACCATGAACCCCGAGATGTTCTGCAGGAACACGAGCGGGATGCCGCGCTGGTCGCACAGCTCGACGAAGTGCGCCCCCTTGAGCGCCGACGGGCTGAACAGGACCCCGTTGTTCGCCACGATCCCCACGGGGTGCCCGTGCAGGTGCGCGAACCCCGTGACCAGGGTGTCGCCGTACTCGCGCTTGAACTCGTGGAACACGCTGCCGTCGACCAGCCGCGCGACGATCTCGCGCGCGTCGTAGGGCGCCTGGACGTCGACCGGCACCGCGCCGTACAGGCTCTCGCCCGGTCCGCCGGGCTCGTCCTTCCCGACGACGGGCGGGGCGCTCGGTTCCACGGCCCATGCAGGCGCCGGGTCCGGCGGGAGCGTCGAGACGATGCGGCGCACGATCGCGAGCGCGTGCTCGTCGTCCTCCGCCAGGTGGTCCGTGACGCCCGAGCGGCGCGCGTGCAGGTCGCCGCCGCCCAGCTCCTCGGCCGTGACGACCTCGCCGATCGCGGCCTTCACGAGCGGCGGGCCACCCAGGAAGATCGTGCCCTGGTTCCGCACGATCACGGTCTCGTCGCTCATCGCGGGCACGTACGCACCACCCGCGGTGCAGGAGCCCAGGACCGCCGCGATCTGCGGGACGCCCGCGGCCGAGAGCCGGGCCTGGTGGTAGAAGATCCGGCCGAAGTGGTCCCGGTCGGGGAACACCTCGGCCTGGAGCGGCAGGAACGCGCCGCCCGAGTCGACCAGGTAGATGCACGGCAGCCGGTTCTCGAGCGCGATCTCCTGGGCCCGCAGGTGCTTCTTGACCGTGAGCGGGTGGTACGTGCCGCCCTTGACGGTCGCGTCGTTGCACACGACCAGGACCCGGCGGCCCTCCACGATCCCGATCCCCGCGACCACACCCGCACCGGGCCACTCCCCGCCCAGCATCCCCTCGGCCGCGAGCGGCGCGATCTCCAGGAACGGGCTGCCCTCGTCGAGCAGGTGCTCGACGCGCTCGCGCGGCAGCAGCTTGCCGCGCGCGACGTGCCGGGCGCGGGACGGCTCGGGACCGCCGAGCGCGGCACGGGCCGTGCGCTCGCGCAGCCCGGCGACGAGCGAGCGCTGCGCCGCACCGTTGGCGCGGGCGCCTGCCGAGGACGGGTCGAGCGTCGTCCCCAGGACGTCGCCGACGCCCGGCGGACGCGTGGTCGGCAGGGTCGCGGTCACGAGGCCGCCCCCGTCCGGGACGCGCCCTGGTCACCGGGGTCGCCGGGGCCGCCCGGGTCACCCGGGTCACCCGCGAGGGGCAGCGCGAGCGCCGGGTCGGCGAGCAGCGCCCCGAGCTCGGCAAGGAACCGGGCGCCCTGCTCGCCGTCGACCACGCGGTGGTCGAACGACAGGCTCAGCGTCAGGACGTCACGCAGCGCGACCTGTCCCTCGTGCTCCCAGGGACGCTTGCGCACGGCCCCGACGCCCAGGATCGCGGCCTCGCCCGGCACCAGGATCGGCGTCCCGGCGTCGACGCCGAACACCCCGACGTTGGTGATCGTGACGGTCCCGCCGGTGAGCCGCTCGGGCGCGGTACGACCGCTGCGGGCCGTCACGGTGAGGTCCGTGAGCGCCTGCGCCAGACCCGTGAGCCCGAGCGTGTGCGCGTCGGGCACGTGCGGCACGACGAGCCCGCGCTCGGTCGCGACCGCTATCCCCAGGTGGACGCGCGGGCTGTGGACGATCTCCGCGCTCCCGTCCGGCAGGTCCTCCCAGCGGCTGTTGAGCGAGGGGTGCCGTGGCAGGACGACGCACAGCGCCCGCGCGACGAGCGCCAGGACCGTGACCTTGGTCCCCCGGGCGAGCGGGTGGGTCCGGAGGCGGTCGAGAAGGTCGGTCGAGCGCGTGACGTCGAGCGTGAGGAACACGGTCGCGTGGGGTGCGGTGAACGCGCTCGCGACCATCGCGGCGGCGGTGTGCTTGCGCACGCCGCGCACGGGCGTGCGGGTCTCACCGCTGCTCACCCTGCCCGACGACGCCGCTCCCCTCCCACGGTCGGCCTCGGCCGGTGCGGTGGGAGCCTCCGGCAGCGGGAACCCTCCGGCGCGCCGGGAGGCCGCGCGGGCCAGTCCGGACTGACCGAGGATGTCGCGCAGCGAGGTCGGCGCGTTGCGCCCCGTCGTGCGGGGAGCGGGCTCGTCGGCGTCGGCCGCGTCTTCGTCGTCCCAGTCGTCGGCCAGGTTCGCGGTGCCGAAGCCCCGGGACGCCGGTCCCCTCGACGCGTCGCTGGGAAGGCCATGGACGCCGTTGCGCTCCCGACCCGTGCCCGCGCGTCGACCGGGCGCCGCGTCCTGGGCCGCGCCGGTCACCGTCCCCTCCCGGGACCCGGCCTGTGCACAGCTCACCGCCGCGAGGACGTCCTCGCGGGTCACGAGCCCGCGAGCGCCGGTCCCGACGATCCGTTCGAGGTGGACCCCGAGCTGCTTGGCCAGCCGGCGCACGGGCGGGGTCGAGCGGGGTCGCTCGGTCGGGGCCGCGTGGGTGGTCCCGTCCGTCGAGATGCGGCCATCTGGGGT
>NZ_JACSQQ010000061.1 GCF_014836555.1 Oerskovia rustica
GCTCCTGTGCTGTGACGAGCGGTCGGGCTAGGCGCCCGCGCTCCGCGTCTCGGCTCCTTGGCCCTCCTCGCCCCTGCCGCGGTTCGCGAGCGCGCGCGCCTGCGCGTGGAACGCCAGGATCTGCAGCTCGCTGCCCACGTCGACCGACCGCACGATCACGTCCTCTGGGAGCTGGAGCGCACGCGGCGCGAAGTTCAGGATCTCCCGGACACCGGCCTCGACGACCCGCTCGGCGACGTCCTGCGCCACGTGCGCCGGAGTCGCCAGGACGACGATCGTCACGTTCTCGCGGGCGAAGACCTCCTCGAGCGCGTCGACGTGCTCGATCACGAGCCCCGCGGCCTCGGTGCCGACCACGTCCGGCGAGGCGTCCAGCAGAGCCGCGACCTCGAACCCGCGCGTGCCGTAGCCCGAGTAGTTCGCGAGCGCGTGCCCGAGGGAACCGATGCCGACGATCGCGATCCGGTGCTCGTCCTCGACCCCCAGGGCCGAGGTGATGTAGGTCGCGAGCGAGTCGACGACGTAGCCCACCCCGCGCGTGCCGTAGGACCCCAGGAACGACAGGTCCTTGCGCAGCTGCGCCGACCCGACGCCCGCGAGCTCCGCGAGCTCGGTCGACGACGTCGTCTCGACGCCTCGCCCCTCGAGGTCGCGCAGCGCGCGCAGGTACGCGGGAAGTCGCGCCACGGTCGCGCCAGGAATACCGGTATCACCCAGGGTCTCTGCCACCCGAACCACCCATGCTTCGTCGTGTCGTCGTCGCTGACGCTCTCGCTGTCCTGCTGTCTCGGATCATCCCAGGCTCGGCGCCCGGGGACGGAACGTCAGCCGGTGGCGCGTCGCCTCGAGAGCGCTCTGGCGAGCCTCGCTCCGTCGACCTGCCAGAACCCCTGCTGGACGCCGTCCACCGTCACGACGGGGACGTAGTCACCGTACTGCGCCGCGAGGGCGCCGGACGGGTCGGAGTCCACGTCGACCTCGGTCCAGCCCACGCCCTGGTCGGCGCACACCGCCCCGACCACCTCGCGGGCCTCCTCGCACAGGTGGCACCCGACGCGGCCGTAGAGCACGACGCGCGCGGGCGCGCTCGCGGCCTGGTCTGCGTCACGTCCGGCGGCGGTCTCAGGAACCTGTCCTGCGGCGGGATCTGCGGGGCTCACGACCCCAGCCTACGCATCTCGGACACCCCCTCACGCCGCCCGGCCGGCGACCCTGCCCGGTGGGCGCCGTCGGCGAGGGTCTGCGAGCGCCGATAGAGTGGACGACATGCCGACGTCTGCTCCTGGGTCCACCCATCCCACGGCAGCCTTCTTCGACGTCGACAACACCATCATCCGCGGCGCCAGCTCGTTCCACCTGGCGCGGGCGCTGTACCAGCGGGGCTTCTTCTCCACCCCGGACCTCGTGACGTTCGCCTTCCACCAGGCGCGCTACCTCCTGCTCGGGGAGAACAAGCGCCAGATCGACCAGGTCCGCACCCGGGCCCTCGACCTCGTCGCGGGCCGCTCGGTCGCGGAGGTCGTCGCGATCGGCGAGGAGGTCTACGACCAGGTCCTCGCGCTGCGCATCTACCCCGGCACCCAGAAGCTCCTCGACGAGCACATCGCGGCCGGCCACCAGGTGTGGCTCGTGTCCGCGACCCCGCTCGAGATCGGGCAGCTCATCGCGCGTCGTCTCGGGGCGACGGGGGCGCTGGGCACGGTCGCCGAGCACGAGGAGGGCCTGTACACCGGGCGGCTCGTGGGCGACATGATGCACGGGCGGGCGAAGGCCGCGGGCGTCCGGGAGCTCGCGGAACGGCACGGGATCGACCTGTCGGCGTCCTACGCGTACGGCGACTCGCTCAACGACGTGACCATGATGCAGGCCGTCGGCCACCCGTGCGCGATCAACCCCGACGCGCGCCTGCGCCGGCACGCCAAGGACGTCGGCTGGCCGATCCGCGAGTTCCGAGGGCGCCGGCGGCGGGTCGCGGGCCGAGGGCTCAAGACCGCGAGCTGGGCCGGGGCCGCGTGGGTCCTGGGCCTCGTGCTGCGATCGATCCGGCGCTCGATCAAGGGCCGCGCCGGGCTCTGAGGCCCCCTCGCCCGGCCCGGGCGCCCCGGGGGTCCCTGCGCCCCCCGCGCCCCTGCGCCCCCCGCGCCCCCCGCGCCCCCCGCCGAGCGTGCAGTTCAGGCTGCCACGGGCCTCCCAGGACCACCCGGGCTGCACGCTCGGCGAGCCAGCCACCCGGCCGGCGTGCTCCAGGCATGCGAAGAGCCCGGCACCCCTGGGGGTTCCGGGCTCTCGCGACAACCTGCGCGTGACCGCGCAGCGCTGCTACTTCTTGTTGCGACGCTGGTGGCGCGTCTTGCGAAGCAGCTTGCGGTGCTTCTTCTTGGCCATACGCTTGCGGCGCTTCTTGATGACGGAGCCCATGGGTCCTCACAATGCTGGATCGGTGTGCGATCGGGATCGCCCCGATCATGGTGGTCCACGGCTGATCGGGAACCGACCAACACGAGAAAAAGTCCGTCTCCTAGACTACCTGCTCCCGGCGGGTGGCCCGAAATCGACGCCGGGTGACGTCGTCGGGCCGCGCGCACGGGGGTGCACCCGGCGAGGCGCAGGTCAGTCGAAGTGCGCGTCGAGCCCCAGGAGCGGGAAGACGGCCTTGCGGGTCGCGACCACGGCGCGGTCCACCTCGTCCTCGGGGTCGTAACCCTTGCCCCACGGCGTGAAGTCGACGTCGCCGTCCCCCATGAGCGCGGGCGTCTCGCGGTGCGCGACCGCGCTGATGTGGTCCCGCCACGCGCCCGGGACGGGCGTCGAGGGGGCGACGGGCGCGTGCACGATCTCGGCCACGACGTTCGACCAGGCGTACGGGACGACCGACGTGACCGAGTACCCGCCCCCGCCCAGGGCGACCCAGCGGCCCTCCGCGAGCTCGTGCGCGAGCTCGTGGACCCAGTGCACGGCCGCACGCTGCGCGTCGACGCTCACGTCGAGGTCGCTCAGCGGGTCGTGCCCGTGCGCGTCGCACCCGTGCTGCGACACGACCACCTGGGGCCGGAACGCCCGGAGCACGGGCGGCACCACGGCGTCCACGGCCCGGAGCCAGCGCTCGCCGTCGGTGCGGCGAGGCAGGGCGACGTTGACCGCGGTTCCCGTGGCCCCTGGCCCACCGGTGTCGGTGGCGTGCCCCGTGCCGGGGAACAGCGTCGCGCCGCTCTGGTGCACCGAGACGGTCAGGACCCGCGGGTCGTCCCAGAACGCCTGCTCGACCCCGTCGCCGTGGTGCGCGTCGAGATCGACGTACGCGACACGCTCGGCCCCGTCGTCGAGCAGCCGGCGGACCGCTGCCGCGGCGTCGTTGTAGATGCAGAAGCCCGACGCCGCACCGCGCTGGGCGTGGTGCATGCCCCCGGCGATGTTGACCGCGTGCAGCGCACGGCCCGACCACACGGCGCCGGCGGCCTCGTACGAGCCGGACAGGATGCGGGCCGCGGCCTCGTGCATGCCCGCGAAGACGGGGTCGTCCTCGGTGCCCAGGCCCAGGGCGGGGTTCTCGACACCGTGCTCCGAGGCGGCGTGGACCGCGGCGACGTAGGCGGGGTCGTGGACGAGGCCGAGCACCTCGTCGGACGCGGGCGAGGTGCCGACGACCTCGACGCCCGGCGCGTCGAGCAGCCCCAGCGCCCGCACGAGGCGCATCGTCAGGTCGAGCCTCGTCGGGGACATGGGGTGCCCGTGCCCGAAGTCGTAGCCCAGCAGGTCCGGGCTCCACACGACCTGCGCGACGAACGGCACGGTGTCTGGCTCGGTCACGTGCGCTCCTCGGTCCGGCGGGTCGTCCGGGTCGTCGGTCCGTGCGGCCGGTGCCCGGCGCACGGTCCCGCAACCGCGCGCGGCGGCCTCGGTGGCGGGCAGGAGACACGGTATCCCCCCAGTGGCCCGACGGCGCCCCGCGGTTCAGCCGGTGGGCACCCGTGCTCCTGTGGCAGAGTTGGGCGACACATCGGCACGCACGGCGCCCGGTTCGGTCCCGCAGGGGACCCGGCGCCACCCGTCCACCCGGACGAGGACGCACGGACAGGGAGACGGAGGACCGATGGCCCAGGGCGTCTCCGGGCGTTTCTTCGCAGGTCGCGAGCTGGTCGACCGCCTCGCCCGCCACTCCCCCGCCCGCCTCGCCGTGACGGTCTTCGCGGCCGTGATCTCGCTGTTCACGCTGCTCCTCATGGCCCCGTGGGCCACGACGTCCGGGAGGTCGGCGCCGTTCATCGACGCGCTGTTCACGGCGACGTCGGCCGTGTGCGTCACGGGCCTCGTGGTCGTCCCGACCGGGACGTACTGGTCCACGTACGGGCAGGTCGTGATCCTCGTGGGCATCAAGATCGGCGGCCTGGGCGTCATGACGCTCGCCTCGATCCTCGGCATGGCCGTGTCGCGCCGCATCGGCCTCACGCAGAAGCTGCTCACCGCCTCGGAGACCAAGACGACGCGCCTCGGGGAGGTCGGCTCGCTCGTCCGGGTCGTCATCATCACCTCGACGACCATCGAGCTGACCATCGCGCTCCTGCTCCTGCCTCGGTTCATCGTGCTCGAGGAGACGTTCGGCGAGGCGGCCTGGCACGGGCTGTTCTACGGGATCTCGGCGTTCAACAACGCGGGCTTCATCCCGACGGCCGAGGGCCTGACGCCCTACGTGGGCGACTGGATGCTGCTCATGCCGATCATCGTCGGCGTCTTCATCGGGTCGCTCGGCTTCCCCGTGATCCTCAACATCATGCGCAACCGCAGGCGCGCCGCGCGGTGGAGCCTGCACACCAAGCTCACGCTCACGACGAGCGCGGTCCTGGTCGTCGTGGCGGTGGTCCTGTTCGCGGCGTTCGAGTGGACCAACGAGAAGACCCTGGGGCCGCTGAGCCTCAACGAGAAGATCCTCGCCTCGCTCTTCGCCGGGGTCATGCCCCGGTCCGCGGGCTTCTCGACGATCGACATCAACGGCATGCACGAGTCGAGCTGGCTCATCACCGACGCGCTCATGTTCGTCGGAGGCGGCAGCGCCTCGACCGCGGGCGGTATCAAGGTCACGACGCTCGCGGTCATGCTGCTCGCGATCGTCTCGGAGGCCCGCGGTGACCGCGACCTGGAGGCCTTCGGGCGACGTGTCCCGCGCGAGACCCTGCGGCTCGCGGTCGCCGTGTCCTTCATCGGCGCCACCGCGGTGCTCGTCGCGAGCCTCCTGCTCCTGGAGATCACGGGCTGGACCCTCGACGTGATCCTCTTCGAGACCATCTCGGCGTTCGCGACCGTCGGACTCTCGACGGGCGTGACCGCGGACCTGCCCACCGCCGGCAAGTACGTGCTCGTCGTGTTGATGTTCATCGGCCGGACCGGGACCATGACGCTGGCGGCGGCGCTCGCGCTGCGCGACCGGCGCCGCGTCATCCGCTACCCCGAGGAACGCCCGATCATCGGCTGACCGGCGCGGGCCGGTCCCCGCACAGATCCCTCAGAACCTCTCAGAACCCTCCCGACGAAAGGCCCCCAGGTGCCCGACAAGAAGGCCCCCGAGAAGAACGCGGGCGTGCTCGTGATCGGCCTCGGCCGGTTCGGGTCCGCGATCGCGGCGACGCTCGACCGGCTCGGCCAGGACGTGCTCGCGGTCGAGCGCTCGCCCGAGCTCATCGCGCAGTGGTCGGGCCAGATCCCCCTGGTCGAGGCCGACGCCTCGAACCCGACCGCGCTGGAGCAGCTCGGCGCCCGTGACTTCCCCGTGGCCGTGGTCGGCGTGGGGACCTCGCTCGAGGCGAGCGTGCTCATCACGGGCAACCTGGTGGACCTCGGGACCCCGCAGATCTGGGCCAAGGCCATCTCGGCCGAGCACGGCCGCATCCTGCAGCGCATCGGCGCGCACCACGTGGTCTTCCCCGAGGCCGACGCGGGCAGCCGCGTCGCGCACCTGGTCTCGGGCAAGCTGCTCGACTACATCGAGGTCGAGGACGGCTTCACGATCGTCAAGATGCGTCCCCCCAAGGAGACGCAGGGCTTCACGATCGAGCAGACGAAGGTCCGCGAACGCTACGGCGTGACGATCATCGGCGTGAAGTCCCCGGGGCAGGACTTCGTGTACGCGGAGCCGACCACACGTATCTCGGCGAACGACCTGCTCATCGTCTCGGGGCACGCCGAGCTGCTCGAACGGTTCGCGGCCCGCCCCTGATGCGTCCGGCCGCGGCGCTGCCCAGGTGGCGTCGCCCGCCCCAACGGCCCGACGGCGGCGCTCAGGTCGAGCGCGCGCGTCGCCGTCGTCGTCGGGAACCTGTGACCGCGACGACGCCCGTGACCACCAGCGCACCGGCGCCGGCGAGCACGCCCACGACCGCCGTGCCGGTGAACGCCAGGTCGCCGGCCGCCGGGACTCCCGCCTGGACGCCACCCGCCCCGGGGAGTGGGCCCGTGGCCGCCAGCTCGGCGCCGCCGGGGCGCGCGCCAGGATCCGGACCTGTGCCGGGCCCGCCGCCGGGACCGGGCCCGCCGCCGGGACCGGAGCCGCCGCCAGGACCGGTGCCGCCGCCGGGTTCCGTGCCAGGGCCCGTCGGTCCTGACACCTCGAACCCGGCCGTGTCGAGGAAGGTACCCGTCACGGGGTCGGTCACGCGGACGACGTGCGTCCCGGGTCGCACCGCACCGGGCAGCCGCGTCGAGAGCTCGAACGTGCCGTCGGCGAGCGCGACCACGGTGGCGAGCCGCACGGGCGGGGCGTAGGCCGAGCGGAGGTCGACGTCGTACGTCGCGAAGGGCACCAGCCCGTACCCGCGCACGACCAGCTCCCCACCCGCGACCGCGGTCCCGAGGTCCGCCTCGACCTGCGACCGGCTGGTGATCCCGGAGACGTCCACCTCGAGGCCCACGCCCTGATGGTCGGGAGCGCCCGACGAGCTCACGGGGCCCGCGGTCGCGGGCAGCGCACCGAGGATCAGGCCGACGACCGTCAGCAGCGCCGCTGTCGTCCCTGCGAACACACGGGTGCCTACCCGTGGGGCCATGCGTCGCACCCGCGAACTCCTTCGTCGCTTCTCGCCCCCGAGCGCGCCGATCCTCCCACGTGGGCGCGGCCCTCCGGAAGGGGGCAGCGGGTGAGAACCGCGAGCCCGGCTCGGCCGCTAGACCGTGCGGCGCCGCAGCGTCAGCGTGCCCAGCACGATCGCGCCGACGATGAACGCGACGATGACGGCGACGGCGCCGCTCACGTCCGCGAAGGTCCCGCCCGCGGCGACGTCCTGCAGCGCCGAGACGCCGTACGTCAGGGGCAGCACGCGGCTGATCGCCTCGAGCACCGCAGGCATCTCGTCGCGGGGCATGAGGAGCCCGCACGTGATGAGCTGCGGGAAGAGGATCACGGGCATGAGCTGGACGGCCTGGAACTCCGACCGGGCCAGGGCCGAGGCCGCGAGCCCCAGGCACGACCCGAGGATCGCGTCGAGCACCGCGACGAGCACGACAACCCACACGGGCCCGGACACGTCCATGCCGCAGACCCACACGGCGAACGCGACGACGACGAGCGCCTGCACGGTCGCGAGCAGCGCGAACGCCAGGGCGTACCCGCCCACGAAGTCCCCCTTGCCGATCGGCATGGTCATGAGCCGTTCGAGCGTCCCGGACTGGCGCTCGCGCAGGGTCGTGACGCTCGTGACGAGGAACATGATGATCATGGGGAACAGGCCTACGAGGATCGGCCCGAACTGGTCGAGCACGGGCGTGCCGTCGAACATCCACGCGATGAGGCCCAGCAGCACGCACGGCAGCACGACGAGCAGCGCGATGGTCCGCGGGTCGTGCCGGATCTGGCGCAGCACCCTGCCCGCGGTCGCGAGGGTCGCTCGCGGGCTGACCGCGCTCGGTGCCCGCTGCACCGGTGTGCGAGCCCCCTCGCCCTGGGGCGCGCCCGTCGCGACAGCGGCGGCGCTGCGTGCGTCGTGCGTGCTCATGACGCCTCCCCTCCGAGGTGGCGCGGACTCCTGAGGGGTGCGGCGCCGTCGGGCACGGACGCGTCCTCGACGAGGCGCAGGAACGCGTGCTCGACGTCGTGCGCGCCCGTGCGCTCCAGGAGCCCGGGCAGGGTGTCGTCCGCGAGCAGGCGGCCGTCGCGCAGCAGCAGGAGCCGGTCGCAGCGCGTCGCCTCGTCCATGACGTGCGACGACACGAGCAGCGACGTGCCGGCGTCGCGCAGCCGGGCGAACAGGTCCCACAGGTCGCGGCGCAGGACGGGGTCGAGGCCGACGGTGGGCTCGTCGAGCACGAGCAGCCGCGGCTCGCCCAGGAGGGCGGCCGCGAGCGAGACGCGCGAGCGTTCGCCCCCTGACAGCGTGCCGACCCGGCGGCGTGCGTGCCGAGCGAGGTCCACGGCGTCGATCACGCGCGAGACGTCGCGGGGCCCCACCCCGAGGATCGAGGCGAAGTAGCGCAGGTTCTCGGTCACGCTGAGGTCGGAGTAGACGCTGGGCGACTGGGTCACGTACCCGACCTGGTGGCGCAGCGTCGGGTCCCCCGCGGGCCGCCCGAGCACGTGCGCGGTCCCTGCCGTGACCACCTGGACCCCGACGAGCGTGCGCAGGAGCGTGGTCTTGCCGCTGCCGCTCGGTCCGAGGAGCCCGACGACCTGTCGCTCGGGCACCGTGAGGTCGAGCGCGTGCAGCACCGTGGTCCCGCCGCGGTCGACACGCAGGCCCTGGACGCTGATGACGGGCTCGTTATTCCCCATGTGAGGAATTGTGCTCCTCGTGCGGACCCGGCGCAAGGCCCTCGTCCACCCCTTCGAGGAAGCGCTGGAGCGTCGGGGCGATCGAGAGCGCCAGCTCGTCGGCCGGCATCGACGCCACGGGCTCGATCCGCAGCAGGTGACGCGCGACGAGCACCCCGAGCACCTGGCTCGCGACCAGGCTCACCCGACGGGCCGCGACCGCGCGCGGCAGGAGTGCCGCGACCTGGTCGAACACCGTCCGCTGGAGGTAGCGCGGCAGCTCCTGCACGTGCTCGTCCGCCGAGAACATCCCCGACAGCACGAGCCGGAGCTGGACCTGGCCGTCCGGGGCGTCCCACACCGCGAGGACCGTGCGGGCCAGCCGCTCCCCCAGCCCGACGAGCCCGCCCTGCGCGAGCCGGCCCGCGAGCGCCTGCGGGTCCGCCCCCGCCGGGACGAGCGAGGCCGCGAACAGCTCACCCTTGCCGTCGAAGTAGTGCCGGATGAGCCCGGGGTCCACCCCGGCCGCCCGGGCCACGCCGCGCATGCTCACCGCGTCGAACCCCTTGGCGGCGAACTCCTCGCGCGCCGCGGCCACGATCGACGCCCGGGTGTCCTCCCCCGCAGGCCGACGGCCCCGTCTCACCGCACCAGCGCTCATGCCCCGATTGTGCCCGACGGCGCAGCGCACCCGCGCTC
>NZ_JACSQQ010000062.1 GCF_014836555.1 Oerskovia rustica
GGGGCCTCGGGCACGTCGGTGCTGCACGCAGCGGTGAACAGCAGTGCCGCGGTCGCGGCCCCTGCCAAGAGAACTCGAGAGCGTCGCATGTTCCTTCTCCTGATTTTCGGAAGACTTCGTTGTCCTGCCGACGCAACGGGTGCGACGGCCTGTCGGGGACGGATCTGTGTGGCGTTCCGGGTGGTGACCGGAGGACTAGGGCGCTGCTGGCTGGGGCTCCTTGGGGACGGTGGGTTCGGGGACCCCTGCCGGGGGGCTCGGTACGGCCTTGGACCGGCGCGGCATCGCGGCGTAGGCCACCGCGGCGATGATGATCACGCCCTGGACCGCGGGACGGATCGTGGACGGCAGGCTGAGCTGGTTGAACAGGGTGAACAGGGCTTCGAGCGTCAGCGCGCCGGCCATGGCCGCGACCACCGAGCCCCGGCCGCCACCCAGGACGACGCCGCCCAGGACGACCGCCGTGATCGCCATGAACTCCAGGCCCTCGCCCACCTGGGCCGTCACGCCGGCGTAGCCGCCGATGAGGATGCCCGCGACCGTGGCCATGAAGCCGGAGAACAGGAAGGCCCGCGTGCGCACCCACCAGACCGAGGCGCCCGAGAACGCCGCGGCCACGTCGTTGTCGCCGGTCGCGACGAGCGTGCGGCCGAACGGGCGCCGCATCAGGATCACCGCGATCACCCCGAGCACGACCGTGATGAGCACGGCGAACGGGACCTGGAACTGCCCCGGGGTGTCCGGCAGGCCGCCGCGACCCCACTGACGGAAGCCGTCCGTGAGCGAACCCGTGGGCGCCCCGCCGGTCCACAGGCGGATCGCGCCGTAGAGCACGAGCATCATGCCGAGCGTCGTGATGAACGACGGGACCTTCAGGAGCGTGACGATCAGGCCGTTGACGAGCCCGACCGCCAGGCCGAACAGGACCATGAGGCCGATCACGGGCCAGGTCATGGAGTCCTCACCGTCGATGAGCTTGGCCGCGATGACGACCTGAGCGCCCACGAGCGAGCCGACCGAGAGGTCGAACTCCCCCGACACGATGACGAAGTACTGCCCGATCGCCAGGACGATCAGCGGCGACGCCTTCTTGAGGAAGGCCATGATCGACATGGGCTCGCCGAACGAGGGGTTCATCACGAGGATCGCGACGAACACCACGATCAGCAGGGCGTAGACCGTCCAGGTGCTGCCCGACGTGACGCGCTGGACCCAGCGGGAGAATCCGTTCCCGGTGGTGGCCTGCGGGCCCCCCGGGGTGGTCGGGCTGGTCGTGGGAGTGCTCGCGCTCATCGGGTGGCCTCCTTGCCGGTCGTGGCGGACGGGTTCTCGGGGCCCGCGGCGGAACCTGGCCCTGCCGGGCCGGTGCGGTCCGGCGAGCTCGCCCCGCCCGGTCCGCCTCGGGAGCCGGGTCGGACGGACTGCGCCAGGGCCTTGAACCTCGCTCGGCTGCTCGCGGGGTCGATCTGGCGGCGGGCGTACATGGCGACCGCGGCGATGATGATCGCACCGCGCAGGACGTCCTTGAAGAACGGGCTGACGTCGAGCACGTTGAACACGGTGTCGAGCGAGGCGAGGATCAGGACGCCGGCGATGGTGCCGAGGATCGAGCCGCGCCCTCCCATGAGCAGGGTCCCGCCGAGCACCACGGCCGCGATCGAGTTGAGGTCGTAGCCGTACGTGTAGACCAGGGCGTTGCCCGTGCCGAAACGTGCCGCGATGAGGAGGCCGGCGATGCCCGCGCACAGCGAGCACAGGACGTGGGCCAGGACGATCGACCGGTCCGTGCGGATCCCCGAGAGACGGGCGACGTCGATGTTCCCGCCGACCGCGAACATGTGATAGCCCGGACGGGTGCGGGTCAGGAGCACGACGCCGAGCACCATGACCACCGCGAGCACGATGACCGAGACCGGCACCGGACCGATGCGCGTGTACCCGAAGCCCTGGAAGGCCTTGGGGACCTCGCCCGACGGGCCCTTGAACTGCGTGTCGAGGTAGCCCTTGATGATGAGGCCGACACCGAGCGTCGCGATGAACGAGTTCACGCGGAGCTTCGAGATGACGAGCCCGTTGACCAGCCCGACGCCCGCGGCGACCGCGAGCGCCGCGACCACGCCGAGCCAGATGCGCGACGGGTCACCGGCCATGGTCGTGGCGGCCACCAGCGAGGACCAGGCCACGACGTACCCGACCGACAGGTCGAGCGACTTGCACAGGATGACGAACGTCTGGCCGATCGCGACGAAGCCCAGCAGGCTCGTCTGGGACAGCAGGTAGAACAGGTTCCCCTGGCTGAAGAAGCTGCCGCCCTGCGCGGCGACGAGCCCGGCCGAGACGACCAGGATGCCGACGAGCGCGAGGTAGACGATCCCCGTCGAGCCGAGCCGGCGCCGTCGGGGACCGGAGGTCGTGCTCCCCGCCCGGGGCGAAGCGGTGCTCACCGCGGTGCTCATTTCTCCTCCTGGAGGGTGTCGCTGTGCGCGGGACGGGCTGTCCGGACGCTGGACCCGACGGGGACGTCGAGCGCGGAGAGGTCGACCTCGACGTGCTCCGACGTGTCTCCGGCCCCGGTCGCGAGCGCCATGATGGTCTCCTCGTCGCTGCCCGCGGGGAGCTCGCCGGCGACCCGGCCGTCGCGCATCACGAGGATGCGGTCGGCCATCGCGACGACCTCGGGGAGCTCGGACGAGATGAGCAGGATCGCGACGCCGCGCGCCGTCAGGGTGCGCATGAGGTCGTAGACCGCGCGCTTGGCGCCGACGTCGATGCCACGCGTGGGTTCGTCGAGGACGATGACCGACGGGTCCGTCACGAGCCACTTGGCCAGGACGACCTTCTGCTGGTTCCCGCCCGAGAGGTACTGGACCTCGGCGTCCTTGGAGCGCGAGACGAGGTCGAGCGACGACAGGATGCCGGGGATCGCCTTGGCGCGGCGGTCGGAGGAACCGGGGGTCACGGCATCGAGCACGAGCCGTGCGTTCGCGGAGATCGACTGCTCGAGCGCGAGTCCCTCGGCCTTGCGGTCCTCGGTCACGAGCGCGAGCCCGAGCCGGACGGCCTCGCGTGCCGAGCCCACCGTGACGGGCTTGCCGTCGAGCAGGACCGTGCCCCGGGTGAACGGCGCGACGCCGAACACGCCGTGCGCGATCTCGGTACGACCGCTGCCCTGGAGTCCCGCGAGGGCCACGATCTCCCCCGCGCGGACCTCGAGGTCGATCCCGTCGACCTGGGTGTTGCCCGCACCGTCGAGCGCGAGCTTGACGGCGCCGGGCACCGTGCCCGGGTCCTTGTCCGGGTAGTAGCCCGCGAACTCGCGACCCACCATGGTCCGTACGAGCTGGTCCGGGGTGATGTCGGCCGTCGCGGTCGTCAGGACGAAGTCGCCGTCCTTGAGGACCGTGATGGTGTCGCAGAGGTCGAAGATCTCCTTGAGGCGGTGCGAGACGTAGAGGATCGCGACGCCTCGGGAGCGCAGCTGCTGGACGAGCGCGTAGAGCAGCTCGACCTCCTGGTCGGCGAGCGCGGCGGTGGGCTCGTCCATCGAGATGATGCGGGCGTCGTAGGAGACGGCCTTGACGATCTCGACGATCTGCTGTTCGGCCACGGAGAGCGAACCGACCCGCATCCACGACGCGAGGCCGTGCAGACCGAGGTCGGCGAGCAGCTCGTCCGTGTCGCGGGCCATGCGACCGGCGTCCACGAGCCCGAACCGGCGCGGCTCGCGGCCGAGGTACACGTTCTCCGCGACCGTGCGCTCGGGCAGGAGGTTGAACTCCTGGAAGACGGTCGAGACCCCGGCGGCCTGGGCCGCGAGCGGCGACGCGAACGCGACGGGCTTCCCGTCGAGCTCCATGGTGCCCGCGTCGGGCTGGTGGACCCCGGCGATGATCTTCATGAGCGTGGACTTGCCGGCGCCGTTCTCCCCGACGAGCGCGTGGACCTCACCGGGTCGCACGTCGAGGTCGATGCCGCGCAGGACAGAGTTGCCGAAGAAGACCTTGCCGATGCCCCGCAGCTGCAGGAGGGGCGCGGTCACGCCCTCGCCTGCCGTCGGTGCTGTCATGCCTCTACCTCCACCCAGGTGCCGGTGCGTGCGGAACGGGCCACGGCCTCGGCGAGGTGTGCGGCCCGGAGGCCGTCGGCGAACGTGGGCAGGCCGTCGGGCGTGCGCCCGGTGATGGCCGCCGCGGTGTCGCCGACGAGCGCGTCGAAGCAGTCCTGGTATCCCTGCGGGTGTCCTGCGGGGAGCCGGGAGTAGCGGGCAGCCTCGGGCGTGAGGGCCTCGGGGTTGCGGATGAGCAGGCGGCTCGTGTCGCGGCGGCCCTCCCAGAGGGTCTCTGGCCCCTCCTGGTCGAACGCGAGCGTCGACTCGGAGCCCGAGATCTCGAGGAAGAGCCGGTTCTTGCGGCCTGCCGAGACCTGGCTGATGACCGCCGAGCCGAGCGCTCCGCCGTCGGTCTCGTACTGCAGGGTCACGGCGTCCTCGGTGCGGACCGGCGCGGGGCGCCCGTCGGCGCCCGTGCGCTCGGCGTTGATCGTCGCCGTCTGCGCGACGAGCCGCGCGATGCGCTGGCCCGTCGTGAACTCGAGGAGGTCGCAGAAGTGGGAGCCGATGTCGCCGAACGCGCGGCTCGCGCCGCCGAGGGCGGGGTCGACGCGCCAGTTGTCGTCGCTGGCCCGCAGGAGCCAGTCCTGGAGGTAGGAGCCGTGCACGAGGCTGATGGTGCCGACCGCCCCGCTGCGGACCCGGGCGCGCGCCTCGCGCACCATGGGGTGGAAGCGGTAGGCGAAGGGCACGACGGCGACGCGGCCGTCCGCGGCGGCGGCCTCCTCGGCGAGACCGGCGAGCGCGATCGCGCCCCCGAGGTCCATCGCGAGGGGCTTCTCGCACACCACGTGCTTGCCCGCGGCCAGCGCCGCCGTGGCGAGCGGGACGTGCAGGAAGTTGGGGGTGCAGATGTGCACCACGTCGATGTCCGGGTCGTCGATGAGCTCCTGCGACGTGGCCGCGTACCCCAGTGCCCCGAGGTCGGCGGCGGCCTCGCGCGCCCCCGGCGCGTCGATGCCGGCGACGGAGACGAGGTCTCCCCCGGCCGTGCGGATCGCACGGGCGTGGACCTCGCCGATGAAGCCGGTGCCGATGATGCCGGCGCGGTAGCCCGCGGCGGGTAGCCGGCTCGGCAGCAGGTCGGTCGCTGGACGTTCGGGGACGGGGGTGGTCGCGGCCCCCACGACGGGGCGGCCGCCCAGGACGGACGGCTCCGTCCTGGTGGCGGGGGCATCGATGGCCCCGAGGTCTCGCGCGACTTCTTCGGCTCGCATGTCCCATACCGTAGGGCGACTTATGACGAGCGTCAAGCAAAAGCCGGATGTTTGATGTCACCGTTCGGTAACTCCATCGGTTAAACAATTACGGAAGCCCGCCGTTCCGCGGGAAACCGTCCCCCGACCGGCGCAGAACCCCGCTCCGCAGGCCGGAAGCGGGCGCCGCGAACGCGCTCCGGGACGACCCCGGCACCCCGGCGCCGGCGCCGCGCCGCACACGCCGAAGGGCGCCCTCCCGGGACGGGAGGACGCCCTCGCGGTGAGCTCGAGGCCTACTCCTTGGTCGAGAACGCCGCGTCGAACGCCGCCTCCGGCGCCTCGAACGCGTACTGCTTCACGAAGGCGAGCGCCTCGGGCGCACCCACGAGGCGGTCCATGCCCGCGTCCTCCCACTCGACCGAGATCGGGCCTTCGTAGCCGATGCTGTTGAGCATCCGGAAGGCGTCCTCCCAGGGCACGTCGCCGTGGCCGGTCGAGATGAAGTCCCAGCCACGACGGGGGTCGGCCCACGCCAGGTGCGACCCCAGCCGCCCGTTACGGCCGTTGTGCATGCGCTTCTTCGTGTCCTTGCAGTCCACGTGGTAGATCCGGTCCTGGAAGTCCCACAGGAAACCGACCGGGTCCAGGTCCTGCCACACCATGTGGCTCGGGTCCCAGTTGAGGCCGAACGCCTTGCGGTGACCGATCGCCTCGAGCGTGCGGACCGTGGTCCAGTAGTCGTACGCGATCTCGCTCGGGTGCACCTCGTGGGCGAAGCGGACCCCGACCTCGTCGAACACGTCGAGGATCGGGTTCCAGCGGTCCGCGAAGTCCTGGTAGCCCGCGTCGATCATGTCCTGCGACGCCGGCGGGAACATCGCGACGTACTTCCAGATCGACGAGCCCGTGAAGCCGACGACCGTCTTGACGCCCAGCTTCGCCGCGAGACGAGCGGTGTTCTTCATCTCCTCGGCCGCGCGCTGACGCACGCCCTCGGGGTCGCCGTCGCCCCACACGCGGTCCGACAGGATGTCACGGTGCCGCTGGTCGATCGGGTCGTCGCACACCGCCTGCCCCTTGAGGTGGTTCGAGATCGCGTAGACCTTCAGGCCGTGCGCCTCGAGCAACGCAAGCTTGCCCGCGACGTACTCCTCGTCGTCCCAGCGCCACGGGTCCAGGTGGTCGCCCCAGCAGGCGATCTCCAGACCGTCGTAGCCCCAGCCCGACGCGAGGCGCACGACCTCCTCGAAGGGCAGGTCGGCCCACTGGCCGGTGAACAGGGTGATGGGTCGTGCCATGTCGATGTCTCCTTCGATCCGACGCCCGTGGTCCGGGAAGTCTCGGTGGTCGTCCTGTGGTCTGGTGGTCTCGATGAAGGGCGCCCTACGGGCGCTACGGGCGCTCAGCGGCCGTCGCGCGGCGACGGAGCACGAGCACGGCGCCCGCTGCGAGGAGCAGGACCGCGCCCCCCACGACGAGCGCCGTCGTCGGGACGCCCGAGCCCTCGTCGCTCGCCGCCGCTGCCGCTGCCGCTGCCGCTGCCGAGGCACCTTCGCCCTCGGCACCGACCTCCGTGTCGCCCTCCGCGGGTGCCGGCGCGGCGGGCGGCGGGACCACGTCGATCTGCGAGGTCGCGGTCGTGGCGACCGGCGTGGTCGTCGTCGCGGTCACGGTCCAGTGGCCGTCGGTCAGCACGTCCGGCGCGGACGTGTACCAGCCGACGCCCTCCGAGGCCGACGAGAGCTGGAGGGGGCCGATCTCCGTCCCGGCGTCGGACACCGCCATGACCATGACGTCGACGATCTCCTCGACCGGGTGCCCGTCCGTCTTGTAGGTCACGTTGACCGAGATGCCGCCGGCGCCGTCGCCGCCGATCGACAGGATGATGTCGCCACCGTGCGCGCTCGCGGGCACCGCGCCGAGCACGGTCGCGAGCAGCGTCCCGAGCAGCAGGGCCATGCCTGCGGCCGCGGCCGCGCGCACGCGCCCGAGGGCGCCGGTCAGGGGGCCGGAGCGGGCGCGAGGGCGCGGGGTGCGCGCCCGGTCGGGACCGGTGTGCCGGTTCGCCTGCTGAGTCATGTCGCTCATCACCTCGTCGTGAAGGAAGGGGTCGTGCGTCGGGCTGTGCGGCCCGGTGGACCGAACGGTACTGCTGGACGTGCGGTGCACGACCGCGCCTCGCGCGGCGGTGCAGCCGGTGGTGCTCGCCCGCGGGACGCATGTCCCGCGGGTGCC
>NZ_JACSQQ010000063.1 GCF_014836555.1 Oerskovia rustica
GCGCTCGCGCTCGTGACGATCTTCGGGTCGCTCGCGATCTTCGTGCTGCCGTGGCTCGCCGGGCTGCTGGGCCTCGCCGACGACCGCGCCGGACTGTGGATCGGCGCGAGCGTCCAGGAGGTCGCGCAGGTCGTGACCGCGGGCGGCGCCGTCTCGGCCGCCGCCCTCGCGACCGCGACCGTGAGCAAGCTGGCCCGCGTGGTGCTCCTCGCCCCGCTCGTGGCCGGGGCCGGGGTGCTGAGGGCTCGGCGCGAGCGGGTGGCGCCACCCGCGGACGTCGAGGTCGCCGCGGGGGGCTCCGGGGCCTCGGCGGCCCGCCGGACGCCACCCGTGCCGCTCTTCGTCGTCGGCTTCCTCGTGGCCGTGCTGGTGCGGAGCACGGGCGTCCTGCCCGCGTCCGTCATCGAGGTGACGACCATGGTCACCACGCTGCTGTTCACCGCCGCGATGTTCGCGATGGGCCTCGGGGTCGACGCCGCGCACCTGGTCCGCACAGGTCGGCGCGCGCTCGTGCTCGGCACCGCGTCGGCCGCGGTCGTGACCGGGACCTCGCTCGTCGCGGTCCTTCTCCTGACGTGACGCCCCGTGACGGCGACCTGACACCCCCGACCCGACACCCCCGGCCTGGCGGCGACGACTCTCCGACGTCGCCACCAGGCGGTGGGCTACCGGACGCTCGCGTCCCAGCGCCAACGGGTCCGTCGCGGCAGGCCGGGCAGGTCGCTGCGGCCCGTCGCCCACACGAGGGCGTCGTCCGGGGCCAGGTCGAGCGCGGTGGGCGGCAGGTCGGGGAAGAGCCGGGCCAGCACCCGGGCGCTCATGCCCTCGGGCAGCGTCGCAGACGTGCCCGTGAGTCCCTGGAAGACGTCCCGGCCGTGGACGAGGATCTCCACGACCCCCATGGCCGCGAAGCCCTCCGGGTCCGAGAGCCCGTACGGGTGGTAGGCGCGGGCCGTGGGGGGACGGGCCGCGACCTGGGCGGCGAGCAGCTCACCGCCCGCGACGATGACCTCGGCCAGGCCCGCCGGTCCGGCCTCGCGCTTGACGTGCGCGATCTCGTCCTCACCCTTGGGACCCGCCAGCGGCAGGTAGTCGAGCAGGGGGAGGCCCGCGACCTGGAGCGCGTAGGCCAGGAGGTCGTCGACGACGTGCTCGGCGGTCGCCCAGCACGACCACCGCACGGGCCCCGCCTGCGCGTCGAAGGCCGCATCGGGATGCCGCGCGACGCCGTCGGCGAGCCAACGGGAGGCCGCGCGGACGTCGTCGGGCGTGACGGGGCCAGGGGCCAGCGTGGTCGCGAGATCCTCCGGCTGGGCGCTCACGCGTCGGCCGCGTCGGTGTCGGTGCCGCGGACGCGGTCCGCGCGCCAGCACTCGGCGCGGTACGGGAGGTCGATCTCGGACCGGCCGGCGAGGGCCGGGTGCGTGGCTACCAGCCGGTCGACGGCGTCGAGCAGCTCGTCGCGCTCGGTCGCCGGCAGGGTCAGGAGGTGGCTGCGCGTGGACGCGAGCGTCCGCAGCGACGCGGCCGGCAGCCGGTCCGCCCACGAGAAGGTCGCGTGCTCGAGCGGCGTGAAGGCCCCGTCGGCGCCGTCGATCGTGGGCGTCCGGTGGACCGGCTCGAGCGAGTCGCCCCGATGGATGATCTCGGTGAAGCTCTCGACCCAGTCGACCGTGTGGTCGCGGACGTTCCACACGACGCCCAGGCGCCCGCCGGGACGCAGGACGCGCGCGATCTCCGGGACCGCGACGGCGACGTCGAACCAGTGCCACGCCTGGGCGACGAGGACCGCGTCGACGCTCCCGTCCTCGAGAGGGATGCGCTCGGCGGTACCGGGCAGGACGTGGGCCCCCGGCACGGCGTCCTGGAGCTCGGCGCGCATGCCCTCGGAGGGCTCGACGGCGGTCACGTGGAGCCCGCGCGCCATGAGGCGTTCGGTGAGCTTGCCCGTGCCCGCGGCGAGGTCGAGCACGTGCCGTGCGCCCGCGGGGAGCATCCAGTCGATCGCGGTGTCCGGGTAGGACGGCCGGACGGCCCGATACTCGCCCGCTCCGGCGCCGAACGAGGACGCGCGCGCGGCGTGCGAGGCGCGCGGGGGGTCGGGGGTCGGGACGTCGTCGGTGCTCACGTCTTCGACGGTGCCACGTCCGGGCGGCGAGGTCTACATCTGGCGCACGACGTGTCGTACGGGGCCGTGGACCGGCTGCCGCTGCAGCCGGGCGCGGTCGGACGAGGCGGGCCGAGCGGCGGGGGCGACGCAGCCGGGCGTCGCGAGGGCGATTTGGCCGGGCCGGAAGTGTCCGGTAATGTTTTCTCTCGGTGAGGCGCTCAACCGCGGCCCGGGAACGGGACGAGGGTGCGGCGCTGATACCTCCTTGGGGTATGGTGTAATTGGCAACACAACGGTTTCTGGTACCGTCATTCTAGGTTCGAGTCCTGGTACCCCAGCGCAGAGCATGCAGCGCATCGAGTCGGTCAAACCGACACGAAACGTGCAGTAGAGTTCTCAACGGCACGGCGCCCCTCGGGGTGACGAGCTTAGGCCCCCATCGTCTAGCGGCCTAGGACGCCGCCCTCTCACGGCGGTAACACGGGTTCAAATCCCGTTGGGGGTACGTACGAGGCCTGGCCATCGTCAGATGACCGGGCCTCGATGACGCTCACTCGCCCTTTTGGGTGGGGGAGCGGTCCTGGCCCCCATCGTCTAGCGGCCTAGGACGCCGCCCTCTCACGGCGGTAACACGGGTTCAAATCCCGTTGGGGGTACCAACGCAGAGCTCGATCATCGGAAGATGGTCGAGCTTTCGTCGTCTCCGGGGGGCATCCGGTCGGCTACCCGTTCCGGGGGAGCATCCGGTCGGCGACCCGTCCGACGCGCGACGGACGAAGGTGCTAGGTTCCTGCGATGTTCATCGACGTGACGTGCAGGGTCTGCGGCTGGTCCGACCCGGGCGACCCGGAGGAGCTGTGGCACGGGGGCACTCCTCTCCACGCCGTCTGCGACTGCTGCGGATCCGAGAGCGGGGTGCAGGACGTCTCCTGGCGCACCGCGCTCCGAGCCCGCAAGGCCTGGGTCGACGGGGGTGCCCCGTGGTTCGCACCCGGCGCGCGCCCCGGGGACTGGGACCTGTCGGCCCAGCTGGAGAAGGTCAGGAGCCGTCGCGTCCCGACCCCGGGCTGAGCCCGTCAGGCGCCGATCGTCGAGGCCGGCGCCCCCTCGTCCAGGAGCCAGTCGAGCACGTCGCCGGCCGACCAGGCGCCGTCGTGCCGCTCTGCGAGCCGCGCCGCTCCGGCGACGTCCGCCCCGAGGGTGACGAGGGGGAGCTCGACGTACCCGTCGGCACGTGTCTGACCGAGCCCGACGTCGGCCGCGAGCGAGTTGCACAGGCACGACCGGCCGACGGCGTCGTCGGCCCCTCCGCCCTTGCGCTCGAACATGTGGGCCGGCTCCGCGGGGCAGCGATAGGTGACCTTGCCGTCGTCCTTCTCGACCGGGGTGCGGAGGTAGCCCAGGTCGCACAGCCGGGGCCGCGCCGCCGCGACGTCCGTGGCCGAGAGGGTGCCCGGGAGCTGGGCGACCTTGAACGGGAAGCCGGTCGGCGAGGTGAGCGGCTCGGTGCGTACGTCGAGCGTCCCGGCGCGCAGCCGCGCGAGCACGTCCTCGCGCAGGGCAGGGTCGAGCCCCGAGTCGGTCGAGAGCGCGAAGAGCGTGCCGACCTGGACGCCCGTCGCCCCGGCCTCGCACGCGGTGGCCAACGCCTCCGGGGTGCCCTGCGCGCCCGCCAGCCAGAACGGCAGCCCGATCGCGGCGACCTTCGTCAGGTCGGCCTGGTCGCGTGGGCCGAACACCGGCTGCCCGGCCTCGTCGAGCGTCAGGCGCCCGCGGGGAGGGGCGTTGTGCCCGCCGGCAGGAGGGCCCTCGACCACGAAGCCGTCGGGCCGGGTGTGGTCCTCGCGCACCAGGTGCTCGGCCAGGGCGTGCGCGGAGACGACGGCGAGGAACGTGGGCCGCGTCACGGGAGGCAGCGACCCGCCGAGGAGCGTGTCGGGGTCGAGATCGACCGTGTGGTGGCTGCCACCCACCACCGTGACGGGGAACTGGACGGCCTCATGACCCGCGAGCTGGTCCAGCAGGTGCGGGATGTCGCGGGGGATGCCCGCCCCGGTCACGACGTAGTCCGCGCCGGCGAGCATCGACCCGTAGGCGGCCGCAGGAGCGGCCATCTGGATCTTCTCGAGGAAGTTGATGCCCACCCGCCCGTCGTGCCCCTCCTTGGCGAGCCACACCTCGACGAAGCTGCCCAGGATCATGAGCTCCTGCGCCAGGCGGGTCTGACGGAGCGCGAGGCGAGGCACGGGGGCGTAGGGCTGGCCCTCGCCGCGCCCCTCGGGACGGAAGTAGCGCGAGAGCACCCGCTGGGCGAACCGCGGCACCGGGAAGGCGTCGAGCGCCCTGCGCACCGCGCCGTCGCGGTCGCCGTTCTGCAGCCTGCGCGCCAGGACGAGGTCCAGCGCGGTCCCGGAGACCAGGCCGAGCTGCCCCGTGCGTGCGACGGCCGACGCGAGTCGCCAGGACGAGACCGCCATCCCCATCCCGCCCTGGATCACACGAGGTAGGGGCGGGAACGATGCGGGGGCGGGCAGGGACAGCGTGGTCACAGGTGGACCCTTCTCAGGCCTGGGGCGGGTGGTTACTGCACCGTAGGTTGGGGACCTGCGTCGAGAACAGGGTCGAAGGGCCCGAACCTGGCGGAGATGTCACGGTGCCCTGCTTCCGGCCCCGGGGCGGAGGGTCTCGGCCGCGACGGCCGACGAGCCCACCGACCCGTGGGCCAGGCCGACGAGTCAGCGGGGCGGGGGCGGGACGGGCGGGTTCGCCGACGGCGGGCCCGACGCGCCCTCGGGGCGCGACCACGGGTCCGTGGCCTGCCACCCGCTCTGCGGGTCCCAGGGCGTGACGGGCACGAACCGGCCGCGGTCGTCGTCGGAGACCTCCCATGCGGGACCGTCGGACTCACCGTCGGGCCCGTCGCCGAGGCCGTCGCCGATCTGCTCGGCGATCTCTTCCGGCTGCTCCGGCCGGGCTGAGCGGTCCGGCCGGTCGGTCACCGGGTCCGGCGGCAGCGGGGGAGCCATGACCGGTCGGTCGGAGCCGTCCAGCCGGGGGGAGCTGCCGCGGGGTGCGACGAACAGGTGGCCCTGCCCGCCGGCCTGCACCGAGCGCACGGCGATGGGCTGTGTCGCGGCGGCCGACAGGTCGCCCTCGGGCCCGTCGCTCGTCGGTGCCCAGCTCAACCGGCCCGGGACAGGGGTCGGCGCCTGCTGAGCTGTCGCATATGTAGCCTGCGCGGGCTGTGCGGGGGGCGGGGGAGTCGCGCCCCCACCGGGTGCGCCGCCCTGCGGCTGCTGGCCCCACGGCCCGCCGCGCCCCCCGGGGATGAAGATCGTGTCGCACAGCTTCCGGTACGTGGCGTCCGGGTTGGCGACCCAGTTGATGCGGCTCATGGCCTGGTCCTGCCCGGCCGACTCGAGGATGAACTGGCCGTAGCCGAGGATCCGCCCGAGGATCGAGCGGCTGTAGCTCATGTCCGTGACCTTGCCGAGGGGCATCATCGCGACCTTGTGGGTCACGAGCCCGAACATCAGGAGCATGCGCTTGTCGGTCGCGACGAACCACTCGTTGCGCCAGTCCAGGACCTTCCACAGCAGACGGAGGGCGACCAGCACCCAGGCCCACCAGAGCAGCAGCGAGCCCTCGCCCACGGCAGGAGCCAGGACGCTGACGAGCCAGGCCGCGAGCAGGAAGGCGGCGGCCGTCGTGGCGACGGGCTCGGCGAGCTTGCCCCAGTGGGCACGCGTGGCCAGGACCACGCGCTCACCGGGCAGGATGTAGCGCCGCAGGTGGCGCGCGCTCAGGCGCGGCGCAGACTCGTACGCCTGCGAGGGGAGGTCCTGCGCCACGGTGCGCCTACTTCATGAGCGACTGGACGAACTGCCCGAAGCTCTGGAAGGCGCCCAGGATGACGTCCCAGATCGCCTGGACGATGTCCGCCGCGCGGTCGGGGCTCTGGACGACCGCGTACAGCAGGAAGACGATGACGACCCACATCAGGATGGTCTTGGCCTTGCCGGGCATCGTGTGGTCCTCACGTCGTCGATCGGGGCGGTTCTCGGCTCTGCCCGCCATGGTGGAGCGAACAGGCGGAGCGCCGTCGGAGGCGCGCCGGGGCCGAGTCTAGCGTTTCGCCCGAATCGGTCGTGGGTCCCGTGTCCGGACATGGCGGGGCAAGGCCGCAGCACCACTGGGACGCGCCAGGGCGTGGCTGGGTGCCGGACGCCGTGAGGGGTGGGCGCCTCTCGGCG
>NZ_JACSQQ010000064.1 GCF_014836555.1 Oerskovia rustica
CGCAGACGCGCGCCGCGGGTCCCCTCGGCGGTGCCGGGCAGGCTCGCGTCCGCGACGAGCGCGGCCGCGGCGTTGAGCAGCACGGTCTCCCGCACCGGCCCGGTCTCGCCCGCCAGCACGCGACGCGCGACCTCGGCGTTGAACGACGCGTCGGCCCCGCGCAGGTCCTCGACCGAGATCCGCTGCAGGCCCAGCTCGGCCGCCGCGTCGAGCGACCGGGTCGTGACGGAGCCGTCACGCACCTCCCAGACGGTCGAGGTACCGGTCGCCGCGAGCTCGTCGAGGCCGTCGTCCCCGCGGAACACGAGGGCCGAGGTCCCGCGCGACGCGAAGACGCCGGCCACGAGCGGGGCCATGCGCGCGTCGGCGACCCCGACGGCGGTCGCGGGGGGCTGGGCCGGATTCGTGAGGGGCCCGAGGAAGTTGAACGCCGTCGGGATCCCGAGCTCCTTGCGCGCGACCGCCGAGTGCCGGAACGAGGGGTGGAAGACCTGCGCGAAGCAGAACGTGATGCCGACCTCCTCGACCAGCTGCGTGACCCGCTCCGGGGACTGGTCGAGGCGGATGCCCAGGACCTCGAGCACGTCGGCCGAGCCCGACGACGACGACGCGGCGCGGTTCCCGTGCTTGACGACGCGCACGCCCGTCCCGGCGATCACGACAGCGGCCATGGTCGAGACGTTGACCGTGTGCGCACGGTCGCCGCCCGTCCCGACGATGTCCACCGTCGGGCCCTGCACCGTGAACCGGGTCGCGTGGGCCAGCATCGCGTCGGCCAGGCCGCGCAGCTCGCCCACGGTCTCGCCCTTGGACCGCAGCGCGACGAGGAACGCCGCGAGCCGGACGGGGCTGACCTCGCCCGACAGGACCATGCCCATGGCCCACGCCGTCAGCTCCGGGCTCAGCTCGCGCCCCGCGATGAGCTCCGAGAGGAGACCCGGCCACGACGGCGCCGTCTGCTCAGGCACCAGGGAGGTGCCCTGGGGTGCGAGGACGGACGGGACGGTTGCCGGAGTGCCCGGTGTCGTGGTCACGGGATCTGCCCTTCATGAGGTCATTCGATCAGCGAGACGATCGCTCGCTGCAGCTCGATCGCGTCGAACGGCCGGGGGACGGCCTCGTCGGCGAGCGACCACGATGCTAGCCAACCGTCCTGCGGCCTGCCGGTGAGGACCAGAACCGGAGGACACCGGAAGATCTCGTTCTTGAGCTGGCGGCACAGGCCCATGCCCCCGGCCTTGTCGGCCTCGCCGTCGAGCACGAGCAGGTCCCACCCGCCCGCGTCGGCAGCGGCCACGACCGCGGTGGAGGTCGCGACCTCCTTCCAGACGATGTCGGGTGCTCCGGCCCGGACACGACGCCCGACGGCGAGGCGCACCTGCTCCCGCACCGTCACGTCGTCGCTGTAGAGCAGGATGTGCGGCGCGCGCGCGGCCTGGACCGGACCGACCTCGGACAGCGTGTCCTGCTCCGGGTGGGTGGTCGTCAGGTCGCTCGTCGTCGACGTCATCGTCGCCTCCTTCTGGGTCGGGTCTCGTCCGGTTCCCGGTCGAGCCTGCGTGCCTGCCGGTCGTCCGGTGGGAGACCACCGCGATCGCCGAGCCGGAGGCACAGCACTCCTGGGAATCTTGGCACGTCGCAGGCCCGGACGACATCCTCGCGCGCCGGGACGGACGCGGGCGTTCCAGGCCGTGGTCACGACCCCCGAAATCCCGCCGTTTCATGGCACTTCACCGTGATCCGTCATGAAGTGCAGGGCTTGGTGGGAGAATCTGGAGAGTTTGTGAGATTCGCCGCGCGCCACCCCCCGATCCAGTGGTCCAAATCGCTCCGCGGTCGGCCATAATGGCTGATGTGTCGACCGCAACGGCTGCCCCCCACGCCCACCAGCACGTGAGCGTCAACCGACCGAACCCTGTCTCGGTCGGGACGATCGTGTGGCTGGCCAGCGAGCTCATGTTCTTCGCTGGACTGTTCGCTATGTACTTCACCGCTCGATCGGTGATACCCGCCGAGGAGTGGGCTTCTCAGACCGAGAAGCTCAACATCCCCTTCGCCGTGATCAACACGTCGATCCTGGTGCTGTCCTCCGTGACGTGCCAGCTGGGTGTCCTCGCGGCGGAGCGTTTCCAGCCCGTCCGCACCGGATCGATCTTCCAGGTCAACCGGTGGGGGATGAACGAGTGGATCACGCTCACGTACCTCATGGGTGCGTTCTTCATCGGCGGTCAGGTCTACGAGTACGCCGAGCTCGTGCACGAGGGACTCACCATCTCGTCGCACCCCTACGGCTCGGTCTTCTTCCTGGCCACGGGCTTCCACGGACTCCACGTCGTGGGTGGTCTGATCGCCTTCCTGTTCCTTCTCGGTCGGTCCTTCGCCGCCAAGAACTTCGGGCACCACGAGGCCACCACCGGCATCGTGACGTCCTACTACTGGCACTTCGTCGACGTCGTGTGGATCGCACTCTTCTTCGTGATCTACATCCTCCGCTGACGCGGTGACGCCCGCGGCACCGATGCCCGGACAACCACATCTGCCCCCTGCACCCCCCACTTGCGAGACGAGGATCATTTCGTGAAGGCACTCGCCGCCCGCAGGCACCACCGCTTCGCACCGGTCGTGCTGCTGCTGCTGGCGCTGCTGGTCACCGGCGGCGTCTACGCCGCCTTTGCCCCGAGTCCAGCCAGCGCTGACACCGCCAGCACCGAGGACATCGAGACAGGCCAGAAGCTTTTCCAGGCGAACTGCGCCACCTGCCACGGCCCCAGCGCCGAGGGATCGGACACCGTCCCGTCCCTCGTCGGCGTCGGAGCGGCCGCTGTCGACTTCCAGGTGTCGACCGGTCGTATGCCCATGCAGATGGAAGGCCCCCAGGCCATCCAGAAGCCGCGCCAGTTCGACGAGGAGCAGACGGCGCAGCTCGCTGCGTACGTCGCCTCCCTGGGCGCCGGCCCGGCGATCCCCACGGACGAGCAGGTCGACGCCTCGCTCGGTGACCCGTCGAACGGTGCTGCGGTCTTCCGCACCAACTGCGCGATGTGCCACAACGCCGTCGGTGCGGGCGGTGCCCTCTCCGAGGGCAAGTTCGCGCCCCCGCTGTGGGAGACCTCGGAGCGCAACATCTACCAGGCGATGCAGACCGGACCGCAGTCCATGCCGGTCTTCAACGACATGAACGTGACGCCCGACGAGAAGCGCGACGTCATCGCCTACCTCGTCGAGCAGCGTGACGGTTCCGCCGGTGGACTCGACCTTGGTTCTCTCGGCCCCGTCAGCGAGGGCCTCTGGGTGTGGATCGTGGGCATGGGCCTGCTGATCGGCGCCGCTGTGTGGATCGGAGCGAAGTCGTCGTGAGCGACAACCAGCACTCGACGGACCTGACGAAGCAGGACGGGCACGAGCTCGACCGCTTCCAGGATCCGGGTATCCCGGCTCACAAGAGCCGGATGGCAGACCGTGACCCGAAGGCAGCCAAGCGTGCCGAGAAGCAGGTCGTGATCCTCTTCACGATCTCGATCATCGGCACCATCGGCATGCTCGTCGCGTTCTTCGCACTGCCCGAGGACACCTCGATCGCGGGGATCCGGACGGCCAACCTCATCATCGGGCTCGGCCTGGCGTTCTCGCTCCTCGGCATCGGCCTCGCCGCCGTGCACTGGGCCAAGACCCTCATGTCGGACCACGAGCACGTCGACGAGCGGCACGGCCAGCGCAGCTCTGACGCGGTCCGCGCCGAGGCCGTGCAGGCCCTCACCGAGGGCGCACAGGACTCCGGCATCGCCCGTCGTGGCGTGCTCAAGGGCGCGGTCGTCACCGCTCTCGCGCTCTTCCCCCTCGCGATCGCTGTTCCCCTCGTGGCCGAGGTGGGTGGAGACTGGAACGTCAACAAGTTCCGCCACACGCTCTGGAAGCCCAAGATGCGCCTCGCGCTCGACCCCTCGGGCCGCCCGATCAAGGCCGAGGACGTCACGATCGGCAGCGCCTTCCACGTCATCCCCGACGTGCCGGAAGAGGTGCGCACCTCGCACGAGTGGATCTCCGAGAAGGCCAAGGCAATCGTCCTGATGGTCCGTCTCGACCCTCGTGACCTCAAGGAGGCCGAGGACCGCAAGGACTGGTCCTACGACGGGATCGTCGCCTACTCCAAGGTCTGCACCCACGTCGGGTGCCCGGTCGCGCTCTACGAGCAGCAGACGCACCACCTGCTGTGCCCGTGCCACCAGTCGACCTTCGACGTCGCGGACGGCGCCAAGGTCGTCTTCGGCCCCGCCAAGCGGCCGCTCCCGCAGCTGCCGATCACCGTTGACGACGAGGGCTACCTGATCGCGCAGAGCGACTTCCTGGAGCCCGTCGGACCGAGCTACTGGGAGCGCCTCAAGTGAGCACCAGCACCGCGGGACCCGCTGAAGCGACCGCAGACTATCTGGACCAGCGGACCGGCATCGCCGGGGCCGTCAAGGAGTTCGCCCGCAAGGTCTTCCCGGACCACTGGTCGTTCCTCCTGGGCGAGATCGCCCTCTACTCGTTCGTCGTCCTGATCCTCTCGGGATTCTTCCTGACGATGTTCTTCGTGCCGAGCATGGGCCTGGTCACGTACCACGGCGAGCCCGCCACGATGGACGGCCAGCTCATGTCCGAGGCCTTCGCCTCGACGCTTCACACCTCGTTCGAGGTGCGCGGCGGTCTCCTGATGCGTCAGATCCACCACTGGTCGGCCCTGCTCTTCATGGCCGCGATCGTGACGCACATGATGCGCGTGTTCTTCACCGGGGCGTTCCGCAAGCCGCGTGAGCTCAACTGGATGGTCGGGTTCCTCCTGATGATCCTCGGCCTCGCCGCGGGCTTCACGGGTTACTCGCTCCCGGACGACGTGCTCTCCGGCAACGGTCTGCGCATCACCGACGGCGTCGTCAAGTCGATCCCGATCATCGGCTCGTACATGTCGTACTTCATCTTCGGTGGCGAGTTCCCGGGCGAGCACATCATCCCGAGGCTCTTCACGCTGCACATCCTCGTGGTCCCGGGCCTCATCCTGGCGCTCGTCGCCCTCCACCTGTTCTTCGTCGTGCTGCACAAGCACACGCAGTACCCGGGTGGCGGCCGCACCAACGCCAACGTGGTCGGCTTCCCGCTGTTCCCCGTGTACGTCGCCAAGGCCGGTGGCTTCTTCTTCGTGGTGTTCGGAGTCATCGCCGCGATGGGCGCCACGATGGCCATCAACAACGTCTGGAACTACGGACCGTACGACCCCTCCCCCGTCTCGGCCGGTGCTCAGCCCGACTGGTACATGCTGTTCCTCGAGGGTTCGCTGCGACTCATGCCGGGGCAGACGGAGTACGTGATCGCGGGCTACACGCTCTCGCTCAACATCCTGATCCCGGCGGTCGTGATCCCGGGCCTGCTGTTCACGTTCCTCGCGGTCTACCCGTTCCTCGAGGCGGCCGTGACCAAGGACAAGCGCGAGCACCACGTGCTCGACCGTCCGCGCAACGTCCCGGCCCGCACGGGCCTGGGCGTCGGCTTCCTGACGGCGTTCATCATCCTGGCCCTCGCCGGATCGAACGACCTCATCGCGACGCACTTCCACCTGTCGATCAACGCGATCACCTGGGTGTTCCGTGTGCTGCTCTTCGTCGGCCCGGTGATCGCGTTCTGGATCACCAAGCGCATCTGCCTCGGGCTGCAGCGCAAGGATCGCGAGCTCGTCCTGCACGGGCACGAGACCGGACGCATCGTGCGCTTCGCGCACGGCGAGTACATCGAGGTCCACCGCCCGCTCGACGACCAGGAGCGCTGGCTCCGTGTGAACTACACGGCGCACGCTCCCCTGGAGATCGAGCCGGCGACCGACTCTCGCGGTGTCCGCCGCAAGGGCTACAAGAAGGACCGCCGGATGCAGCGCCTGTCGCGCTTCTTCTACGAGGACCGGGTCGAGCCCGTGACCCCGTCCGAGGTGGCGGCGTCCCACTCGCACGGCGAGCACGACGCTCTCGGCGCCGCGGACACCACGCACGCCGTGGAGTCCGGTTCCGCGGTGGGTGGCGGCAGCCACATCGTCAGCCCTGACGACACCGGCAGCACCAAGCACTGACCCGCTCCCCTGCGGAGCACGACGACCCGTGAGACGGTCCGGCACCAGCCGGAACATCTCACGGGTCGTTCGCGTTCCACGGGTGTCGTGTTCGCTCGGTTTTGCACCGGCCGAACCTTTCGCCACAGTTGTCGCACCGTCCGCGGTACGACACACCGATCCAGGAGGCATTCCGGCATGGCTGTCTACACCCTTCCCGAGCTGTCGTACGACTACGGCGCACTCGAGCCCCACATCTCCGGCCGCATCATGG
>NZ_JACSQQ010000065.1:0-2388 GCF_014836555.1 Oerskovia rustica
CCGGGGCCGCGCCCCCCGGCCCACCGAACCTCACCTCGAAGGAGAGACATGAGTTCACACGAGCACTACCACGAGTCCATCCCGGCTCGGCCGATGAGCCGGCGGAACCTGCTCAAGGCCCTCGCGGCCTCGACGGTCGCCGTGGGCGTCGGCGCGACCCTGGGCCCGACGGCGGCGTCGGCCCTCGGCAGCGTGGCCGCGGCCCCCAGCAGCGGACGCAACCGCCTGGTCCCGGTCAACCGCATCGGCATCCAGCTCTTCACGATCCGCGACAAGGTCAGCTCGCTCGGCTTCCGGGCCGTGTTCGAGGAGCTCGCCGACATCGGCTACTCCGAGGTCGAGTTCGCCGGGTACACGCAGGGCCAGATCGGCGCGATCACCCCCGCGCAGATCCGCCAGCTCCTCGACGACAACGGCCTGCGGGCCGTGGGGTCGCACGTCAACCTCAACCCGAACAACATCGACGCCGAGATCGAGAAGGCGCTGATCCTCGGCATGCCGCACCTCGGCCAGGGTGGCCCGATCAACGGCACCAACACCGTCGCGGCGTGGACGGCCGCGGCGCAGACGTGGAACGCCATGGGGGAGAAGGCCAAGGCGGCGGGCCTCAAGCTCTACGCCCACAACCACGACGGCGAGTTCCGCTTCACGTCCGACGACCCGAGCCGTCGCGTGTACGACCTGCTGTGGGACGAGTTCGACCCGTCGCTCGTCTACTTCGAGATGGACGTCTACTGGGCGCACGTCGGCCAGTACAAGTACCCCGGGTTCGAGCCCATCGAGTACGTCAAGCGCGACCCGCGACGCTTCCCGATGCTGCACCTCAAGGACGGCAAGGCCAACCCGAGCAGCGCCAACGGCTACGACATCATCGAGTTCGGCGCCGGCAGCATCGACTACCAGTCCTTCCTCTCGCAGCTCCGCACGCGCGGCCAGCACTACGGCCTGTACGAGCAGGACAACGCGAGCTCGGTCGCCGAGCCGCCGAACCCCTTGAACTCGCTGGGCAACGCACGACGCAGCTACACCTCCATCTACGGCCTTCGCGGCTGACCCACCGAGATCACAGGAGAATCGACATGAAGTGGAAGGTTTCAGCAGCCGCTGCCGCAGCGTTCGCGCTGCTCGCGGTCGCCGCACCGTCGGCGCACGCCGCGGTCACGAACTGCACGACCGAGCTCGACGACACGGTCGTCGCGGGCGACCTGGTGGTCCCCGCGGGGGCGACCTGTGTCCTCGGCGGCACCACGGTCCAGGGGTCGATCACGGTCGGTGACGACGCGTGGCTCGACGCGACCGAGGCGGTCATCGAGGGAGACGTCGTCGCGACGGACGCGTACGGCGTCCTGATCGACGGTGCGAGCGTGGGCGGCGACATCAGCTCGTACACCGCGGGGTCCCGCACCGGGTTCCTCTACCTGTACGACCTGCGCGTGGGTGGCAGCGTCGCGACGGGCGGGGTCGACGTCGAGATCTCGGACACCAAGATCACGGGCAACCTCACGACGCAGGCCGCGACCTACGTCGACCTGCTGCGCACGAGCGTGGGCGGCGACGCGACGCTCGGCGACAGCGACTTCGGCGTGAGCGTCGGGGGCGCGGTCGTCGGGGGCAGCCTGTCCGTGACGGGCACCTCTCGCGACGCGCTCGTCGGCGCGAACGCCGACGGGACCGCCGACCAGTGGGGCAACACGGTGGGTGGGGACCTCGTCCTGACCGGCAACACCGCGAACCTCCAGGTCGCGGGCACCACGGTCCACGGGGCCGTGCGTCTCGCGGACAACACCCCGGCGGCGAACTTCGGTCCGGGCAACACCGCGGGCTCGGTCGAGGGCGACCTCACGGGTACGGCCCCCGGCGCGCTCGCGGCGGGCGACCAGTCGGTCGCGGTCGTGATCCCCGAGCCCCGGCCGGGCGAGCTCACGTGGAGCCTCGAGGGCTCGACGGGTCTCGTCGACCTGGGCGTGGCCGAGGAGCAGGGCGACCACTTCGCGGCCTCGGGCGACCTGGTGCCGGTCCGTGTCACGGACACCCGCATCAACGCCCCGGCCTGGTCGGTCTCGGCGCAGGTCGGCGACTTCGTCGCGGGCGGCGAGACGGTGTCCGGCAAGTACCTCGGGTGGACGCCCGAGCTCCTGGAGAACGACGGCGGAGCGGTCGCGGGTGCGGCCGTCGCCTCGGGCTTCGTCGAGGGTGACGGCCTGTCCGTCGCCCGCACCCTGGGCAGCGCGGAGGCCGGGCACGCCCGCGGCTCCGCGGTCATCGGGGCGGAGCTCGACCTCAAGCTCCCGCTCTCGGTGAACGAGGGGACCTACAACGCGACGATGACGCTGACCGCGCTCAGCTAGTCACGCCGTGACCGTGGTGCCGGCCGGCCCGTCCCTCCAG
>NZ_JACSQQ010000065.1:2398-5583 GCF_014836555.1 Oerskovia rustica
CCCCCCCCCCCCCCCCCCCCCCCCCCCCCCACCGCTGGACAGCCCGTCCGACCGGCCCCGAGGGCCGCCGGACGGGACGAACGACCCGGCCTTCCCGGCCGGACCTCACGAAAGCAGGCACGACCATGGCGATGCAGCAGCTCTTCCTCCGGCCCGAGCGGGACACCGACGGGCGGTCCGAGCTGACCAACGTGCGCGCGCACCAGCGGGAGAACGGCCACAGCCACGCCCTGTGGATCCTCGCGGTCCTCGCGGTGACCCTCGTGGTGGGCCTGCTCGTCTCGCTGCTTGCCCCGGGGGCGTCCGCCCTGGCCGTCGCCTCGCGGTCCGCTGCGCTCCCGCACGCGGTGAGCGCCGCCGTCGGGCCGGAGGATCCTGCGGCGGGCGCCGACGCCGAGGCGCCGGCGGAACCTGTCGCTACACCGGTGACCTGGGGCGTGCGGCCCGCCGACACCGTGCACGGCACCGAGCGCCCCAACTACGCCTACTCCCTGGAGCCGGGTGCGAGCCTGGACGACGGGATCATCGTCTCGAACTACACGCAGGGCCCACTGACGTTCCGTGTCTACGCGGCCGACGGGTTCATGACGGACGCGGGCGAGCTCGACCTGCTGCCCGCGGGCGAGGAGTCCTCCGCGCTCGGCGCGTGGGTGTCCTTCGCGGGCGAGGAGGTCACGGTCGACGGTGGCGACAGCGTGGTCGTCCCGTTCACCCTGACCGTCCCGGCCGACGCGACGCCGGGCGACTACGCGGCGGGCGTCGTGTCCTCGCTGCTGGTCGAGAACGCCGAGGGCGTGAGCGTCGACCGCCGCCTGGGCTCGCGCATGCACCTGCGCGTCGCGGGCGACCTGGTCCCGGCCGTCGTGCTCGACGACGTCTCGGTCACCTACGACGGCACGCTCAACCCCTTCGCGGCGGGCGACGCGACCGTGACGTTCACCGTCACGAACGACGGCAACACGCGCCTGGCCGCCGGTCAGGTCGTGCGGGTCGCGGGGCCGTGGGGGGCCGGCGCGCAGAGCACCCCGCGCGTCGAGCTCCCCGAGCTGCTCCCGGGGACGTCCGTGACGCGCACCGTGACGGTCGACGGCGTGTGGCCGCTCGGCCGGGTCTCGGCGGACGTGCGGGTGACCGCGGAGGTCGTCACCGCGATCGGCGCGACGGACGCGGAGGCCGTCCCGGTCGTGGCCCCCGCGACGGCCTCGGCGTCGACGCTCGCGGTGCCGTGGACCGCGCTGGCGCTGCTCGTCCTGGTCGTCGGTGCGGTAGTCCTGTGGCGGCGCGCTGCCCGACGGCGCCGCGCCCGCGACGAGCGCAAGGTCGCCGAGGCCGTGGCCCAGGCCCTCAAGGAGCGCGACGAGCAGCCTGTCGGCTGACGCGCCCGGAACGGCCCGACACCCCCGGCCGACCTGACGCACCCCCGACCGGGGTCAGGAGAACAACGGGTCGAGCCGGTTGTCGACCGTCGAGAGCGCCGACCCGATCGCCATGTGCATGTCGAGGTACTGGTAGGTGCCCAGGCGACCGCCGAAGAAGACTTCGGGCTCGCCCTCGGCCAGGCGACGGTAGGCCGCGAGCCGTTCGCGGTCGGCCGCGGTGCTGACCGGGTAGTAGGGCTCGTCGGTCCGCTCGGCGAAGCGGGAGAACTCCCGCATGATGACGGTCCTGTCGGTCGGGTAGTCGCGCTCCGGGTGGAAGTGCCGGAACTCGTGGATCCGGGTGTACGGCACGTCGGCGTCCGGGTAGTTCATGACGGAGGTGCCCTGGAAGTCGCCCACGGGCAGGACCTCCTGCTCGAAGTCGAGCGTCCGCCACGAGAGCTCGCCCTCGGAGTGGTCGAAGTAGCGGTCCACAGGCCCTGTGTACACGACCGGGACGTGGCCGACGACAGCCTGCTTGTTCACGGGCTGCGAGGCGTCGAAGAAGTCGGTGTCGAGCTGCACGGTGATGTTCGGGTGGTCGGCCATGCGTTCGAGCCACGCCGTGTACCCGTCGACGGGAAGGCCTTCGTGGGTGTCGGCGAAGTAGCGGTTGTCGTACGTGTACCGGACCGGGAGGCGGGAGATGATCGACGCCGGCAGGTCCCGGGGGTCCGTCTGCCACTGCTTGGCCGTGTAGTCGCGGACGAACGCCTCGTAGAGCGGGCGCCCGATGAGGCTCACGCCCTGCTCGTCCAGGTTCTGCGGGGTCCTCCCACCGAGCTCGGCCGCCTGCTCGCGGATCAGGGCGCGCGCGGCGTCGGGACCCAGGGCGCTGCGGAAGAACTGGTTGATGGTCCCCAGGTTGATCGGCAGGGGGTACACCTCGCCGCGGTGCGTGCTGTAGACGCGGTGCACGTACGAGGTGAACCGCGTGAACCGGTTGACGTACTCCCACACGCGCTCGTTCGAGGTGTGGAAGAGGTGCGCCCCGTACTGGTGCACCTCGATCCCCGTCTCGGGCTCGGTCGCGCTGTACGCGTTCCCCCCGATGTGCGACCGGCGGTCGATCACGAGGACCTTGAGCCCACGCTGCGTCGCGAGGCGCTCCGCCACGGTCAGGCCGAAGAAGCCTGCTCCCACCACCACGAGATCCGTCATCATGCTCCCAGCTGAACCGGCCGTCACGTCGCTCGACGCACCTGCGTCGAGGGGCGTCCGTGCGGCCCGGGAACCTCACCGGGAGTCTCGGGATCGAGGTCACGGGCGCCGACGAGCTCGAAGGACTGCAGCATATAGCGCCCCGCTGGGCGTCCGGCCGGCAGCGCCTGCACGGACGTCGCGCCCGTTGCGGGCGCGGTCCCTGGGGGCCGCGGGGCGACAGATCATGCGCCCTGATCGACAGGTTGTGCACGGCGGGCCGGAGGTGCGCCGCGGGAGTGCTTGACTGCCGACGACGCCACTCCCGGACGGGAGGCGGCGCCGCAGTACTCACGACCCCCACGACGAGGACGACCGCCGCACCTGCGGCCGGGTGTCCGGATCGGGTGCACGGACGACACGTCGTCCGTGCACCCTGTCACCGAGGAGCACGACGGAGCACCCGAACGGCAAGGAGGCCGATGACGATCGAGACGTTCCCGTCCCCGCGGTCCCGGCACCCCTCCACGCTGCTCGGTACCCCTTCATTCTGAGAGAGAGTGTGTGTGATGTTCCGACGGATTGGTCAGGCGTGGTCGGGGTTTTCTGAGCGGCGTCCGGGGACGG
>NZ_JACSQQ010000066.1 GCF_014836555.1 Oerskovia rustica
GGGCCCCCCGGGCTCCTGGCGTACCGGTCCGCGTCAGGGACGCGGAGGCCGGTCAGGGGCGGAGGCTCAGGCCTGCTTGATCGCCGAGAGGTCGAGCGCGATCTTGATCTTGTCGCCGACGAGCACGCCGCCGGCCTCGAGGGCCACGTTCCAGGTCAGGCCGAACTCCTTGCGGGAGATCTCGGTCTCGGCCTCGAACCCGGCGCGCGAGTTGCCGTACGCGTCGACGGCGGTGCCCGTGAACTCGGTCTCGAGCTTGACCGGCTTGGTCACGCCGTTGATGGTCAGGTCGCCCGCGATGACGAAGTCGTCGTCGTCGGCCTCGACGGCGGTCGAGACGAAGTTCCAGGTGGGGTTCTTCTCGGCGTCCCAGAAGTCGGCCGACTGGAGGTGGCCGTCGCGCCCTGCGTCGCCGGTGTTGACGGACTTGGCGTCGATCGCCGCGACGACGTTGGACGACTCGACGTCGTCACCGATGTTCAGCGTGCCCTCGGCGATCGCGAGCGAGCCGCGGACCTTGGAGATGCCTGCGTGGCGGACCGTGAAGGTCGCCTGCGAGTGCGAGGGGTCGATCGCGTAGGTGCCTGCGGTCAGTCCGGCGGGAAGGGTCGTGGCCATGGGTGTTCTCCTGTGGAAGTCGTGGTGCGTGTGCGTCAGGCGCGCCGTCCGACGAGCCATTAGTTGAAGATTCAACTTCATACGATCGCATCAACGCAAGCCCCCGTCCCTCTATTCCCTGGTGAGCGAACCTGTTCCCGGATGGGAGACTGGGGCGGTTGTTCGGACGGTGGGGGCGTGGCGGATGAAGGCGGAGATGACGGTTCAGCAGGACAGGCGCGCGGTCGCGCCGCAGGACGCACCCTGGCTCGACGAGGGCCAGCAGCACTCGTGGCGCCAGTACCTCGACGGCACGGCGCGGTTCGTCGAAGCCCTGAGCAGGGACCACGAGGAGCACTCGGGCCTCACGCTCGGCGAGTACGAGCTGCTCGTGCGGCTCTCCGAGGCCCGCGACCACACCATGCGGATGTCGGCCCTCGCCGACGGCCTCGCCCGGTCCCGGTCCCGCGTCACGCACACCGTCCACCGTATGGAACAGCGCGGGCTCGTCCGCCGGTCCGCGAGCGAGACCGACCGTCGCGGTGTGAACTGCGTCATGACCGACGCGGGCTACGCCGAGCTCGTCGCCTCCGCGCCAGGCCACGTGCGGGCCGTTCGCCGCTTCATGGTCGACGTCCTGACCCCCGAGCAGTTCCGCAACCTCGGCGAGGCCATGGCTGCGATCGCCGAGGCCTGCCGGGTCGTGGACGAGCGCGAGAACCAGTAGTCCGGGACTTCCCGGCGCCCGGCGGGCCTGTGTCCGGGAGCACGCCGCCCCGGTGCACCGCGCGCGGAAGAACTTTGGGACACTGGTCCCCATGGTCGCAACCACGGTCCACCTCATGCGTCACGGTGAAGTCTTCAACCCGGACGGCATCCTCTACGGTCGAATCCCCGGCTACCACCTCTCGGAGCTCGGGCACACGATGGCGCGTCGCGTCGCGGGACACCTGTCGGGCAAGCCTGCAGAGGGCGCGCCCGCGCTGCCCGACGACGTCGCCCCCGAGCCCTTCGACGTCGCCCTGGTCATCGCGTCCCCGCTCCAGCGGGCGCAGGAGACCGCGACGCCCGTCGCGGAGGCCTTCGGGCTGCCGCTCGGGACGGACGAGCGCCTCATCGAGGCCGGCAACCACTTCGAGGGGATGAAGTTCGGCGTGGGCGACGGCTCGCTGCGCCACCCGGGCCACTGGCCCTACCTGTGGAACCCGATGCGTCCGTCGTGGGGCGAGCCCTACAAGCAGCAGGTCGCGCGCATGCACGCCGCGATCCACGACGCCCGCGCCCAGGCCGAGGGGCGCGAGGTCGTGCTCGTCAGCCACCAGCTCCCGATCTGGATCTCCCGCCTGGCCTTCGAGGGCAAGCGCCTGTGGCACGACCCGCGCAACCGCCAGTGCTCGCTCGCGTCGCTCACGTCGCTGCGCTTCGACGGCGACCGCCTCGTCGGCATCCACTACACCGAGCCGGTCGCGGACCTGCTGCCCGGTGCCGCGAAGGTCTCGGGCGCGTGAGGCACCAGCCGCTTCTCAGGTTGTGCCCAGGCAGGTGGGAGACAGTGCTGCCATGATCCGCCCCTTCCGTGCCCGGCAGGGTCGCGCCCGCGCGACCTCCGGGATCGTCGCTCTCGTCTCGCTCGGCCTGGTCCTGTCCGCCTGCTCCCAGGAGTCGGGGGCCACGAGCCCCGACGACGTCGTGGGCCAGGGCTACGTCTCGGGCGACGGCTCGGTCAAGACGTGGGACGTCTCCGACCGGGACGAGCCCGTGGTCCTGACCGGCACGGACTACGAGGGCGGCGCGGTCGACACCTCGCAGTGGCTGGGCGACGTCGTCGTCATCAACACCTGGTACGCCTCGTGCGCCCCCTGCCGGGCCGAGGCGCCGGACCTGGTCGCGCTCGCGAACGACCGCGCGGCCGACGGGGTGCACCTGCTCGGCATCAACAGCACCGACGACGCCGGGGCCGCGCTCGCGTTCGAGCGCACGTTCGAGGTGCCCTACCCCTCGATCGAGGACACGCGCGGCGAGGCCATCGCGACGCTCGAGGGCTCCGTCCCGCTCCAGGCCGTGCCGACGACCGTCGTGCTCGACCGCGAGGGCCGGGTCGCCGCGCGCGTCATCGGGCGCGCCGAGGGCTCGACGCTCGGCGCCCTCGTCGACGACCTGCTCGCCGAGAGCGCCTGACGCATGGGTCCCCTCTCGTTCGCCGGCGACGTCGGCAGCACGTTCGCCACGACCGCGTTCAGCGGCTCGATGCTGCTCGCCGTGCCCGTCGCCATCCTCGCGGGGCTCGTGTCGTTCGCCTCGCCCTGCGTCCTGCCCCTCGTCCCCGGCTACGTCGGCTACGTGAGCGGGCTCGCGGCCGCCAACGCCGGGGCGACCGGCACGCGTGCGGGTGGCGGAGGAACCGCCCTGAAGACGGCCCGGACCACCGGGCGGTGGCGCGTCGTGACCGGCGTGGGCCTGTTCGTCGCGGGCTTCACGCTCGTGTTCGTGCTGCTCATGGTGGCTGCGGGCGCCGTGGGCGTGTACGTCAAGGAGTGGGAGGACGTCATCACGCGTGTCCTCGGGGTCGTCGTGATCCTCATGGGCTTCGCGTTCATGGGCGCCATGCCGTTCCTCCAGCGGGACCGTCGCCTCCACGTGAGCCCCACCGCCGGACTGTGGGGGGCACCCCTGCTCGGCATCGTGTTCGGCCTCGGCTGGGCGCCGTGCATCGGCCCGACCCTCACGGCCGTCGTGGCGCTCTCGCTCGACGAGGCCACGGCCGGCCGCGGCGCGATCCTGGGGATCGCCTACAGTCTCGGCCTGGGCATCCCGTTCCTGCTCATCGGGATCGGGCTCGAGCGCTCCAAGAAGGCCGTGGCCTTCCTCCGCCGCCACCGCGTCGCGATCATGCGCATCGGCGGCGGCATGCTCATCCTCATCGGCCTGGCCCTCGTGACGGGCGTCTGGGGCACCTGGACCGCGCGCCTCAGCGGGCTCATCACCGGCTTCGAGACGGTGATCTGATGAGCGACAAGGACCTGTACCGCCCCGAGGGCATCGACGACGCCTACAGCCACCCCGAGCCCGAGGCGAGCACCGCCGAGGAGGAGACCGCGCCCGCGCGGGGGGCGGCGCCGTCGGGCCGGAAGAGGCGCACGAAGACCGCCGATGCCGACACCCCCGGCGGCCCCACCCCACAGCTCCCCGCGCTCGGCCTGCGCGGCACGCTGCGCTGGACGTGGCGCCAGGTGACCAGCATGCGCGTCGCGCTCATGCTGCTCATGCTGCTCGCCGTCGCCGCCGTCCCCGGCTCGGTGCTGCCCCAGCGCCCCCAGGACCCGGCCGCCGTCCTGACGTACCTCCAGGACAACCCCGGCACGGGCGAGTGGCTCGACCGGCTCGGGTTCTTCGACGTCTACGCGTCGGTGTGGTTCTCCGCGATCTACATCCTGCTGTTCGTCTCGCTCGTGGGCTGCATCCTGCCGCGCACCAAAGCGCACCTGCAGGCCGTGCGCAACCGCCCGCCGCGGACACCACGCCGCTTCGACCGCTTCCCGGCCAAGGCCGAGACGTCCAGCACCGCGACGCCCGACGAGGTCGTGGACGCGGCGGTGAAGCACCTGCGTGGTCGGCTGCGCTGGCTGCCGACGTTCCGCGTCGACGTCGGGACAGAGCCCGCCGACCCGGCCCGTGGCCTGCCCGAGCGGCGCACGGTCGCGGCTGAGCGCGGCTACCTGCGCGAGACCGGGAACCTCGTCTTCCACCTGTCGCTGCTCGGGCTGCTCGTGGCGGTCGCCACGGGCCAGCTCCTGCACTTCCGCGGCCAGGCGATCATCACCGAGGGGCGCGGGTTCGCGAACGCGGTCGTCGACTACGACACGTTCGAGAACGGCTCGCTGTTCAGCCCCTCCTCGCTCGTCCCGTTCTCCATGACGCTCGACTCGTTCGACGCGCAGTTCGCGATGGACGCCGTGGCGTTCGCGCAGTCGCGCGACTTCACGGCCCACGTCACGGTGCGCGACCCCGACGGCACGTCCCAGCAGGAGCAGATCAAGGTCAACCACCCCATCGTGGCGGGCGGCGCCAAGATCTACCTCCAGGGCAACGGCTACGCGCCCGAGATCACCATCCACGACGCCGAGGGCCAGGTCGCGTTCGCCGGTCGCGTGCCCTTCCTGCCCGAGGACACCATGTACACCTCGCGGGGGGTCGTGAAGGTGCCCGACACGTCGCCGGGCCTCGACCAGATCGGGCTGGTCGGGTACTTCCTGCCCACGGCCGAGGTCGACGAGGTGGGCGCGCGCTCGACCTTCCCGCAACCGATCAACCCGCTGCTCGTCCTCGAGGTCTACCGGGGCGACCTGGGGCTCGACGAGGGCCTGCCGCAGAACGTGTACCGCCTCAACACCGACACGCTCACGCCCTCGGTCGACGCCGAGGGGGAGCGTGTCCGGGTGCTCGTCGCCCCGGGTGAGACCGTCGACCTGCCCGACGGCCTGGGCACCATCACGCTCGCCGAGGGCGAGGTCCCGCGCTACGTCGCGCTCGACCTGCGCCACGACCCGGCGCTCGTCTGGATCCTCGTCTTCGCGCTCGGTGCGCTCGGCGGGCTCGCCGTCTCGCTCTTCACGCCGCGCCGTCGCGTCTGGCTGCGCGTGTGGAGCGAGGAGCCGCCCGACGGCGCCACGCCCGCACGGCGTACCGTCGTGAGTGTCGCGGGCCTCGCCCGCGGTGACGACGCGGGCCTCCAGGGCGAGGTCGACCGCGTGGTGGAGTCGCTGCCTGGCACCCCGCCCACGACCGACCCACCCGCCGAGCGCCCCGCTGCGCCACGCACCCCGTCCTCCCCCCGCTCGACCGGTCAGGCTCGCACCGACCGACCACGAAAGGCTGACCGATGACCGTTGCCGACCTGAGCTCCGACCTGGTGTGGGCGGCCGCGACCGCCCTCACGGTCGCGTTCGTCGCGTTCGCGATCGACCTGTCCC
>NZ_JACSQQ010000067.1 GCF_014836555.1 Oerskovia rustica
GCCAAAGGCCCACCCCTGTTGGGGTGGGCCTTTGGTGAATGGTTGTCCGGCGGCGACCTACTCTCCCACCCCGTCTCCAGGGCAGTACCATCGGCGCTGAGAGGCTTAGCTTCCGGGTTCGGAATGGGACCGGGCGTTTCCCTCTCGCTATGACCGCCGTAACTCTATGGAGATGTTCGGGTCCCCCGGTTACGTGGGGGTGTGCCCGTATCTCGGGAACCGCACAGTGGACGCGTAGCAAAAGTTTGTGTGTTATCAAGTTGTCGGCTTATTAGTACCGGTCAGCTTCAGCAGTCTTTAGTCCTGCCTTACACATCCGGCCTATCTACCCAGTGGTCTAGCTGGGAGCCTCTCCCCCTTGCGGGGATGGAAACCTCATCTTGAAGCAGGCTTCCCGCTTAGATGCTTTCAGCGGTTATCCCTTCCGAACGTAGCTAACCAGCCGTGCTCCTGGCGGAACAACTGGCACACCAGAGGTTCGTCCGTCCCGGTCCTCTCGTACTAGGGACAGCCCTTCTCAAGTTTCCTGCGCGCGCAGCGGATAGGGACCGAACTGTCTCACGACGTTCTAAACCCAGCTCGCGTACCGCTTTAATGGGCGAACAGCCCAACCCTTGGGACCTACTCCAGCCCCAGGATGCGACGAGCCGACATCGAGGTGCCAAACCATGCCGTCGATATGGACTCTTGGGCAAGATCAGCCTGTTATCCCCGGGGTACCTTTTATCCGTTGAGCGACGGCGCTTCCACAAGCCACCGCCGGATCACTAGTTCCGACTTTCGTCCCTGCTCGACCTGTCAGTCTCACAGTCAAGCTCCCTTGTGCACTTGCACTCGACACCTGATTGCCAACCAGGCTGAGGGAACCTTTGAGCGCCTCCGTTACATTTTAGGAGGCAACCGCCCCAGTTAAACTACCCACCAGGCACTGTCCCTGATCCGGATTACGGACCGAGGTTAGATATCCAGAGCGACCAGAGTGGTATTTCAACGTTGACTCCACACACACTGGCGTGCATGCTTCACAGTCTCCCACCTATCCTACACAAGCCGCACCGAACACCAATACCAAGCTATAGTAAAGGTCCCGGGGTCTTTCCGTCCTGCTGCGCGTAACGAGCATCTTTACTCGTAGTGCAATTTCGCCGAGTTCGCGGTTGAGACAGCGGAGAAGTCGTTACGCCATTCGTGCAGGTCGGAACTTACCCGACAAGGAATTTCGCTACCTTAGGATGGTTATAGTTACCACCGCCGTTTACTGGGGCTTAAATTCTGAGCTTCGCTCCGAAGAGCTGACCCGTCCTCTTAACCTTCCAGCACCGGGCAGGCGTCAGTCCGTATACATCGTCTTGCGACTTCGCACGGACCTGTGTTTTTAGTAAACAGTCGCTTCTCCCTGGTCTCTGCGGCCGTCAACGCTCGGGAAGCTAGTTCCGTCACGCATCGGGCCCCCCTTCTCCCGAAGTTACGGGGGCATTTTGCCGAGTTCCTTAACCACGATTCTCTCGATCGCCTTAGTATTCTCTACCTGACCACCTGAGTCGGTTTAGGGTACGGGCGGCTAGAACCTCGCGCCGAGGCTTTTCTTGGCAGCATAGGATCACCCAATTCGCGCATACGCGCTATCTATCAGTTCTCAGGCTATGTGAACAGCGGATTTGCCTACTGTTCGCCCTACAACCTTGGACACGGTCAACCATCGCCGTGCTGGGCTACCTTCCTGCGTCACCCCTGTTAATACGCTTACCTAGTACCGGTTCGGGTCGCGCGCCGCTCCCGCGATGTCTCCCGAAGGAGACGGTGCGGGTTAAGGGCGCTTAGCATCACCGGGTTCGGTATGGGCGGTTCTTCGCCGGTAGGAGAATATCAACTCCTTGTCCATCGACTACGCCTGTCGGCCTCGCCTTAGGTCCCGACTTACCCAGGGCGGATTAGCCTGGCCCTGGAACCCTTGGTCATTCGGCGGACGGGTTTCTCACCCGTCTTTCGCTACTCATGCCTGCATTCTCACTCGTGTAGGCTCCACCGCTGGGTTACCCCGCGACTTCACTGCCCACACGACGCTCCCCTACCCATCCACACGCCTGGACCACGAAGGCCTAGCGTTTGTGTGAATGCCACAGCTTCGGCGGTGTACTTGAGCCCCGCTACATTGTCGGCGCGGAATCACTTGACCAGTGAGCTATTACGCACTCTTTCAAGGGTGGCTGCTTCTAAGCCAACCTCCTGGTTGTCTGTGCAACTCCACATCCTTTCCCACTTAGCACACGCTTAGGGGCCTTAGCTGGTGGTCTGGGCTGTTTCCCTCTCGACTACGGAGCTTATCCCCCGCAGTCTCACTCCCGCGCTCTCACTTACCGGCATTCGGAGTTTGGCTGACGTCAGTAACCTTGTAGGGCCCATCGGCCATCCAGTAGCTCTACCTCCGGCAAGAAACACGCGAGGCTGCACCTAAATGCATTTCGGGGAGAACCAGCTATCACGAAGTTTGATTGGCCTTTCACCCCTAACCACAGGTCATCCCCCAGGTTTTCAACCCTGGTGGGTTCGGTCCTCCACGTAGTCTTACCCACGCTTCAACCTGCCCATGGCTAGATCACTTCGCTTCGGGTCTAGACCCAGCGACTCATTCGCCCTATTCAGACTCGCTTTCGCTACGGCTTCCCCACACGGGTTAACCTTGCCACTGAGCACTAACTCGCAGGCTCATTCTTCAAAAGGCACGCTGTCACCCCTGCTAGGGAGGCTCCAACGGATTGTAGGCACACGGTTTCAGGTACTATTTCACTCCCCTCCCGGGGTACTTTTCACCTTTCCCTCACGGTACTGGTCCGCTATCGGTCACTAGGTAGTATTTAGGCTTAGCAAGTGGTCTTGCCGGATTCACACGGGATTTCTCGGGCCCCGTGCTACTTGGGATCCCCTTCGGGAGGCCACGTCATTTCGTCTACGGGGGTCGCACCCTCTGTGCCGGGCCTTTCAATGCCCTTCGACTATAACGCGACTTTCTGACTCCCTGACCGGGTACCAGCCCGGTCTGAAAGGTCCCACAACCCCGCCCATGCAACGCCTGGTAGCTATCACACATGAACGGTTTGGCCTGTTCCGCTTTCGCTCGCCACTACTCACGGAATATCTCTTCCTGTCGGTACTGAGATGTTTCACTTCCCGACGTTCCCTCCACACACCCTATATATTCAGGTGCGGGTCACTGGACATGACTCCAGCGGGGTTTCCCCATTCGGAGATCCTCGGATCACGGTTCGTTTGCCAACTCCCCGAGGCTTATCGCAGGCTACAACGTCCTTCATCGGCTCCTAGTGCCAAGGCATCCACCCTGTGCCCTTAAAAACTTGACAACAAAAAATTGCAGAGAACAAAGATAAATCTTTGATCTTACAAAGATGCTCGCGTCCACTGTGCAGTTCTCAAGCTACGGACGATCCCACCCGCTCCCACGGCCTACCAACACAACCGGTTGGCGGTTCACCCAGGAGACGCGATGGCCCGTTCAGAGCGACCCCACCCATGCGGGCGGTTCCCTCAGGACCCAACAGTGTGCTTGGCAAACCCCTCCCCCGTACCCGTGATGTTCCACCACCCACCCGAAGATGGACAGGTACTGACACGAACCGTCATGGACGAGCTCTTCGTTAATGTTCCACCCTTGAGCAACCATCCACCCACGCGTTCGGCGAGTGCCATGGCCTCTGCACAACCAGCACCCAGGGGCGCCGGCTGTGAGTGATGCTCCTTAGAAAGGAGGTGATCCAGCCGCACCTTCCGGTACGGCTACCTTGTTACGACTTAGTCCCAATCGCCAGTCCCACCTTCGACAGCTCCCTCCACAAGGGTTGGGCCACCGGCTTCGGGTGTTACCGACTTTCGTGACTTGACGGGCGGTGTGTACAAGGCCCGGGAACGTATTCACCGCAGCGTTGCTGATCTGCGATTACTAGCGACTCCGACTTCATGGGGTCGAGTTGCAGACCCCAATCCGAACTGAGACCGGCTTTTTGGGATTCGCTCCACCTCGCGGTATCGCAGCCCTTTGTACCGGCCATTGTAGCATGCGTGAAGCCCAAGACATAAGGGGCATGATGATTTGACGTCATCCCCACCTTCCTCCGAGTTGACCCCGGCAGTCTCTTATGAGTCCCCACCATGACGTGCTGGCAACATAAGACGAGGGTTGCGCTCGTTGCGGGACTTAACCCAACATCTCACGACACGAGCTGACGACAACCATGCACCACCTGTACACCGACCTTGCGGGGCAACCATCTCTGGAAGTTTCCGGTGTATGTCAAGCCTTGGTAAGGTTCTTCGCGTTGCATCGAATTAATCCGCATGCTCCGCCGCTTGTGCGGGCCCCCGTCAATTCCTTTGAGTTTTAGCCTTGCGGCCGTACTCCCCAGGCGGGGCACTTAATGCGTTTGCTGCGGCACGGAACTCGTGGAATGAGCCCCACACCTAGTGCCCAACGTTTACGGCATGGACTACCAGGGTATCTAATCCTGTTCGCTCCCCATGCTTTCGCTCCTCAGCGTCAGTTGCGGCCCAGTGACCTGCCTTCGCCATCGGTGTTCCTCCTGATATCTGCGCATTCCACCGCTACACCAGGAATTCCAGTCACCCCTACCGCACTCTAGTCTGCCCGTACCCGATGCAAGCTCAAGGTTGAGCCTTGAGTTTTCACACCAGACGCGACAAACCGCCTACGAGCTCTTTACGCCCAATAATTCCGGACAACGCTTGCGCCCTACGTATTACCGCGGCTGCTGGCACGTAGTTAGCCGGCGCTTCTTCTGCAGGTACCGTCACTTGCGCTTCTTCCCTGCTGAAAGAGGTTTACAACCCGAAGGCCTTCATCCCTCACGCGGCGTCGCTGCATCAGGCTTTCGCCCATTGTGCAATATTCCCCACTGCTGCCTCCCGTAGGAGTCTGGGCCGTGTCTCAGTCCCAGTGTGGCCGGTCGCCCTCTCAGGCCGGCTACCCGTCGTCGCCTTGGTAGGCCATTACCCCACCAACAAGCTGATAGGCCGCGAGTCCATCCCAGACCGATAAATCTTTCCAGACACTCCCCATGCAGGGGCATCTCGTATCCAGTATTAGACCTCGTTTCCAAGGCTTATCCCGGAGTCTGGGGCAGGTTACTCACGTGTTACTCACCCGTTCGCCACTGATCCGCCCAGCAAGCTGGGCATCACCGTTCGACTTGCATGTGTTAAGCACGCCGCCAGCGTTCGTCCTGAGCCAGGATCAAACTCTCCGTAAATGTTTGCTATCAACCCCGAAGGATTAACAACCATACGAAGCGGACCCGAAGGTCCATAATCATGGCTACAAACCGAAAACATGACGTTTTCAATTCATACCAAATAAGCAGTCTCCACACGAACACACAACACACACCAAACGATGCGCGCCACACGCCCACGCAGGACAATTGGCATTAACTATCAAGCACACTGTTGAGTTCTCAAGCAACCGACACGCACCGACTCCAACCCACCAGGGGCCTTCACTCGGGGCAACTT
>NZ_JACSQQ010000068.1 GCF_014836555.1 Oerskovia rustica
CGCCCCCGCGCTGGAGGACGCGGGGGCGCTGCGAGCGGGACCGAGGCCAAGGGGGATGCCTCGGGCCCGTGGTGAGTGGCGCCACCCGGCAGGACGCGCCACCCGACCGTGACCCGTACCGCTCGGGTCGTCGTGCGGGCTACTGGCGTCCGGGCTGCTCCCCGGACGCCGGCGCCCAGATCACTTCGAGGACTTGGCGGTCGCGGCGAGCGCGGCTGCCTCCTCGGTGGCCTTGCGCTCGGCGCGGACCTCCTCGCGGCTCGTGCCGTAGTACGCCGCGACCATGATGTCCTTCATGTCCTCGAGCATCGGCAGTCGCGGGTTCGCGGGGGCGCACTGGTCCTCGTAGGCCCGCATCGACAGGGCGTCGAGGCCTCCGATGAACTCGCGCTCCGAGACACCCTGCTCCTTGAACGAGCGCTCGATCCCGACCTTGGCTCGCAGCTCCTCGACGGCCCGGGCGTAGGACTCGACAGCCTGCTCGGGCGTCGAGGCCGGGAGGCCCAGGTGCTTGGCGATCTGCTGGTAACGCTCGTGCGCGATGTACTTCTCCGCCTTGGGCCAGCCCGTGACCTTGGTCGGGATCTGCCCGTTGTAGCGGATCGCGTGCGGCAGGAAGATCGCGTTCGTGCGGCCGTGGACCAGACCGAACGTCGAGCCGACCGTGTGGGCCATCGCGTGCACGATCCCGAGGAACGCGCTGCCGAACGCCATGCCGGCGATCGTGGCCGCGTTGTGCATCTTCTCGCGGGCCTCGGGGGCGGCCGCGCCCTGCGTGACGGAGGCCTCGATGTGCTCGAAGACCAGCTTGATCGCGTGCAGCGCCAGGCCGTCCGTGAAGTCGTTCGCGTAGACCGACACGTAGGCCTCGGTCGCGTGGGTCAGGGCGTCGAAGCCCGAGTCCGCCGCGAGCTTCGCGGGCATCGTCGCGGTCAGGACCGGGTCGATGATCGCGACCGACGGGGTCAGCGCGTAGTCGGCGAGGGGGTACTTGTACCCGGTCGCGTGGTCCGTGATGACCGCGAACGGCGTGACCTCCGAGCCCGTGCCCGACGACGTCGGGATGCAGACGAGCTTGGCCAGGTCGCCCAGGGTCGGGAACTTGAACGCGCGCTTGCGGACGTCGAAGAACTTCTCGCGCAGGTCCGAGAACGCCATCTCCGGGTGCTCGTACTTGAGCCACATGACCTTCGCGGCGTCCATGGGCGACCCGCCGCCGATCGCGACGATCGTGTCGGGCTTGAAGTCGCGCATCATCTCCGCGCCCTTCTCGACCGTCTCGACGCTCGGCTCGGGCTCGACCTGGTCCATGATCTGGATCGAGACCTTGTTCGGGCGACGACCCAGGACGTCGAGGACCTTGTCGACGATCCCGATCTGGCTCATGACCTTGTCCGTGACGATGGTGACGCGCTCGACGTCGGGCATCTGGGCCAGGTACTGGATCGAGTTCGGCTCGAAGTACGTCTTCGGCGGGATCTTGAACCACTGCATGTTGTTGTTACGACGTCCGATCCGCTTGACGTTGACGAGGTTGACGGCCGACACGTTGTTCGACACCGAGTTGTGGCCGTACGAGCCGCAACCGAGCGTCAGCGACGGGATCAGCGCGTTGTAGATGTCACCGATGCCGCCGAGAGCCGACGGCTGGTTCCACAGGATGCGGACGGCCTTGACGCGCTGGCCGAACTCCTCCGCGATGTCCTTGTCCTCGGTGTGGATCGCGCCCGAGTGGCCCAGGCCGTCGAACTCCACCATCTGCTCGGCGAGCGAGATGCCGTGGTCGGTCGACTCGGCGCGCAGCACGGCGAGGACGGGGCTGAGCTTCTCGCGCGTCAGGGGCTCGGCGGGGCCGACCTGGCTGCACTCCGCGAGGATGATCGAGGTGCCGTCGGGGACCGAGAAGCCTGCCTGCTCCGCGATCCACTGGGGGCTCTTGCCGACGATCGTGGCGTTGAGCTTGGCACCGGCGCAGTTCGCGCCGCCGGCCTCGACACCGAAGATGAAGCGCTCGAGCATCGCCTTCTCCTCGGGGTTCGCGAGGTAGGCGTGCATGTGGGCGAACTCGGCGAGGGCAGCGTCGTAGATCTCGGTGTCGAGGATGACGGCCTGCTCCGAGGCGCACACCATGCCGTTGTCGAAGCCCTTGGACAGGACCACGTCGTTGACGGCGCGTCCGAGCTTGGCGGTCTTCTCGATGTAGGCGGGGACGTTGCCCGCACCGACGCCGAGGGCGGGCTTGCCGGCCGAGTAGGCGGCGCGGACCATGGCGTTGCCGCCCGTGGCGAGGATCAGCGAGACGCCGTCGTTGTTCATGAGCGCCGACGTGGCCTCGAGCGAGGGCTGCTCGACCCACTGGATGCAGTCCTCGGGGGCGCCCTCCGCCACGGCGGCGTCACGCACGATGCGGGCTGCGGCGACCGAGCACTTCTGGGCGCTGGGGTGGAACGCGAAGATGATGGGGTTGCGCGTCTTGAGCGCGATGAGCGACTTGAAGATCGCGGTCGAGGTCGGGTTGGTGACCGGGGTGATGCCCGCGACCACGCCGACCGGCTCGGCGATCTCGACGATGCCCGTGAGCTCGTCGCGCCCGATGACGCCGACCGTCTTGAGGTTGGCCATCGAGTTGGGCACGTGCTCGCACGCGAAGATGTTCTTGGTGGCCTTGTCCTCGAAGACGCCGCGCCCGGTCTCCTCGACCGCGAGCTGCGCGAGGCGGCCGTGCTCGTGGAGCGCCGCGACGGACGCCTTCTTCACGATGCGGTCGATGTCCTCCTGGGTGAAGGCGTCGTACTGCTTGAGCGCCTTGAGGCCACGGTCGACGAGGGCGTCGATCTCGGTGACTCCGGCGGGGGCCTTGACAGGGGCCTTGCTCGTGCTGCTCACGTTGCTCCTCCAGTGACCCGAGCGGCCGGGTCTGCGTGGTGTCTTTCCCTTGCTTGTGAATACTTTCACAAGGTACGGATAGATGCAAGTGCCGTCGGTGTGTGCCCTGGGACGCACCTCGCGCGAGCCGCTCCCCTCCAAAGATCTATGCATGCCCGGTCCCGCGGATCGGTCGCCTAGTGTGTTCGCATGAGTGCTGAGAACGTCGTGACCGACGCGCCCACCGGACAGCCGACCACGCCGCACGACCCGTACCTGTGGCTCGAAGAGGTCGAGGGCCGCGAGGCGCTCACCTGGGTCCAGGGCCGCAACGCCGAGACGGCCGCGACGATCGAGGCCACGAGCGAGTTCGCCCGGACCGAGCAGGCGGTCCGTGAGGTCCTCGACTCCGACGACAAGATCCCCGACGTCTCGAAGATCGGCGCGCACTACTACAACTTCTGGCGCGACGCGCAGCACGAGCGCGGCGTCTGGCGCCGCACGACGCTCGACTCCTACCGCACCGACCACCCCGAGTGGGAGCTCGTGCTCGACCTCGACGCGCTGGGCGAGGCCGAGGGGCAGAGCTGGGTCTGGCACGGCGCGAGCGTCCTGCGCCCCACCCCGGGCGGCGAGTGGCGCCACGCCCTGGTCGACCTGTCCCCCGGCGGCTCCGACGCCGACGTGACCCGCGAGTTCGACCTCGTCACGAAGCAGTTCGTCGCTCCCGAGGACGGCGGGTTCTACCGCGAGGAGTCCAAGGGTGGGCTCGGGTGGATCGACACCGACACGGTGTACGTCTTCACGGACTTCGGACCGGGCTCGATGACCCCCTCGGGATACCCCCGGATCGTCAAGCGCTGGCGCCGCGGCACCCCGGTCACCGAGGCTTCGGTCGTGTACGAGGGCGAGCCCGAGGACATGTACATCTTCGGCTGGCGCACGCACTCCCCCGGCTTCGAGCGTGACTTCGTCGGCCGCTCGATCGCGTTCTACGACAGCGAGACGTACCTCGTCCAGGACGCAGGCACGCCCGAGCAGCGCCTCGTCAAGATCGACGTCCCGCGCTCGGCCGAGGTCGGCGTCAAGCGCGAGTGGATGCTCGTCGAGCTGCGCGACGACTGGACCGTCGACGGCACCACCTACCTCGCGGGGTCGTTGCTCGCGACCCGCTTCGAGGACTTCCTCGCCGGGGCGCGCGGCTTCACCGTCCTGTTCGAGCCCACGCCCACGTCGTCGCTCGCCGGGGCCACGTGGACCGCGCACCACCTCGTGGTCAACGTCCTGGAGGACGTCAAGAACCGCCTCCACGTGCTGACGCCGCCCTCCTCGGACACCGGAGCGGACGCCGACGCACCGGGCCGTGGATGGCCCCGCAGCGAGCTGCCCGGCCTGCCGACCATCGGCACGGTCGTCGTGGGCGCCGTGGACTCCGAGGAGAGCGACGACGTCTGGCTCGTCACGACCGACTACCTCACGCCCTCGACGCTCTCGCTCCTGTCGGTGGGCGCGGGCACCGAGCCCGAGGTGCTCAAGTCGAGCCCCGCCTTCTTCGACGCCTCAGGCCTGGTCATCGACCAGCACTTCGCGGTGTCCGACGACGGCACGCGCGTCCCGTACTTCGTCGTCGGGCGTGAGGAGCTCGTCCGCCCGGACTCCGGTGCCGCCGCCGAGGCGGGCTCCGGCGCCGCCCCCGTGGGCGCCGCTCCCACGCTGCTCTACGGCTACGGCGGCTTCGAGGTCTCGCTGACCCCGGGCTACTCGGGCGGGCTCGGACGAGCCTGGCTCGCCGACGGCGGCGTGTACGTCGTCGCGAACATCCGCGGCGGCGGCGAGTACGGCCCGTCCTGGCACCAGGCCGCCCTCAAGGCCAAGCGTCACAAGGCCTACGAGGACTTCGCGGCCGTCGCGCGCGATCTCGTCGCCCGCGGCATCACGACTCCCGAGCACCTCGGCATGGAGGGCCGCAGCAACGGCGGCCTCCTCGCGGGCAACATGCTCACGCAGTACCCCGAGCTCTTCGGCGCCGTGATCGTGGGCGTCCCGCTCCTCGACATGCTGCGCTACACGCACCTGCTCGCGGGGGCGTCGTGGGCCGCCGAGTACGGCGACCCGGACGACCCCGAGCAGTGGGAGTTCATCAAGACGTTCTCGCCCTATCACCTGTTCGACGCCGAGCGCGAGTACCCGCCCGTGCTCTTCACGACGTCGACCAAGGACGACCGGGTCCACCCCGGGCACGCCCGCAAGCTCGCCGCGAAGATGCTCGCGGCCGGCAAGGACGTGACGTACTACGAGAACGTCGAGGGTGGGCACGGCGGCGCCGCGAACAACGCCCAGGCCGCGCACATGGCCGCGATCCACTACCGCTTCCTGCGGGAACAGCTCGGCTGAGGTTCGAACACCGTGCGCCGGTTCCCTCGTCGGCTGGTCGACCACGACCCGCCGACGAGGGAGTCTCCTCACCGATCGAGCTGAAGGCGCGACCAGGTGGCGCAGGCGAGCCC
>NZ_JACSQQ010000069.1 GCF_014836555.1 Oerskovia rustica
CCTCGACGGCCGACGCCAGGTCGTTCGTGTGCAGGAGCTACCAGGGGCGGTCGCTGCCCTTGACGGTCAGGAGCCGCGGCGCCTCGAAGTGCCGGGTCAGGATCGTGTCGACGCCGGGACCGACGATCATCGCAGGGCGCAGGATCGCAAGACGGACCGTCGGCCCCGCCTGCGACTCGGCCGACGCAGCAGCGAGCTCCTCGACCAGGGCCTCCTCGAACGCCACCAGGTCCGCGACGAAGCCCCCGGCGTCGGGTGAGACGGGGTCGTCGTCCTCGATGTCCGGGCGGTTGGCGCTCGCGCCGTGCACGGTCGCCGACGTGACGGCGACGACCTGCTCGATCCCGTGCCGCGCGGCGACCCGCGCCACGCGCGCCGCCTGCTCGACCAGGTGCGTGCGTCTCGTGCCGCCCTTGGCGACCTTGACGCCGAACTCCCCGGCAGGGGCCACGGCGACGAGCGTCCGCGCCCCCTCGATCCACGGCGCCGACAGGTCGTTGGGCTCGACCGGCGCGTTCTCGGGGCCGCGTCCCCCGAGCGCGGCGCGCAGGAGCGCGGCGACGCGGCCCTCGCCCACCACGACCGTCCGGCCGTCCGTGCCGGAGCCGTCCTCCCGGGGTTCGGGCTGGTCGCGGACGTCCGCCACCGGAGCGCCGTCGGCGCTGCGCCGTGAGCGAACCGTGCCCTCCGACATGCCTCGACCCCCCTCGTCCGTCCTCGATTGTGGTTACGGTGATTCCTGACGCTATCCCGAGGAGACCCCGATGAGCAGCCAACCGCCCGACGAGTTCGCCTCCGGCGCGGGCGACCAGCCCGACGCGCAGTGGGAAGAGCTCCTGCGCTCCATGTTCGGCGCGGACGCCGACGAGGCCCTGCGCGAGCTGCGCGCTCGCGGCCTCGACCCGGCCGCCCTGGCCGCAGGCAGCGGCCTCAGCAACGATCCTGCGACCATGAAGCACGTCCTCGCCCAGGTGCAGCGGCTCCTCGCGAGCTCGGGCAACGGCCCGGTCAACACGGACGTCGCGCACGACATCGCCCGCCAGGTCGCGGTCGCCGAGGGCGACCCGTCACTCACGCCCGCGCAGGTCCGCTCGGCGACCGAGGCCCTGTCGGTGGCCGAGCTGTGGCTCGACGCCGTCACCGACCTGCCGCCTGCCGGCGGCAAGCGCTACGCCTGGAGCCGGTCCGAGTGGGTCGAGAAGACCCTCCCCGCCTGGAACGCGCTCGCGGCGCCCGTGGCCTCCTCGGTCGCCGACGCACTGGCGACCGTGCTGCGCGACCAGCTCCCCGGCGGGGCCGACGGTCCCGACACAGAGCTCGGCTTCCCCGGGCTCCCCGCGGGGGCGCTCGGGATGGACTTCGACCCCGCGCAGATGATGCGCCGACTCGGCTCCGCCGTGTTCGGCATGCAGATCGGCCAGGCCACGGGGACCATGTCCCGCGAGGTCTTCGGCGTCACGGACATCGGGCTCCCGCTGCTCGACGAGCCCGCGACGGCCCTGCTGCCCACGAACGTCGCCGCGTTCGCCGAGGGGCTCGACGCTCCCGTCGAGGAGGTCCGCCTCTTCCTCGCCCTGCGGGAGGCGGCGCACGCCCGCCTCTTCACGCACGTGAGCTGGCTCCGCGCACACCTACTGGGACTCGTCGAGGTGTACGCCCGCGGCATCACGATCGACCTGGACGCGCTCGAGTCGCAGCTCTCCGACATCGACGTCACGGACACCGGTGCGCTCCAGCGCGCCCTGTCGGGCGGCGTGTTCGGCCTGCAGAACACCGACGAGCAGAAGGCCACGCTGCTGCGCCTGGAGACCGCGCTCGCACTGGTCGAGGGCTGGGTCGACGAGGTCAGCGCGCAGGCCGCGCTCCCCCACCTCCCGCACGCCGTCCCGTTGCGGGAGATGCTCCGACGTCGGCGCGCGGCCGGCGGCCCCGCCGAACAGATCTTCTCGACGCTCGTGGGTCTGGAGCTGCGGCCGCGCCGCTCGCGCGACGCCGCGACGCTGTGGGCCCTCATCGCGGCACAGGGCGGACCTGACGCCCGGGACGGGGTGTGGGACCACCCGGACCTGCTGCCCAGCCCGCTCGACCTGGACGACCCGGCCGGCTACCAGGCGCGGCGCACCGAGGTCCAGGAGGAGCAGAGCGACCTCGACAAGGCGCTCGCCGACATCTTCAGCGAGGCCGAGGACTCGAAGGGCACTCAAGGCCCAGCCGACCCGGCCGCTCCGACGGACGACTCCGAGAACGAGCCGGACGGCTCGCCCCGCGACTGACGGTCCGCCCGCGACTAGCGGGCCGGTTCCCTCTCGGGGCCCTGCACGACCCGCCTGGCCGGCACCGCGTGCCGGTCGGGCGTGGGCTTCGTCGGGGGTTCCTCGGGAGCTCCAGCCGTGTCCGCCAGCACCGCCGGGTGGGCCTCGATCTCGACGTGGGGCGGGGCGTCCTCGGCGTCGTCGGGTGCCTCGGGCCCCTCGGGGGGGCCGCCGTCTCGGCTGAACGAGACCCCTTCGAGGAACCCCTTGGCCCGCTCCGTCCGCGGGTACGCCTCGAGCAGCGCCCAGAACCCCGGGCCGTGCCCGGCGTGCAGCAGGTGGGCGAGCTCGTGCAGCAGCACGTAGTCGAGCACCCACTCGGGCATGCCCTGGACGCGCGTCGAGATGCGGATGCTGCCGTCGATCAGGGTGCACGACCCCCAACGGCGTCCCTGGTTGCTCGACCAGCGCACGCTCGTGGGGTGCGCCCTGCCGTCGAGGTACTTGGCGGACAGCTCGGTCGCGCGGGCCACGAGCTCGTCGTCGGAGGGCCTGCGGCGCCGTTCCTTGTCGGCGAGCCGGTCCAGCATGCGCTGCACCCACTCGCGTTCCTGGGCGCGCGTGAACCGCGCGGGGATGGACACGATCGTGCGGTCCCCGTCGCGGTAGGCGCTGACCGTGCTCTTGCGTCGACGGCTCCGGCGTACCTCGACGTACGTCTCGGCGCTCTTCGCGGCGCCCGGCTCGGCTTCGTAGGCCACGGCACAGACCGTAGTGGGTCCGCGTGACATATGCCATAGACCACGCCGACGCTTGGTCCGCTCGCGTGCGCGGAATCGTCGAGAACTGGTCAAGTCTTGGCGAGGTGGATCGGCCTGTGGAGAACCTCGGCTCTCGCCCTCCCGTCGTCAGACTGGTCCGGCAGGTCCCCGCACCAGCCGAGGAGAACCCATGGACGACGACGACCTCTTCCCTGTCCGCCTCCGGCCGGGGACGGTCGTGCTCCACCGGGACCACGGGGTGCTCCAGTACGGCACCGACGAGCGCTGGAGCGTCCTCCTCAGCGGCCTCGACGAGCAGGAGAGCGCCTGGCTCCTCGACCACCACCGGTCGGGGCGGGCGCTCCTGCACGCGCCGCCCGCCCGGTACGCCGTCACGCCCGAGCGCCGACGGGCGATCGTGCGTCACCTGCACGAGGCGCTCCTCGTCGTCGGGCCACCCGAGGGGAGCCTCCGCGAGGTCGTCGCGCCCGCGCACGGGCGGGCCGACACCCCCACCCTCGCGC
>NZ_JACSQQ010000006.1:0-11399 GCF_014836555.1 Oerskovia rustica
GCCGTCCGCACCCCGCCCTCGTGCGTGGGTCAGTCGTCGAGCCCCAGGGCGAACGCCTGCTCGAGGTCGACGTCGGAGTACGCGCGGAACGCGATGAAGGTCTCGGTGCGCAGCACGCCCTCGATCTTGCTGACGCGGTCGGCGATCACGTCGGCCAGGTCGTCGTGCTCCTTGACGCGGACCATGGCCACGAGGTCGGCCTTCCCGGTGACCGAGTAGACCTCGCTGACACCGCGGAGCGAGGCGACCTGCGAGGCCACCTCGGGGATGAGGTTCGGTTCGGTGTCGATCAGCACGATCGCGGTCAGCATGGGTCCTCCGTCGGGTCCGAGGCGCGGGGCCCGTCGTTCGACGAGCCGGGGTCCAATCTAGCCTCGACGTGCTGGGCGACGCGCTGCGCGGTGCGGTCGCGGTCCGCGAAGGCGCGTGCGGAGCGGACGGGCCAGGCGAGCGGGTGGGTCACGTCGACCAGCCGGACGCCGGGCTGCTCCAGCCAGCCGAGGACGAGCTCGGCCTCGTGCGGGTGGCACGCGGGTGCAGGGGCGACGGGCGGCGCGACGTCCTCGGCCGTCGCGACGAGCGCCTCGATGGTCGGCCAGGGGTCGGCACCCGGCGCCGAGACCCCGGTCGCCGCGAGGCGCGCGTGCCGCACGACGACGATCTCCCACCCGCCCCGCTCGAGGGGCTTGGCGGCGACGAGCTCGGCGCACTCCGCGAGCGGCCCGAGCCGTTGCGCGCGGCCGGCCCCGAGCAGGAACGCCTCGAGGCGCGCGGTGACCTCGGCGGCCTGCTCGTAGCGTTCGTCGGCGGCGAGCGCGGCGATCCGCGCGGTCAGGGGGTCGACGACGTCGCTCGGGTCCGCGAGCAGCGTCCGCCGTGCGCGCCCTACGACGGCGGGGTATCCGTCCGGTTCCTGCGTCGTCGTGCAGGGCGCCCCGCACCGCCCCATCTCGGCGAGGGCGCACGCGCTGGCCCCCGGGGCGGGCAGCAGCGGCAGGCGCGGCGTGCACTGGCGCAGGGGCAGCGCGTCGTGCATCGCGTCGATCGCCTGCTGGGCCTGTCTGCGCGACGAGTAGGGGCCGATGTGCGCGGCGTCGGGCTTGACGTCCTGGACGATCGAGAGCCGCGGGTGGTGCTCGCGCGTCAGGCGCACCCAGCTCATGCGCTCGGGGAACTTGGAGCGACGGTTGTAGCGGGGCGAGTGCTCGGCGATGAGCCGCAGCTCGCGGACCTGGGCCTCGAGCACGGTCGCGCACACGACGGGCGTGACGGCGTGCGCGATGCGCACCATCTCGGTCATGCGGCTGCGCTTCTCGGCGGCCGTGAAGTAGCTGCGGACCCGGCGGCGGATCGAGGTCGACGTCCCCACGTAGAGGACCTCCTCGCCCGGACCGCGGAACAGGTAGACGCCCGGTGCGTCCGGGAGGCCGTCGGCGAGGGTGCGCTTGCGCCGCACGTCGGGCGGGACCGGGTCGGTCGCGGTCGCGAGGTCCTCGAGGTGCGTGATGCCGAACGGGGCGAGCCGTTCGAGCAGCGCGTGCAGGACGTCGACCGTGGCGCGCGCGTCGGCCAGCGCCCGGTGCTCGGGGGTCACGGCCGCGTGGAAGAGCGCGGCGAGCGTCGAGAGCTTGTGGTTGGGGGCCTCGTCGCGCGTCACGACGCGCCGGGCGAGGGGGACCGTGTCGAGGACCTGGTTGCCGGGCCAGTCGTAGCCCGCGCCGCGCGCGGCCGCCTTGAGGAACCCGATGTCGAACGGCGCGTTGTGCGCGACCAGGACCGCACCCCGGGAGAACTCGAGGAACGAGGGCAGCACGGCCTCGATCCGGGGTGCGGTCGCGACCATCGCGGTGCTGATCCCGGTCAGGCGGGCGATGAACGCCGGGACGGGCGTGCCGGGGTTGACGAGGGTCTGGAACTCGCCGAGGACCTCGCCTCCGCGGACCTTGACGGCGCCGATCTCGGTGATGCCCGCCGAGGCGGGCGAGCCCCCGGTCGTCTCGAGGTCGACCACGACGAACGTGACGTCCTGCAACGGGGTGCCCAGCTCGTCGAGGCCGAGCTGGACGGGCATGCTCCCGGGGATGGCGTCGGGGGTGAACGAACGGACCGAGAGCTGCGGGGGAGCGGCCGAGGCTGCGGCGGTCGGGGACGGCATGGGCCCGAACGTACCCGGGGGCACCGACACGGTCGGTGGCGGCCGTGCGGGACGTGGCGCACGCCCGCGCCGCGCCGTCAGGACCCGACGCCCCGTTCGCCCGTAGTGTTGACCCATGGATGGGACGAGTCGGGACAACAAGGACGCTGCGCCGCGCTCGGCCGAGATCCCGGGTGCGTCCGCGGGGTCGTCTCCCGAGGGTGACGTCGCACGTCCGCCCGTCCCGCCCGAGGTCCGCACCCAGCTCCTCGAGCTGGCCGCGCGCACCCTCGGCGCGTGGGACCCCGCGACGGTCCCGGCGGCGCTGCGCCGCGTCAGGACGTTCGCGCCGCGTCGGCGCGCCGCGTCCGGCGCGGTCCCGCTCTGGCAGGCGCTCGAGACGAGCCCGTCGTTCCGGTCCGCGGTCGCGGCCACGTGGAGCACCGCGCACCCGCGGGAGGCGCGCGAGCTCGTGCCCGACGGCGCCGCGACCACCGCGACGACCGGCCCCGGCGCGTCGGACGGGCCGGGCGACGACGAGAGGGCCCCCGGCTCGGGCGCCGTCTCCGTCGACGTGGTGGCCGAGCCCCTGGCCGCCCCCACGGAGCCGGCGAGCGCGACGCCGACCGTGCGCGAGGTGCCCCCTCCGGCGCCCGGCCCCGCACCCGACCGCACGTCCGCCCCCGAGGGGAGCGGCGCCGTCGGGCAGGACGGGGGAGCTGCCCCCGTGGCCCAGGCCGTCCCCGACAGGGCGGGGCGCGCCGTGGACCTGGCCGTCGGCGCGTTCCTGCTGCGTCCGGACGACTGGGTGGCCCACCTCGACCGAGCGCTCCAGGACACCCAGGAGCGCGAGCAGGAGCAGCGCCGGGCCCAGGAGGCCGGACGGGCCGTCATCGAGCGCGACAAGGCCCTTGCCGAGCTCGACGCGGCCAGGCTGGCCGCGGCCGCCGACCGCGCCGCGCTCGAGGAGGCCCGTGCCGAGGTCGCGAGCCTGCGCCGCACCGAGCGCAAGCTGCGATCGGACGCCGACCGGGCCCGTTCCGAGGCGCGCGCGGCCCGCGCGGAGGCCGACGCGCGGACGCAGGCCGCCGAGGCGCTCGCCACCCAGGCCGCCGCCGAGCGGCGCGAGGCCGCGGTCGCGCTCGAACGCGCCCACGCTGCCCGCGACGAGGCGCGCACCCTCACGCACACCGGGGCCGAGCTCGCCAACGCGCGGGCGCGACTGCTGCTGGAGACGGTCGTCGACGCGGCGGTGGGTCTCCGCCGGGAGCTCGGGATCCCGCCGACCACGCTGCGGCCGGGCGACACCGTGGCACCCGTCGAGGTCGACGCCGCAGGTCACGGCACGGGCGGCACGACGCGACCGGGCTCGCGCGGTCGCGCAGGCGACGACCCGGCGCTGCTCGACGACGTGCTCGCCGTGCCCCAGATGCACCTGATCGTCGACGGGTACAACGTCAGCAAGACAGGCTTCGGCACGCTCACGCTCGCGCAGCAGAGGCGCCGCCTCGTCGACGGGCTCGTGCGCATCGCGTCGCGCACGGGCGCCGAGGTCACGTGCTGCTTCGACGGCCAGGAGCTGGGGCACATGCCGCCCGCGAGCACGCGCGGGGTGCGGGTCCTGTTCTCGTCGGGGGAGATCGCCGACCACCTGATCCGGCGCCTGGTCGCCGCGGAGCCCGAGGGACGGCCCGTGGCGGTCGTCACGAGCGACCGCGAGGTGGCCGACGACGTCCAGGCCATGGGGGCGGTCGCCATCGGCTCGCCGGCCCTCGTCGGGCGGCTCGCGCGGCTCTGACGAGTCGGCGGGTCGTCACCCTCGGCGGGCGGGTGCGTCACCCTCGGCGGGCGGGTCGAGAGGCGACGACGGCCGGCCCCCTGGTGGGGGACCGGCCGTCGTGCCCGTCGTTCCGGCGTCTCAGGTCGCGTCAGGTCACTGCGCAGGCACGCCCGAGTAGATCGCGTCGACCTCGACCGAGAAGTCCTTGAGGACGACGTTGCGCTTGACCTTGAGCGACGGCGTCAGGTAGCCGTTCTCGACCGTGAAGTCCGTCGCCAGGATGGTGAACTTGCGGATCGACTCGGCGCGCGAGACGGCCTTGTTGGCGCGGTCCACCGCGGTGTCGAGCGCCGCGAGGACGTCCACGTCGAGCGCGGCGGCGTCGACGCTCATGGGCTCCTTGCCGTGCATCGCGAGCCAGCCTGGCAGGCCCTCGGGGTCGAGCGTCACGAGAGCGCCGATGAACGGTTGGCCGTCGCCGACGACCACGCACTGGCTCACGAGCGCGTGCGCGCGGATGCGGTCCTCGAGCACGGCCGGGGCGACGTTCTTGCCGCCCGCGGTCACGATGATCTCCTTCTTGCGCCCGGTGATGCGCAGGAAGCCGTCCTCGTCGAGCGAGCCCAGGTCGCCCGTGCGGAACCAGCCGTCGACGAACGCGTCGGCCGTGGCCTGCGGGTTGTTGTGGTAGCCACGGAAGACGTGGTGTCCCTGGAGGAGGATCTCGCCGTCCTCCGCGATCTTCGCGCCGCAGCCGGGGAGCTGGGGCCCGACCGTCCCGATCTTGGTCGCCGTGGGGCGGTTGACCGACGTCGGGGCCGTGGACTCGGTCAGGCCGTAGCCCTCGAGGATGCGCACGCCGATGCCGCGGTAGAAGTGGCCAAGGCGCTCGCCGAGCGGTGCGCCGCCCGAGACGGCCCACTTGGTCTGGCCACCGAGCGCCGCGCGCAGCTTCTTGTAGACGAGCGCGTCGGCGACCTTGTGCTGGACCTTGAGGCCGAGACCCGGCCCCTTGGGGTCGTCGAGCGCACGGGACCAGGCGATCGCGGTCGCGGCGGCCCAGTGGAAGATCTTGACCTTGCCGCCCGCGGCGGCCTTCTGCTCCGAGGAGTTGTAGACCTTCTCGAACACGCGGGGCACCGAGAGGATGTACGTCGGCTTGAACTCGCCCAGGTCCTCGAGGAGGGTCTTGGTGTCCGGGGTGTGGCCGAGCACCGTGCCGCCCGCGACGACGAGCACGCCGATGAAGCGCGCGAACACGTGCGCGAGCGGCATGAAGAGCAGCGTCCGGCCGTTGGCCTCGGCGAAGACCTCGGGCAGCGCCTCGACGGCGTTGACGGTCAGCGAGTAGAAGTTCTCGTGCGTGAGCTCGGCCCCCTTGGGACGGCCGGTGGTGCCCGAGGTGTAGATGATGGTCGCGACGTCGGTGAGGTTCGCGAGGCCGCGGCGGCGGGCGATCTCGTCGTCGCTGACGTCCTTGCCCGCCGCCTTGAGCGCGGCGATCCCGCCGTCGTCGATCACGAACACGTCGCGGAGCTCGGGGGCCTGCTCGCGGACCTCGGCGACGGTCGCGGCGTTCGCGGCGGACTCGACGACGAGCAGCTTGACCGCCGCGTCCGAGAGGATCCACTGGACCTGCTCGGCGCTCGAGGTCTCGTACAACGGCACGGGCACGGCTCCCGCGGCCCACGCGGCCCAGTCGAGCAGCGTCCACTCGTAGCGGGTGCGGGACATGATGCCGACGTGGTCGCCGGGCTCGATGCCCAGTGCGACGAGGCCCTTGGCGACGGAGACGACGTCGGTGTCGACCTCCCGTGCCGAGAGGGTCTTCCAGGGGGCGCCCGGCCCGCTCTTGACCTCGATCATGGGGAGGTCTGGCCCGGCGGCGACGCGGGTCGCGAAGAGGTCGTTGAGGTTGTCGAGAGGATCGACATCGATGATGCGCGGTGCGCTGAACTCGTCCATGCTGGCTCCAGTGGCAGAAGTCGACGGTGTGAGAACAGTACCCACAGGTCGCAAGTGTCGTTGACCGCCTCCGAGTCGGTACTCTTCATGGTGCTGTGCGCTGTTGCGCAAGATTTCAGGCCGTACCTGGGCGAAGACCGGGAGCGACCGGACTTCGGAGCCGACGGACGTACGCAGAACCGATGCCGAGGCGGTGCACAACCGTTACCGGCTGGTGTTCTCATCGGGAGTTCCAGACCGCTACGTGAGTGAGGACCTGACATGCATGCCATCGGAGTCGACATCGGCGGAACGAAGATCGCCGCGGGTGTGGTCGACGAGAACGGCACGATCCTTGCGCAGACGCGTCGCGACACCGAGCCCGACGACGTCGCGAGCATCGACGCGGCGGTCGCGGACGTCTACGCGGAGCTGTCCAAGGAGTTCCAGGTCGAGGCCATGGGCCTGGCCGCGGCCGGCTTCGTGAGCCCTGACCGCTCGTCTGTCCTCTTCGCCCCCAACATCGCGTGGCGCGAGTACCCGCTGGCCGACAAGGTCCGCACGCTCATCGGCGACGACGACGTCAAGATCGTCGTCGAGAACGACGCCAACGCGGCGGGCTGGGCCGAGTTCGCGTTCGGCGCGGGCCGCGACGCCACCGACATGCTCATGCTCACGGTCGGCACGGGGCTGGGCGGCGCGATCATCGTCGACCGCAAGCTCGTACGCGGGCGCTGGGGCGTGGCGGCCGAGGTCGGCCACATGCGCGTCGTGCCCGGCGGTCACTACTGCGGCTGCGGCCACGAGGGCTGCTGGGAGCAGTACGCCTCCGGGAGCGCTCTCGTGCGCGACGGCCAGGCCGCGCTCATCGCCCAGCCCGACCGTGCCGGCGCCCTCCTCGAGCTCGCGGGCGGCGACCCGTCCAAGCTCAACGGTCCCCAGATCACGCAGGCCGCGCAGGCGGGCGACGAGCTCGCGATCGAGCTGCTCGCGACCCTGGGCCGCTGGATCGGCGAGGGGGCCGCGTCGGTCACGGCGCTGCTCGACCCCGAGCTCATCGTCATCGGCGGGGGCGTGGGTGCGGCGGGCGACCTGCTGCTCCAGCCGGTCCGCAAGGCCTTCGCGGACCAGCTCTCGGCACGCGGCCACCGCCCCGAGGCGCAGATCGACCTCGCCCAGCAGGGCAACGAGGCCGGCATCGTCGGCGCGGCCGACCTCGCCCGCAGCTAGTGACCTGCACGGCCCCGGCTTCCGCGTGAGGCCGGGGCCGCGTCGCGCGCGGGGGAGCAGGCGCTCCCCGGGGAGCACCGCCGTCGGGCAGGGTGCAGCGTGGCGCCCGCGCCGGCCACGGCCCGGGCCCGACGGCGCAGCGCGCCCTCAGACGACGGCGCCCGGTCCCGCGTGGTCGTCCTCGCGGCGGTGCGGCATGCGCCAGAGCAGCACGGCCAGCCCTGCGAGGAACAGCCCGCCCGCGACCTGCGCGACGATCGTCGGGAAGGGCCGGAGCACGACCATGCCGACGAGCAGGAGGACCGGGATGCCCGCGACCAGGCCCCAGGCCATGGTCATGAGCGGGTCGCGTCCCATGCCGATCTCGGGATCCGGGGGAGTGAAGTGGCTCTCGGCGTCCTCGAGGTCCTCGACCTCGGGCGTCGTCGGCCAGTCCCGGGGGCCCGGGGCCTGGACCCAGGGCGCGACGGGGAAGGTCTCGTGCAGGTCGCGCGGGCCGGCGGACGTCGGGCGGTCGGTGCCGGCGGCGCTCTCCGCGGCCGCGGACACGTCGGAGAGGTCCGCGACGATGTCGGCCCAGCGGGCCTCGACGTCGGGAAGGTCGTCGTGGGGCGTGCTCGATGCGTCGGTCGATCCGGGGTCGGTCGGGTCGATCGCGTCGTCCTTCCCGTCGTTCTCACCCTGCGGTCCTGCATTCGGTGCGGCCATGGGGTTCACTCTAGAGTCGGAAGAGCGCCTCGTGTTCGCGAGGGCCACCAAGGAGGAACGTTGTTCTACTGGTTCATGAAGCAGGTGATGGTCGGCCCCCTGCTCCGGCTGCTCTACCGTCCGTGGACGCGCGGCGTCGAGAACGTGCCCGACGAGGGCGGCGCGATCCTCGCGAGCAACCACCTCGCGGTCATCGACTCGTTCATCCTTCCTCTCGTGCTGAACCGCAAGGTGCAGTTCCTCGGCAAGTCCGACTACTTCACGGGCAAGGGGATCAAAGGGCGCCTGACGGCCGGCTTCATGCGCGGCGTGGGGACCATCCCGGTGGACCGAGCAGGCGGCAAGGCCAGCGAGGCGGCGCTCACCACGGGCCTGAGGGTCCTCGGCGACGGCGAGCTGTTCGGGATCTACCCGGAAGGCACCCGGAGCCCTGACGGGCGTCTGTACCGCGGCAAGACGGGCGTCGCGCGGCTCGCGCTCGAGTCCGGCGCGCCCGTGGTCCCCGTCGCGATGATCGGCACCAACATCGCCCAGCCCATCGGCAAGGTCATCCCCAAGCCCATGCGCATCGGGATCGTGATCGGCGAGCCGCTCGACTTCAGCCGCTACAAGGGCATGGAGAACGACCGCTTCATCCTGCGCTCGGTCGCGGACGAGATCATGTACGCGATCATGAGCCTGTCGGGCCAGGAGTACGTCGACATCTACGCCGCGACGGCCAAGGCGCGCCTCGCCACCGGCCCCGCCGCTACCACACCTCCGGCCTCACCCGCGGCTCCCGGTGGCAGGCCGGTCCCGGACGTCCAGGTTCCGGAACCGCCGCAGGAGGAGCCCGCACCGTCAGTAGACTGAGGGAGCAGGCCGTCCCGCTGCCCCGGGTGATCCCCAGCGTCGAGCGACGCAGGCACGGCGGCATCCTTCAACGAGAGGCTCCTTTGCTATGTCTGATCGTCGGCAGGTCCGTCGCGTCGCACTCCTGACGGCCGGTGGTTTCGCCCCGTGCCTGTCCTCCGCCGTCGGTGGCCTGATCGAGCGCTACACCGAGCTCGCCCCCGAGGTCGAGATCATCGCCTACCAGCACGGCTACCACGGCCTGCTGACCGGCACCAAGATCGTCGTGGACGCGGAGACCCGCAAGAAGGCGGGCGTCCTGCACCGCTTCGGCGGCTCGCCGATCGGCAACTCGCGCGTCAAGCTCACCAACGCGAAGGACTGCGTCAAGCGCGGCCTCGTCCAGGAGGGCCAGGACCCGCTGCAGGTCGCGGCCGAGCAGCTCAAGGCCGACGGCGTCGACGTCCTGCACACGATTGGTGGCGACGACACGAACACCACGGCGGCAGACCTCGCGGCCTACCTCCACGAGAACGACTACGAGCTCACGGTCGTGGGCCTGCCCAAGACGATCGACAACGACGTGATCCCGATCCGTCAGTCCCTCGGTGCGTGGACCGCCGCCGAGGAGGCCGCCGGGTTCGCGCGCAACATCATCGGTGAGCACCGCTCCGGTCCGCGCATGCTGATCGTGCACGAGGTCATGGGCCGCCACTGCGGCTGGCTGACCGCCGCCTCGGCCGCCGAGTACCGCAAGTGGCTCGACACGCAGGAGTGGGTCCCGGGCATCGGCCTGACCAAGGAACGCTGGGACATCCACGCGGTGTTCGTGCCCGAGCTCGCGCTCGACATCGAGGCCGAGGCCGCGCGCCTGCGCACCGTCATGGACGAGGTCGGCAACGTCAACATCTTCCTGTCCGAGGGCGCCGGCATGAACGAGATCGTCGCGCAGCTCGAGGCGTCGGGCGAGACGGTCGAGCGCGACCCGTTCGGCCACGTCAAGCTCGACACCATCAACCCGGGTGCCTGGTTCGCCAAGCAGTTCGCGGAGAAGCTGGGCGCCGAGAAGACCATGGTCCAGAAGTCGGGCTACTACTCGCGCGCCGCTGCTGCGAACGCCGAGGACCTGCGCCTCATCAAGTCGATGACGGACCTCGCGGTCGACTGCGCGTTCAAGGGCGAGTCGGGCGTGATCGGGCACGACGAGGAGAACGGCGACCGCCTGCGCGCGATCGAGTTCCCGCGCATCGCCGGTGGCAAGGCGTTCGACGTCTCGCAGCAGTGGTTCGGCGAGCTGCTGGACGAGATCGGCCAGCCGCTCGTGCCGGCTGCACCCGCGGAGCACTGATCCGCTGATGGCGACCACGACCGGCGCGGAGATCAGCCAGGGACTGGACGCATTCCGTTCCCTCGTCGCGCAGCAGCAACCCACGTGGCCCGACGCCGCGGCCCTCGCGGACGTGTCCGCGCGGCTCGCGGCCTCCGCGCCGCTCGTGGTCCCCACCGAGGCCGACACCCTGCGCTCGCGGCTCGCCGCCGCGGGCCGGGGCGAGGCCTTCCTCCTGCAGGGCGGCGACTGCGCCGAGACGTTCGCGGACGCGAACGCCCTGCGCATCCGCAACAAGGTGCGCACCATCCTGCAGATGGCCGTGATCCTCACGCACGGCGCGAGCATGCCCGTCGTGAAGATGGGGCGGCTCGCAGGGCAGTACGCCAAGCCGCGCAGCTCGAACGACGAGACGCGCGACGGCGTGACGCTGCCCGCGTACCGGGGCGACATGGTCAACGGTCACGCGTTCACGCCCGAGGACCGGGTCCCGGACCCCGAGCGCCTGATGCAGGCGTACCGGATCTCGTCGGCCACCCTCAACGTGGTGCGCGCGTTCACGGGCGGCGGGTTCGCCGACCTGCGCCAGGTGCACGAGTGGAACCGCGGCTTCATGCGGAACCCGGCCTACGCGCGCTACGAGAGCACGGCGGCGGAGATCGACCGCGCGATCCGCTTCATGAAGGCCTGCGGCGTCGACTTCGACGCGCTGCGCACCGTGGAGTTCTTCGTGAGCCACGAGGCGCTCATCCTCGACTACGAGCGTTCGCTCACGCGCATCGACTCGCGCTCGGGCGACGCCTACGACACCTCGGGCCACTTCCTGTGGATCGGGGAGCGCACGCGCCAGCTCGACGGCGCGCACGTCGACTTCCTGTCGCGCGTGGCCAACCCGATCGGGGTCAAGCTCGGCCCGACCACGGCTCCCGACGACGCGCTGCGCCTCATCGACAAGCTCAACCCGGACGCCGTCCCCGGTCGGCTGACGTTCATCACGCGCATGGGGGCGGGCAAGATCCGTGACGCGCTGCCCGCGCTCGTGGAGGCCGTGCGGGAGTCCGGCGCACCCGTCACCTGGGTCACGGACCCCATGCACGGCAACACCATCACGTCCGACAGCGGCTACAAGACGCGCCGGCTCGAGGACGTCCTGGACGAGGTCCGGGGCTTCTTCGAGGTCCACCGCGCGCTGGGCACGGTGCCAGGGGGCCTGCACGTCGAGCTCACCGGTGACGACGTGACCGAGGTGCTGGGTGGCAGCGAGGAGATCGACGACGCGGGCCTGGCCCTGCGCTACGAGACCCTCGTGGACCCGCGCCTGAACCACCAGCAGTCGCTCGAGATGGCGTTCCAGGTCGCGGAGATGCTCCAGGCCCGCTGAGCCGTCGCCCGCCCGCGGGCCCGGCCCGACCCCACGCAGCCCGACGGCGGCGCACCTGCGGGTG